>JACRLX010000030.1 GCA_016235165.1 Rhodocyclales bacterium
GGTTGTGCTTCTCGAATCCTCGTGTCGCCGCCAGCGTCATCTGCTTCATCAGTTCGTCCCTTGTGATCACAACTCTTTGTCTGACTTCATGACAAAAAAATCGTTCACAGTGTTTGTACCTTATTCAGTATTTCCCTAGACAACGAATGCGAGGCGCTGTGCGCCATGTCGCATGACTGGGACACGACCCAGATCCACCACGACCTGCCGCCCGAGGTCTGGGCCTACATCAAGGACAAGGGCTTCCTCGGCATGATCATCCCGAAGCGCTACGGCGGCCTCGAATTCTCGGCCTACGCCCACTCGATGGTGGTGCAAAAGCTGTCCACGCGCTGCTCGGCTGCCGCCGTTTCGGTGATGGTGCCGAACTCCCTGGGCCCGGCCGAGCTGCTGCTGCACTACGGCACCGAGGCGCAGAAGGACCATTACCTGCCGCGCCTGGCCAAAGGCCTGGAGATCCCCGCCTTTGCCCTGACCAGCCCGCAGGCCGGGTCGGACGCCGCTTCGATTCCCGATCTCGGCATCGTCTGCAAGGGCCAGTGGCAGGGCAGGGAAGTGATCGGCATGCGCGTCACCTGGGACAAGCGCTACATCACCTTGGGCCCGATCTGCACCGTGCTGGGCCTGGCCTTCCGCCTGCAGGATCCCGACCATTTGCTCGGCAAGGTCGATGATCTCGGCATCACCTGCGCCCTGGTACCGACCGATCATCCCGGCGTGAACATCGGCCGCCGCCATTTCCCGCTGAATGCCGTGTGGCAGAACGGCCCCAACTCGGGCAAGGATGTCTTCATGCCGCTGGACTGGATCATTGGCGGCCCGGCGATGGCCGGGCAGGGCTGGCGCATGCTCATGGAATGCCTGGCGGCGGGGCGTTCGATCTCGCTGCCCTCGTCGAACACCGGCATGGCCAAGCTCGCCGTACGCGCCACCGGCGCCTATGCCCGCGTGCGCAGCCAGTTCAAGACCGCCATCGGCTGCTTCGAGGGCATCGAGGAAGCCCTGGCGCGCATGGGCGGCAAGCTCTACGCGATGGATGCGGCGCGCACCCTGACCGCCGCCGCCATCGACCTCGGCGAAAAGCCCTCGGTAGTTTCGGCCATCGTCAAGTACCACGTCACCGAGCGTGCGCGCCAGGTGGTCAATGACGCGATGGACATCCTCGGCGGCAAGGGCATCTGCCTCGGCCCCAACAACTTCATGGGCCGTGCCTACCAGCAGATCCCGGTGGCGATCACGGTCGAGGGCGCCAACATCCTGACGCGCAGCCTGATCATCTTCGGCCAGGGCGCGATCCGTTGCCATCCCTATGTGCTGAAGGAAATGGCGGCGGCGAGGAATCCGGATGCGAGGCAGGGCCTGCGCCAATTCGACGCCGCCTTCGCTGCACATCTTTGGTTCATCTGGACCCGCGGCTTCCGTTCCTGGAGCATGGGCCTCACCGGCTCCAACTTCGCTTCGGTACCCGCGAACGTGGCGCCCGAAACCCGCCGCTACTACCAGCAGCTCTCGCGCTTCTCGGCCGCCTTCGCCTTCCTCGCCGACGTCTCGATGTTCGTCATGGGCGGCGACTTGAAGCGCAAGGAAAAGCTCTCGGCGCGCCTGGGTGACATCCTCTCGCTGATGTACCTCGCCTCGGCCACGCTCAAGCGCTACGAGGCCGAAGGTCGCCAGTCCGCTGACGCCCCGCTGATGCACTGGGCGATCTGGGACGCCATGTTCAAGATGCAGAACGCCTTCGAGGGGGTGATCTCCAACTACCCGAACCGCTTCATCGCCGCGCTGCTGCACTGGTACATCTTCCCGCTCGGCCGGCCCTACGAAGTGCCCTCCGACAAGCTCGGCCACCAGGTCGCGCAACTGCTGATCGAGCCTTCGGCCACGCGCGACCGCCTGACCGCCGGCATGTTCGTGCCGAGGGACGAAACGGACGCGGTCGGCGTCGTCGAACTGGCGCTGGAAGCCACGGTGGCCGCAGAGCCGATCGAGGCGCGCATTCGCAAGGCGGTGAAGGATGGAAGAGTCGGCGCTGGCGACACGGCGAAGCAAGCTGCGCACGCCTTTGAAGCTGGCGTGATCACCGCCGAGGAGCATGCCCTGCTGCAGCGCCGCGCCGAGCTGCGCGACCGCGCCATCGCCGTCGACGATTTCCCGCAGGATTTTTCCGTGGAACATGCGACGCAGCCGCCGGCCAAGACCGAAACCCTGCGCAAGGCCGCCTGAGCATGAAACCCTTCGAACCCGTCTATGTCGTCGATGGTGCCCGCTCCCCCTTCCTCAAGTCGCGCAACCTCCCCGGCCCCTTCTCGGCCTCGGACCTGGCCACGATCTCCGGCCGGGCGCTGCTGGCGCGCCAGCCGTTCGCGCCGGAAGACCTCGACGAAGTCATCGTCGGCTGCGCCGGGCCGAGCGTCGATGAAGTGAACATCGGCCGCGTCATTGCATTGCGCCTCGGCTGCGGCAACAAGGTGCCGGGCTGGACCGTGATGCGCAACTGCGCCTCGGGCATGCAGGCGCTGGACTCGGCCATCGCCAATATCCACGGCGGCCGCTCGCAACTGGTGCTGGCGGGCGGCGTCGATGCGCTCTCTCGCACGCCGCTGCTCTACTCGGACAAGATGGTGATGTGGTTCTCGCTGATGGCGCAGGCGCGCGGCATAGGCGCCAGGCTGGGCATGTTCGCCAAGCTGCGCCCCGCCATGCTGCTGACGCCCGTGATCGGCATCGTCAAGGGCCTCACCGACCCGGTGGTGAACCTGATGATGGGCCAGACCGCCGAGAACCTGGCGTGGAAGTTCGGCATCTCGCGCCAGCAGATGGACGCCTTTTCGGTCGAGAGCCACAAGAAGGTTTCGGCGGCGCAGAAGGCTGGCCGCTTTGACGAGATCGTGCCGCTGATCGATGCCAATGGCAAAGTCTATGCGGAAGACGACGGCGTGCGCCACGATTCGAGCATGGAGGGTCTGGCCAAGCTCAAGCCTTTCTTCGACCGCAAGTACGGCAAGATCACCCCGGGCAACAGTTCGCAGATCACCGACGGCGCGGCCTGGCTGCTGCTGGCATCAAGCGAGGCGGTGGAGAAATACAAGCTGACGCCCATCGGCAGGATCACCGACACGCAATGGGCCGGCCTCGACCCGGCGCAGATGGGCCTCGGCCCCGTGCATGCTGCCACGCCCATCCTGCAGCGCCACAGGCTGGACCTGAACGACCTCGACGCCTGGGAGATCAACGAAGCCTTCGCCGCCCAGGTCATGGGCTGCGTCAAGGCCTGGGAAGACCCGGCTTGCTGCAAGGAGGAACTCGGCCTCGACGTGCCCCTGGGCACGCTCGATGCCAACAAACTCAACATCGACGGCGGTGCCATCGCGCTCGGCCACCCGGTCGGCGCCTCCGGTGCGCGCATCGTGCTGCACCTGCTGCACATCCTGCGGCGCGAGAACAAGCAGCGCGGCATCGCGACCATCTGCATCGGCGGCGGCCAGGGCGGCGCGGTGCTGGTCGAAGCTGCCTGACCGACTGGCGATGACCGCTGCCGTCAGGCTCAATTTCCGTGACAAGCCCGGCTTCCTCGGCTTCATGGCGCAGATGTGGCGGCCCAAGCCCGGCGGCGCCGCGCTTGGGCCACTGCCCGAGATCGTCGCCGAATGGCGCGGCCGGCGCGGGACCCGCGCCGAGCAGGCCGATTTCCTCCAACTCTCGGGCATGCCGGCCGACTCGGAGCTGTCCATCCTCTACCCGCACACGGCGAGCTTTCCGCTGCTGATGGCGCTGCTCAGCCACCCGGCGTTTCCGCTGCCGATCTGGCGCGTACTGCAGGTGCGCAATCGCCTCGCGCTGCATGAGGCGATTGCCCCCGACGCCGTGCTCGATTTCACGGTGCGCAGTGGCGAGCGGCGGGTACTGAAAAAGGGCATCGAGATCGACCTGCAGGTGACGGCACGCCGCGATGGCCGCGCCGTGTTCGAGGCCACCAACAGCTTCTATGCGCGCGGCCGCTTCGGCCCCGCCGGCGCCGAAGCGCCGGCCAGCCCGGTACTCGGTGGTCCCGCGCTGGCCGAGTGGCGCATGCCGGAACATGGCCGCCTTGGCTACAGCCGGCTTTCGGGAGACTTCAATCCGCTGCACCTGTCCGATGCCTATGCGCGTCGCCAAGGCTACGCGCGGGCCTTCGCCCATCCGCAACGCGCCATCGGCCAGTGCCTCGGCCATCTCGGCGGCGCATTGGCTCAGGCCCCGCTGTGCCTTGAAACCTGGATCAAGGGCCAGGTGTTTTACGGCGCGCGGGTTGCGCTGCGCGCTGAACCTGAAGCCCGCGGCGGCACCTTTGCGCTGCATGTCGATGGCGACGAACGCCCGGCCATCGTCGGCCGCTACGTCCATCCGAATTCAAGCAAGGAAAGTTCAGCATGAGCAATTTCAAGCACTGGAAACTCGAACGCGAGGCCGATGCAATGGATGGCATCGCCTGGGCCATCCTCGACACCGCCGATTCCTCGACCAACACCCTGGGCGCCGAGGTGATGACCGAACTCGGCCTGATCCTCGACGAATGCGAGAAGAACCCGCCCAAGGGGCTGATCTTCAGGTCCGCCAAGGAGGCCGGCTTCATCGCCGGTGCCAACATCGAGGAATTCACCTCGGCCGACACGCCGGAGAAGGCGCGCGCCCTGATCCAGCGCGGCTGGGACACCTACAACCGACTGGCGGAGGTGCCTTACCCGACGCTGGCGCTGGTGCGCGGCCACTGCATGGGCGGCGGCACCGAGCTGGCCCTGGCCTGCCGTTACCGCATTGCGGTCGATGAGCCGGGCACCAAGTTCGCGCTGCCGGAGGTGATGCTCGGCATCGTCCCCGGCTGGGGCGGCATGCTGCGCCTGCCACAGATCGTCGGCCCCGCCGCGGCACTGGACATGATGCTGACCGGCAAGAACATCTCTGCCCCCCGGGCGAAGAAGATGGGCCTGGCCGACGAATGCGTGCCGCCGCGCGTTATGGACAATGCCGCACGCATGCTGGTGCTTTCGGGCAAGCCGCCGCGCCAGCTGCCTTTCATGCAAAAGCTGATGAACGGCCCACTCAAGTCCGTTGTCGCGAACGGTGCGAAAAAGCAGGTGGCGAAGCGCGCGCGACAGGAACACTATCCGGCACCTTACGCCATCATTGACCAGTGGCAGAACTACGGTGGCAACACGCTGGCGGTGCCTGCCGACAAACCGACCTCGCTCGATGCGCTGGTGAAGCACCCGACCACGCGCAACCTGATCCGCGTCTTCTTTTTGCAGGACCGGCTCAAGGGCTTCGGCAAGGACGCGAAGGACTTTTCACCGCAGCGCGTGCATGTCGTCGGCGCCGGCGTCATGGGCGGCGACATCGCGGCCTGGTGCGTGCTGCGCGGCATGACCGTGACCCTGCAGGACCAGAGCGTGGAACGCATCGCGCCGGCGGTGGGCCGCGCGGCGAAGTTCCTCGAAAGGAAGCTGCGCGACAGGAAGCTCGCCCGCTTCGCCCTCGACCGCCTGATCGCCGACCCCAGGGGCGAGGGCGTGCGTCAGGCCGACGTCATCATCGAGGCCATCTTCGAAAACCTCGACGCCAAGCAGGCGCTGTTCGCCGACATCGAGGCCCGCGCCAAACCCGATGCGGTGATCGCGTCGAATACCTCGTCGCTGAAACTGGCCGACATCGCCGCGACATTCCGCGCCCCCTCGCGCCTGGTCGGCATCCACTTCTTCAACCCGGTGGCGATGATGCCGCTGGTCGAGGTGGTGGCCGGCGAAAAGACCTCGCCCGAGGCGGCGCGGAAGGCCGCCGCCTTCGTGCGCCGCATCGACAAGCTGCCGCTGCCGGTCAAGGACGCGCCGGGTTTTCTGGTCAATGCCGTGCTCGGCCCCTACATGAACGAAGCCATGAAGTGCGTGGACGAGGGCATTGCGCCCGAGGCCATCGACGCCGCGCTGGTGGCCTTCGGCATGCCGATGGGCCCGATCGAGCTGGCCGATACCGTGGGGCTGGATGTCGCCGTGCATGCCGGCAAGCAACTGGTGGGCGACGCCTCGCCGCCGAAGAAGCTGGTGGCGCTGTTCGAGGCCGGCAAGCTGGGCAAGAAGTCCGGCCAGGGCTTCTACACCTGGGTCGAGGGCAAGGCGCAGAAAGTCGGCGCTGGTGGCACGGCGAATGCGCAACTCGCCGAGCGCATGCTGGAGCCTTTGCTCGACGCCACGAAACGCCTGGTGCGCGAAGACATCGTCGCCGACGCTGAACTCGCCGATGCCGGCGTGATCTTCGGCACCGGCTTCGCACCTTACACGGGTGGGCCGATGAACTATCTGGCGAGCCGGGGCTGAGCCTATCTCAGCGTTTCTTGTTTAACTCCCCGGAGTTCTTCTTTAGCCGTTCGGCGACCACATTGAGTTCCGCTTCGATTTGCGCAGATCGAACCGGGTCCGCCGGACGAGGTTTTGGATCTCCTGCTATGAAAACAGACTCCATGGCCAGCGACTCGGCGAGCAACTCGGAGGCCCTAATCGTGTCCCTCACAATGGGCTCGCGGCGATCGCCCGGCCTTAGCGTTACTTGTGACAGGTCTTCAATGACTTTTCGGAAGGCTGGCGCGTGGACTGTCCTGCTCCGATCATCGGCGTCGCGTTCGGACAGCTTGCCAGCCTGAATGTCAGCCTGTTCCTGCTGGATCGCCTTGACCGCAGATTGAAACTCGCTGATTCCCCTTTCCAAAAATCTGGCGCTGGCAAATATGCGGGCCTGGTCAAGTGTCGCACGTGGTGCTACTGCTGCAATTCCGAATGTCGCCAAGGTACTCGCAACGACCGCGACGACTGCGCGACTCGCTAAGGTTCTCCTGAATCTTTCGGTATCGAACCTCTCGGGCAGAATAAATGCCGCTAAGCAGCCCCCCATCAGTCCGCCAATATGCGCGGCGTTATCTATTCCCTGTCTGGCAAATCCTTGCATCAGTGAGTAAACAACGAAGAATCCGACACCACTCATCATCTGCTTGCTAAATTCCCTTGGCAACTTGTCGCGGTGCTGGAAGACAGCCACCAGCAATGCACCAGTAACTCCGAAAACAGCGCCGGATGCGCCAACGGAAACCGCTTGTTGTGCGGAAAAGTGCAAACTCAGTGCACTTCCTATCAGTCCAGATGAAAAATAGATGACCAGGTAGAGACGGTGCCCGTAGATTCGCTCAAGCAACAATCCGGCGCTATAAAGTCCCAGCATGTTCATGGCGACATGTATTGCGCCACTATGCAGAAATGTCGCGGTCAGGAGGCGCCACCATTCCCCTCGTTGTACTTCGGAAGCCGCGTTGCCACCCCACGCAAGCAGCCTATCTGCAGGTGCTTGCGCAATGCTCGCGCCTAGAGCCACGGTTCCTAACCAAATCAGTACATTCAGGCCGATCAAAATGTACGTCATCCATGGTGTAGGGCCCAATGCCTTCAATTTCTCCTGAAACTCACGATTTTCCCGGAGCGGATTTGTGGATGCAGGTTGCGACTCGGGGGCGTGCCCCGCGACGCCCAGCAATCTGACATTGATGGCGTCGAGGAGTTGTTCCTGAACCTCTGGCGTGAATGTCGAAAGAATCAGGGTTGGCCGAGACAGGTTTGTTCCGGTCCAGAATTGCTTCTTGTCCGGTAGCCCAGCGGAAGGTTTGAGAACAAACTGCAAGTGTGATGTGCCTTGAACGGTTTCGACCAAAACGCGTTCGATGTCGTGCCAGAGAATCCGTTTCTTTTTGCCAGATAAATTTGGGGATTCGATGGCTTCTGCCGTGAGCGTGACAAGTGCTTGGCCGGAACCCAGTTTTCGCCTGAGGAAAATGTTTACGGGAAGCAGTACAAGCAACAGGATGGCTGCCGAAATGAACGTCGCGGTTAGCGATCCACGCGAAATCAACACCCCAATCAGTATCGAAACACCTATCCAAATCCACAGTGTCTTTGTTGTCCTGGCCAGTGGGCTATTCTCCGAAGCGAAGAAAGCCTGCTCTTGTGGGCCCGCAGTCGGTAGTTCCATTTCCTCTCCCAGTATCGGGCATGCATGCAAGGTGGCATTGCATCCTGCATGCTCGTCCGAGGGCGATTTTGCCTCAAAAAGTCCTTGGCGGCAATTCCGATGGCATGATCAGGACGGCATTTTGGTATGCCTGCCGAGAACTGAGTTCAGCCAATTGTGGGCAATGCAGGTGTCAATCTGCTTACCGAACACCGACCGGCCAACGAAGTCCATGAAAAGGCAGTCGGACGGAACGTCGCGTGCCGGGGAAGATCCCCGCCGCATGGCGCCATGGCTCGGTCGAGGTAGTTGTTACCCCCGCGCAATTCCGGGAAACGCATGCCGGGCTGTGACGTCGCCGTCCCGCCAGCGCCGACTTTGCTTCAGGCGCCGGCCCGTCCCGCCTCCCACGCCCGCAGCGCCAGCTTGCGTTCCACGCCCCAGCGGTAGCTCGCGTTCTCGCCGCTTTCGCGGATCACGCGATGGCAGGGGATGAGGTAGGCGATGGCGTTGGCGGCGACTGCGCCGGCCACGGCGCGCGGCGCCTCGGGGCGGCCCAGCGCGGCGGCGAGCTGGCCGTAGGACACCAGCGCGGCGGGCGGGATGCGCAACAGGGCTTCCCAGACCTTGACCTGGAAGTTGGTACCTTTCAGCAGCAGGTGCAGGCGCCCCGCTTGTGGTGCGGTGGGGAAGACGCGGGCGGCGAGTTGCGCCGCGCCGGCGTCGTCTTGGACGAAGTTCGCCGCCGGCCAGTCGGCCCGAAGCGTGGCCAGCTTTGCCGCTTCGTCGCCATCGCAGAAGGCCAGGTGGCACAGGCCGCGCGGCGTCCAGCCGAATAGCGCCAGGCCGAGCGGCGTGGCGGCGAGGCCGTGGCGCAGCTCGACGCCGCCGCCGCCGCTCTTGATCTCGCCCGGCGTCAGCGCTTCGCAGCTCACCATCAGGTCGTGCAGCCGGCCGGGGCCGGAAAGGCCGGCCTCCAGCGCGGCATCGAGCAGGTCGGCTGATTCGCGCAGCGCCGCCAGCGCGTGCTGCTTGGTCAGCACCTGCAGGAAGCGCTTGGGCGAGATGCCAGCCCAGGCCGAGAACACGCGCTGCAAGTGGTGCTCGCTCAACCCTGCCGCCGCCGCGATCTCGGCGAGACTCGGCTGGCGTCGTGCATGGGTGCGTACATAGACGATGGCGCGGGCGACGGCGGCATAGTGGTGCGCAGCTTCAAGCACTCGCCGCCTCCTTGCGCCACATCAGCATGCCGGGCGAAAAGCCGGTGACGAGGGCCGTGCCGACGATCACCACGGCGCCGCCGGCGAGGGTGTGCCAGCCGATCGTTTCGCCAAGCACCAGCCAGCCGAAGAAGCTGCCGAAGAGCGGGATGAGGAAGGTCACGGTCAGCGCCGGCGCGGCGCCGATGTCCTCGATCAGGCGGAAATACAGCAGGTAGGCGATGCCGCTGCACAGCACGCCGAGCGCCGCCACCAGCGCCAGCATGCCCGGCGCCGGCGCCGCGGCGGGCGGGAAGGCTGCCAGCAGCGGCGCGATCAGCAGGCTGGCGGCCCACATGCTGCCGTGGGCGTTGGCGAAGGGCGCCACGGCGCGGGCGGATTTGGCGTAGCTGCTGGCCATGGCATAGCACAGCGCCGCCGCCAGCGAGGCGGCGATGGCCAGTCCGGCGCCGGGGTTTAGCGCCACGCGGTCGAAGCCGACCAGCAGGCCGACGCCGACGATGCCCAGCGCCAGTCCGGCCAGCCGGCGGCCGTCGAGCGGCGCACGCTGCCAGAGCGCGCCGATCAGCGTGCCCCACAGCGGCGAGGTGGCGTTGAGGATGGACAGCAGCGAGGCCGGCAGGCTCAGCGCCGCGTAGCCGAAGAGCAGGAAGGGCAGCGCCGAATTGAGCAGGCCGATCACCAGGTAATGGCGCCAGTGCGCTCGCCAGTCCAGTGGCGGCAGGCGCAGCGCCAACGCCACGGCGGCGAGGAAGATCGCCGCCAGCAGCACCCGCGCTTCCATCAGCGTCACCGGGCCCAACGCCGGGGCGCCGACGCGGATCAACAGGAAGGAGCCACCCCAGATGGCGGAAAGCAGCAGCAGGCGCAGGAAGCTGGCAGTCGACATGGCGCGCAGTATCGGCGAAGCCGGCGCCGCGTGCCACCCGTTTCTTGCGCAGCAGTCGCGGGTGCGGACTTCATCCGGCCCGGTCAGGCGCCCGCGGCCTGCGTCGTGGAAAAGGCCTCGCGCTGCGGAAACAGCCCGAACACGCCGCCGGTGTGGATGAAAACGACCGTGCCGCGCTTGCCGAAGCGGCCGGCGCGGATTTCCTCCAGCATGCCGTGGCAGCCCTTGCCGCTATAGACCGGGTCGAGGATCTGGCCTTCCAGCCGGCCGGCGGCCTGGATGGTGGCGATGCAGGCCGCGTCGGGTATCCCGTAGCCGGCACCGACATGGCCGTCGAGCATGCGGATGGGTGTCGCCGCGGGCTTCAGCTTGAGGCCGTGCCTGGCGTTCATCTCCTCGAGGATGCCGCGGATTTCGGCTTCGAAATAGGGGCCGTCGTCGCAGACATTGACGCCCCAGATTTCGGGCTTGCCGCCTCCGGTCAGGGCGCGGCCGGCGATCAGCCCCGCCTGGGTGCCGCCGGAGCCGGTGGCGACCACGACATGGTCGATGGTGATGCCCCGGCGCCCGGCCTGCGCCATGAGCTCGCGGTAGCCCCGGACATAGCCCCAGGCGCCGATCGCATTCGAGGCGCCGACGGGGATGTAATAGGGCCTGCCGCCGCTGGCCGCGTAGTCGGCCATCAGGCGCGGAACGATTTCCGGCTGGCGGGTGGAATAGCCCTCCGCGTCAAGCAGGGTGATGGTCGCGCCGGCGAGCCTGTCGAGCAGCAGGTTGCCGTCCGCCGCGCCGCTTTGGCTGCCGCGCAGCACCAGGTGACACTTGAGTCCGAGCCGGGCGCAGCACAGTGCGGTGGCCCGGCAATGGTTGGACTGCACGGCGCCGACGGTGATGACCGTGTCGGCACCCAGCTGCAAGGCTTCGGCGAGGGAGAACTCCAGCTTGCGCAGCTTGTTGCCCGAGAGCACGCTGCCGGTGAGGTCGTCGCGCTTGAACAGAATGGTCTGGCGGCCGCCGGCGAATTCGCCAAGGCGCGGCATGGCTTCCAGCGGTGTCGGCGTCAGGGCCAGTGGCAAGCGCTTGGGATAGGGAATCCTGTTCATTGCGGGCTCCGTGGGGCGGCCGGTGGAAGGGAGCAGCGGCGGAATGCCCGCGAGTATTGCCGTCGACTGCGGTGCCCGTCAACGACGACGCTGTGTTTCAGCCGCGCGCCGCCGCCGGCCCAGGGCAAAAGTCGGCGCCGGCGACACGGCGTCGTGACACGCCCTATACTCGCGTCAAGGCTATTCAACGGAGACGGCCATGGGCCACGAAGGCGTGAAAATCACGGGGCGCGAGCCGGTGTTGCGGGTGATGCCGATGCCGGCCGACATGAACGGCAACGGCGACATCTTCGGCGGCTGGGTGATGGCCCAGTGCGACATCGCCGCGGCGATCCCGGCGCTGCGCCGCGCGCGCGGGCGCATCGCCACGGTGGCGGTGAATTCCTTCCTCTTCAAGCAGCCGATCTCGGTCGGCGACGTGGTCAGCTTCTATGCCGAGATCGTCAAGACCGGCAGGACCTCGATCACGGTCGACGTACAGGTCTATGCCGAACGCAACCCGGCCAACCCGGTGGTGGTCAAGGTCACCGAGGCCCAGTTCACCTACGTCGCGATCCACGACGACGGCAGCAAGCGCGACTTGCCGCCGGCGGCCGGCTAGCGCCTGCCGGCGAGGTGGTTCGTCGCCAGCGCGCCCAGCACCAGGGCGCCGCCGGCCAGCGTCGTGCCGCTCGGTACTTCGTTGGCCCCGACCCAGGCCAGCAGTACGCCGAAGATCACTTCCAGCAGCGCCAGCAGGGCGATTTCGGGCGCCGGCAGCTCGCGGGAGAGGCGCACCACCAGCAGGCAGGGGATCGCCAGTTGCACCGCGCCGAGCAGCGCCAGCAGGCCGATGTCGTGGCCCGAGGCCTGCAGCGGCCAGGCCAGCGGCAGTGTCACGGCGGCGGAGAGCAGGGCGCCGAGCAGCACCGCCGGCAGCATGTCCTGGCTTACGCCGCTGGCTCTTGCCGCCCCCGCGCGTTGCTGCAGCAGCGTGAAGTTGGCCGAGGATGCGAGCGGCACGCCCAGCGCCACCAGGCTGCCGGTTAGCGACGCACCACGCATGGCCTCGGCGCCGAACATCCAGGCGATGCCCAGTCCGGCCGCGCCGATCGCGGCCCAGGTGCGCGTCGGCAGGCGCTGGCCGAGGAAGAGGCGTGCGGCCAGCGCGGTCAGCAGCGGCCCGCTGGCCATGGTCACCAGCACGTTGGCTACGCTGGTCAGGGTCAGCGCGACCATGAATGCGGTGTACATCGTCGCCCAGCACAAGCCGGAAAACCAGATCACGCGGTTGCCGGCGAGGATGTCGCGGAACAGCGCCGCCCCGCGCAGCGGTACCAGGATCACGAGCAGCGTCAGCGCATTGAACAGGCTGCGCCAGAAGGTAAGCTCGAAGCTGCGCGCCGCATCGAGCTGGCGCGTGACCACGCCGGCAATGCTCCACAGCAGCGTGACCAGCACCATCAGCGCGACCGCGCGCGAGTGCCTCATGCGCGCCAGGTTGTGTATGCGGGACGCGCTGTCTCTTCGTTTGCACGAAATTCGATGCACATGCCCGCAAGTGTAGAATGGTTTTGCGGTTTCACGCCTCGCGGCCCATCCCGGGCCAGGGCCACCAGGGTTGGAAATGTCCCCCCTTTCCTCCACCTCCTCCGAATCGCCCGTACGCCAGGTCGATGAAAGCTTGGCAGTGCCGGAGATTTCGGCCGCCTACCTCGCCGGCGCTGCGGCATTCATTGCCTTTGGTTCGGCGGCGTTTCTTGTCAGCAGCCTGATCAGGGACATTCGGCTGCCGGGTGTGAATGCCGGGCTTGCCTTCGGTGCGGTGTACATGGCCGTGGTCGCGATACTTGCCCGGAGCGGACGGGTCCGCCTTGCCACCAACCTCCTGGCGCTGGGAGGTCCGCTCCTGATTGTCTGGATTGCCCTCGGGACGGGCGGAGTGCATGCGCCCATCATTGCCTTCTTCCCGGTGCTGGTGTTTTATGCCGGCTGGCGCTTTGGCACGCGCGGCGCGAAACTGGCCGCCGCCCTCGCCACCGTGGCGATGGCGGCCATGGCGGCGGGCGACATGACGGGCTGGTTGCCGGACGTGGAACGCCGGCCGATGCTGATTTACCTCGGCGCCCAGCTCATGACCTTGGTGCTGGCGGCAATCGCGATTGTCTGGGTGCTGCGCGCCTACCAGAACCGCATCGGCGAGGCACGCGCGCTGAGCCGGGATCTGGCGCGCCAGGTCGCCGAGGTCGATGCCAGTCGCGCCGACCTGGATCGCGCGCAAGCCGTCGGCCGGGTCGGTAGCTGGGTTTGCCACATCGATGACGGCCGCGTCGAACTCTCGGTGGAAACCTGTCGTCAGCTCGGACTCCCCGCGGGGACCATCGGCTCCCTGCAGGGCTATCTCGGCAAGGTGCATCCCGACGACCGGGCCGGGGTGGAAGAAGCATGGCGCGCGACGCTGGCGGGAACCCCCATGGAGCACGAGCACCGCCTGTTGCAGGGCGACAAGTTGCGCTGGGTGCGCCAGATCGCGGAGCTCAGGCGCGACGCTGACGGCCGGCCGCGGGATATCGTCGGCGTGCTGCAGGACGTCACCGAGCGCAAGGAGTTCGAGCAGCGCCTGCGCGATCATCAGGCACAGCTGGAAGCCGAAGTCGCCGCGCGCACGCAGGAGCTTGCCCAGGCGCGCGACGCGGCGGAAGCGGCCAGCCTGGCGAAGAGCGAATTCCTGGCCAACATCAGCCACGAGGTCCGCACGCCGATGAACGCCATCGTCGGCTTGAGCTACCTACTGCGCCGCGCCGCCAGCCCCGAGCAGGCCGAGCGCCTGGTCAAGATCGACGCCGCCTCTCAGCGTCTGCTCTCGGTGATCAACGACATCCTCGACGTGTCGCGCAGCGAAGCCGGCCAGCTGGTGCCGGAGCAGGCGGATTTTTCGCTGGCCGCGCTGCTGGAACAGATTCGCGTACTGCTGGCGGAACCGGCACGGGCCAAGGGCATCGCGCTCGAATTCGATGCCGCCGGCGTGCCTGACTGGCTGCGCGGCGATGCCAACCGCCTGCGCCAGGCCCTGTTCAACTATGCCAGCAACGCGGTGAAGTTCACCCCGAGCGGACGCGTCTCCGTGTGCGTGCGCCTGATCGGGGAAGGAAGTGACGGCGTGCATCTGCGCTGCGAAGTCGAGGACAGCGGCATCGGCATTGCCGCCGACCAGCTGCCCAGGCTGTTCCGTCCCTTTGCCCAGGTCGATGGGTCGGCAACGCGGCGTTACGGCGGCGCCGGCCTCGGGCTGGTGATCACGCGCCGCCTGGCCGAACTGATGGGTGGAGAAGTCGGCGCTGACAGCACGCCGAACGTCGGCAGCCGCTTCTGGTTTACGGCCCGCCTGCAGCGCGGCCATGGCGAGATGCCGGCGGACCGTCCTCCCGCCAGTCCCGGAGCGGGTGCCGAGGCCGCCTTGCGCGCGGGCTATGCCGGCACGCGCGTGCTGGTGGTCGAGGACGATGCCATCAACCGCGAGGTGGTGGTCGAACTGCTGGCGACGGTCAATATCGCCTGCGACCTTGCCGGCGACGGCCTGGAGGCGTTGGAAAAAGCCCGCGCCGAAAGCTACGGCCTGATCCTCATGGACCTGCAGATGCCGCGCCTGGACGGCCTCGAAGCGACGCGCGCGATCCGCCGCCTGCACGGCTATGCCCACACGCCCATCGTTGCCCTGACGGCGAATGCCTACAGCGAAGACCGGCGCAATTCGATTGCCGCCGGCATGAACGATTTCGTCGCCAAGCCGGTGAGCCCCGAGCAGCTGTTTGCCGTGCTTGCCAAGTGGTTGCCTTCCGCCACGGCGTGACGGCGTCGCCAGCAGCTGCGCCCCGCAGGCTCCGGCCGAGGCCTCGCTCAGCGCATCACCTTGAGCAGCTCGACCTCGAAGTTCAAAGTCGCGTTGGGCGGTACGGCGGAACCGGCGCCGCGCGTGCCATAGGCAATGCCGGGCGGGCAGGTCAGTTTCGCCTTGCCGCCTTCCTTCATCTTCGCCACGCCCTCGGTCCAGCACGGAATCACGCGATTGAGCGGGAAGGTGGCGGGCTGGCCGCGCTTGTAGGAGGAATCGAATTCCTTGCCGTCGGTCAGGGTGCCGCGGTAATGCACTTCGACGCGCGATTCGGCGGTCGGCTGGGCGCCCGTACCGTCCTTGAGCGATTCGTAGATCAGGCCGGAGGCCGTGGTTTCAGGCTTGCCGGCGGTTGCGGCGGCGGCGGTCAGGAGGGTCGTGCCGGTCACGGCGGCGAGTGCGAACTGTTGCCAAGTCATCATCGAAAGCTCCAAGGTGGACTACGGGTAGGTAAGGGCCGGAAAGCTACAACGAAGCCCCGTGCAGGGCAAGGCCTGCGGTTTCTACGCATGGAAGGCTTTCCTTTCACCGCCATATACTTGGCGCAAGGAGACCGTCGCCGGTGTCGTCAGGAAATCCTTGAACCTGAGGCATTCGGCCACGGCCGGACATGCCATGACCAGCCTACCGGGTCCGTCGCCAGGCGACCAGGACCGCAGCGACGACACGATCACCGACGAGTTCATTGCCCGCTTCATGCGCGTGGCGGTGATCGCCGGCCTTGCCGCCGCCGCCGCGTTCAGCGGCGCGATCTTCATCTTCGTCCCCGAGCAGACCACGCGCCACGGCGGGCCGGTCGTCGCGGCCCTGGTGATTGTCGGCGTGCATTTCCTCCTGCGCGCCGGACGTGTAAGACAGGCGGTACTGTTCCTGAGCGGAGGAATCTGGCTGGCCGCAACCCTGATCGGCTTCGTCGTCGGCGCCCCGAACACGCCGATCCTGGCGATTTATCCGGTGCTGACGGTTTTCGTCGGCTGGGCCTACAGTCTGCGCGCAGCCATCGTCATGGCCCTGGCCTCGATTGCCATGCTGGTGTCGATCGCCTACGCCCAGCATGCCGGATGGCTGGGCGGTTTCCCGCCGACGCCGGCGGCAATGTATGTCGTGGCGCAGTCGTTGATGATCGTGCTGGCGACCGTCCTGGTGATTTATCTGGTGCGCGCCAACCAGGAACAGGTGGCGCGCCAGCGTCGAATGGCCGACGCCATTGCCGAGCGCGGCCGGGAACTCGAAGCCAGCAAGGCGGAACTGGATCGCGCCCAGGGTGTGGGCAAAACCGGCAGCTGGGTACTCGACTTCGGCACGGCCACCATGCGCCTGTCAGCTGAGGCCTGCCGCATTTTCGGCCTGCCGGCGGGGTCCGCGGGAAGCATCGATGCCTGCCTCGCGCGTGCCCACGAGGAAGACCGGCCGGCAATGGAGCAAGCCTGGCGCGAGGCCCTGGAGGGCGGCATTTTCGACCACGAATACCGGATCGACATCGGCGGCGAAACGCGCTGGATACGGCAGCGGGCGGAACTTGAATACGACGCGGCGGGCCGGGCCTCCACCGTGCTCGGCGTGATCCAGGACATCACCGAGCGCAAACGGCAGGAAGCCGAGATCGTCGAGGCGCGCAACCAGTTGCAGGCGACGCTGGACGCGATTCCCGACTTGATGTTCGAGATCGATGCCGAGGGCCGCTATATCGACTACCATTCGCCGCGAACCGAGCTACTGGCCGCGCCGCCGGAGCAGCTGCTCGGCCGCTTGATCGAAGACATGTTGCCGCCCGAGGCGGCGCGAATTTGCATGGAAGCCCTGCGTGAAGCCGGTGAAATCGGCTACTCGGCTGGGCGCCAATTCGCCCTGCCGCTGCCCCAGGGCCTGCGCTGGTTCGAGCTGTCGGTGGCGCGCAAGGAGGTAGTCGATGGGCAGTTGGCCCGCTTCGTCGTGCTCTCGCGCGACATCACCGAACGCAAGGAGAGCGAGCAGGCATTGCAAGGCCATCAGACGAGACTGGAGGCGGAAGTCGCCGCCCGCACCCGCGAACTCGCCGCCGCGCGCGACGCGGCCGAGGCCGCCAGCCTGGCCAAGAGCGCCTTCCTCGCCAACGTCAGCCACGAGATACGCACGCCGATGAACGCCATCGTCGGCTTGAGCTATCTCCTGCGTCGCGCGCCGCAAACTCCCCAGCAGGCCGAGCGCCTGGGCAAGATCGACGAAGCCGCCCGGCACCTGCTCGGCATCATCAACGACATCCTCGATGTCTCGCGCAGCGAGGCCGGCCTGCTGGTGCCGCAGCAGGAGGATTTTTCGCTGACCGCGATGATGGATCAACTGCGCAGCCTGCTCGGCGAGGCGGCGCGGGCCAAGGACATCGCGCTGGAAATCGATGTCGCCGGCGTGCCCTCGTGGCTGCGCGGCGACGCTGCGCGCTTGCGCCAGGCCTTGTTCAACTACGCCGGCAATGCCATCAAATTCACCAAGCAGGGCCGCGTCGTGCTGCGCGCCAGCGTGATCGAGGAAGGCAGCGACGGGCTTCGCCTGCGCTTCGAAGTTGAGGACACCGGCATAGGCATCGCGGCAGACATGCTGCCGCGCCTGTTCCGTCCCTTCGAGCAGGTCGATGCCTCGACCACCCGCCGCTACGGCGGCGCCGGGCTCGGCCTGGTGATCGCGCGCCGCCTGGCGGAAATGATGGGC
Source organism: Rhodocyclales bacterium (assembly GCA_016235165.1). Lineage (GTDB taxonomy): Bacteria > Pseudomonadota > Gammaproteobacteria > Burkholderiales > Rhodocyclaceae > Sulfuritalea. Next base: position 17,791 of record JACRLX010000030.1, read on the forward strand.
GGCGAAGTCGGCGCCGAGAGCACGCCGGGGGTCGGCAGCCGCTTCTGGTTCAGCGTCAGGTTGCAGCGCGGGCACGGCGCGGCGCCGTCCGGTGAAACACCGGCGCCACCGATCGACGCCGGGATCGAGGTCGAAGCCGAGCTGCGCCGCCGTCATGCCGGCGCCCGCCTGCTGGTGGCCGAGGATAACGACGTCAATCGCGAGGTCGCGCTGGAACTGCTGGGTGCGCCAGGCTTCCGGGTCGATCTGGCCTGGGATGGCGTCGAGGCAGTGGCCAGGGCGCGCACCGCCGACTACGCCCTGATCCTGATGGACCTGCAAATGCCGCGCATGGACGGCATCGAGGCCACCCGCGCGATTCGCGCCCTGCCAGGCTATGCCGGGGTGCCGATCCTGGCGATGACGGCGAACGCGTACAGCGAAGACAGGCAGCAGTCCTTCGCGGCGGGCATGAACGACTTCGTCGCCAAGCCGGTGAGCCCCGGGCAGCTGTATGCGACCCTGCTCAAATGGTTGCCGGAGAACGCGTCCCCCGGGCTGCCGCCAGCCGTCGCCGCCGCGCCGGTTCGGGTGCCGCCGGCGAGCGGGCCGTCCGAGCTGCCCGCCATCCCCGGCGTCGATATGGCCTACGGCCTGGGGCTGGTGCGCGGCAATGTCGCCACCTATCGCAAGCTGCTCGGCATGTTCGTCAAGAGCCACGGCGACGCCGCCGCGCACATCGAACAACTGCGCGTCGGCGGCGATGTCGAGGGCGTGCGACGCGTCGCCCACAGCCTCAAGGGCGCAGCCGGTGCCCTGGGCGCCACCGAACTGGCGCAAGCCGCCGCCGCGCTGGATGCCGCCTTGCGTGGCGGCCAGACCGAGGTGGACCAGCCCACCGCGCGCCTGCTGGCCGAGCTGGACCGCGTGATCGGCGGCTTGCGGCGGGCCATCGCCTGAGCACCGGCAGTCGCCGCCATTGACCGGTGACGGGGGCTCGGGGATACTCGCCGCTACCACGGTCGCCATCACGAGCTTGTCATCGGAGCCGCTGAGCTTGGTCACTCCCAAGGAAACCCATCCCGCCGTTCCGGCCACCGCGCCGCGCTCGTCCAAGGGGACGGTCGCCAGCCTGTCGGCCGGCGAGGTGCTGCTGCCGGATTTTGTCCGCCGCGATGCCGACGGCGTTTTCGTGCAACCGGACGTGCCGGGTCGGGCAGTGCAGATGCAGCGTTTCGTCGATCGGGTGTTCGGCTCCGGTTCCCTTTTCGTCGGCCTCGACTGCGATGCGCTCGCCATGCTGCTCTACGGTGCCGAGCTGGCGCCGGCCGAACGCGGCAAGCCGGTGCGCATTGCCGCCGGCATCGAAGCCTTCGATCAGGAACGGCGCGAGCTGTACAAGAGCCCGAAACCGGTCGACGGCGGCGCCCGGGTCGAGTACCTGTTTGCGCCGGTGTGGCTGGAGCGCAGCGTGGAGGTGCCGATCTTCGGCGACAACGGCGAGAACGGCCAGCCGTTGCTCACCGGCTATGAAAAGCAGTTGCGGCAGACGCCGACGCGGTTGAACCTGGACGAGTTTGTCGCCGCGATGTGGCTTTGTGGCGTGCGCAGCGGCATCGACGTCGGCGCCGTACGCGCCGCGATCGACTCGGCGCAGGGCGAGCGGGTGGACATCGCCCGCCGCAGCGACCCGCAACCCGGCACCGATGCCACAGTGCGCGAACAGACCCTGGCCCTGCATCGCGACGACTCGCCGGCCATCCTGCCCAGCGGAAAAATCGATCTCGGCCAGTTCAAGAACCATTTCCCGCAAGTGGCCGAGGGCACCCGGTTGCTGCAAAAAATGCCGCGCCGCCTGGGCCTGCCCGGGCGCGACATCGATGGCGCCGTGCTGGAACCCGAGCTGCCGCGCGACTTCGAGCTCGAAGACCTGGCCGGCCCCGGCACCCGTGTCGAGCGCAACGCCAAGGGCGAATTCCTGCTCGCCGCGCGCGATGGCTTCCTCAATATCGACAAGAGTTCGCAGCAGATCTCCGTCACCGAAAAGATCGTCAACCGCGAAGGCGTCAGCCAGCGTACCACCGGCAACCTGTTCCTGGTCGGCGAACATTACGAAGAACACGGCGAGGTACAGGAGCACCGCAGCGTCGAAGGCCACCACATGAAATTCCGGGCCGATGTCTTCGGCGGCATCGTCTCGCATGGCGGCGATCTGCACCTGTGCGCCAATCTCGCCGGCGGCTCGGTCAGGAACCAGAACGGCAGCCTGCGCATCGACGGCCGGGCTTCGCGCGCCGTGATCGATGCGCGCGGCTGCGAGGTTCAGGCTGCCTATGTCGAAAGCTCCAGCATCGTTGCCGGCAAGCTGAAGCTGGGCCGCGCCATCGCCTGCGACATCGTCGCCGAGGAAGTCGAGATCGACGAGGCCATCGCCTGCAGCATTGCTGCGCGCCGCATCCACATCCTGCGCGCCGGTTCGCGGCGCGAGGTCGATACCCTGGTCAGCCTCTGCCTGCCCGATTTCAGCGCGCTGGACAAGCAGCGCGACGAGGCGAAGCAGGCCGTCGCCGAGTTGCAGGCCAGACTCAGGGAACGCCAGGCTGGCCTGGATGCCTTGCTGGCCCTGCCGGAGCTGCGCAACTACCTGGCGGCCGAGCAACGCATCCGCGCCGGCGGCGTGGCGCTGTCGCCGACCCAGGAAGCGCAATGGCGCCAGGCCACGCAGCGCGTGGCGCGGCCATTGCAGGAGATCCAGTTCCAGCGCAAGCAGCTCGAAGCCGCGCAGGCTGCGCTGGCCGAGCGCGAGGCGCAACTGGCGGCACTCGACACCCAGCGCGAGCAGGCCGGCTCTGTTTCAGCCTGCGCCGTCGACCAGGTGGTCGGCAGCGTGGCGGTGCAGGCCATCTCCGTCCCGCCCGAGTTGCCGGTACTGGCCGAGGTCGAACCCAAGAAACTGCGCCACGTGCTGCGCGATCCGCGCCTGGTGAAGAGCCGCCTGTTCCACGGCGAGTCGGGCCGCTACACCTGGACGCCGCCGGCGAAGGAGACCTGACCATGGCCAAGCCAGGCTACGGCATGATCTACGCCATCGTCATCATCCTCGGCATCCTGGCCGTGGTGCTCTTCAATCGAATGATGAACTCGGACGAGGCCGCCCCGGCGGCGCAGTTCGGCGCGCAACGCAACGAAGCCGTGGCACAGGCCGCCGAAGCGCAGCCCGCCGAAGCCCAGCCCGCAAAGGCCGACAAGCCGGCAAGCACCGACGAGGAGGAACGCAAATGAGTGCCGCCATCGAGCGCCTGCTGGGCTACCAGATCGAGGCGCGTCACACGCCGGGCGCGCTGGTGCATGTGGAGCGCGGCGGCAAGCTGCTGGCGCGCGCCGCCGCCGGCCAGCTCGGGCCCGCCGGCACCGAACCGATGCACGACGGCGCGCTGTTCCGCCTCGCTTCGCTGAGCAAGCCGGTGATCAGCCTGGCGGCGCTGATGCAGGTCGAACAGGGCCTGCTCGACCTCGATGCGCCGGTGGGCGGCTACCTGCCGGCCTTGCGCGGCGCCTGCCTGATGGGTGGGATTGCGCCGCGCCGGCCGCCGACGCTGCGCGACCTGCTGCGACATACCTCGGGCTTTGCCTACGAGACCGAATTCCGCGAAGCCTCGCTGCGCGAGATTGCCCTGAAAAGCGACTTCGGTGCGCGCATGCCTTATGTCGATGCTGCGGATTTCCTGCAAAGCCTGGCGGTGCGGCCGCTGGCGGCGGAACCGGGGCGTGCCTTCCGCTACGGATTTTCCACCGACGTGCTGGGCCTGATCGTGGCCGCCGTCGATGGCATGACGCTGGGCGAAAGCCTGCGCCGGCGCATCTTCGAGCCGCTGGAAATGACGCAGACCGGCTTCGAGGTGCCCGCCGCCGAGCAGGGCCGCCTGGCCACCGCCTTTGCTGCCGACGCCGCCTGGCACGCCCGCGTCCCGGGCTACGGCCTGCACCGCGAGGGCCGGCCGTGGATGGAGTGCGGCGGCGCCGGCCTGGTCTCCACGCTCGACGATTTCGCCCGCTTCGCGCGCCTGATCGCCCATGGCGGCCGCCATCGCGACGGGCGCCTGATCTCCGAAGCGCTGTTTCTGGAGATGACGCGCAACCAGCTGCCCGAGGATGTCGACGGGCCGCTGGGCTTCACGGGCGCCGGCTTCGGCTTCGGCCTCGGCTTCGCCGTGCGCCTGGATTACGGCGCGGCGGCCATGCCCTGCGCGACGGGCGAACTGACCTGGTCGGGGATCAGCGGCACGGCCCTGTTCGTGCATCCGCGCGAGCAGTGGTTCGCGCTGTGCTTCAGCAGCAACATGGCCTCGCGCATGATGGCGCGCATGGAATTCCGCCGCGCCGTGGCGGGGCTTTGAGTCGCGCTTAGACCAAGGCCGACTTCAAGGCTTCGCCGCAGTCGCAGCGCTCCCAGCTGAACTCGACGTCGTCGCGGCCAAAGTGGCCGTAGGCGGCGGTCTGGCGATAGATCGGCCGCGCCAGTTCCAGCGTTTCGATGATCGCGCTCGGCGTCAGGCGGAATACCTTGCGCACGGCGGCTTCCAGCTGCACGTCGGGAACGATGCCGGTGCCCTGGCTGTCGACCATCACCGAGACCGGCTCGGCCACGCCGATGGCATAGGCGATCTGGATCAGGCAGCGCCGCGCGAGCCCCGCCTCGACGAGGTTCTTGGCGATGTAGCGCGCCATGTAGGCCGCCGAGCGGTCGACCTTGCTCGGGTCCTTGCCGGAAAACGCGCCGCCGCCGTGCGGGCAGGCGCCGCCGTAGGTATCGACGATGATCTTGCGCCCGGTGAGCCCCGTGTCGCCGTTGGGCCCGCCGATCTCGAAGGGCCCGGCGGGATTGACCAGGATGTGGAACTCGTTGGTGCGCAGGTCCAGCGGCAGCAGCGGATCGACGATCTCGCGCGTGACCTCGCGCGCCACCCAGGCCGGATCGAGGCCGCGCGCAATCTGGGTCGAGATCACCACGTTGTGCACCCCGGCCACGCGCTGGCCCTCGTAGCGCACCGTGACCTGGCTCTTGGCGTCGGGCCGCAGCCAGTCCATGGCGCCCGACTTGCGCAAGGCTGCCTGGCGCTGCACCAGGCGATGCGCCAGCCAGATCGGGTAGGGCATGCAGTCCGGCGTCTCGTCGCAGGCATAACCGAACATCAGGCCCTGGTCGCCGGCGCCGAGCTGACCGTTGGCATGCACGATGCCCTTGTTGATCTGGATCGACTGGTGGTTGAAGCGCACCTGCACTTCGCATTTGTCGGGGTCGATGCCGGTGTCGGCATCCTTGTAGCCGGCGTCACGCAGCACCTGGCGGGCGATGCCCTCGGCGCGGTCGCGGATGTCGGCAAAGATCGCCGGGTCGGCGCTGCGGAATTCCCCGGCAATGACGATCAGATTGTCCGCGACCAGGGTTTCGCAGGCCACCTTGGCGTTCGGCTCGCGTGCCAGGAAGGCGTCGAGGATGGCGTCCGAGATCTGGTCGGCGAGCTTGTCGGGATGGCCTTCGGAGACGGACTCCGAGGTGAAGAGATAGGAACGCAACATCAGAACAGAATCACCTGGCGCACGGCTTCACCGGAGTCGAGGCGGTCGAAGCCCTCGTTGATCTGGTCAAGGGTCAGGCGGTGGGTGATCAGCTTGTCCACCGGCAGGCGGCCGGCCTGGAACAGCGCGATGTAGTGCGGGATGTCGCGCGCCGGCACGGCCGAGCCGAGGTAGCTGCCCTTCAGCGTGCGCTCCTCGGCAACCAGGTTGACTGCCGGGACGTTGAAGGTGTGCGAGGGCGGCGGCAGGCTGCAAGTCACCGTGGTGCCGCCGCGCCGCGTGATCCTGTAGGCGGCGTCGAGCGCCTTGACCGAGCTGGCGGCTTCGATGGCGATGTCCACGCCGCCGCCCGTCGCGGCCTTGACCTGGGCCACCAGGTCGGGATCGTCGGCACGGAAGGCGCTGGTGGCGCCCAGCGCCAGCGCCGTTTCAAGTTTGGAAGGCAGGCTGTCGATGGCGATCACTTCGCGCGCGCCGGCGGCCAGCGCCCCCAGCACGGCGGAAAGGCCGACACCACCCAGGCCGATCACGGCCACGGTCTGGCCCAGCCTGATTTGCGCTGAATTGATCGCGGCACCCACGCCGGTCAGCACCGCGCAGCCGAACACGGCGGCGACATCCTGCGGCAGCTCGGGTGTCACCTTGACCAGCGAGCCGCGGTTGCACACGGCATATTCAGCGAAGCAGGAGACGCCGACCTGGTGGTTGAGCGGGCTGCCGTCGGCGCGCGTGAGATGCCGATGGCCGCCGACCATGGTGCCGGCGGTGTTGGCTGCCGCGCCCGGTTCGCACAGCGCCGGCCGGCCTTCCAGGCAGGGCAGGCAGTGGCCGCAGCTGGGGACGAAGACCAGGGCCACGGCATCGCCGCGCTTCAGATCCGTGACCCCCGGCCCTGTTTCCTCGACCACGCCGGCGGCCTCGTGGCCCAGCGCCATGGGCATCGGCCGCGGCCGGTCGCCATTGACGATGGACAGGTCGGAATGGCACAGGCCGGCGGCGGTGATCTTCACCAGCACCTCGTTGGGGCCGGGGCCGGAAAGGTTCACGGTCTCGATGGCGATCGGCCGGGTCTGCGCATAGGGGCGCGGGATTTCCATCTGGCTGAGTACGGCGGCGCGGATTTGCATGAGGTTTTCTGCCTTGCTCGGGGTTAACAGCCACAGTCTAGCGGAATACATTTGCCGCCATGACCCCGCCCCGCACCCCGCTTGCCACGCTGCTTGCCAGTTCCAGCCTGGTTTTGGCGGCCTGCGGCGTGCTGCCGCTGGGCGGGCAGGACCCGGCGCCGGTGAGTTCGCGCGCGGAAGCCGCCGCCGGCAACACGGCGAAACCGCGTCCATCGGCCGCCGCCGTCGAGGCCCTGGCCGCGCCCAACCCGAAAGCCAACGACGTGGTGCTGTTTGCGCTGGGGCTGATCGAGACCGGCTATCGCTTCGGCGGCAAGAATCCGGAGGCCGGCCTCGATTGCAGCGGCATGGTCAGCTACGTCTTCGAAAAATCGGTCGATATGCGCCTGCGCGGCTCGGCGGCGGATCTCGCGCGCCAGGGCAAGCCGGTGGCGCAGGACCAGCTCCGGCCCGGCGACCTGGTGTTCTTCAATACCCGCAACCGGCCGCGTTCCTCCGTCGGCATCTACATCGGCGACGACCGCTTCGTGCATGCGCCCAACAGTCGCGGCAAGGTGCGCACCGAGAGCCTGAAAAAGGGCTGGTTCGCCGCACGCTTCGAGGAAGGCCGGACCTACCTCGACTGAGGCCGATGCCCTTCATGCGAGCGGCATCGGGCGGCGCGACATTGAATTAGAATTGGTGGCCGGATACCCCCGCCCACGCGGCAACGCCGCCCGTCCCATGCCCGAGCAAGACCGCCAGGACCATAGTCGCGACCAGCCAAGGTACAAGATCGCCTTCCTCAACGGCATCTTCCTCCTGGCGATGGGTCTGGCCAGCGCCATTGGCGTGTATCGACTGACGATGCCGCATCCCCTGGCGACGATCGATTTTCTGATCGCCGGCGCCGCCTGCGCGCTCTGGTTCTACCTGCGACAGCACCCGGATCAGGTCGAGCGCGTCGCCAGCATCGCGCTGGCGCTCGGCTTCCTGCTGTTTCTCGCCGCCTACCTGGTGGCGCCGCAGCAGGGCAACCGGCTGTCGCTGTTCTTCCTGTTTTCCGCCGCCGCCTTTTTCCTCAAGGGCATCCGCGTCGGCCTGTGGTGGTTGGCGGCGATCATTGCCGCCATCGTCCTTGGCTACCTGGTCCGGGGCGGCGGCTCGAATTTTTCCGGCGCCGACCTCGGCACCGCCATCCTCTATCTGGTGGCCCTGGCCGGCGTCTTCTATTTTCACGAGACGCTGAAGAACGAGGAGCTGGCCCGCCAGCGCGAGCACGACCTGCGGCGCGAGTTGCGGGTGCGCATGGAACACGAAAAGCAGCTCGAACGCCTGGCGCATTACGACGCCCTCACCGGCGTGCCCAACCGCGTGATGCTGGCCGACCGGCTGGCGCAGGCGCTGGCCCGCGCCAAGCGCGACCAGGGCCTGCTGGCGGTGTGCTACCTCGATCTCGACGGCTTCAAGCCGATCAACGACCGCCTCGGCCATGCCGTCGGCGACCGCGTGCTGGTCGAGGTCACGCGCCGCATCCGCGAATCGGTGCGCGAGGACGATACCGTGGCGCGCCTCGGCGGCGACGAGTTCGTGGTGCTGCTGGTCGGCCTGCAGGCGGCGGAGGAATGCGTCGGCAGCCTGCAACGCATTCTGGAACGGGTGGCGCGGCCGATCGCCATCGACGGCGAAGAGCTGGCGCTCAGCGCCAGCATCGGCGTCGCGCTCTACCCCGACGACGAGGAGGACGCCGAGACCCTGCTGCGCCACGCCGACCAGGCCATGTACCTGGCCAAGCTGGCGGGCAAGAACCGTTACCACCTGTTCGACCCGGCCAGCGATCGCCGTGCCCGCAGCCACCACCAGTTGTTGCTGGAAATTCGCGGCGGTCTCGCCGGCGGAGAATTCGAACTCTACTTCCAGCCCAAGATCGAGCTTGCCAGCCGCCGCCTGGCCGGTGCCGAGGCCCTGATCCGCTGGCACCATCCGCGGCGCGGGCTGTTGCTGCCGGGCGATTTCATGCGCGCGGTGGAAAACACCGAGCTCGAAATCGAGCTTGGCGAATGGGTGATCGCCAGCGCCGTCGACCACCTGCGACGCTGGCGCGAGGCCGGGCTGCGCATCGAAATCGGCATCAACATTTCGGCCTACCACATGCAGTCGGCCGGTTTCGTGCCGCGCCTGCGCGAACAGGCGCGCCGCTACGCGCCGCAGCCGGACGAGCGCTGGTTGCAGATCGAGGTGCTGGAAACCGCCGCGCTCGACGACATCGCCCGCATCAGCGCGCTGATCGCCGCCTGCCGCGAACTGGGCATAGGCTTCGCGCTGGACGACTTCGGCAGTGGCTATTCCTCGCTTACCTACCTGAGCCAGCTCGACGTCGACACGCTCAAGATCGACCAGTCCTTCGTCCGCGACATGCAGAGCGACAAGGGTGACCACGCCGTGGTCCAGGGCATCATCGCGCTGGCCCGCGCCTTCGACATGCGCTGCGTAGCCGAGGGCGTGGAAAACGAGGCGATCCATCAGGCGTTGCTGCAAATGGGTTGCGAGCTGGGTCAGGGCAATGGCATTGCCCTGCCGATGCCGGCGGCGGCGTTGGCGGGCTGGCAGCCGGCGCCGCGGCAAGGGACTTACGACCTCTTGTCCTGATGCTGTTATATTCCTCCGACGACACAAGGCCGGCGCGCCGTTGAACCAAGCAGGCCAAGCGGAGGCGATGGCATGGTGAAGGCATTGAAATGGACGGCGGACCTGAGCATCGGCATCGAGCAGATCGACGCCCAGCACAGGCGCATCGTCGATTACATCAACCAGCTCAACGACGCCCGGAAGACCGGCGAGAAGAAGGCCGTCGGCCTGGTGCTCGAAGGCCTCGCCGACTACACGCTCTCCCACTTTGGCTACGAGGAAGCGGTGATGGTGGCGGCCAGGTTTCCCGGCGCCGCCCAGCATCGTCGCGGCCACGAGCGCTTCGCCCTGCAACTGGCCGAGTACGGTCACCGCTATGCGCTCGGCGAGGAAGTCGCCGCCGAAGTGCTGGATACGCTGAACAAGTGGCTGCTCAACCACATCAAGCGCGAAGACCACGACTACATGGATTCGGTGAAAGCCAGCCTCAGCCCGGCGCAGCTGGCCGGCATCCTTGCCGACTGCGAGGCCGCTCGCGGCACGTCCTAGCGGCGGCAGGCGCTCAGGGTCGCGCCAGCCAGGCGGCGCGGATCGCCTCGATACGTTCCCGGTTCACCCCGAAATCCTTGCGCCCCAGCCGGCTGGCGCTGCGCAGCTCGATCACCTTGCGCGCCGGGTCGAACCAGAATTCGAGGTCATCGGTAAAACGCATCCAGCGCGTTTCGGCTTCGGCACGCACATAGTCCGGCCGCTGCTCGACGATGCTGATGCCCGGCATCGCCGCCAGCTCCGCCGCCAGCGCCTGGATCGAGGCCGCACCGAGCTTGGCGGGCAGCGGTGCGATCGCCGCGTAGGTGCGTTGCGGGTGGTCGGGGTAGAGCGAAGCCTGGCTCGACACGCTGTTGGGCGTGAGCGAGGGTGGCTTGAGGCGGCCGTTGCTCACCCCGAGGTCGGCCGGGCGCTTGCCGCGCAACGCACCGAGCTGGATCGCAAGGGCGGCGAGAAGCAGCAGGCCGGCGAGAAGGTAGAGGGCGGTCTTCATGGAATCTGGCTTGGCGTGCGGCCCATCTTATCCTGCGCCCGGGAGGCGCGATGCAAGCGTATAAAAGTCGGCGCTGGCGGGACGGCGAAAACCGGGATCGCCGCTGTGGTCGAGTTTTCGTGGTAACGAAAATCCTTGACTTCCTGAATTATTGTTACAACATTAAAGCCGATGAGCACGCAGGTTCTTTCTCTGGGACGAAGCCAAGCGGCAAGCCAATCTCGACAAGCACGGGCTGGATTTTCTCGACGCCGTGATGGTGCTGGAAAGCCCTTACCGCCTGGATGTGCGGAGCGTGCGCGGTGGCGAAGCGCGGACACAGTCGTTCGCCTACGTGTTTGACGTGTTGGCGGTGCTGACGGTGGTGCATGTGGCGCGCGAAGACGTGCTGCGGATTGTCAGCTTCCGACCGGCGAGTGAAGAGGAAAGGAGCGCTTACCATGGCTGGCTCGAAGATGACTTCAACGGCGACCAATAAGATGCGCGCCGCGCTTAAGCGAGGCGAGAGCAAGACGGACGTGGTGAAAGTACGGGCCAGGACACCGTATGTCTGGGATGGCAAGAACGAGGAAGAACGCCCGCTGACGCGAGAGGAAATGCAGGCCGGGATCGAGACTTACCAGAGGCAGCGGGGACGCCCGGCGGGAAGCGACAAGGAGTCGACCACCATCCGTTTCGACCGTGACGTTCTCGCCGCGTTTCGCGCCGGTGGCCCAGGGTGGCAGACACGCATCAATGCGGCGCTGCGCGAATGGCTCAAAACTCACACTCCAGTGTGATGTCTAAAGCATGAAGTTCAAGGTCGTCAGCGGTGGGCGGTTTCACCGCGCAGTGTTTCTTCGTAGTATTAGCACTGAGTAGGGTGCCCATCATATGGCCCTAGAAGCCGTGCCCCATCAAAGTGGATCATGTGCGAAGGAGTATTTGCGAACCAAAGCACACTTCCCCATGCAATATGCGTTCCCTGTAGTCGCAGGGCTTCGCGATCAGGAAATGCTGAGAGAAATGCAAGGCCGGCGGTAGTTCGTTCGAACAGTCCCGACAAATATGTTCTCCGCCTTGCGTTGATGTAGCCTTGACCAGTAATACAGTCAATAAGCAAAAGCAAATTCTTTTCCTTGGCATAAAGTACAACGTCTGGCATCTTGCTATTTGCTTCAAGCTCAATGCCAAGCTTGGAAATTAGCGGTCGATTCAGATAGGGTTGTCGATCATCCGTTGATCTGACATAGGTTAACTCTGCATCAGGTACAAAGTGTGCGACAAGGCCTCCTATGGCCTCGCAGATCAGCCTGTCATTATCAGAATGGGACTGAAGAAAACTTGTCAATTCGCGAATTTTTTACTCCCGCGTCGATTTCACTTACAACCTGCTTCCTGACTGGCTTCCCATTCTGCAAATGTCAAGTTTGTCCCAATAACCTTCCACGCTTTACGGCCGTTCAAGCTGGTCGTCCCAATCACAGCTGCGGCGTCACTGGGACTATTGAATGGAACGTCTTGCGTGAACACCAAGAGGCCGCGTCCCTCGTCCCTGACTAGGATGCCTCTTTCCGATAGTTTTCGCCGTGCGTTGCGATACCCTTCTCGGAGGGAAGAATATTCCTCAATCCTAGCTGTGGAGCCTTTTATGACCCAAAATGCATTATCCCGCAAGTAGCCAACGGCGCGGGCTGGGCCTTTGGAAAGTGCAAAGTGTGTTTCTTGTCCAAACGCACCGGGTACGCTTGGAGATACCGCCCCTGGTCGCCTCGGCCCGGCGTATATGGCATCGGGAAAGCTAAAGAGCGGACAGCCGATTGCAGGCATTATCAGGTCAAGAAAGCTGACAAAGTTTTCCAGATTGGCAATCTCACCATCTGGCAGACGGTCGTACGATAAGTCCTGTTTGTCATTACTTATTCGGGTGATGAGTGGTGCCCGCTTCGCCTGCATGATGAGCCGAGCTTCAAGAAACCTTATATGGGATTTTGAAAGCCAGGAATCCTTGGAAACGGCAACGTAAGCTCTATTCCAAAATGATTTCGACCTTGCATGCGAGCGTAAACGTGCCGCAAGGTTGTCACTTTCACCGATGTAACCTTCCAACCCGAACTCGTCATCCACATTTGGGCCAGTAAGAATGTAGACGCCAGACTTTCGCAGTTCATCCCTTGCGACAAGCTGACTGAGCATACTCTTCGGAGCCGATAGCACCTTGGCATTGTGCGATGAAGCGTCAGCAATGACCAGACTGCTCCAGCTTTGCTCGGAGAAGAAAAGATTGATGGATAAACTGGTTCCGCGCCGTGCGTTCAACTTGCCCCTTTCAGTGAACTTTGCGATCACTGCCGATGACGATGCGATTGTTAGATGCGCATGCTCCACAAACTGGTAGGCAATCTTCAGCGGCAGTTGATTCTAGGCCAATCGCCAATTGTTTGCCGTTTTCATATGTACCGCAATGGGTTATCAACACCGGTAATGCCGCGGTGGTGCAATGTGACCCAGCCAGGCATTGAGCTCAAGCGTTGGCTCTCAGCAGCAAGTCCGAGATTTGCCTGGCGATCTGTTTCACCGTGCGCCCGCCGTTGGGGCGATACCACTGCACGGTCCAGTTCAGCGCGCCCATCAGGAACAGGCGCGTGACACGGCTGTCGTCGCCGATGTTGCCGGCGCGCTTGAGATCGCGCAATGCCTTCTGCCACATCGCCTCGTAGGTGTCCTTGTGTGCGATGAGTTCCTTCAGTGCCGCCGGTTCGAGGTGGTGGCCTTCGTGCAGCAGCGTCGCGGCGAAATGGCGGCCGTCCTCGGCCAGCAGTTGTTCCAGATGGGCCAGCAGCATGGCGTCGAAGACCTCGCGCGGCGTGCCGCCCCGCGCGGCCGCGGCACGGGTCGCGCGGGTGATGGTGGCCATGCCCTCCAGCACCACCGCCAGCAGCATGTCGTGCTTGGTCTTGAAGTGATAGAAAGGCGAGCCGGATTGCATATCGACGGCTTTGGCGATGTCGCGAATGGTAGTGGCCGAATAGCCCTTCTCGGCGAACAGGCGGCTGGCCGCGCGCACGATCTCGGCGCGACGGTTGGGTTCGTCGGGTGCCAGCGGGCGCCTAGAAGCGGCCATGGCGTCCCTCTCCTTGGCGGAAGCGCCCGGCGCCCTCCTCGGCGTCGCCGCTCGCCAGCGACACCTGGCCGTGGCGGCATTCGTTCTTCAGCGCCTCGGCCAGCGGCAGGCCCCACTGTTCGTAGCTCGACAGGCGGTCATGGCGCAGGCAGGTCTGCGGCAAGGCGGCGATCTGCGCGGCAAGTTCCTCGGCTGCCGCGCGCGCCTCGCCCTCGGCCACCACGCGGTTGGCCAGGCCGAAGGCCAGCGCTTCCTCGGCGCCGACCGCGCGGCCGGTGAGCATCAGGTCCAGCGCCCGTGCATGCCCGATCAGGCGCGACAGCCGTATCGTGCCGCCGTCGATCAGCGGCACGCCCCAGCGCCGGCAAAAGACGCCGAAGGTCGCCGATCGCTCCATCACCCGCAGGTCGCACCACAGCGCCAGTTCCAGCCCGCCGGCCACGGCATAGCCGGAGACGGCCGCGATAACGGGTTTCGACAGCAGCATGCGCGTCGGCCCCAGCGGTGCGTCGCCTTCCTCGCTCAAGGACCATTCGCCGGGATTGGCGACAAAGGCCTTGAGGTCGGCGCCGGCGCAGAAATGGCCGTTGGCGCCGCACAGTACGGCGACATGCTGCGCCGGGTCGGCGTCGAATTCGCGGAAGGCGTTGGCCAGCGCCTGCGCCGTGGCGCGGTCGATGGCATTGCGCGCCGCGGGGCGGTCGATGACCACCGTGCTTACGGCCCCTTGCTTTTCAACGCGAACGGTCATGCCGGTCTCAACACCGATTCATGGTCGAAGTCGCCGGCCTGGCCTTCGCTGATCGCGACCAGCTTCGGATACAGGCGAAACATGTCGGCCCTGAGTTCCTCGTAGGGCAGGTCGTCGAACTCGCCGCGCTGCTTGACGTACTCCATGTGGCGCTGGTTGGCCGAGTTGTAGGGGTGCATCAGCGCATCGTGCTCGCCGTCGAAATCCAGCGGCAGGACGCCGAAGCGATGGCACATGCTGAAGTTGAAGGCCGGCGTGGCCTTGACCCACTTGCCGTCGAGCAGCAGGCTGACGTAGCCGTGCCAGGCAAAGACATCGGTGCCCATCAGCCGCGTCAGCTTTTCGGTGGAGAGGTGGTTCCTCACGTCGGCGAAGCCGGGCCGCGCCGGGATGCCCAGGGCGCGCAGGCAGGCGCAATAGAGCAGCGCCTTGGGCACGCAGTAGCTGGCGCCCTTCTCCACCGTGGTGCTGGCGCGCATCGCCTCGCGCTGCATGCTGCTGGCGTAGGGGTCGTAGCGGATGTCGTCGCGCACGGCGTAGTACAGCGTCAGTGCCATTTCCTTCGCCGTGTCGCCAGCGCCGACTCTTGCGGCGATGAACTCGCGCACCGCCGGATGCTGGTGGTCGATGAACTCGGTGGCGGCCAGCCACTCCTGCCGGATCGCTGTCATGCGTATTCGCCCGGCCAGGCGCGCGTCAGCAAGGTGGCGAAGTCGGTGTTCGCCGCCAGCGTGCCGAAGGAGGCACCCCAATGATTAGGCGTCAGCCGCGAGGCGCAGAAAGCTTCGGCCACCGGCGCCGGCGCGTGGCGCAGCAGCAGCGCGCCCTGCATCGCCAGCGCAATGCCCTGGGTCAGTTCGCGGGCGCGGATCTCGATGTCCTGCGGGCTGGACAGCCCCTTCTGCAAGGCGCCGACGAAGGCATCGAAGCCACGATTCCGTCCCAGCGCCGGGGTGATCTCGGCGGTGAGAACCTCGATGCTCTTCGGGTGGCGCGCCATGGCGCGCAGGGTGTCGAGGCACATCACGTTGCCCGAGCCTTCCCAGATCGAATTCAGCGGGCTTTGCTTGAACAGGCGCGGCATCGGGCCTTCATCGACGTAGCCGTTGCCGCCATGGACTTCCATGGCTTCGGCCACCAAGGCCGGGCAGCGCTTGCAGATCCAGTATTTCGCCACCGGCGTGAGGATGCGCCGCAGCAGGCTTTCGGCTTCGTCCGTCTGGGCGTCGAAGGCGCGCGCCAGACGCATCGACAGCGCCGTGGCGGCCTCGACTTCCAGCGCCATGTCGGCCAGCACGTTGCGCATCAAGGACTGGTCCTTGAGCAGCTTGCCGAAGGCGGATCGCAGCGAGGTGTGGTGCATGGCCTGGGAGAGCGCCCCGCGCATGATGCCGGTACTGCCGATGGCGCAATCC
The DNA here is from genome assembly GCA_016235165.1 of Rhodocyclales bacterium. Classification (GTDB taxonomy): domain Bacteria; phylum Pseudomonadota; class Gammaproteobacteria; order Burkholderiales; family Rhodocyclaceae; genus Sulfuritalea. The sequence goes on from JACRLX010000030.1 coordinate 33,395, forward strand.
AGCCGCGTATACACGCCCATCTCCAGCACGGTGGGGATGCCGCGCCCCTCCTCGCCCACCAGCCAGCCCAGCGAACCCCAGAACTCCATCTCCGTGCCGGCATTCGAGCGGTCGCCCAGCTTGTCCTTGAAGCGCTGGATGCGCATTTCATTGAGCCGCTCGTCCGGCGTCCAGCGCGGCACGAAGAAGCAGGAGAGCCCTTTCGCCGTCTGCGCCGTGACCAGGAAGGCGTCGCACATCGGTGCCGAGAGGAACCACTTGTGGCCGGTGATGCGCCAGGTGCCCGAGTTTGCGTCACCTCCGTTGGGCTCGGCGCGCGTCGTGTTGGCGCGCACGTCCGAGCCGCCCTGCTTCTCGGTGAGGCCCATGCCGATCAGCACGCCGGTCTTCTGCCCTGCCGGGATGAAGCGCCTGTCGTAGTCGCGCGAGAGCAGCCTGGGCATCCACTCGCGGGCCAGTTCCGGCACGTGGCGCAGTGCCGGCACCGCGCCGTAGGTCATGGTGGTGGGGCACAGCGAGCCGCATTCGATCTCGGCAAACATCACAAAGGCGGCGGCACGGGCGACGTGGGCGCCCGGCTTGGGCTCGGCCCAGGGGCCGGTGTCGCAACCATGGCGCTTGAGCCAGCCCAGGCATTCGTGCCACGAGGGATGGAACTCAACCTCGTCGCGGCGGTTGCCGTAGCGGTCGAAGAGTTTCAACACCGGCGGGTAGGCGTTGGCAAGCCGGCCGTGCTCGATCCACTCTGAGCTGCCCACCTCGGCGCCGCGCGCCGTGAGCCAGTCCTGCGCCCAGCCCGCACCCTGCTGCTCGACGGCCTCCTGCAGCGGCCGGTTATTGGCGTAGGCGTTGTAGTTCTCCAGCGCACGGGCCTGGTTCAGCACCTCGTGCGTGGCGGTCAGGAGGGGGTGGCTGGGTTGCATGGAAGTTCCTTACTTCATCAGGTGTTTCGCGAGGGCGTGGTAGGCCGGCAGCGAGACGGGGTCGTTGTAGGGGTTGTTCGGCACCGGGTTGGAGGCGTAGCGCGCGATCACCATCTCCGCCTTGGGATCGATGTAGATTACCTGGCCGTGGATGCCGCGCGCGCTGTAAGCGCCGTGCTCGTTGTGGGAGACCCACCACATGTTGCGGTAGCTCCAGCCGGGCAGGGTCTTGTAGCCGGCCTTGGCGAAGTGGTCCTTGTCGGCGCCCTGGCGGATGTCGGCGATCACTGCCTTGGGCACGATCTGCTGGCCGTTGAAATAACCGTCGAGGCGCATCATCTCGCCGAAGCGGGCAAGGTCACGCAGCGCGGTGTTGAGGCCGCCGCCGGCAAACTCGTTGCCGACCAGATCCACCGTGAAGTAGGCGTCCTGTTCCGGCCCGAGCTTGCTCCAGATGCGTTCCTGCAGGTTTTCGCCGATCGACTTGCCGGTGACGCGGCGGATCATCCAGCCCAGGGCGTCGGTGTTGACCGTCTTGTAGGCGAAGGTCTGGCCGTGCTCACCTTCCTTCTTCACCGTCTGCAGGAATTCGTAGAAGGTCTGCGGGCCGGCGTAGCCGGGCGGACGCGGCAGCACGTTGCCGGCGCGCACGTGAGCCCAGATCTCGGCGTTGGGGTCGCCGTAGTTCTCCGCGTACTTGAGGCCGGTGGTCATGTCCAGCACCTGGCGTACCGTGGCGTCGCCGAAGGCGGAATCCTTGAGTTCGGGAACGTAGTTCGCGACCGTCGCCTTTTCGTCGAGCAGGCCATCGGCCACCAGCATGGCGCCGATGGTGCCGAAGAAGGACTTGGTCACCGACATGGCGATGTGCTGGCCTTCGGGTTTGAGTACCCCAAAATAGCGCTCGTAGACCACCTTGCCCTTGTGCAGCACGACGATGCCGTCGGTGTAGTTGGCGGCCAGCGATTGCTCCCAGGTCATCGGCTGGTCCTTGCCCAGCGGGATGAATGTCACGGCGTCGAGGTCGTTGCGCAGCGCCAGCGGCAGCGCGCTGACCGGGCCGGCGCCGCGCGACACCCCGCTGGTCGGTACCATCTGGCGGAAATTGGAGAAGCTCCAGCGCGTGTTGGGGAACTTGTAGGCGCTGCCGTCGGCCCAGCGCACCACCTTGTCGGCCGGGGGCGGCGAGCCCTTCATGATGCCCAGCCTGACCGGGTCGGTGGACGCGGCGTCGGGGAAGGTCGGCATCTGTGCAAAGGCGAGGCTGGAGGCGAACAACGCGGCGAGACCGAGGACGATGGGGCGCATGGAAGACATCCTGGACAAAGAGCGGGCCATTTTTCTCCCGCGCTGTTTGCTTGTCAAGCAAGCGCTTGCTTGGTAGCATGCGCGGCTTTCGCTGCCCCGGGGGAAACCATGTTCACGATTCCGCGCACCCTGTTCGACGAGGACCACGCCGCCTTCCGCGACACCGCCCGCCGCTTCATGGAGCAGGAGGTCGCCCCCCACCATGCGCGCTGGGAGGAGCAGGGCCATGTCGATCGCGAGGTGTGGACCCAGGCCGGTGCCGCCGGCCTGCTCTGCGCCACCATGCCGGAAGAATACGGCGGCGCCGGTGTGGACAAGCGCTTCTCGGTGGTGGTGATGGAAGAGGCGGCCCGCATCAACGCCACGGGTCTGGGCTGGGGCCTGCATTCCGAGATCGTCGCGCCCTACCTGCTGCATTACGGCAGCGAGCACCTCAAACAGAAGTACCTGCCGAAGATGGCCAGCGGCGAAATGATCGGGGCGATTGCCATGACCGAACCGGCGGCCGGCTCCGACCTGCAGGGCGTGCGCACCACCGCAGTGAAGGATGGCGACTACTACGTGCTCAACGGCTCGAAGATCTTCATCACCAACGGTTACCTCTCCGACCTGGTCATCGTCGTCGCCAAGACCGATCCGGCCAAGGGCGCCAAGGGCACCAGCCTGCTGGTGGTCGATACCTCGATGGCCGGCTTCAGCAAGGCCAGGCCGCTGCACAAGGCCGGCATGAAGGCGCAGGACACCTGCGAACTGTTCTTCGACAACGTGCGCGTGCCGGCCGAGAACCTGCTCGGCGAAGAAGGTAACGGCTTCGTGTACCTGATGCAGGAACTGCCCTGGGAACGCCTGCAGATCGCCGTGATCGCCATGGCCTCGGCGGAAGCCGCGCTGGACTGGACCATCACTTACACCAACGAGCGCAAGGCCTTCGGCCAGGAGATCGCCAAGTTCCAGAACACGCGCTTCAAGCTCGCCGAACTCAAGACCGAAATCCAGATCGGCCGCGTCTTCGTCGATTGCTGCATCGAGCTGATCCTTGAGAACAAGCTCGATCCGGCGACGGCCTCGATGGCCAAGTACTGGTGCTCCGACCTGCAATTCAAGGTGATGGACGAGTGCGTGCAACTGCACGGCGGCTACGGTTACATGTGGGAATACCCGATCACCCGCGCCTGGGCCGACGCCCGCGTGCAGCGCATCTACGGCGGCACCAACGAGATCATGAAAGAACTCATTTCAAGGAGCCTGTGATGGCCGAAGCCTACATCTACGACGCCCTGCGCACGCCGCGCGGCAAGGGCAAGCAGGGCGGGGCGCTGAACCAGGCGACGCCCATCCACCTAGCCGCCACCGCCTTGCGCGCGCTGGCCGAGCGTAACCAGCTCGACACCTCGAAAGTCGACGACGTGGTGCTCGGCTGCGTCGAGCCGGTGGGCGAGCAGGGCGCCGACATCGCCCGCGTTGCCGCGCTCTACGCCGACTACGCCATCACCGCGCCCGGCGTCACCGTCAGCCGCTTCTGCGCCTCGGGCCTCGAAGCCTGCAACCAGGCCGCGGCCCAGGTGATGTCCGGCCAGGCCGACCTGGTCGTCGGTGGTGGCGTCGAGTCGATGTCGCGGGTGCCGATGTTCTCGTCCGGCGGCGCCTGGCCGATCGATCCGCAGGTGGCGGCGAAGACCGCCTTCGTGCCGCAGGGCATCTCGGCCGACCTGATCGCCACCAAGTGGGGTTTCTCGCGCCGCGACGTCGATGCTTACGCCCTCGAATCGCAGCGCCGCGCCAAGGCGGCCTGGGACGCCGGCCGCTTTGCCAAATCCATCGTGCCGGTGAAGGACATCAACGGCCTTGTCATGCTGGCCCACGACGAATACATGCGTCCCGAGACCACCATGGAATCGCTGGCCGCGCTGAAGCCCGCTTTCCAGGAGCAGGGCGAGAAATACGGCTTCAACAGCGTGATGCTGCAACGTTATCCCGAGGTCGAGAAGATCGAGCACGTGCACCACGCCGGCAACAGCTCGGGCATCGTCGATGGCGCCGCGGCCGTGCTGTTCGGCACGAAGGAAATGGGCGCGGCCCTGGGCCTCAAGCCGCGGGCGCGGGTGCGATCGTTTGCCTCGATCGGTTCCGAGCCCTCGATCATGCTGACCGGCCCTTCTTATGCGGCCGAGAAAGCGCTCAAGCGCGCAGGGATGAAGATCGGCGACATCGACCTCTTCGAACTCAACGAAGCCTTCGCCGCCGTGGTGCTGCGCTTCATGCAGGTGCTGAACGTCTCGCACGACAGGATGAACGTCAACGGCGGCGCCATCGCCATGGGCCACCCGCTTGGCGCCACCGGGGCGATGATCCTCGGCACGTTGCTGGACGAGATGGAGCGGCGGGGGGTGGGCACCGGACTGGCGACGCTTTGCGTCGGGGCGGGGATGGGGACGGCTACGATCATTGAGCGGGTTTGACGTGAAAACCGGGCCGAGTTCGTTTGGGGTGGCGGGATCGGGAGCGGGGGTACCCCGTTCCGTCCATGTCCCCCGTCGTGAGCTACGCTCACTCCTCCTCCTTTACTTACCGGAACGGGGTACCCCCACTCCCGATGAGCAGGGGCCTTCATGGGTTTTGGGTCGCACGGCAGAAGCGCACCCTGCCGAGGATGGTGGGTATCCGATTCCGGTAAGTAAAGGGGGAGAGCCCGGCTTCATCGGGCTCGGAGGACATGGACGGAATCGGATACCCGCCGTCCTTGGCGCCCACCATCCGCGAACAATTAACGCCTCTCACCCGAGCAAAGAACTCTGGAGTAACTGACATGCTGAACTATTCCGTCGATGCCGAAGGCATCGCCACCGTCGAATTCGATTACCCCGGCAAGTCGCAGAACATCCTCAATGCCGGCTCGATGGGAGCCTATGCCGAGGCGATGAAAAAGGCGCTGGCCGATCCGGCGGTCAAAGGCGTGGTTGTCGCTTCGGCGAAAAAGGATTTCATCGCTGGCGGCGATCTCGCCGAACTGGCGGGTGCCACCGACGCGGCGGCCTTCCATGCCTCGATCAGCAACTGGCACAAGCTGATGCGCGGCATCGAGCTGGGCGGCAAGCCGGTCGCCGCGGCGCTCAACGGCAGCGCGCTGGGCGGCGGCATGGAGATCGCGCTGTCCTGTCATTACCGTGTTGCCGCCGACAACCCCAAGGCGCGCTTCGGCTTCCCCGAGGTTACGTTGGGCCTGCTGCCGGGCGCCGGCGGTACGCAGCGCGTGCCGCGCCTGGTGGGCATGCAGGACGCCGCGCCGCTGCTGATGGAAGGCAAGCGCATCATGGCCGCCGAGGCGCAGAAGATCGGGCTGATCCACGCCGTGGTGAAAGTCGGCGCTGAGCGCACGGCGGCACGGCAATGGGTGATGGACAGCGTCGCCTCGGGCGCCAAGCCCCTGCAGCCTTGGGATGCCAAGGGTTTCAAGATTCCCGGCGGCGGTCCGAATACGCCCGGCGGCATGCAGATGCTGATGGCCGCCAACGCCATGCTGCGCGAAAAGACCTATGACAACTATCCCGCGCCCAAGCACATCCTGTCCTGCGTTTATGAGGGTCTATCGACCAACCTCGATACGGGGCTGGCCATCGAGGCGCGCTACTTCACCAACCTGGTGATGTCGCCGGTGTCGAAGAACATGATCCGCAGCCTGTTCTTCGGCATGCAGGAAGCCAACAGGCTGGCCTCGCGCCCGGCGAGTTTGACAAACCCGGTGGCGCCGCAGAAATACACCAAGGTCGGCATGCTTGGCGCCGGCATGATGGGCGCCGGCATCGCCATGTGTACCGCCCAGGCCGGCATCGAGCTGATCCTGCTCGACACCACGACGGAGGCCGCCGAAAAGGGCAAAGCCTATGCCGCCAAGCAGTGGGGCAAGCAGGTGGCCAAGGGACGCATGACGCAGGAAGCGGTGGATGCGCTGCTGGCCCGCATCAAGCCCACCGCCGACTACGCCGATCTGGCGGGCTGCGAACTGGTGATCGAGGCCGTGTTCGAAAAGCGCGAAATCAAGGCCGAGGTGACGAAGAAGACCGAAGCGGTGATCGCCAGCGACGCCATCTTCGCCTCCAACACCTCGACCCTGCCGATCACCGGCCTGGCCGAAGCCTCGACACGCCCAGCCAATTTCATCGGCCTGCATTTCTTCTCGCCCGCCGAGAAAATGCCGCTGGTCGAGATCATCGTCGGCAAGGCGACTTCCGACGCGACGCTCGCCCGTTCCATGTACTACGTGCGCGCCATCGGCAAGACGCCGATCGTGGTCAATGATTCGCGCGGCTTCTACACCAGCCGCGTGTTCGGCACCTATGTTTCGGAAGGCATGGCCCTGCTCGAAGAGGGCGTGCCGCCGGCGCTGATCGACAAGGCCGGGCTGATGGCCGGCATGCCGGTGGGGCCATTGGCCCTGGCCGACGAGGTGTCGATCGAGCTGGTGCACAAGATCGCGCAGCAGGCGCGGGCCGATCTGGGCAGTGCCTATGTCGAGCGCGCCACGGATCGCGTCGCCTCGAAGATGGTTGCTGATCTCGGGAGGCTGGGGCGCAAGTCGGGCGCGGGCTTCTACGACTATCCGGCGGAAGGTGCAAAACGTTTGTGGCCGGGGCTGGCGGAACATTTCAAAGTCGGCGCCGGTGACACGGCGATTCCGACGGTAGAACAGATCATCGAGCGCCTGATCCTCGTCCAGTCGGTCGAGACCGCGCGCTGCCTGGAAGAAAAGGTGCTGCGCGCGGCTATCGACGCCGATGTCGGCGCGATTCTCGGCTGGGGTTATCCCCCCTTCCGCGGTGGGCCCATCGGTTGGCTGCACACGCTGGGACTGGCCGAGGCGGTAGCCGCGCTCGACCGCCTGGCGGAACGCTACGGGCCGCGTTTCGCCGCGCCGAAAATCCTGCGCGGCATGGCGTCCAGGGGAGAGCGTTTCTATCCGGCATGATGCATAATCGTCGCAGACTCTAAACGAGCAAGAAAATACAAAAGCAGTATTCCCGGAGGAGAGTTATCGGGTGGTGCAGCTCCTGCAACTGATCATCAGCGGAGCGGCGATCGGTTGCATCTATGCGCTGATCGCCCTTGGCTTCGTCCTGATCTACAAGGCCACCGAGACCGTCAATTTCGCCCAGGGCGACATCATGATGATCGGCGGTTTCGTCGGCCTCTCGGCGATGACGCTGGGCGGCCTGCCGTTCTGGGCGGCCTTCCTGATCACCATCGTCGTCATGACCCTGTTCGGCATGGGCACCGAGCGCCTGGTGCTGCGGCCGCTGCTCGGCCAGCCGGCCTTCACCGTGGTGATGGTGACCATCGGCATCGGCTACCTGGCGCGCGGCGTGGTGACCATGATCCCCTACTGGGGCACCGAGACGCATACCCTGCCGGTGCCTTGGAAGGACGAGGTGTTCTGGTTCGGCGAGACCGGCAAGGGGCTGGTGGTGTCGCTCGAACATGTCGCCATCATCGTCGCCACCGTGGCCCTGGTGGTCCTGCTCTACGCCTTCTTCCGCTACACCAGGCTCGGCATCGCCATGCAGGCGACCTCGCAGAACCAGCTCGCCGCCTTCTACATGGGCATTCCGGTGCGACGCGTGAACATGCTGATCTGGGGCCTGTCGTCGGCGATCTGCGGCGTGGCCGCGCTGCTGCTGGCGCCGATCACCTTCGTGCATGCCAACATGGGCTTCGTCGGCCTCAAGGCCTTTCCGGCAGCGGTGGTCGGCGGCTTCGGCAGCATTCCCGGTGCGCTGGTCGGCGGCCTGATCGTCGGCATCGTCGAATCGCTGGCCGGCTTCTACCTGCCTGAGGGCTTCAAGGACATCGCCGCCTATGTCGTGGTGCTGGTGATGCTGGTGGTCAAACCCAATGGCCTGTTCGGCGAAAACCTGACGAAGAAGGTCTGATGCATTTCCTCTTCAAAACCCGCTACGAGCAGGACATCGCGCTGTTCAAGCACGGCGGCCAGAAGTTCTGGTACGCCCTGCTGGCCGTGGCCCTGCTCGCCGCACCCTTCGTCCTCACCGAATACGCGCTGTCGCAATTCAGCTTCATCGGCATCTACGCCATCGTCTGCCTCGGCCTGATGCTGCTCTCGGGCTTCACCGGCCAGGTCTCGCTCGGCCATGCCGGCTTCCTCGCCATGGGCGCCTACACCGAGGCCTGGCTGCAGTCCATGGGCTGGCCCTTCGTCCTTTCGCTGTCGATGTCGGCGCTGGTAGCCGGCATCACCGGCATCCTGGTCGGCCTGCCGGCGCTGCGCATCAAGGGCATGTACCTGGCGATCGCGACACTGGCCTTCGGTTTCATCATCGAGGAAGCGGTGGTGCGCGCCGAGCACATCACCGGCGGCAATGCCGGCCGCCAGCTGGAAAAACTGGTGATCGCCGGGATCGATTTCGACGATGGCCGGAACTTCTACTACCTGGTGACGACGATCGCCGTGTTGTGCGTTCTGGGCGTGCTCAACCTGCTGCGCAGCCCGACCGGCCGCGCCTTCGTCGCCATCCGCGATTCCGAGGTCTCGGCGCAGAGCATGGGCATCAACCTCGCGCATTACAAGACCGTGGCCTTCGCCCTCTCGGCGGCGCTGGCCGGCATCGCCGGCGCGCTGTATGCGCACAAGATCCGCATCATTACGCCCGACCAGTTCGGCTTCCTGCAATCCATCGAGCTGCTGATGATGGTGGTGATCGGTGGCCTCGGTGCCATCCAGGGCGCGATCTTCGGCCCGGCCTTCTGGTTCATCGTCCAGCAGGTGATCGTCATCGGCAAGGACCTGCTGCCGCCCGCGCTCGGCCAGCAGACCGGCCTGCAGCCGACCATCTTCGGCTTCATCCTGATTGCCGTGGTGCTCTTCGAACCCATGGGCCTCTACGGCCGCTGGCTGAAATTCCGCACTTTCCTGCAGATCTTTCCCTTTTATCGCAAGGGCATGTTCAAGCGGCAGAAGTCGTATATGAAGTCGGAGCGGATGAAGTGAAACCCGTCGCGGAATCGAGGTTGGTGCGGGATCGGGTCGGTGGGGGGCTCTGCTCCGCTCCATGTCCCCCGTCGGCCTGCGGCCTCCTCCTCCTTTACTTGCGCGGAGCAGAGCCCCCCACCGACCCGATCCGGATACATCGTAGGGGTTTGAACGTTGCAAAGCAGAAGCGTATCCGGCCATGGATGGCGGGTACCCGATTCCCGCAGGTAAAGGAGGAGGAACGGGCAACGCCCGTTCCGGGGGACACGGAGGGAATCGGGTACCCGGCGTCCATGGCGTGCGCCGCGACACCATGTTTCATTGGCCATGGACGACGTACAGCGTCATGGAGCAACTGAAATGACCGCCCCCATGCTCGAAGCCGTCAATCTCTCGGTCCGCTTCGGCGGCCTGCTGGCGGTCAATAACGTCTCCTTCGAGGTCTGGCCCAACGAGGTGTTCTCGCTGATCGGGCCCAACGGCGCCGGCAAGACGACGATTTTCAACCTGATCTCCTCGCTCTACCGGCCGACCTCGGGCGAGGTGCGCTTCGAGGGCGAGGTGATCTCGCGCATGCCGCCGCACGTGGTGGCGCGCCACGGCATTGCCCGCACCTTCCAGAACATCGAGCTCTTCGAACATGCCACGGTGCTGCAGAACCTGCTGGTCGGCCGCCATTGCCATCGGCATACCGGCTGGGTGCAGGACCTGTTGTTCACCGGCTCGGTGCGCCGCGCCGAACTGGAGTTTCGCCGCCAGGTCGAGGAAGTCATCGAGTTCCTCGACTTGCAGCACTACCGCGACAGCCTGGTGGTCGGACTGCCCTATGGTGTGCGCAAGGTGGTCGAGCTCGCCCGCGCCCTGTCGATGCGGCCGCGCCTCCTGCTGCTCGATGAGCCATCGTCGGGCCTCAATACCGAGGAAACCGAGGACATGGGTTTCTGGATCGAGGACATCAAGGCCGACCTCGGCATCACGGTGATCATGGTCGAGCACGACATGGGCCTGGTCTCGCGCGTCTCGGATCGCGTGCTGGCGCTCAACCTGGGTGAGGTGCTGACGCTCGGCACGCCCGAGGAAGTGCAGGCGCATCCGGGCGTGATCGAGGCCTATCTGGGAGGTGTCGATGACGACTGAGTCCCAGCCCATCCTCCAGCTCAACAACGTCGAGGCCGCCTATGGCGCGGTCAGGGCGATACGCGGCGTGTCGCTGGCGGTGGCGCCCGGCTCGGTGGTCACGGTGCTCGGCTCCAACGGCGCCGGCAAGACCACGATCCTCAAGACCATCTCCGGCATCCTCGATCCGCAGAAGGGCAGCATCCTCTTCCGCCACGAAAAGCTCGAAGGCCGCGACCCGGCCTGGATCGTGCGCCAGGGCCTGGTGCAGGTGCCCGAGGGCCGCGAAATCTTCCCGCTGCTGACGGTGCGCGAGAACCTGCTGATGGGCGCCTACACGCGGCCGGCGCACGAGAAGGACGAGGTGGCGAAGGACATCGAGGACGTCTACGCCTATTTCCCCATCCTCAAGGAGCGTCGCGACCAGCCGGCCGGCCAGCTCTCCGGCGGCCAGCAGCAAATGCTGGCAATCAGCCGCGCGCTGCTGGCCAAGCCGACCATGATGCTGCTCGACGAGCCCAGCCTGGGCCTCTCGCCCAAGCTGACCAGGGAATTATTCGAGATCATCATCCGCATCAACCGCGAGCGCGGCGTGACCCTGCTGATCGTCGAGCAGAACGCGCGCATCGCGCTGAAATACGCCGATTACGGCTATGTGCTCGAGATCGGCCGCATCGTCATGCACGACACCTGTGCCGCCCTGCGCGAGAAGGAGGACATCAAGGAGTTTTACCTCGGCGCCAAGGAAACCGGCGTGCGCGAGGGGCGGCGCTGGAAGAAAAAGAAAACATGGAGATGACCCATGTGGCGGCTTGACGGCAAACGCTACTGGGCCGAGGAACGCGTGGTCGTTCCCGGCGACAACATGGCCGAGATGTTCTGGAACGGCGTTGCGAAGCGTGGCGAGCTGACGCTGTTCCGGCAGAAGAAGTTCGGCCTCTGGCAGAGCCTGTCGTGGAACGAGGTCGGCGCTATCGTGCGCGAGGCCGGCATGGGCCTGATCGAGCTCGGCTTCGCGGTGGGCGAAACGGCCTCGATACTCGGCAACACGCGCCAGGAGTGGCTGTTCTCCGACCTCGCGCTGCTCTCCTGCGGCGGCGTCAGTTCCGGCATTTACCCCACCGACGCGGCGAGCCAGGTCGAGTACCTGAGCGGCGATTCGAATTCGGTGCTGATCTTCGTCGAGGACGACGAGCAGCTCGACAAGGTACTGGAAGTGCGCGAGCGTCTGCCGCTCTTGCGCCGCATCGTGGTCTGGGACATGGACGGCCTGCGCGACCTGCATGACGAACAGGTGATCAGCCTGGACGAGCTGCGCAAGCTGGGCCGCGAGCGCAGGGAACGGCTCGGAGCGGAAGCCGCGGACGCAGAATGGAACGCGCGCATCGCCGCGCGCAAGCCCGAGGACCTGGCAATCCTGATCTACACCTCGGGCACCACCGGCAAGCCCAAGGGGGCGATGCTCTCGCATGCCAACCTGCTCTCGGCGGTGAAGAGCTTCAACCGCGCCACGGCGCAGAACGAGAGTGATGAGCGCATGTGCTTCCTGCCGCTGTGCCACGTTGCCGAGCGCTCCAGCGGCGCCTATTTCTCGCTCTACACGGGTACCAAGCTCAATTTCGTCGAGAACCCGGAGACCATTCCCGAGAACGTGCGCGAAATCGCGCCCACCGTGTTCGGCGCCGTGCCGCGCGTCTGGGAGAAGTTCTATTCCGGCGTCAGCATCGCGCTCAAGGAATCCAATGCCTTCGAGCAATGGGCCTACCGGCTCGCCATCGGCATCGGCCTGGAGAAGGTGCGCCGCCACGAGAAGGGCGAACCCATCGGCAGCGGGCTGGAGTTTGCCCACTGGCTGGCGCGGGTGCTGGTGCTGAACAATGTGAGGAAGCTCATCGGCATACACCGCAGCCGCATGCTGATCACCGGCGCGGCGCCGATCTCGCCGGATCTGGTGCGCTGGTACATGGCGCTGGGCGTGCCGATGCTGGAAGTCTGGGGCATGACCGAGACCGGCAGCGTGGCGGTGGGCACGCCGATCGAGCGCATCAAGCCCGGTTCCATCGGCATCGCCAATGCGCCCAACGAGGTGAAGCTTTCCGACGAGGGCGAGATCCTGGTGCGCGGGCCGAACGTCTTCATGGGCTACCTCAACCAGCCGGAGAAGACCGCCGAGACCATCGATGCCGAGGGCTGGCTGCATACCGGCGACGTCGGCACGGTCGACGCTGACGGCTACTTCCGCATCTCCGACCGCCTCAAGGACATCATCATCACCGCCGGCGGCAAGAACATCACGCCCTCGGAGATCGAGAACCAGATCAAGTTCTCGCCCTACGTCACCGATGCCGTGGTCATCGGCGACAAGAAGCCCTACCTGGTCTGCCTGATCATGATCGACCAGGAGAACGTCGAGAAGTTCGCCCAGGACCACGACGTGCCCTTCTCCAACTACGCCAGCCTGACGCGGGCGGCGGAAGTGCAGAAGCTGATCGAGGGCGAGATCGAGCGGGTCAACAAGCAGTTCGCGCGCGTCGAGCAGGTCAAGAAGTTCCGCCTGATCGACAGGAAGCTCGGTGCCGAGGACGAGGAGCTGACCCCGACCATGAAACTAAAGCGTAAGCTAGTCAGTCAGAAATATGCCGAGCTGATCGAGTCGATGTACCGGGATTAGCCCGATTGATTCAGCAGTACCCATAACGAGGAGAAACCATGAAGAAGAGCATGAAACTGGCCGTAACGGCACTGGCTGTCGCAGGAGTCGGCGCTGGTGGCACGGCGATCGCCGCCGAGCAGATGGGCGTCAGCAAGAACGAGATCGTCATCGGCACCATCCAGGACCTTTCCGGCCCGCTGGCCGGTTTCGGCAAGGCGCTGCGTTACGGCATGCAGATGCGGGTCGACGAAATCAACGAGGCCGGCGGCATCAACGGCCGCAAGGTCAAGTTCATCGCCGAGGATTCCGGCTACGACCCGAAGAAGGGTCTGCTCGCGGCGCAGAAGATGGTGCAGCAGGACAAGCTGTTCGCCATGGTCGGCACCATCGGCACGGCGGTGAACCTCGCCACCTTCCCGACGCTGTTCGACAAGGGCGTGATGAACCTCTTTCCGCTGACGGCGGCGCGCGAAATGTACGAGCCGCTGCACAAGCTGAAGTTCTCCTTCGCCGCGCCCTACTACAACCAGATGCTGGTCGCCATGAAGTGGATGGTCAAGGAGCGCGGGGCGAAGAAGTTCTGCATCATCTACCAGGACGACGACTTCGGTACCGAAGTGCTGAAGGGCGCCGAGGACGGCCTCAAGGCGATCAACATGACGCTGGCCGAGAAGACCTCCTTCAAGCGCGGCGCCACCGACTTCTCGGCCCAGGTGTCGAAGATGAAGGCGGCGGATTGCGATACCGTGGTGCTCGGCACCATCATCCGCGAGACCATCGGCACCATCGGCACGGCACGCAAGATGGGCTGGAACCCGAACTTCATCGGTTCCTCGGCGGCCTATACCGACCTGATCCACAAGCTCGGCGGCAAGGCCATGGACGGGCTCTACGCCATGCACCAGGTGGCTGTGCCCTATGCCGACGACTCGTCGAAGAACGTGCGCGACTGGTTCGCTTCCTACAAGACCAAGTTCAACGAGGAACCGGGCCTGTTCTCGGCCTATGGCTATGTGGCGATGGACATGTTCGTGCAGACGGCGAAGAAGACCGGTGCCAACCTCACCACCGACAACTTCCTCAAGACCCTGGAGTCCACCACCTTCTCCCGCGACATGTTCGGCAGCCCCGAGTACAAGTTCTCGCCAAAGCAGCACCTGGGCAACGACAAGTCCAAGGTCGGCCAGATCCAGAATAGCCGCTGGGTGGCGGTGACCGACTACATGGCGCAGTAAAGCCCGATCGCGCAAACGAAACGGGCGCCGCGAGGCGCCCGTTTTGCTTTTGGCGGAGCCCTCGGCTCAGCGGCAGCGCGCGATTTCGGCGTCGCTCATCACCGGCCTGATGACGCAGCCCCGCTCCAGCTCGGCCTTTCGGCGCCGTTCCTCGTCGCGTTTGGCGCGCACGGCTTCCTCGGCCTTGCGCCGTTCCGCCTCGGCTTTGGGGTCGAGGATCTCCGGTGCGGGTGGGGCTGACACGGCGCTCGTAGTGCCGTTGGCCTGCGGCTTTGCCGGTGCCGCGCCGGCCGGCTGGTTTCCTGGCGGAGGCGCCGGCAGGGCAGCTGCCTGGGCGGCAGCGGCCAGGTTGCCGGCCTGTTGGGCGCTGCCCGTGATGGCGAAGCCAAGCGCACCGGCGGCAAGCAGGAGGCGGATCGAAAGGGAGGTATTCATGGTGTCTCCGGATAGGGTTCAAGCGGGTTTCGGCATGCCGGCCTGGCAGCCTTCGGCGCAGCAGCGTCCGGGCTGGCGGTCGAGGGCGATGCACTTCCTTGCGTCGGCAAGTATGCCACGGTCAAGCAGGTTTTCGACGAGTTCGATGCGCTCGGCGATCGGGTAGCGGCATGGGCTTCTCCTCGTTCTGGTCGTCGATGGTAGCCGCGGAAGCTGATAAAGTGAAGCCAGCCGGCGCACATCAAGACCGGCACAGGATGAGACCCCATGAACCGACCCCATCTCCATGCCCTGGCGCCGGAGCTCGAAAGCTTCGTCGCCGAACCCTACTACCAGCCCGTCGGTGGCGAGCTCGAACTGTTCCAGGCCGCGGCGGGCAAGAAGCTGCCGGTGCTGCTCAAGGGCCCCACCGGCTGCGGCAAGACCCGCTTCGTCGAATACATGGCCTGGAAGCTCGGTCGGCCGCTGGTCACCGTGGCCTGCCACGACGACCTGACCAGCGCCGACCTGGTCGGCCGCTACCTGCTGGCCGGCGAGGAAACCGTCTGGCTCGATGGGCCGCTGACCGCCGCGGTGCGCGCCGGGGCGATCTGCTACCTCGACGAAGTGGTCGAGGCGCGCAAGGACACCACGGTGGTGATCCACCCGCTGACCGACACGCGCCGCGTGCTGCCGGTGGAAAAGCGCGGCGAGCTGGTGCGCGCACCCGACGACTTCATGCTGGTGGTCTCCTACAACCCCGGCTACCAGAGCGTGCTGAAAGAGCTCAAGCAGAGCACGCGCCAGCGCTTCATCGCCCTCGATTTCGATTACCCGCCGGCGGAGCTCGAAGCCGCCATCGTCGCCCGCGAAACCGGCATCGCCGCCGACACCGCCGCGCAGCTGGTCAAGCTGGCCGGCCTAACGCGCAACCTCAAGGGCCAGGGCCTCGACGAAGGCGCCAGCACGCGCCTGCTGGTGCATGCCGGGCACCTGATCGCTTCCGGCGTGGCGCCGCGCGACGCCTGTGCGGCGGCGGTGGGCCGGGCGCTCTCGGACGATGCCGATTCGGTATCGGCGGTCGACGACCTGATCCGTGCCGTCTTCTGACCCCCTGGCCCGCGCCGCGCTGGGCGCGCGCCTCGACGCGATCTTCAGCTTCGATGTCTCCTCGGGGCGCAACTACGACGAACTGATCGAGCCGCTGCTCGGCGCCGAACGCGCGACGCAGGAGTTCGCCCTGCACTGGGCCACGGTTGCCGCGCCGACCCACCTCGAAATCGCCTACCTCGTGATCCTGCTGGCGCCGCTGGCCCTGGACCGGCTCGGCCGGCGCGATGCCGAGGCCTGGGCGGTGGCGGCGCTCGACGGCTTCGACCGCGTTGGCCTGCGCGCGGCAGTGATGCGCCTGCGCGACATCGAGGGCTTTGCCCGCGGCGTCTCGCCGGCGGCGGTGAGCCTGGACGCCATCGCGCCGCGCCTGCAGCGCTTCCTGCAAGGTCTTTCGGGACGCGGCCTGCGCGTCGAGGCGGACAACGTGGTGTGGACCGACACCGAAACCGTGTTCCTGCCACCGCTGATCGAGCTCGCCAGTCGCGGGGTATCGGCCGAGCGCTACCTGGCGCTGGCTGCCCTGCTCTGGGCGCAGGGGCGCTGGGGCAGCTACGCCATCGACATCGACGCGGCGCTGGCCGATTTTCCGCAGCGTGACCATGCGCTGGGTTGGCTGGCCCTGCTCGAAAGCCTGCGTCTGGGCGCGCACCTGACACAGGAGCTGCCCGGACTGCGCGACGAACTGGCGGCCCTGCTGGACGGGCTGCCGGCGGAACTCGACGCCGCGCGCGCGTCGCTCGCCGCGTCGGGCGCCAGTGTCGGCGACAGCATCGCCTGGCTGCGCCAACATGCCGCGCTCGCCGTGTTGCCAGCGCCGACTCTTGGGCATCTGCCGGTGCTGCGCCCGGACGCCGCGCGGCAGGTGCGCGCCGCGCGCATCCGCGAGCAGAGCCGGGTGTTGCGTCTGTCCATCGCCGAGTTGCTGGAATCGCTGCGCGCCGGCCGCGACGACAAACTGGAAGTCGATGCCGATCCCGGGCGCCTCGAATTCGAGTTCCGCATCGACGGCGCCAGCGTCACTCTGCCACCCGAGGGTCGTGCTGCCGCGCAGTCGCTGCTACAGGACCTGGGCGAGATTGCGCCCGAACTGCTGGTGCCGGCCGGACCCGCCGACTGGCAGCCGGCCGGTGCCGGCGGCGGCAAGCCGGGCACGCTGGAAACCCATGCCGACGCGCTGTTCGACGAATGGGACTACCGCCGGCGTGCCTACCGGCGCCAGTGGTGCCACGTTTACCTGCATGAAGTCGGCGGCGGCGACAAGGCTTACGTGCCGGCGGTGCGCGTGCGCCACGCACCGCTGATCCGCCAGCTGCGGCGGCGCTTCGAAGCCATCCGCGGCGAAGACCGCGTCTTGCGCCGCCAGGCCGACGGCCAGGAGGTGGACATGGATGCGCTGGTGGCGGCGATCGCCGACCGGCGCGGCGGCGCCGAGCCCAGTCCGCGCCTGTTCTGCCGCCGCCAGCGCGACGAACGCTCGCTCGCCGCCGTGTTCCTGGTGGACATGAGCGGCAGCACCCAGGGCTGGGTCAACGATGCCGAACGCGAGGCCCTGGTGTTGCTCTGCGAAGCGCTGGAAATGCTCGACGACCGCTATGCGATCTGGGGCTTCTCGGGCTGGACGCGCACCCGCAGCGACCTCTACCGCATCAAGGAATTCGACGAGGCCTACGGCGCCGAGGTGCAGGCGCGCATCGCCGCGATCCGGCCGCGCGATTACACCCGCATGGGGCCGCCGCTCCGCTTCGTCAGCCAACGCCTGCTTGCCGAGCCGGCGCGCCACCGCCTGCTGGTGACGATTTCCGACGGCCGCCCGGACGACTTCGGCGACGATTACCGCGGCGACTATGGCATCGAGGACACCCGCCAGGCCCTGCTCGAAGCCCGCCGTGCCGGCGTGCGCCCGTTCTGCATCACCATCGATCGCGCCGGCGCGGATTACCTGAAACGCATGTACGGCCCGGCCGCCTATGCCGTGCTCGACGAGGTGCGCAAGCTGCCGCTGAAGGTGGCGGAGATTTATCGCAGGCTGACGATATGAATGCATCCGGCGTCACGCTCAAGGCCGCGTCCAGGAAAATCGGTCGCAAATTCGAGGATCCGATTGGCCGCCGGTGGCGGGATTTGACGGCTTCGGTTCACCGAGGATTCACCCCGATCGCCGCTAAACTGCCTGCCGTTCTCCCATCCGGAATGACCTGACCATGGCCGGTGCCAGCCTGCTTGCCCTGCTCGACGACATCGCCACCATCCTCGACGATGTGGCGCTGATGACCAAGGTCGCGGCGAAGAAGACGGCCGGCGTGCTCGGTGACGACCTGGCACTGAACGCGCAGCAGGTGGCCGGGGTGCGCGCCGAGCGCGAGCTGCCGGTGGTCTGGGCGGTGGGCGTCGGCTCGCTGAAGAACAAGCTGATCCTGGTGCCGGCGGCATTGGCGATCAGTGCGTTGCTGCCGCTGGCGATCACGCCGCTCTTGATGGTCGGCGGGCTTTATCTGTGCTTCGAGGGCGTGGAAAAGCTGGCGCACAAGTGGCTGCATGCGGCCGGCGAGGATGAGGCGCATCACGCCGAGCAATTGGCTCTGCTGGCCGACCCGGCGGGCGATCTGGTCGCGATGGAGAAGGACAAGATCCAGGGCGCAATCCGCACCGACTTCGTGCTCTCGGCCGAGATCATCGTCATCGCGCTGGGCACGGTGGCCGACAAGCCTTTCGCCACCCAGGTGGCGGTGTTGGCCGGCATCGGTTTGCTGATGACCGTCGGCGTGTATGGCCTGGTCGCCGCCATCGTCAAGCTGGACGATGGCGGTGCCTGGCTGGTCGCACGCGGCGGTCGCGCGCAGGCAGCGCTGGGCGGTTTGCTGCTGCTGGCGGCACCGAAGCTGATGAAGGCGCTGACGGTGATTGGCACCGCAGCGATGTTCCTGGTCGGCGGTGGCATCCTGATGCACGGCCTGCCCGGCGGCCATGCGCTGACCCATGCCGTCGAGGCCGCGACCGGACCGGCGGCGGCGGTGCTTGCCACCAGCCTCGCCGACATGCTGCTGGGCGTGCTGGCCGGTGGTCTGGCGCTGGCAGTTTTCAAGGCAGTGGAGCGCCTAGGCGCCCGGCGCTAGCCTTCGGGCGGAAGGCCGAGCGCGCGCTCCTCGGCATCGAGCGCTTCGAACCAGCCTAGCTGTTTTTCCAGCACGGCCGCCGTCGCTTCCGAGACGTCGCCCCGGCGGGCCGCGATGCGGCTGCGCAATTCGTCCACGGGCGCATCGGTGTGCACTATCGCGAAGCCGACGCCGAGCTCGGCGGCCAGCGTGCGAAAGTCGGCGCGCTCGGCACGGCGCAGGAAGGCGGCGTCGACGATTACCGGCCAACCCGCGGCGATGAGCTGGCGCGCCAGTTCGCGCAAGCGGCCATAGGTTCTGCTGTTGGCTTCGGCGGTATAGATGCCGCCGCCACTCGGCGAACCGCTCGCAGCCCCTGCGGCCAGGCCGAACAGGCGCTTGCGCTCGACATCCGAGCGCAGCCGGATCAGGCAGCCGGCGTCGGCGCGTGCCGCATCCAGCAGGCGCGCGCTGCTCGCCGTGGTCTTGCCCGAACCGGACAGGCCGCAGGTGATGGCAAGAGTCGGCGCTGGCGGGTCGGCGATTTTTTGCGCCAGGGCGAGATAGCCGCGCGCGGCGTCGAATTCCGTCACTGCCTGCGCGGTGTTTTCCTGCCGTGCGCGCAGGGCGGCGATCTTGGCGCGCACCACGGCGCGATATACGGCGTAAAAGCGCAACAGCCGCGGTGCCCCGAAGTCGCCGCCGGCTTCCAGCCAGGCGTTCAGGAACCAGGCGGCGAGCCCGGGCTGGCCGTGGTCGAGCAGGTCGATCCAGACAAAGGCGATTTCGCTGATCGGATCGTTCCAGCGAAAGTCGTCGTTGAATTCGATGCAGTCGAAGGGCGTGACATGGCCGTCGATCAGCACCAGGTTGCCCAGGTGCAAGTCGCCGTGGCCTTCGCGGATGCAGCCGCCCGCTTTGCGTGCGGCGAAGTCGGCGGCGCGGCGGGCGAATTCGGCCTCGGTCCAGGCGGCGAGTTTCTCGACCGCGGTTTGGTCGCCAGCCCGCAGCAGGGACCGCAACTCGACGAAATTTTCGCGCGCCGCCGCCAGCACCTGGGCCGGCTCGCCGAAGCGGCTGGCGGCGGTCGCACTGGCGGCCGCGTGGTGGAAGTCGAGCAGGGTGGCCGCCAGTTGCGCGAGCTGTTCCGGCCGCAGCTCGCCGCGCGCGGCGACATGATCCAGGCGTCCGGCTTCATCGAAGCGTCGCATGCGCACCGCCCATTCGATCGCCGGGAGCGAGCCGATCCCGGGTTGATCGGCGCTCCCGCCTATCGGCACCACATCGAGGTACAGGTTCGGCGCCAGCCGGAGGTTCAGTCTCAGTTCCGCCCGGCAACAGGCTTCGCGCTTTTGCAGGCTGCCATAGTCGAGGAAGGGCAGGGTGACCGGCTTCTTGATCTTCCAGACCAGATCGCCGGCCAGCAGCAGCCAGGAGGCGTGGGTTTCGATCAGCTCCACCTTGCCGGTGCCGGCAGGCAAGCCACGCCCGGACAGCAGGGCGGCGATCAGCGGCGGCAGGTGGGCGGACATGGCTTCAGGCGTTCCGCGAAGGCGACGCAGGGCCGCTGCGGACCCTCAGTGTGGGCTGTCTTCGCGCATTACGGCGGGAAGTTCGATGTCGATCAGCTTGCCATTTTCGCCTATGGCCAGCCTGCCTTTCATGTCGTCGAGGCGCTGGCCGACGATTTCCATGCGACTCCCCTTCAGGCTTTCGTCCTCCGGGTTGAGTGCCTGACCGTCCGCTTCGACGCGGATGCGAATGCGCACTCCCTTGCTGCACGGCCCGGTTTCGATCCCGATGCGTCCGCTCAGGGTGGGCAGCAGATTCATCAACACTTCCTTCAGGTAATCGGGAACCAGATCGCACCAGGGCAGGTTTTCGCCCGCGCGGAACTCGATCGGGCTGCGGAAACGGCGGTCGAAGCTGAAGAAATAGCAGACGGCCTCGATCACCGGGTTGACGCTGGTGTATTCGGGGCGCTCGCTGACCGTGGCGAATGCCGAGATCTGCCGGGTCATGCGGAAGATGCGGCGGCTCTGTTCCTGGATGTTGTCGGCCGCGTCGGCGGCGGCCCCGTCGCCTTCGAGCTGATCCGCGAGCTGCTGGCCAAGGGCCGCGATCACGGTCAGCGCATTGCCGGTTTCGTGCGAGACATTGGCCGCCAACGCCGCCATTGCGGCCATTTTCTCGCGGTGCCAGAGGTGCTCCTGCGCGATGCGCTCGTCTTGGGCGGCACTCTGGCGGTCGATGATGTGCTGACCGCGGCGCACGATGAAGAGCAGCGCGACCAGGAGCAGGATCAGTAGCCCGCCCACAACGTGGAGCAAGTCGCCCGAGTTCTCGGCGACGATGGCGATATCGCGCTTGGCGGTTTGTTCGATCTTGCCCTGGTTGGCCGCGACCAGACGCGACAGCTGTTCCGAACTGGTTTTGATCTGCTCCAGCATGGGCGTGACATCGGCGTAGATTTCGAATACGCCGACCACGGCGTTATCGGCGCCACGCCGTACCGGGATGTAGCTGGAAATCAGGTCGCGGTTTTCGACCACGCCCTCGAAGCTGCTGAAGTGGTCACGGTGGGTCAGTTCGCTGGCGGCGCGGCCTCCGGCGGCCGAGCGCCATCCGGCATTGCCGCGTTTGTCCTCGCCGATCTGGCGGTGTTCGGAGGAGTAGATGGTCAGGCCGCGCAGGTCGAAGACCTTGATCTTGAACACAGTGCTGTTGCGCATGGTGGCGATTGCGCGCTGGTCGAGCTCGGCAAAGCCAGGCAGGGATTTGATGCGCAAGCCGATTTCGCCCTGACAGGCGTTGGCAGCCTCGCTGTCGTTGTTGGCCAGGGCACGGCAGCGATTCGGCGAGACCGCTTGCGCGCGCGCCAGAAAAGGCCCGACCTGGGCATCCCAAAGCACATTGGCAAACATGTGCGTCAGGTTGACGTTCGCCGCCTCCTGGGCCTTGACCAAGCTACGGCGGGCGGTTTGTTCGGTTTCGTTGGAGAGTTCTGCCTGGGCATCGCGGAACAACTTCGATTGACTCTCCTGAACGTCGGCGAAGAAGACGATCTCGCGCCTTTCCATGAGGTAGAGGGCAAGGCCGACGAGGGTGAAGGACAGCAAGGCCGCAATCGAAAAATAACGCAGCAGACGGAAGCTTTCGCGCCGGACCGCTACCGGTTTGCCGGAAATTGTTTCGGGGTCCACGGGAAAATCCGGGCTCATGGCCTGGAACCCGCGCTGGCGGGTTCGAATCTTCGCAAGTAGCGGCATGTTCGAAAACCAAGGGAATGCAAATCGCTCGATCTGCCGAATTCGCGCCAGCGGACCGCCCGTTGCCTGCTCGGCGTCAGGAAAAACGTTGCGCCGGACCGTGCGGCGTAACGATCAGGATTCATGCGAATGAAACTCCGGCTTGGCGAAATAAGGAAGCCGACAGGTCTCTGCCAAGGCGTTTCCCTCCGCCGATCTGCATCGATTGTGCGCTGCGAGAGCTCGAATGCTTTGATTCATATCAAAGTTCAGAAACTCGGCAGCCGATGTCAGTGGAATCGATGAGAAGAATTTCACGGTACTGGTGGTTTGCTGACGGCAAGGGAGCCATGCCCTTTATGCTCGAAGCCCGAAATTTTTCAGTAAATATATCTGCAATGCTGACGAAATGCGGGCCTGCGCCAGAACGGATTCAACTTAAGTCAACTTACTTGACTTTAACGAACGATCGTTCTATAAAGCGGCCATGGGCAAAGGAGAGCAAACCCGCCAGGTAATTCTCGACGAAGCGTTTTCGCTCGCCAGCTGCATTGGTGTCGGTGCGCTGAGTATAGGCGTGCTGGCCGAACGGACGCATATGTCGAAAAGTGGCCTCTTTGCCCACTTCGGTTCCAAGGAGGAATTGCAGCTGGCCGTGCTGCGCGAATCCCAGGCCCGTTTCGGCGAGGCCGTGGTGCGCCCGGCCTTGCGCGAGCCGCGCGGCCTGCCGCGCCTGCGGGCGATGCTGGCGAATTGGCTGGACTGGACGCGGGCGGTCAACCTGCCCGGCGGTTGCGTCATCAATGCCGCCGCCGCCGAGTTCGACGACCAGCCCGGCCCCTTGCGCGACGAAGTTCGCAAGGCCTTGATTGCATTGCGTGACACTCTCGGCGAGGCGGTCGCGCGGGCGGTTGCGGAAGGCCATTTGCGATCGGATACCGACATCGAACAACTGGTATTCGAGATTACCGGGATCTACCAGGCGACGCAGCAGAGCCGTCGCATGCTCAACGACCCCGATGCCGGCCGGCGGGCCAGCGCTGCTTTCGAGCGGCTGGTTCGCGACTA
Source organism: Rhodocyclales bacterium (assembly GCA_016235165.1). Lineage (GTDB taxonomy): Bacteria > Pseudomonadota > Gammaproteobacteria > Burkholderiales > Rhodocyclaceae > Sulfuritalea. The sequence continues at coordinate 56,547 of JACRLX010000030.1, forward strand.
TGCAGTACCCACAGAGAAGGAGTAAGCATGGAACTCAGACTCAACCCCGCTTTTTTTTGGCCTATAAATAGCACGATCGTTCGGTCCTTAAGGTTCTCTGTTGCGCTGCTGCGCGAGCGTGCCTTGTATCGCCTGTTGTGGCGCCATGCGCCGCAGCGCGCCATCGATCGGGCGGTGAGCCAGTTGCTGACTCCGCCGGCCCATCGCTTCCCCGATGACGAGTTGCGCCTGATGGAAGACGCCAGCCTGGTGGCCGTACCCATGGTCCCCGATCGCCTGATCGGTTGGCGCTGGGGGCGCAAGCAGGATCCGCTGGTGGTCCTGGTCCATGGCTGGGGCGGGCGCGGAACCCAGTTGCAAGCCTTCATTGCCCCCTTGCTGGAACGCGGCTTTTCCGTAATTGCCTTTGATGCCCCCGGCCACGGCATGACCGGCGGGCCGGATTCATCCCTGCCGCATTTCCTGCGCGGCCTGGAGGCCATGCTCGACCATGTCGGCCCGGCCCATGCGCTGATCGGCCATTCCCTCGGCGGCGCGGTGGCGGCCCTGGTCATGGCGCGTCGCCCCGATGCCGCCCGACGCGGCGTCCTGATCGCCGCTCCGGCCAGTTTGACGGAGTCGACCTGGCGTCTCGCGGCTGCGCTCGATTGGCCGCCGGCCATGCGCACCGCCGTGCAGCGCCGCATCGAATACCGCTTCGGCGTGTCCTGGAGCGAGTTCGAGGCCGGGTACCGGGTTGCCCCCCACGACCTGCTGGTCATCCATGATCGCCAGGATCGCGAGGTGCCATACGCCGAAGCCCTGCGTTACGCGAATACCTGGCCCAGGGCGCGGTTGTTGGAAACCGAAGGTCTCGGACATCGGCGTCTGCTGGCCGACGCCCGGGTTATCGGCGCGGCGACGGAATTCATTGCCGCCGGAGTTCGGCCATGAGCGCCCGCGAGCCCTGGGTAAGGTTGGCGATCCGCCCGGCGGTCGCCGCGGATGCCGATACGATCGGCCGATTTCTGGCGGCAATGGATCGCGATGGTCTCTACGAGCGTCATTTTGCGCATGGCGAGGCACCCAACCGGGCACTGATCGAGCGTCTCGGCAAGGTCGATGGCGATCGGCGCGCAATGTACCTGGCAGTCGGCGCTGACAACACGGCGATCGGACACGCCGAATACGTGGCCAGCGCGGAGTCCGCCGAGTTCGCCCTGATGGTGCTCCCGGCCCGGCGCGGGGCCGGGATAGGCGCCGAGTTGCTGGGCTCCCTGCTGGCCGGCGCTGCCCGGGCCGGCCTGGCGGAAATGCATGGAATCATCCAGGCCACCAACACGCGTGCGATCCGCCTGGCACGCAAGCTGGGATTTCAAGCCAGGCCGGGCGACGACCGAACGACCGTGATAGTCTCGCGCCAGTGCCTGACCAGGAACGATGCCGGGACGCAATTCGTGTCCGGCCAGCGCCTGATGCCGCCGGAACTGTTACGTCATGACCCTGACCGAACTTCGCTACATCGTCGCCCTCGCCCGTGAACGCCATTTCGGGCGCGCCGCCGACAAATGCAACGTGTCGCAACCGACGCTTTCGGTGGCCGTGAAGAAACTGGAAGAGGAACTCGGCATCGCCTTGTTCGAGCGCGGCACCGGCGATGTGCGTCCGACCCCGATCGGCAACGAGGTGGTGGCCCAGGCCGAGCGCACCCTGGCCGAAGCGGCGCGGGTGGCTGAAATCGCCGCCGCCGGCAAGGACCCGTTGACCGGCCCCCTGCGCCTCGGGGTGATCTATACCATCGGTCCCTGGCTGCTGCCGGCCCTGGTGCCGCGGGTCAAGGAACGGGCGCCCCAAATGCCGCTCTACATCGTGGAAGGCTATACCGAAGTCCTGCTGGAACGGCTCAAGGCCGCCGAGCTCGACGTGCTGGTGCTGGCCTTGCCCATCGATGAGCCGGGACTGGTGGCCCAGCCGGTCTATGAGGAAGATTTCCGTACCCTGGTTCCGGCCGGCCACCCTTGGGCCAAGGCAAAGTCGCTGCGCCCGGAGCAGTTGCTGGACGAACCCCTGCTGATGCTTGGCCCCGGCAATTGCTTTCGCGATCAGGTACTTGACTTGTGCACCCGCGCCAGCCAGGGTGAATCGCCGCAAGTGCTGGAAGGCAGTTCGCTGGAGACCATTCGTCACATGGTCTCGTCCGGCGTCGGTGTTACGGTGATGCCCTCCAGCAGCGTCGATACCATTCCCGCCGACGACCCCTTGCTGCGCGTCAAACCCTTCGTCAAGCCCAGTCCGGCGCGCCGCGTCGGCCTGGTCTGGCGCTCCAGCTTTCCCCGCCACAAGGCGATCGACGTCATGCGTTGGGCGGTGATCGACTGCCACCTGCCGGGTACGCGCGTGCTGCATTGAGCCGATAGTGACCGACTATCGGGTCGCTGAAAAAAATCAATTAGAACTCGTCGGCCACCTCGGCTAAATTGAGTTCAGGGCAGGTGGCGCCTGACGCCCTTGACCCGGTACCGCGCGACGGCGCGGCGCCGACACTTCCAACGCTGAGGAGAACCACCATGGCAGCACTCAAGGGATCCAAAACCGAAGGCAACCTGAAAGCCGCATTTGCCGGCGAATCCCAGGCCAACCGCCGTTACCTGTATTTCGCGAACAAGGCCGACGTCGAGGGCTATGCCGACGTTGCCGGCGTGTTCCGCAACACCGCCGAGGGCGAAACCGGCCATGCCCATGGCCATCTGGAGTATCTGGAAAAGTGCGGCGATCCCGCCACCGGCCTGCCCTTCGGTTCCACCGCCGACAACCTGAAGGCGGCCATTGCCGGCGAAACCCACGAGTACACCGACATGTACCCGGGCATGGCCAAGACCGCGCGCGACGAAGGCTTCGACGAGATTGCCGACTGGTTCGAGACCCTGGCCAAGGCCGAGCGCTCGCACGCCAACAAGTACCAGAAGACGCTGGACAGCCTGAACAGCTGACAAAGGCCCGCGGACGGCGGCGTTTTCCAGCCGCCGTACCGCCAGCGCCGCCCCCACCCCGACGCCCTGCCCATATTCCATCCGAGGAAGGACGCCATGCGCGAAGGCAATCTCGAAGCACCCACCCGGCACGCCATAGACTGGAAGAACCCAGGGTTCTACGACCAGGCTGCCTGCGAAAAGGAGATGGGGCGCATCTTCGACATCTGCCATGGTTGCCGCCGCTGCGTATCGCTGTGCAACGCCTTTCCCAAGCTGTTCGACCTGATCGACGCAGCCGGCGATCTTGAGACCGCCGGCGTGCCCAAGGAGAAGTTCTGGAAGGTGGTCGACCAGTGCTACCTGTGCGACGTCTGCTTTATGACCAAGTGCCCCTACGTGCCGCCGCACCAGTGGAACCTGGATTTCCCGCACACCATGCTGCGCGCCAAGGCGATCCAGTACAAAACGGGCAAGATGAAATTCCGTGACAAACTGCTGACTTCGACCGAGCTGGTCGGCACCTTGTCCTCGATCCCCGTGGTGGCGCAGGTGGTCAACGCCGCCAATAAAAACGGTCCGGCGCGCGCTGTGCTGCAAAAAGTGCTCGGCGTCGATGCCCGCCGCCAACTGCCCGAGTTCGACTCGGCCAATTTCCGCGCCGAGGCACCGCAAAGCCACAACCACCCGGTCAGGGACGGCAAGCTATCGCCGGGCCAGGTCGCCGTGTTCTCCACCTGCTACGTCAATTACAACGAACCCGGCATTGGTCACGACCTGCTCAAACTGCTGGAGCACAACGAGGTCCCCTACGTCATGGTCAAGGGCGAGACCTGTTGCGGCATGCCCAAGCTGGAACTCGGCGATCTCGACACCGTCGAGAAGTACAAGGAGCGCAACATCCCGCTGCTGCACGAGCTGGCGCAAGCCGGCTACGCCATCCTCACTCCCGTGCCCTCCTGCACCCTGATGTTCAAGGCCGAGTTGCCGCTGCTGTTCGCCGACGACCCGCGCTGCAAGGACGTCAGCGTGGCCATCTACGACCCCTTCGAGTATTTCGTGCTGCGGCAGAAGGACGGCCTGCTCAAGACCGACTTCAAGGTGCCCCTGGGCAAGGTCTCGTACCACATCCCCTGCCACTCACGCGTGCAGAATGTGGGCAAGAAGACCGAAGAAATGCTCAAGATGACGGGAGCTAGCGTCAATACCGTTGAGCGTTGCGCCGGCCACGACGGCACCTGGGGCGTCAAGGAAGAGTATTACGAACTGTCGATGAAAATCGGCCGGCCGGTGTTCCGCGCCATGGGCGAAAACGAGCCGGACTACGTCAGTTCCGACTGCGCCATCGCCGGCCGCCACATCCTGCAGGGCATCAACGAGGCCGGCGCCGCCGGTCGCAAGGAGAAACGGCATCCGCTGACCCTGCTGCGCATCGCCTATGGATTGGAATAGTCCCACCAGGGGATACCGTCTCCGCATTCTGCGGAGACATAAATGGATACCGCAATGACCATTACCCGCGAATCGCTGCTGACCCTCGAAGCCTATGCCAAGGCCCGCCCCGCCATGCGCGAACAGGTCATGGCCGAAAAGAAGCTGCGCCGCGTCGCGCTGGGCGAGCACATCCTGCTGATTTTCGAGAACGAACTGCTGATCCGCTACCAGATCCAGGAAATGCTGCGTGTCGAGAAAATCTTCGAAGAAGACGGCATCCGGCACGAACTTGAATCTTACGTGCCGCTTGTGCCCACCGGCAGCAACTTCAAGGTGACCATGCAGATCGAGTACGCGGATGAGTCCGAGCGACACCGCATGCTGACCTTGCTCAAGGGTGTCGAGGACCGCGTCTGGGTCCGCATCGCCGGCTTCGACCCGGTGTTCGCCATCGCCGACGAGGACCTGGAGCGCGAAAACGAGGAAAAAACCTCGGCCGTGCATTTCCTGCGTTTCGAACTTTCCGCCGGCATGATCGCCGCCGCGAAATCCGGTGCCGCAATTTCCTCCGGCGTCGACCACCCGGCCTACAGCGCCAACCCCGGCGCCCTGCCGGACGCGGTCCGCGCCTCGCTGGCATCCGACTTGCGCTGAGCCGCGAAAGTCGGCGCCCATGACACGGCGCGCTCTGCCGCGGCGCAGCTTTACGCCGACCGCAGATTCCGTGTAAAAACCCTTGGCGCCTGCATGGGCACAACCACTCAAAAAATCAACGAGGAGAGCCAGGTGAAAAGGGAACTTGAATCCGAATCGCGCCGCGAGGCGCTGTGTGCCGGCGGCGCCGGGGCAATGGCGGCCATGTTCGGCGGCCTGTTGGGCGTGGCCAACGGAGTGCGTGCCGAACCGGTCAAGGGAGCCGTGCCGGTGGTGGACAAGCTCGCGGTGCGCGTCGTCACCGATTCCTACCAGATGGCATTGGCGCCCAGCACCTCGATCGCCGGCGTCAAGGTGGAGCGTTTCTCCTTCCCGATCACGGCCGAGCGTCCCAAGCGTTCCGTGCTTTCCGAGTTCGGCCTTTCGCTGCACCTCGAATCGACGCTGGGCAGCGATGCGCGACAAATCCTGATCGACTTCGGCTACACCTCCGAAGCGCTGATGAACAACCTGGAGGTGTTCGGCATCAAGCCGGAAAACCTCCAGGCCCTGATCCTCTCCCACGGCCACTTCGACCATTTCGGCGGCATGCTGGGTTTTCTCGAAGCGACCAAGGGCAAGTTGAAGCCCGGCATCCCCTTCTACCTCGGTGGCGAGGAGTGCTTCTGCACCCGCGAACTCAACATCCCGGATCGTGTCGGCAACTTCGGCTACCTCGACCGCGATGCGATCAAGGCGTACAACGTGCAGGCCACCTTCGCCGAAAAGCCCTCGGTGATTGCCGGCCACGCTTTCACCACCGGCCAGATCGCGCGCGCCACCTTCGAGCGCGTGCTCTCGCCCACCCGCATGCGCGTCGGCATGAACAACGGCATCGGCTGCTATCCCGACCAGGTCAATCCGGAAAAGAAACAGGCGACCATGGTGCCCGACGATTTCGAGCACGAGCAGGCCACCTGCTTCAACGTCAAGGACAAGGGTTTGGTCGTGATGACTTCCTGCGGCCACCGCGGCGTGGTGAATTCGGTCAAGCGCGCCATGGCCGTGGCCGGCACCAACAAGGTCCACGCCGTGTTGGGCGGTTTCCACCTCGCCCCACACAAGGAGGAATACGTGCGCGAGACGGTGATGGCGCTGAAGGAAATCAACCCCGACCTGGTGATTCCGATGCACTGCACCGGCGAGCCCTTCCAGGAAATCATCACCAGGGAAATGCCAGGCAAGTACATCCGCTCCTACACCGGCACCCGCTACACCTTCGGCGCATGAGCCTGACGTATAAACCGGCCGGTGCCCCGCGCCTGCCGGTCTTCATCCTCACCGGCTTCCTCGGCAGCGGCAAGACCACGTTGCTGGCGGATTGGCTGCGGCGTCAGCCGCTGGCCGATACCGCCGTGGTCATCAACGAGGCCGGCGAAGTCCAGATCGACGGCGTGCTGATAGGCGAGGCCGACGAACGCATACAGGTACTGGAGGGCGGCTGCCTGTGCTGCGTGGTGCTCGACGACCTCGGCGCGACGGTCGAGCGCCTGCTCGAAGCGCGTGCCGCCAGTTCCGTTCCGGCGTTTTCGCGCCTGCTGATCGAAACCTCGGGGCTGGCCGATCCCGGCCCCATCATCCACAGCCTGATGCACGACCTGCGCCTGCAATCGCGGGTGCGCTTCGGCGGCACCCTCACCGTGATCGACGGCGTCAATGGCGGCGACAACCTCGGCCAGTTTCGCGAGGCGCGCGCCCAAGTCGAACTGGCCGATGCGATCATCCTGTCCAAGGCGGACCGGGTGGACGCCGCGCAGCGTCTCGCCGTCGAACAGCAGGTGCGCCGCCACAATCCGCAGGCGCGCATGATCTGGTCGCGCCGCGATGCGCTGGCCGATCCCGTCGCCGAGCGCCTGCTCGATGCCGATTTCCGCGTCCGCCGCGACATTGCCGAAAACCTCGGCCATGCCCACGGACCCGGCTGTGGCTGCCACGGCCACGGCGCGACGGGCGGGGATTCGGCGCTGGTGGCCCATGCCTTCCGCTTCGACGCCGTGATCGACGGCGTTGCGCTGATCGAGGCCCTGGACCTGATCGAACAACTGCACGAAGGCGCAGTGGTGCGCAGCAAGGCGCTGTTCCGCGACCGCGAGACGGGCATCGGCTACTCGGTGCATGCCGTGCGCGGCATCCTCGACACCCCCGAGGAAATCGCCATACCCGCCGATGCGGAAACCGGCGTGGTGCTCTTCAGCGCCACCCTCAGCCGCGAAAAAGTCGCCGAGGTGCTGCGGCCATTGGTCGGGGTGGGTTGAGGCACGGGCAAATTGACATGGGTGCCTCGTAGTGCCAATATTGGTACTCGCAACTGGTCTTGGAATAAACATGTCGAATGTCATCCTGGCGGAAACCACGGCAAGTGTTTCCGAACTCAAGAAGAACCCGATGGGCACGGTGGCAGCCGGAGAAGGCTTCCCGGTCGCCATCCTCAACCGCAACGCGCCGGCCTTCTACTGCGTTCCAGCCAAGGCGTATGAAGCCCTGATGGACAAGCTGGAAGACCTCGAGCTGAACGCCATCGCTGACTCACGCAAGGGGCAGAAAGTCATCAAGGTCGGTCTTGATGAGCTATGAGCTCGGGTTCCTCGAAGAGGCGCTGAAAGAATGGCGCAAGCTCAATCCCGGCATCCGGGAGCAATTCAAGCTCAAGCTGGCCGAACGGCTGCTGTCGCCGAGAATCCCGGCCTCTCGGCTGGCTGGACAGCAGGCTCGCTACAAGATCAAACTGCGCAGCGTTGGCTACCGACTGGTGTACGAAGTGCGTGACAAGCAGTTGGTGGTCATCGTAGTTGCCGTGGGCAAGCGGGAACGCAATGCGGTGTATAAAGCGGCGGCACGGCGATAGCACCGAGGTTGACCCTAATCAACTGATTTTCCAGCGTCTTCCCTTACACTGCCGCCCTCTTTTCCAGGGTGGCGGCAATGGCCAAACCTCAACTCGTATGCCCGGCAGGCAGCCTCGCGGCGCTCAAGGCGGCGGTCGATAACGGCGCCGACGACGTCTATCTCGGCTTCCGCAACGACACCAACGCACGCAATTTCGCCGGGCTGAACTTCGACGACAAGGCGGTCGCCGAGGGCATACGCTACGCCCACCAGCGCGGGCGCAAAGTGCTGGTCGCCATCAACACCTATGCCCAGGCCGGGCGCTTCGCCGACTGGACGCGCTCGGTCGACCGCGCCGCCGAACTCGGCGTCGATGCCGTGATCATCGCCGACCCGGCGCTGCTGGACTACGCCACCAGGACCCACCCGCAGCTGCGCCGCCACCTCTCGGTGCAGGCTTCGGCCACCAGTTACGAGGCGATCAATTTCTGCCGCGACAAGTTCGGCATCCAGCGCGCCGTGCTTCCGCGCGTGCTGACCCTGGCCCAGGTGGAAAACGTGATTTGCCACACCGAGGTCGAGATCGAGGTCTTCGGCTTCGGCAGCCTGTGCGTGATGAACGAGGGCCGCTGCTGGCTCTCGTCCTACGCCACGGGCGAATCGCCCAACACCGTCGGCGCCTGCTCGCCGGCCAAGTACGTGCAGTGGGAAAAGAAGCCCGCCGAGATGGACGTGCGCTTGAACGGCATCCTCATCGACCGCTACGGCAATGAGGAAAAAGCCGGCTATCCGACCATCTGCAAGGGCCGCTTCGAGGTCGCCGGCGAGACCTATTACGCGATGGAAGAACCGGCCAGCCTCAACGTGCTGGAAATGCTGCCCGAGATCATCCGCATCGGCGTGTCGGCGATCAAGGTCGAAGGCCGCCAACGCAGCCCGACCTATGTCGCGCAAGTGACGCGCAACCTGCGCCAGGCGATCGACGCCGCCGCCGCGACGCCCGACGGCTTTACCGTCAAGCCGGCCTGGATGGCGGAACTGGGCAAGGTCGCGGAAGGCTCCCAAATCACCTTGGGCGCCTACAACCGCCCCTGGCGGTGAGCAACATGCAGATCACCCTCGGGCCCCTGCTCTTCTTCTGGCCCAAGGCCGAGGTGCTGGAGTTCTACGCCCAGGCGGCGCAGCACCCCGCGATCGACCGCATCTACCTCGGCGAGGCGGTCTGCGCGCGCCGCCAGCAACTGCGCACCGCCGACTGGATCGGCCTGGCGCAGGACCTGCGCGCGGCGGGCAAGGAGGTCGTGCTCACCGCCCAGGCCCTGCTCGAATCGGAAAGCGACCTCAAGGCCATGCGCCGCCTGATGCGCGATGCTGGCGGTCTGGTCGAGGCCAACGACCTCGGTGCGGTGAAGATGGCGCAGGACGAGGGACTCCCCTTCGTCGCCGGTCCGCACCTCAACATCTACAACGAGCAGACCCTGGCCTTCTTTGCCGCGCAGGGCGCGCAGCGCTGGCTGCCGCCGCTGGAAGTCTCCGGCAGCGTGGTGGCAAGCCTGCATGCGAGCCGCCCGGCCGGCATGGAAACCGAGGTCTTCGCCTTCGGCAAGCTGCCGCTGGCCTTTTCCGCGCGCTGCTTCACCGCGCGCCACTATGGCCTCAACAAGGACGACTGCCAGTTCAAGTGCCTCGACCATCCCGATGGGCTACTGGTCGACACCCGCGAGGGCAAGCACTTCCTGACGCTCAACGGCATCCAGACCATGTCGGCGCAAACCGAAAGCCTGCTGGCGCAGATGCCGCAACTGATCGACATGGGCGTCGACGCGGTGCGCATCAGCCCGCAATCGGTGCATACTTTCGCCATCGTCGAAGCCTTCGACCGCACACGCAAGGGCGAAGCCGTGAGTTACGACCCGGCCTGGGCACCGGCCGGCACGGTCAACGGCTTCTGGTTCGGCAAGGCCGGCACGGCGCAGGTTGCAGCGTAGAGGGAGCAGACATGATCGACAGTTCGCGCATTCCGAAGATTCCCGCCTTTACCCTGCCGGCGCTGATCGCGCGCATCGGCAACCGCCTGCCGCAGTTCCCGCATTCGGTGAACCTCGCGCTGGCGCTCAACGCCGCCAGGCGCATGGGCGTGCTGCGCGAGGACACCCTGGCCGAGATCGAGGGCAAGCGCTTCCGCGTCACCGTGCTCGACACCGGCATGGTGGCCGATTTCACCTACCGGGCCGGCGCCTTTCGCCCGCTGTGGAACACCGGCGGGCAGGCGGATCTGCGCTTTGCCGCGCCGCTCTCGGCCTACCTGCAGATGGTCAGCCGCCAGGAAGACCCGGACACGCTCTTCTTCAACCGCAGGCTGTCGATCGAGGGCGACACCGAGCTGGGCCTGCGGGTCAAGAACATGCTCGATGCGCTGGAGTGGCCGGCCTTGTCCTGGCAGGGCCTCAGGCCGACCTTCCTCTCGCGCGGTTGAGCGATTCCGCTTGCGGTAGCATGCTCGCCTTCGAACAGGAGGCAAGCATGAAGCAATGGCAATGCACGGTCTGCGGCTGGGTCTATGACGAAGCGCAGGGCGAACCCGAGCACGGCATCGCGCCGGGCACGCGCTGGGAAGATGTGCCCGACGACTTCATCTGCCCGGCCTGCGGGATCTCCAAGACTGCCTTCGTGATGGTCGAGTTCTGAAAGTCATGTCTCCGGCAAAGCCGGAGACGGTATCCCTTGCGGACGGCGCCGGTAACACGGCGCCAGCGATTCTTTTCCGGCTCCGGGCGCCGAATGTGCTACAGTGCGCGCCGCTTCACCTCCTTAGCGACCGCGCCCCAGTCTGCCGGTCGTGCCTGAATCGGGCGCATGCCGCGCCCCACCCTAGGTTTCAACCCCACGGAAGTTTCCGCCCGGACTGGCCCGCCCCTGCGCGGGGGTCGGCTTCAGAGGTATCACCATGCAGTTTTCCGAACTCGGCCTGTCGGCCGAGCTCCTGCGCGCCATTGGCGAGCAGGGCTACACCACGCCCACCCCTGTCCAGGCGCAGGCGATTCCCCACATCCTTGCCGGGCGCGACCTCGAGGCCCTGGCCCAGACCGGCACCGGCAAGACCGCCGCCTTCGTCCTGCCGCTGTTGCAGCGCCTGTCGCAGGCAAGCCCCAGCCCTTTGCAGAAAGTCGGGCACAGCGCGCCGCGCGTGCTGGTGCTGGTGCCCACGCGCGAACTGGCCGCCCAGGTGCTGGCAAGCGTGCGCAGCTACGGCGCCCACACCGGCCTGCGCGCGCTCGCCGTCTTCGGCGGCGTTGGCATCAATCCGCAGATCCAGAGCCTGCGCCGTGGCATCGATATCCTGGTGGCCACGCCCGGCCGCCTGCTCGACCACCTCAACCAGCGCACCGCCGACTTGTCGCAGGTGCAGACCCTGGTGCTGGACGAAGCCGACCGCATGTTCGACATGGGCTTCATCCGCGACATCCGCCGCATCATCGAGCGCCTGCCCAAGCAGCGCCAGAACCTGATGTTCTCGGCCACCTTTGCCGCCGAGGTGCGCGAACTGGCCCACGCCGTGCTGCAGAACCCGGCGCTGGTGGAAGTTGCGCGGCGCAACGCCCCGGCCGAACTGGTGACGCATAGCGTGATCAAGGTGGACAAGGAACAGAAGCGCGACCTGCTGCTGCACCTCTTCGCCGCCCACGGCTGGCATCAGGTGCTGGTCTTCTGCCGCACCAAGCATGGCTCCGACGCGCTGGCGAGGAGGCTGGAACAAGCCGGCATACGCACCGCGGCCCTGCACGGCAACAAATCGCAGAACGCCCGCACCCGCGCCCTGGCCGACTTCAAGGCCGGCAAGCTCGCCGCCCTGGTCGCCACCGACATCGCCGCGCGCGGCCTGGACATCGATTCGCTGCCGCGCGTGGTGAATTTCGAACTGCCCAACGTCCCCGAGGACTACGTGCACCGCATCGGCCGCACCGGCCGTGCCGGCGCCAGCGGCGAGGCCCTGTCGCTGGTCAGCAGCGACGAGCGCATCCAGTTGCGCGACATCGAACGCCTGCTCAAGCGCGAGATCGCAAGCTCGGTCCTGCCCGGTTTCGAGCCGCAGCACACCCATGCCGTGCCACGCCCGTCGGCCGGCCGCCCGCCGGCGCACAAGCCGGCGCTGGCGCGCAATCGCAGTGGCGGCGGGGCCCGTCCCGGGGCACCGCGCCCGGCCCGTGCCGGTGGCGGTGGCGCCAAGCCGGCCGGTCATCACAGCGGGCAGCGGCATCGCTGACGCCTGGCCGGTACGGCCGGCAAGATCGGTGAAGACTATTTCCACCAAAATCCAGGTAATGGTCAGTTTCATGGTGGAAAACTAGTTAATACAATAAGCTATGATCTTCGAAGTCTTCTCCGACGAGGCCTTGAGGCTCTGCGCCAACCTCGACCAGCGGCACGATGCCTGGACGGCGGCGGTCCGCAACCTGGACGCCCTGCCCAGCTCGATGTACTGGGTCACCAAGGACGGGCGTGACTACCTGACCGTAAAGCCGAGGGCCGGCGATCACGGAAAGTCGCAGGGCGCGCGTTCCTCCGAAACCGAAGCGCGCTTCACGGCCTACCAGGCGCAGCGCGCGGCGGCAAGGGCGGCGCTGGCGGAGACCAAAGCCGCCCTGCTCGACACCATCCGCTCCTATCGCGGGCATCGCCTGCCGATGGCAGCCTACCGTCCGGCGGCCATCCTGCGCGAACTCGATGTGCAGGGCCTGCTCGGTAACGACCTGCTGGTGGTCGGCACCAACGCCTTTGCCGCCTATGAAATCGAGGCGGGCGCCCGGTTCAGTGCCGGCATTGCTGACGAAACCGATGACTTCGATCTTTCATGGTGCCGCGGCAGCCGCGTGTCGCTGTCCACGGCGAGCGACCGGCCGCTCGGCTCGTCGCTGATGCGTGTGCTCAAGGCCGTGGATGCGAGCTTCGCGATCAACAAGGGCAGGCCCTACCAGGCGCTGGATCGCAGCGGCTACGAAGTCGAGTTGCTGGTCGCGCCGTCGATATTTCGCACCCTGCCGGAAAACGAGGTGTTCGAACCGCTGCCGGTCTCTCAGGAGCAGGAGTGGCTGTTGCAAGGTCGCGTGGTCCGCCATGTGGTCGTATCGCGCGATCTCAAGAGCTGCCCGATCTGCGCGCCCGATCCGCGCTGGATGGCGCTGCACAAGCTGTGGCTGGCGGCAAAGCCGGAACGCAAGGCAACCAAGCGCCCCAAAGACCGCAAACAGGGCGAGGCCTTGCTCGACCTCGTCCGCGAGCGCATGCCGATCAGCTATCCGCTGGACGTCGATTTCGTGCTCGACCTGCCCGACGAGCTGCGCCCGCTGTTCGACGCCTGGGCCGCGTCGCGCGGTTTCATGCCCGGCAAGGCGGACGGTTCGTTGCTGCGCTGATCGGGCGTACCCGGTGAAAGTCGGCGCCTGCGGCACGGCGGCCTGCAAGCCTGCGGCCGGAAATTGGCGCGCGCCATAGACCGCCACGCATGGGAAGCGGCGCACCGGGGTCGCGACATGGGACGCAAGCTGCTTCGGGAAAAAGTTGGCGGCCGGGCTAGAACGTTGACCCCGGCTGCTTGAGGAATTCGATCTCCTCGGCGGTAGAACTCCGTCCGAGGATGGCATTGCGATGCGGAAAGCGCCCGAAGCAGGCAACGATGTCGCGGTGCTTCACGGCATAGTCGTAAGCGCTGTCGAAGGCTTTGCTTTGCGCCTCGCGGCGCAGCGCGGCGAACAGGGCAACCGCGCGTTCCTGTTCCAGCAGCGATTCGGTGTGTTCGAAGGGCAGGTAGGCGAACCAGCGCTGCCAGGGGTCGAGGTTCTTGTCGCGTCCGCTGGCGACTAGCGCCGTAGCCAGTGCCAGCGCCTGCGCATCGCCGGCGAAGGCGCTCGGCGTACCCCGGAAGATGTTGCGGGTGAACTGGTCGAGCAGCAGGATGCGCGCAAGCAATTCTTCGTGGTCGGCATCCGCAGGCGCTTCGCTGCCGAGCGCGGCCTCGACCTCGCGGCCGAAGTTTTTGCGGATCGCGGCGTCGAAGGACTCGTCCTTGCGGAACCATTCCGGGCGGTAGCTGCCGTGGCCGGTGCTGCCCGGCGGCAGGAACCAGAAATCGAGGATCGTCCGGGTGGCGGCCGCGCCGGCCATCAGGCTTTCTTCGCCGCGGCCTTCTTCGCGGCGGGCTTTTTGGCGGGCGCTTTCTTGGGTGCGGCCTTGGTCGCCGTGTCGCTGGCGCCGACTTTCTTCGTCGCGGCTTTCTTGGCCACTGGCTTCTTCGCCGCCGCCTTCTCCACCGCAGGTTCGTTGGCCGCTTCAGCCTTTGCCGCGCGTACCGCAGGCTTGGCCGCGGCGCCGGCCTTCGGCGCCCTTGGCTCGAATTCGAAACCGACCTTGCCGGTCTTGGCGTCGCGCACCAGGAAGGCCGAGAACTTGCGTTTGGTGCGGTTGGAGATGAAGCCCTTGAGCAGGTCGGTGCGGCCGGTGGCGAGCAGCTTCTGCATGTCGGCGCGGCCGACTTCCTGTTGCAGGATGATCTTGCCCGAGCGGAAGTCGCAGCTGCGGCCGGCGCCCACGCTTTTCTCGCAGACATAGGCCATGCCGTGCTCGAAGACGCGACCGCCGCATTTGGCGCAGGCGCCCAGGCTTTCCTGGCCCGAGAAATCGACTTCCTCGGCATCGGCGTCGGCATCGGAATTGCCGAAATCGAACTCCGGCGTGTGGTCGTCCTTGAGCTTGATCATGGCCGCGAAGGCGCGTCCCATCTTGCTGCGGAAACCCTGCAGCGGCCCGATCATGCGCTTGGCCAGCAACTCGTCCATTTCCTCGGGTTCCCACTGCCGGCTGGCGACCACCTTCCACAGCTTGTAGTCGCACTTCTCGCAGGCGAAGTGCTTGTAGCCCTCGTGGATCTTGGCGCCGCAGCGCGGACAGGGCGTTTTCAGGGTGCCGAAGTCGGGATCGGCGAATTCGCCGGTCTTGATGCGCTCGACCATGACCTGGGTCTGGTCGACGATGTGGTTCATGAATTCGTCGCGCGAGAGCCGGCCGTGCTCCATTTCCTTGAGCTTGTATTCCCACGCGCCGGTGAGTTCGGGCGAGCGGATCTCGTCCACCTGCAACTGCTCCAGCGCAAACAGCAGCGAGAAGGCCTTGGCCGTCGGGTGCAGTTCGCGGCCGTTGCGGTGCACGTATTCCTCGGCGATCAGTCCTTCGATGGTGGCGGCGCGCGTGGCCGGCGTGCCCAGGCCGCGCTCGGACATGGCTTCGCGCAGCTCCTCGTCCTCGATCAGCTTGCCGGCGCCTTCCATGGCGCTGAGCAGGGTGGCTTCCGAAAAGCGCGGCGGCGGCTGGGTGGCCTTGGCCTTGACCTCGACATCCTTGGCCCAGATGCGCTCGTTTTTCTCCAGTGGCGGCAGATTGGGTGTTTGCTCGTCACCCTGGGCTTCCTTGCCGTATACCGCAAGCCAGCCCGGCGTCACCAGCACCTTGCCCTCGGTCTTGAAGGCGTGCTTCTCGATCCGCGTGATGCGCGTCGTGATGTTGTATTCAGCGGCCGGATAGAAGATGGCGAGGAAGCGCTTGGTGACCAGGTCGTAGATCTTCTGTTCCGGCTCGGAAAGGCTCTTCGGTGCCGCGCCTGTGGGGATGATGGCAAAGTGATCGCTCACCTTGGCATTGTTGAAAATGCGTTTGTTGGGATGCACCCAGCCGTTCTTCAGCACCGCGCCGGCGAAGCTTGCGTAGGGCGTGCCGGCCATCGCGCCGAGGGTTTCCTTGACCGTGGCGAGGTAGTCCTCGGGCAGGTGGCGGCTGTCGGTACGCGGGTAGGTTAGTACCTTGTGCTTTTCGTACAGCGCCTGGGCCAGTCCCAGGGTGTTCTTGGCGGAAAAGCCGAAGCGACCGTTGGCCTCGCGTTGCAGCGAGGTGAGGTCGTAGAGCATGGGGCAGGCCTCGGTCTTGGGCTTGCTCTCCTCCTCGACCGTGCCGTGCTGGCCGAGGCAGGCGCGGCGGATGGCGTCGGCCTTGGCCTTGTCCCACAGGCGCTCGGCCTTGGCGTGTTCGTCATCGCTCTTCTTGAACTTTTCGTCGAACCAGCGGCCACGGTAAGTGCCGGCGAGGCACTGGAACTCGCCCTCGACTTCCCAGTAGTCGCGGGAGACGAAGGCCTTGATGCGCCGCTCGCGCTCGACCAGGATGGCGAGCGTGGGCGTCTGCACGCGGCCGACCGGGGTCTTGTAGAAGCCGCCTTCCTTGGAATTGAAGGCGGTCATGGCGCGCGTGCCGTTGATGCCGATCAGCCAGTCGGCTTCCGAACGGCAGCGCGCGGCATCGGCCAGCGGCAGCATTTCCTTGTCGCTGCGCAGGTGGGCGAAGCCGTCGCGGATCGCCGTGGCGGTCATGGATTGCAGCCAGAGGCGGCGCACCGGCTTCTGCTTTTCACCCAGCGCGTGCTGGGCGACGTAGCGGAAGATCAACTCGCCTTCGCGGCCCGCGTCGCAGGCGTTCACCAAGCCGCTGATGTCCTTGCGCTTGGCCAGGCGGGTCAGCAGCCGCAGGCGTTCCTGGGTTTTTTCGATCGGGTTCAGGGCGAAGCGGGGCGGGATCATTGGCAGATGGGTGAAACTCCACTTGCCACGCTTGACGTCGTATTCCTCGGGCACCGCGAGTTCCAGCAGGTGGCCGATGGCCGAAGAGAGGACGTAGTCCTCGCTCTCGAAGTAGTCGCCGGTCTTGGCAAAGCCGCCCAAGGCCTTGGCAATGTCCTGCGCCACGGAGGGCTTTTCGGCGATGATGAGTTGCTTTGACATTGATTTTCTTGGAATTGCAGTGACCAGACGAGGCCGGGAGCGGCGCATCATAAGCGCGCCGCTCGAAAAAACGCAAGTCGGGGTTTAATTCAGGAGGATGCGGACCACGCCTTCGCCGGGCTCGATATCCTCGTCGTCGGCGTCTTCTGCCAGCAGTTCTTCGAGGATCAGGGCATCGACTTCGTGGCGGAAACGCCAGATCACGGCGAGCACGATCACCTTCAGGCGGTCGAGGCTGACTTCGGCATCGGGCAGGGCCAGGGCGCGTTCGATGATGGCCTCGCGCAAGCCGGCGTCGACGGCGTCATGCTGTTCGAGGAAGGCGAGAAAGCCGCGGCATTCGGCCGGCAGCCTTTCCTGTTCCTCCGGATCGTAGATGCGGACCGCCCCGCTGGACGCCGGTGCACGGCAAACCGCATCGGCGGCGACCGGAAAGCCTTCGAGCCAGTGCAGCGCGGCACTGATTTCCTCGCTCTCGAAGCCGGCGGCGGTGAGCTTGCGCGCCAGCACGGCGGGCTCCGGGCAGGCGTCGGACGGGTAGTTCTCGAACAGGTAAACCAGTATGTCGATCATGATCCTTGGTGCTGCTTCTGGTACAGGCCGCCGGGAAGCTGGGCAACGCGTCCGGCGAGTTCCATGGGCAGCAGGATGGCAAGAAGGGCGCCCGGCGTCAAGCCGCTGCGTACCGACAGGGTATCCAGGGTGCAGGGCGCGTCGCCCAGGCTGGCCAGCACGCGAGTCTCCTCGCAGGCACCGGATTCGGCCGTGTCGTTCAACGGGGTCGGGGCGGCAGGCCGGGTTTCCCAGCGCAGTTCCTCCAGGATGTCGGCGGCGGTTTCCACCAGCTTGGCGCCCTGGCGTATCAATTGGTGGCAGCCGCGCGACATCGGTGAATGGATCGAACCGGGAATGGCGAACACTTCGCGCCCGGCCTCGGCTGCCAGCCGCGCCGTGATCAGCGAACCGCTGCGCGGGGCTGCTTCCACCACCAGGCAACCCAGCGCCAGTCCGGCGATGATGCGATTGCGGCGCGGAAAGTTGTGGGCCATGGCGGGGGTGCCGAGCGGGAACTCGCTGATCACCGCGCCCTGCTCGGCAATGCCGCGCGCCAGGCCCTGGTTACGCGCCGGATAGAGGCGGTCGGCACCGGTGCCGATCACGGCCACGGTGCCTGCCGCGCTACCCAATGCGCCCCGGTGCGCGGCGGCATCGATGCCGAGGGCGAGGCCGCTGACGATGCCCAGCCCGGCCTCGCCCAGGGCACGGGCGAAGGCCTCGGCGTCACGCTCGCCCTGGGCGGTGGCGTTGCGGCTGCCGACCATCGCCAGCAGCGGCCGATTGAGCAGCTCCGGTCGCCCCTTGAGATAGAGCAGCAGGGGAGGATCGGCGGCATCGAGCAGGCGTTGCGGATACTCCGCATCGGCCAGTGTCAGCAGGTGATTGCCGGGTTCCCCGGCCCAAACCAGGGCCGCATCGACAGCGGCGGCGCAATCGTGATGCAGCAGTTGCTCGACGATCGGGGCATCGACCACCTGCGCCAGTGCGCGCGGGCTGGCAGCGAAAATCGCTTGCGGCGGGCCGAAGGCTTTGAGCAGGGCCCGGCGCGCCTCGCCGCCGACGCCCGGGACCAGCGTCAGGCGCAGCCAACTGGCCAGTTCCAGGTCAGGCCTTGCCGCGACCGGAGGCGACATGCCGGAGCGCGAGACGGGTATCAGGGAGTGCGTACGGTGTCGCCCACCCCGATGGGCTGCACGGCATTCATCACCAGTGCGTAGGAAATCCGGTCATAGACGCGGAAGATGTAGAGCAGGCCATTGCGACTGTCGGGCAGCTTGTAGTCGGTGCGCACGCCCTCGAAGCGGTTCGGGATGCTCAGGCCGGCGACGTCGGCCGCCAGCACATGGCCCGGCTCCAGGCCGTGATTCTTGCCGCGATTGATGGTGACGATGCTTTGCGGGCCGCTGAAATTCACCCCGGCATAGGCGCTGAGGATCTTGCCGGTGATGTTTTTTGCCGGCGGACGCGGGATGTAATTCGGCACGTCCTGGCGCGGCGCCGGCATCAGGCGGTCGTCATGCAGGATTTCCATGCGCGAGATGCCGATCTGGAAGGCGGAAGGCTCGCCGCCCCTGGTCTGGCGCGCGGTACCGAGGTAAACGGCCTCGAAGCCGAGCTTGTCGCCGGTTTCCGGGTCGACCAGGACCTTGCCGGGACGGAAGATCTGCCACAGCTTGTGTTGTTCCTTGACTTCCGTGGTGTACACGGTGTCGCTGGAACCGGCCAGCACGCGATTGCCCTCGATGGCGACGATGCGCGGCGCATTGTCGAAGCCGCCGGCTTCCAGCACGCGCGGCTCGCTGAGGAAGGGTTCGATGGCCTGCGGCTCGATGACCGGGATTTCCTTGACCAGCGACTCGACGTACTCGCGGCGCTGGACATTGATCGTGGCCAGCTTGAGTTGCGGCTGGCCGCCGCTCTTGTCCAGCGTGATCACCTGGCCGGGGTAGATGCGGCGCGGATTCTTGATTTCGTCGGCATTGAGTTTCCACAGCTCGGACCAGCGGTAGGGGTCCTTGAGGAATTTCGCGGCGATGCTCCACAGGGTGTCGCCGGGGGCGACGATGTAGCGGTCCGGCGCGCCCTCGGCCAGCTGCAAGGGGGCCGTGGCCTGGGCGAGCGCCAGGGTGCTTGAAATGCTGAAAAGCAGCGCGGATATAATGCGACGCATGGGTTGATCTCCTGGCCTGGTGTCCGGGAGCACGGCGAAGCCCCCGCGTATCTGTCCGATTCTGCCCGACAAAACCCACTGCATCAATTCTTTCAAGAGCGGTTTCATGGCCCTATTGCCCATTTTGCGCTACCCGGACCCCCGTCTGCACCTGAAGGCCGCCGTCATCACGGCGGTCGACGACGAGATTCGTCGCCTTGCCGCCGACATGGCCGAGACCATGTACGCCGCTCCCGGCATCGGCCTCGCGGCGACCCAGGTAGACCGCCATCTGCGCCTGATCGTGATCGACATTTCAGAGGACAAGTCGCAACTGCTTACCCTGATCAACCCCGAGCTGCTGGAAAAATCGGGGGAGTGCGAAGGCGAGGAAGGCTGTCTCTCGGTGCCCGGCATCTACGAAACCGTGAAGCGTGCCAGCCATGTGCGCGTGCGCGCCCTCGGCCTCGACGGCAAGACCTTCGAAATGGCGGCGGACGACCTGCTGGCGGTATGCATCCAGCACGAGATGGATCACCTCGAAGGCAAGGTTTTCGTCGAATACCTCTCGCGCCTCAAGCGCGAACGCATCAAGAGCAAGCTGCAAAAACGCGCCCGCGAAACGCTCTGAGCCGATGAAGCTGATTTTCGCCGGCACGCCGGAGTTCGCCGCGACGGCCCTGGAAGCCCTGCTCGCAGCCGGCCACGACGTCGTGCTGGTGCTGACCCAGCCTGACCGTCCGGCCGGGCGCGGCATGAACCTGCAAGCCTCGGCCGTAAAACAGGTGGCGCTGGCCCATGGCATCCCCTTGCATCAGCCGGAACGGCTGAAGGATCCGGCCACGCACCAGCCGATCCGCGAGGCTTGTGGGAGTGGTGCCGAGCTGATGGTGGTCGCCGCCTACGGCCTGATCCTGCCGCAGGCGGTGCTCGACCTGCCGCCGCGCGGCTGCCTCAACATCCACGCCTCGCTGCTGCCGCGCTGGCGCGGTGCGGCGCCTATCCACCGCGCGATCGAGGCGGGCGATACGCAAACCGGCATCACCATCATGCGCATGGAGGCTGGCCTCGATACCGGGCCGATGCTGCTGACCTCGGTGATCGACATCGAGGCCGACGACACCACAGGCCGCCTGCACGACCGCCTCGCCGCGCTGGGCGGCCGCGGCATCGTCGATGCCCTGGCGCGGCTCGACGCCCTGCCCGTGGTGCCGCAGCCCGAGGCGGGCGTCACCTATGCCGGCAAGGTCACCAAGGCGGATGCCCAGCTCGACTGGAGCCAGCCCGCTGCCGCGCTGGCGCGCAAGCTGCGCGCCTTCAATCCCTTTCCCGGCGCCACGGCCATGCTGGCTGGTGAACCAGTCAAGCTCTGGCGCGGCGAGGCCGTTTCCGGCCAGGGCGCGCCGGGGCAAGTGCTGGCGGTCGATGCCAACGGTATTGTGGTGGCCTGCGGCGAGGGCGCGCTGCGCCTGACGGAACTGCAAAAGCCCGGCGGCCGCCGTCTCGCCAGCGCCGACTTCCTGCGCGGCACCCCGCTCAAGCCCGACTGACGCCGCGCCGCGCGGGGGGGGCGGGCGGATTGCGTTTCGCGCCCCGGCCGCCGGAGTCGGCTGCTATCCTTCGCCGATGCCCTTGCTGCCCCCCCTTGCGGAAATCCTGCACGCCGCCGGCGGCCTGGTCGCGGCCGTGATCGCCGGGCGCAATTTCGACGCCGTGCTGGCCAGGGCCGGACTGTTCGGCCACGTGCGCGCGGCGAGCATGGACCTCGCCTACACCACCCTGCGCGCCCATGGCCGTGGCGATTTCCTGCTCGGCTGCCTGCTCCAGCGCCCGCTCGCCGAGGCGTCAGTGCGCGGCCTGCTGCTGGTGGCCCTGGCGCGGCTGGAAACGCGGAGCGAGGACGCCCACACCACGGTCGACCAGGCGGTGAGCGCCGCCGCGCGCATCGCCGGCGGCCGCTTCAAACCGCTGGTGAATGGCGTGTTGCGCAATTTCCTGCGCCGCCGCGAGGAATTGCTGGCCCTGGCCGAGGCCGACGAAGTCGCCCGTTGGCAGCACCCGGCGTGGTGGATTGCGCGCCTGCGCGCCGACCATCCGCGCCACTGGCAGGACATCCTGCGCGCCGGCAACAGCCATCCGCCGCTGTGCCTGCGCGCCAACCGGCGCCGCCTGCGACCCACGGCCGGAGCCGGCGCGGCGCAGTTGCTGGTGGCCCAGCTCGATGCGGCCGGCATAGCCGCGCGCGCGCTCGACGATACCGCCGTGCGGCTCGAAAAGCCGCTGCCGGTGGATCGCATCGGCGGCTTTGCGACCGGCTTGTGTTCGGTGCAGGATTTCGGTGCCCAGGCGGCCGTGCGCCTGCTCGACGCCCGCGACGGCATGCGAGTGCTCGACGCCTGCGCTGCGCCGGGTGGCAAGACCGCCCATTTGCTGGAGCGGGCCGACATCGACCTGACCGCGCTCGACGCCGATGTGGCGCGCGTCGCGCGCATTACCGAGAACCTGCAACGCCTCGGCCTGGCGGCAACCGTCAAGGTGGCCGACGCCGGCAATCCGGACGCCTGGTGGGACGGGCGCCCCTTCGACCGCATCCTGGCCGACGTGCCCTGCTCGGCCTCGGGCGTGGTGCGCCGCCATCCCGATGCGAAGTGGTTGCGGCGCGAAACCGACATCGCCGGATTCGCCGCCACGCAGGCGCGGATCATCGATGCCTTGTGGCCAACTCTGGCCCCCGGTGGCACAATGCTCTATGCAAGCTGCTCGGTGTTCGCGGCCGAGAATGCGCGCCAGGTGGAGGCCTTCCTTGGCCGCCACCCGGATGCTCGACCAGTCGCGGACGGAGCGGCTGCCGCCGGAGACGCCTACCAGATACCCGATGCCGACCATGACGGCTTTTTTTATGCGCTGCTGCAAAAGACCTGAGCGTTGGTTGCGCGGATTGTCGGCCGCCCTGCTCTGGCTGTGGGTCGCGCTGGCCCATGCCGGCAGCATCGAGCCGAAAAGCGCGACGCTGACGCCAGGCGAGGACGGCTACACGCTGTCGGCCGAGTTCGCCGTCGATCTCGGCAACCGCCTGGAAGAGGCGGTGACGCGCGGCGTGCCGCTGTATTTCAACCTGGAGTTCATCCTCGAACGCAACCGCAAATACTGGGTCAATGAACACATCGTTTCGCGCAGCCTGTCCTATCGCCTCGCCTACAGCAGCCTGACCCGGCAGTACCGGCTGACCACCGGCAGCTTGCACCAGAATTTCGCCAGCCTGGCCGAAGCCCTGCGCGTGGTGGGCCGCATCGCCGCCCTGCCGGTGGCCGACAAGGACGCGCTGAAGAACGGCGAAAGCTACGAGGCGGCCTTGCGTCTTGCACTCGACCGCAACCAACTGCCCAAGCCTTTCCAGGTCGACGCCATCACCGACAAGGGCTTGCAGGTGGAAGCCAAGGTCCTGCGCTGGCAGTTCACCGCGCCGGTGGCTGCCCAATGAGCGCCACGCACGGCCGTCCGAAGGGGCGCAAGCCAAGAACCGGAGCCGCGCAGCGGCGAACCGTCGTCACCCCCTGCCTTGGGGCGAAGGCAGGGTTTCGCGGAGCACTGCTCCGTGCTGCCGCAGCCGGCCGGCCATGCAGGGCCGGCCGTGGGAACGGGGCCGGGGGGAGGGCCGTCCCGTGAAAATCGCGCTGGCCGTCGTTGTCGCGCTGGGCGCGATCCTGCTGTTCCTGCTTGCCTCGGCTTCGGCCAATACCGCGCTGTTCGCTCGGAATTACCCCTGGCTGCTGGCGATCAACGGCATCGCGGCGGTCGCGCTGCTGGTGCTGGTCGGCCTGCAATTGCGCCGCCTGCGCCAGGACTTTCGCGCCGGCGTGTTCGGCTCCCGGCTCAAGTCGCGCCTGCTGCTGATGCTCTCGCTGATGGCCGTCCTGCCCGGCGCGCTGGTGTATGCGGTGTCGATGCAGTTTGCCGTCAAGAGCATCGACTCCTGGTTCGACGTGCGCGTCGACGCGGCGCTGGAGGGTGGCCTCAACCTTGGCCGCAGCATGCTCGAAAGCCAGCAGTCCGAACTGCTGGCCAAGGCGCGCAGCGCGGCGCTGGATCTGGGCGATGGCGGCGTTGCCAGCGCGGCCCGCCTGAATCGCCTGCGCGAGAACGCAAGTGCCCAGAGCGCGGCGCTGATCACGCTGTCGGGCCAGGTGCTGGCCAGCAGCTCGGTCGAACTCGGCAGCCTGTTGCCCTCGCTGCCGGCGCCCAGCCAGCTGCGTCAGGCGCGCAGCGGCCGTGGCATCGCGCTGACCGGCGACGCCGAGGGCGGCGGGCTGATGGTGCGCGCGCTGGTACCCGTGGCCGGCAACGGCTTCAACGCCGATCCGCAGATCCTGCAACTGACCCAGAGGGTGCCGCCGTCGGTCGTCAAGAGCGCCGAAAGCGTCGAAACCGCGCATCGCGATTACCAGGAACTGCAACTCGGCCGCGGCGGCCTCAAGCAGATCTATACCCTGACCCTCACCCTGGCGCTGCTGCTGGCCCTGTTCGCCGCGATCGCGCTGGCCTTCCTGCTCGCCGAGCGCCTGGCGCAGCCGCTGCTGATCCTCGCCGAGGGCACGCAGGCGGTGGCCGCCGGCGACTTCACGCCGCGTGCCACGGTCGAGGCTTCTGACGAACTCGGCGTGCTGACCCATTCCTTCAACAGCATGACCCAGCAACTCGGCGAGGCGCGCGCCCAGGCCGAGCACCATCGGGCGGAAACCGAGGCGGCCCAGGCCTACCTCGAATCGGTGCTGGCCAACCTGTCGACCGGGGTGCTGGCCTTCGACCTGCGCTTTCGCCTGCGCGCTGCCAATCGTGGGGCGCTGGCGATCCTCGGCGACGAGCTTTCCGGCTTCGAACAGATGCGCTTGCAGGATTGGCCGCGCCACGAAACCCTGGCCGGCGAAATCCTGGAAAGCTTCGCCCGGCGCGGCGGCGAGTGGCAGCAGCAGCTCGAACTGGCGCGCCCGGATGGCATGGCGCAGGCGCTGCTGGTGCGTGGCAAGTCGCTGCCGGCGGGCGGCGGCGGCGGTTACGTGGTGGTATTCGACGACATTACGCAACTGATCGCCGCGCAGCGTTCCGCCGCCTGGGGCGAGGTGGCGCAGCGTCTGGCGCACGAGATCAAGAATCCGCTGACGCCGATCCAGCTTTCTGCCGAGCGCTTGCAGCTGAAGCTGGCGGACCAGCTGAGCGGCCCGGCGCGGGAGCTGCTCGATCGCGCCACGCAGACCATCGTCAACCAGGTCGAGGCGATGAAGAACATGGTCAATGATTTTCGTGACTATGCCCGCACGCCGCTGCCGCAGCTGGCGCCGGTCGATCTGGCGGCCCTGCTCGGCGAGGTACTCGACCTCTATCACCAATCGCGCGCCGAAATCGCCGTTACCTGCCCGCGAAGCGGCGTTCCAGGTACGCAAAGCGACGCGGCACCGACTTTTGGCCTGCCGCGCGTGCTGGCCGATGCCAACCAGTTGCGCCAGGTGCTGCACAACGTGCTGACCAACGCCCAGGATGCCCTGGCCGAGACGGCGCAACCGAAGATCACGATTGGCATCGCCCAGGATGCGGGACGCATGCGCCTGACGGTGCGCGACAACGGCCCCGGTTTTCCGCCGCAGATCCTGTCGCGCGCCTTCGAGCCTTATGTCACGACCAAGGCCAAGGGCACCGGGCTGGGTCTCGCCATCGTGAAGAAGATTGTCGACGACCACGGCGGCGAGATCCGCCTCGCCAGCGACCATGGCGGTGAAGTCAGCATCTGGCTGCCGCTGGCGGATGGGGAAGCCGATGCAGTCGCGCCGCGCGCGACCAGCGAGGGGGCGAAAGCCGCGTAGGGAAACAAGGGGGTAGGGAAACATGCCGAAGATACTGGTGGTCGATGACGAGGTCGGGATACGGGAGCTGCTCTCGGAAATCCTGCGCGACGAAGGCCATGACGTGCGGCTCGCCGAGAATGCCGCCGAGGCCCGCGCCGCGCGCGACGCCGGGCGGCCGGACCTGGTGCTGCTCGACATCTGGATGCCCGATACCGATGGCATCACGCTGCTCAAGGAATGGGGCGCGGCGGGTCAACTCAACATGCCGGTGGTGATGATGTCGGGCCACGCCACGATCGACACCGCGGTCGAGGCGACCAAGATCGGCGCGCTGGATTTCCTGGAAAAGCCGATCGGCATGCAGAAGCTGCTGGCGGCGGTGAAGAAGGGCCTCGAACGCGGCGCGCGCAACGCCGGCGGCGGCCTGTCGCTGGGCGCCTTCGCCCGCCCCGGCCCGCTGCGCGATCTCAAGCGCCGCTTCGATCAGGTGCTGGCGAAGAGCCCGCTGCTGCTGCTGCGCGCCGCGCCGGGTGGCATCGTCGAGCTGGTGGCGCGTTCGGCGCAGCTGCCGGGCAAGCCCTGGTTCGACCTGGCCCACGATTCCAACCCGCTGTCCACCGAAGTCCTGCAACGCGCCAGCGGCGGCGTGCTGTGGTGCGAGGAGCTGGCGCGTCTGACCCGTCCGCAGCAGAAGAACCTGCTGTTCGCCGCCGAGCGCCTGGAGCGCTACAACCTGCGCCTGGTGGCGGCGACGACGCACAGCAGCGCCGAGTTGCAGGCCATGGGCTGGGACGAGAACGGCCTGCCGCGCCTGTTCGAAACCGGCCTGGGCGTGCCCAGTTTGGCCGAACTCAAGGACGAAGTGCCCGACATCGCCACCCACCTGCTGACGCAATTGATGGAAAGCGATGAAGTGCCCCTGCGGCGCTTTTCCACCGCCGCCCTCAATGCCCTGCGCCAGCATGCCTGGGAAGGCGGCTATGGCGAGCTCAAGGCGGCGGTGAAGTCGCTGGCCCTGGGCAGCCTGGGCGAGGAAATCGGCGAGGAAGAGACCCTGCAACTGCTGGCGCCGGCCGGCGAGCCTTCGCTGGTGCCGGCCGGGCTCGATCCCGAAGTAATCGAGCTGCCCTTGCGCGAGGCGCGCGAGGCCTTCGAGCGCATGTATTTCGAGTACCACCTGGCCAAGGATGGCGGCAACATGACGCGCCTGGCCGAAAAGACCGGGCTGGAACGTACCCACCTGTATCGCAAGCTCAAGGACCTGGGGCTCAGATAATGCGCATCGTCATCCTCGGCGCCGGCCAGGTCGGCGCTTCTGTGGCCGAGGCGCTCGCCTCCGAGGCCAACGACATCACCATCGTGGACCAGAGCCGCGAGGCGATCGGCGACATCGCCGACCGCCTCGACGTGCGCACCCTGGTCGGCAACGGTGCCCTGCCCTCGGTGTTGAAGAACGCCGGCCTGGACGATGCCGACATGCTGGTGGCGGTGACGCAGTCGGATTCGACCAACCTGGTCGCCTGCAAGATCGCGCGCGGCGTGTTCAACGTCACCACGCGCGTCGCGCGCCTGCGCTCGGCCGACTATCTCGACGACCAGACCCTGCTCGACGACGAGCATTTCGCCGTCACCCACGCGATCTGCCCGGAGCAGGAAATCACCGACTACATCACGCGCCTGATCGAGTTCCCCGAGGCCTTGCAGGTGCTGGAATTCGCCGAAGGCCGGGTGACCCTGGTCTGCGTGCGCGCCTATGACGGCGGCCTGCTGGTGGGCAAGCCGATCAAGACCATGCGCGAACACCTGCCGGCCGGCGTCGATGCCCGCATCGCGGCGATCTTCCGCGAGCACCAGCCGGTCGATCCCGACGGCAACACGGTAATCGAGGGCGGCGACGAGGTCTTCGTGCTCGCCGCCAGCGAGCACATCCGGCCGGTGATGCGCGAGCTGCGGCGCATGCTGAAGCCGGTCAAGCGGGTGATGATCGCCGGCGGCGGCAACATCGGCGCCCGCGTCGCCGCGACGCTGGAAGCCGACCACCAGGTCAAGGTGGTGGAGCGCAACGCGGCGCGCGCCGAAACCGTCGCCGCGCGCCTGCAAAAAAGCCTGGTGCTGCATGGCGAGGCCACCGACGAGAACGTGCTGGCGCAGGAGAACATCGACGAAATGGACATGTTCCTCGCCCTGACCAACGACGACGAGGACAACATCATGGCCGCCTCGCTGGCCAAGCGCCTTGGCTGCAAGCGTGTGCTGGCGTTGATCAACCGCCGTGCCTATGCCGACATGGTGCAGGGCGGCCCGATCGACATCGGCCTCTCGCCGGCGCAGGTGTCGATCGGCTCGCTGCTGACCTTCTGCCGCCGCGGCGACGTGGCGCGGGTGCACAGCCTGCGTCGCGGCGCCGCCGAGGCGCTGGAACTGGTGGTGCATGGCGACCGCAACAGCAGCAAGGTGGTCGGGCGGCGCATCGAGGAGCTGCCGGTGATCAAGGGTGCCCACATCGGCGCCATCGTGCGCGATACCGGGGATCTCGCCGTGGTCCAGCGCGAGGGTTTCCTGATCGACGAAAGGCGAGCGCGGGTGATCATCCCGCACCATGACACGGTGATCGAGGAGAACGACCACGTGGTGGTGTTCTGCACCCGCAAGCGCGAGGTAACCCAGGTCGAAAAGCTGTTCCAGGTCGGCTTCCAGTTTCTCTGAAGGCGCGATGAAGCCCTACTACCCGGTAGTTCGGATTTTCGGCGTGCTTTTGGCCGCCTTTGCCTTGACCATGGCTGTGCCTTGGGCATATTCCTACTTCATTCAGGACGGGGCGCAGTCGGCCTATGACGAAGCGTTTCTGGTGACTTTTCTCACCGGGCTCGGCCTGTGGTGGGCGGCGCGCCACGAAAAGCACGACCTCAAGGTGCGCGACGGCTTCCTGCTGGTGGTGATGGTCTGGTCGCTGCTGCCGGTGTTCGCCGGCCTGCCCTTGATCCTGCAACTGCATGTTTCCTTCACCGATGCCTATTTCGAGGCCATGTCGGGGCTGACCACCACCGGCGCCACCGTGCTGTCCGGGCTTGACGGCCTGCCGCCGTCGATCAACCTCTGGCGCGGCATGCTGGTCTGGCTGGGCGGCATGGGCCTGATCGTGCTGGCGGTGGCGGTGCTGCCCCTGCTCGGCATCGGCGGCCGGCAGATGTTCAAGGCCGAAACGCCGGGACCGATGAAGGACTCCAGCCTGACGCCGCGCATGGCCGAAACCGCCAAGGGCCTCTGGCTGGTCTACGGCGTGGTAACGGTGGCCTGCATCCTCTCGTTGCACTGGGCCGGCATGAGCTGGTTCGATGCCGTCATGCATTCCTTCACCACCATGGGACTCGGCGGCTTTTCCAGCCATGACGCGAGTTTCGGTCATTGGGACTCACCTCTGGTCGAAGGAGTGACGGTGGTATTCATGCTGATTGCCGGGATGAACTTCGCCACCCTCTTCCTCGCCGTGCGCGGGCGCAGCCTGCGGCCTTACCTGTTCGATCCCGAGGCGCGCTATTTCCTCGGCGTGACGCTGGCCAGCGTGTTCGGCATCGCGCTCTACCTGCACTGGCAGGAAACTTATCCCGCGTTCCTCACCGCTCTACGCCATTCCCTCTTTAATGTTGTCTCTATCGCCACGACCACCGGTTTCGCCAGCGTCGATTACAACCTGTGGCCGATCTTCGCTCCGTTGTGGATGCTCTTCCTCTGCAGCTTCGCCACCAGCGCCGGATCGACGGGTGGCGGCATCAAGATGGTGCGTGCCATCATCCTCTACAAGCAGGTGTATCGCGAACTGCTGCGCGCCATGCACCCCAACGCGATCTGGCCGGTGCGGGTGGGCGGCGAGCCGGTGCCGCAGAACATCCTCACCGCCGTGCTCGCCTTCGGTTTTGCCTACATGTGCTTCCTGGTCGCGCTGACCCTGATACTGACCTTTTCCGGCCTCGACATCCTGACCGCGTTCACCGCGGTCGTAGCCACGGTGAACAACACCGGCCCGGGGCTCAACCAGGTCGGGCCCTCGACCACCTACGAAATCCTGAATGATTTCCAGACCTGGGTATGCAGCTTTGCCATGCTGCTCGGCCGCCTGGAGATCTTCACCTTGCTGGTGGTGCTGACGCCGGCCTTCTGGCGGCGCTGAGCCGCTCTGAGCGATAATTGCGGCCTCATTCCGCAGGATCGCCCTTCATGTCACCCACGGCCCGCCCCAAGAACGATACCTTCCTTCGCGCCCTGCTGCGCCAGTCCGTCGATTACACGCCGGTCTGGCTGATGCGCCAGGCCGGCCGCTACCTTCCGGAATACAACGAGACGCGGCGCCGCGCCGGCAGCTTCCTGCAACTGTGCAAGAACCCGCAACTGGCCTGCGAAGTGACCCTGCAACCGCTGTCGCGCTTCGAGCTGGATGCGGCCATCCTGTTTTCAGACATTCTCACCGTGCCCGACGCGATGGGCCTCGGCCTGTATTTCGCCGAAGGCGAGGGCCCCAGGTTCGAGCGCCCGCTGCGCGAGGAATGGGCGATCCGCGACCTCAGCGCGCCGGACCCCAATGTGCATCTGCGCTACGTGATGGATGCCGTGGCGGAAATCCGCCGCGCCCTGCACGGCTCGGTGCCGCTGATCGGTTTTTCCGGCAGCCCGTGGACCCTGGCCTGCTACATGGTCGAGGGCGGCTCGGGCTCGGCCACCGACTACCGCATGGTGAAGACCATGCTCTATGACCGGCCTGACTTGCTGCACCGCATCCTCGACGTGACCACCACAGCGGTGATCGACTACCTGAACGCCCAGATCGCCTCGGGTGCCCAGGCGGTGATGATTTTCGACTCCTGGGGTGGCGTCATGTCGCATGCTGCCTACCGCGAGTTTTCGCTGGCCTACATGCAGCGCATTGTCGCCGGCCTGACCAAGGTCAGCGAGGGCGAACGCGTGCCCAGCATCGTGTTCACCAAGGGCGGCGGGCAGTGGCTGGAAGCCATCGCCGACATCGGCTGCGACGCGGTGGGCCTGGACTGGACCACCGATCTGGGCGAGGCCAGGCGGCGGGTCGGCGACCGTGTTGCGTTGCAGGGTAACTTTGATCCGATGGCGATGTTTGCCGCGCCCGACAAGGTGGCGGCCGAGGCAAGGCGGGTGCTGGACAGCTATGCCGCCGATCCGGCCGAGGCCAGAAAAGCCGGCGGCCACGTCTTCAATCTCGGGCACGGCATCTCGCAATTTACCCCCCCGGACAACGTCAAAATTCTGGTTGACACGGTGCACAGCCACAGCCGGCGGGCTTCCGCGGCGGGCTGAAACGCGAAGTCGCCGCGGGCTGCGGATTGCCGGCCCTTACCTCGCGTAGAAGGCCGTCCGGCAAGGGCTCGCAAGGGGGCAAAAAATGGCGTGCGGCAGTTGACTTATTCACAGAAATCGCTAGCCCCCCGTAGTTACCGCAAAAACCTTGACACTTGCTGAATGAAATTTGTAACTCATTGGTTTTGCACGATAATTTTTTGCTCAAATATTGCACAGAGATGAAAATTGCTAGGCCGGACGGTAACTTAGGCGTTCGCCGTGGCGCTTACCCACAAAGTTATCCACAGATTTTGTGGGTAAGCGTATTTGTCTTTTTTACCAATAGCTTGAGCGCTTTTGGCAAGGTAATATCGAAGATTCTCCGGCAAACGTTTGAGCCGGCATGAACATTCTTCGGGTTGCCCTGGATGTGCCCCTGCCGAGGTTGTTCGACTACCTGGCGCCGAACTCTGACGAAAGTGATATCGGACGCCGGGTCGATGTGCCATTTGGCAAGGGTTCGAAGACCGGAATCATCGTCGGGCTGAGTGCCGAGAGCGAGCAGCCGGAAAACAGGCTCAAGGCGGTGGGCGCCATCCTGCGCGACATGCCAGCCTTGCCGCCGGATTGGTTGGCCCTTTGCGAATTCTGTGCGCGCTACTACCAGACGCCGCTGGGCGAGGTCACGTCCTTCGCCCTGCCGCCGATGCTTCGCCGCGGCAAGCTGCCGCGCATGCCCAAGGCGCCTGCGGTCGCCGTGTCGCCGGCGCCGTCCTCAAGGGATACCGTCCCAGGCGTGGAGGCCAGGGACATGACTTTCGCGGCCACGGCGCTGCCGGCCCTGTTGCCGGCGCAACAGGCGGCGGTGGCCGCGCTCACCGCCGCGCGCGAGTTCCAGACCTTTTTGCTGCACGGCGTGACCGGCAGCGGCAAGACCGAGGTCTATCTGCGCGCCATCGCCGAAGTGCTGGCCGGCGGCGGCCAGGCCTTGATGCTGGTGCCCGAGATTGCGCTCACGCCGCAGCTGGAAAGCCGCGTGGCGGCGCGCTTTCCCGGTGCCCAGGTGGTGTGCGCCAACAGTGGCATGGCCGACGCGGCGCGCGCGCGCGGCTTTCTCGATGCCCAGGCCGGACGCGCCGACATCGTGCTCGGCACCCGCCTCGCGGTGTTCATGCCGCTGCCGCGCCTGCGCCTGATCGTGGTCGACGAAGAGCACGACGCCTCCTTCAAGCAGCAGGAAGGCCTGCGCTATTCGGCGCGCGACGTGGCGATCTGGCGCGCGCAGCAGCGCAACATACCGATCGTGCTGGGTTCGGCCACGCCCTCGCTGGAGACTTTCCATCATGCCGGTGGCGGCCGTTACCGTCTGCTCGAATTGCCCGAGCGCGCGGTGGCTGAGGACATGCCGAGCGTGCGGGTGGTAGACACGCGGCGCCAGAAATTGCAGGAAGGCCTCTCGGCGGAACTGCTGGGCGCGCTGGAGTTGCGCCTGGAACGCGGCGAGCAAAGCCTGGTCTTCCTCAACCGGCGCGGCTATGCGCCGGTGCTGGCCTGCCCGCCCTGCGGCTGGATTTCGCGCTGCCGCCGCTGTGCCGCCAACCTGGTGCTGCATCTGGCCGACCGGCGCCTGCGCTGCCACCACTGCGGCTTCGAGGCGGCCATTCCGCGTGCCTGTCCGGACTGCGGCAATGTCGATCTGCTGCCCTTCGGCCGCGGTACGCAGCGGCTCGAAGCGATGCTCGGCGAGCGCTTTCCGCAAGCGCGGGTGCTGCGCATCGACCGCGACTCGGCCAGCACGCCAAAAAAATGGCAGGCGCTGCTGGCCAGCATCCACGATGGCGAGGCCGACATCCTGGTCGGCACCCAGATGCTGGCCAAGGGCCACGATTTTCCGCGCCTGACCCTGGTCGGCGCGGTCGGCGCCGATGCCGCGCTGTTCGCCGCCGATTTCCGCGCCCCCGAACGCCTGTTCGCGCAGTTGATGCAGGTTGGCGGGCGCAGCGGGCGTGCCGCCCTGCCGGGCGAGGTGCTGATCCAGACCGAGCATCCGCAGCACCCGCTCTACCGGGCCCTGCAGGCACATGACTACGCAAGTTTCGCCCTGAGCCAGCTTGCCGAGCGGCGCATCGCCGGCTTTCCGCCCTTCAGCTTCCAGGCCATGCTGCGCGCCGAGGCGCGCGAAATGGCGCAGGCCCTGGATTTCCTCGCCACCGCGCGCGCCGCCGCCGAGCCGCTGGCGGCAGAGGTCACGCTCTACGATCCGGTGCCGATGCGCATGCAGCGCCTGATGGCGCTGGAACGCGGCCAGCTGCTGGTGGAGTCGCTCAGTCGCCCGGCCTTGCAGGCCTTCCTCGGCAAATGGATGGAGCGGCTCTACACGCAAAAGATGCCGGCCGGACTGCGCTGGCACCTCGACGTCGATCCCCTGGAGTTCTGACTTTCCTCTGCGTGGTCGGCAGGGGGCGCATTGGAAATTGCGTTGGCCTTAACAAAACGACAAGGGGGGCGGGTGTCTGAAAAGGGCTGATTTTCATGAAGCGGGGTGATGTTTCCCGCATCATGAAAGTCAGCGACGGCGGTCGGCGAGGTACCAGAGCCAGCTCGCCAGCTGCAGGGCGAGCAGGCCGCCGAAGCTGATCTGGAAGGCCTCGCGCGGGGCCTGCCCGGCGGCGCGCAACGCATCGACGGCGGCACCGAAGCCCCACTGGATGCCAAAGGCGCCGACGAACACCATCAGGTTGAGCGCGGTATTCACGCGGCCCGCCAGTTCCGGGCCGTAGTTCGATTGCAACAACGCGTAGGCCAGGTTGCCGACCGAGAACACCAGTCCCAGCGCCAGCCACAGCGGCTCGCTTGGGCCGACGCCGAGCACGATCAGCAGCGTGGCCAGCAGGCCGAGGCCCATGCCGCCCGTCAGCAGGCGCTCGGGGCCGAGGCCGAGTTTCGCCACCCGATTGACGCCGAAGGCGATGCCGAGGAATCCCGCCAGCATGCCGCCGGCCATCAGCAGCAGGTGGTGGGCCGCGACCTCCCGCGTCTGGCCGGAAAAATTCATCAGCCAGGGCACGGCCCACAGCCCCTGCAAGGCCATGAAGCCGCCGATGATCAGGGTCGACTGCGGCGCATAACGCCAGAAGGCGCGGCTGGCCAGCACGCCGGCCAGGCCGGCGACCTGCTGCCGCAGCGGCGCCGCCGTCGCGCCGGCGGCCTTTTCCGGGGTACTGAAGATGCCGGCGGCGACGGCGACCCCGGCGATTGCCAGGCCGGCGAACACGGCGCGCCAGCCGAAGGCGGGGATGGCCCAGGACAGCGGCGTCGAAGCGGTGAGCGCGCCCAGCCCGCCGGCGGCCATGATGGCAGCATTGAGCGAGGCCTGGCGTGCCAAGCCGAACCACTGGCCGAAGGCCTTGAACGAGGCCATCAGGCAGGCCGACACGCCCAGCCCGATCAGCGCCCGCGCCACCGCCAACTGGGTCAGCGAGCCGCCCATGGCGAACAGTGCGCAGCCGGCGGCGGCAATCAGCAGCAAGGCGCTTTCGACACGGCGCGCGCCCCAGCGGTCGAGCGCCAGGCCCAGCGGCAGCTGCACGGCGCCGAAGGCGAGCAGGTAGGCGCTGGTCAGCAGGCCCAGGTCGGCGGCGGAAACGCCTAGCTCGCGCGTGAGTTCCGGCGCGATCACGGCATTCACGTTACGCAGGAAATAGGAGAAGTAATAGCCCGCCGCAAACGGCAAAAAGACGCGCAGCCAGAGCTTCACACGGCGTCCTTGTTGTTTTGCAGCCATTCGATGCGGCCGCGGATCTTGCGTACCCAGTCGGGCGTCAGACCCGGCGCCGAGGCCAGCAGGTCGAGCAACTGCAATGAGGGGCGGGCGGCGCGCAGGCTGCGGTTGAAGCGGGCCAGGCTGACCGCGCCGGGCAGGCGCTCGACATGGGTCAGGGCATCGCCCGCGCTGCATTGCCCTCCGGTGAGCACACGGAAATACCAGCCGGCGAGGCCGTGTTCGGCGACATGCGCGGCCACGCCCTCGACGCCGCAGCGGGCATCGATCTTCCAGCAGGGTGTGCGTGGCTGGGCGATTTGCAGGCTGACGGTGCCGAGGGTGAAGATGTCGCCGATGCAGGCCGTGTCTTCGGTGATGCCACGCGTCGAAAGATTTTCTCCCAGGCCGCCGGGAACCAGATGGCGCGCCTCGGGAAAGGCCCGCGCCAGGGCTTCGTAATTTTCAAGCGGAAACAGATGCACGGCCTTTTCGGCGCCGCCGTGGACGCGCGGATCGGCGTGTTCGTCGCCTTCCAGCCCGTCGCGGCCGATGCGCGCCGGGCCGGCCAGCGGCTCCTTGGCGATGGCGCTGCCGCGGCTCTCGCCGGGTAGTCTGCCGATGCGGCCGGTGAAGATGCCGCTGACGATGACGGGGGCTATCAGTTCCATAGCCAGGCCGCGCCGCGCACGCCGGAAGAGTCGCCGTGGCGGTGCTTCAGCAGGCGCGTCGCCACGTGGTCGGAAAATACCTGCGCCCCCCACAGGCGCGGTACGTTCTCGTAAAGTCGGTCGATGTTGGACAGGCCACCGCCCAGCACGATGACATCGGGGTCGAGGATGTTGATGACCTGGGCCAGGGAGCGCGCCAGGCGGGCTTCGTAGCGGCAGAGGCTGGCTGCGCAAGCGGGCTCGCCATCGATCGCGCGCCGTGAAATTTCATCGGGCTGAAAGTCGGCGCCGGTGACACGGCGATGATCGGCCGCCAAACCCGGGCCGGAGAGGTAGAGCTCGATGCAGTCCCGGCGTCCGCAGTAGCAGGCAAGCGCGAGATGTTCACCGGGCATCGCGCCGGGCATTGGATTGTGCCCCCATTCGCCGGCGATGGCATTGGCGCCGCCCAGGGGCTTGCCGTCGACCACGATGCCGCCGCCGACGCCGGTGCCGAGGATCACGCCGAACACCACGGCGGCGCCGGTGCCGGCGCCATCGACGGCTTCCGAAAGGGCGAAGCAGTTGGCGTCGTTGGCGAGGCGCACTTCGCGCTGCAATACCGCTTGCAGGTCGCGCTTCAACGGCTTGCCGATCAGACAGGTCGAATTGGCGTTCTTGATCAGGCCGGTCAGGCGCGACTCGGCGCCCGGAATGCCCACGCCCACCGTGCCACGGGCGCCGACTTCCTGTTCGGCGCGCTCGACCAAGGCGGCCACGGCCATCACCGTGCCCAGGTAATCGCCCTGCGGCGTGGGGATGCGTTCGCGCAGCACAATGGAATCATCGTCGCCGAAGCAGGCGATTTCGATTTTGCTGCCGCCAAGGTCGATTCCGGTTCTGAGCATGGTGCGGGAGTTTGCAAGAGCCGGCATGTTAGCGCGGCCCGGACTGAAGGCCTACTTCCCGCCGGCTACGCGAACCTGGTTGCGCCCCCTGTTCTTGGCGACATACAGGGCCTCGTCCGCCAGTCCGACCAGGGCGGCGGCGGAGTCGGCCGGATGGCCGGGAAGCCCGGCGACGCCGATGCTGGCCGTGACCTGGAGCCCATCCACCACCAGGGCGGCGATGCGCTGCCGGATCGCTTCCGCGAAACTCACGGCGGCGTCCTCGGCGACGCCGGGCATGACCACGATCAGTTCCTCGCCACCATAGCGGCAGGGAATCTGCGCCGGGGCCGAGAGTTCCAGCAGCACCTGGCCGATGGCGCCGAGCACGTGGTCGCCGCAGTCGTGGCCATGGGTGTCGTTGAATTTCTTGAAATGATCGACGTCGATCATCGCCACCGAGACCGGCTGGCCGTAGCGTTTCCAGCGCTTGAATTCGGTCTCGATGACCTCGTCGAAATGGCGCCGGTTGTAGATTCCGGTCAGCGCGTCGGTGATCGATTGTTGTTCCAGGCGCGCCTCCAGGCGCTTTTCCTCGGTGATGTCGCGGATCAGTGCCGCCGAGCCGATCACCTCGCCAGCGCGTATGGTGGAGGCATGCACCGAGAGGATGCGGCCCTGCCAGTGCAGGATGCCGGACGAGTCCTTGCCCGCGCCATTTTCCAGTCGCGCCCGCATCCATTCGGGGTCGTCGAACAGTTCGAGAAAGCCATGCTCCGTGATTTCGCCGGCATCGCGGCCGACGATGGCCTCGGCGGCGCGATTCACCAGCACGATGCGCAGCGCGCCATCGGTGACGACAATGCCGGTGCTGGCGCTGTGGATCACGGTATTCAGCTTGTTGCGCTCGTCGCGCAATTGCTCCCAGGTTTGCAGCAGCTTCAGGTTCATGTGGTTGAAGGCCCGCGCCATGTCGCCGATTTCGTCACGGCGCGCGGCGTTCAGGCGCAGGGCATTGTCGCCGGCGGCGACGGCGTCCATGGCCCGCAGGACCTCGGTCAGCTTGACCACCACGATGCGGTGGGTAAACCAGTAGATCAGCGCCACGATGCCGACCAGCGCCGTGGCGATCACCAGCACCGCCAGACGCCAGGTCTGTGCCACGTTGCGGTCCACCTCCCGCATCGATACCGTGAAGCTGATCACGCCGCGCACTGCGTCGTCGCTGCCGTGGCACTTGTGGCAGGGGGTGGCGTTATTGACCGGGCTCATGACCGTGACCAGGCGCTCGCCGCCGGGCTGCACCCGGTACTGGAATACGCGCTGCCCATCGCGGCGCAGGCGTTCCAGTCCGGGATCGTCGGCGGCGACGATGCGCACCGGTTCGATGCTGCGCGGAATGAACTCGAATTCCGGATTGCGTTGCACGACGCGCTCGAAGGTCAGGTTGTCCACGAAGGCCTCGGTGCCGTCGGTGCGCAGGATCTTGCTGTCGATGATGCCGGGCACTTTTTCCAGGCGGCTCGCCAGGTCCGGCGCGACTTTCGAGTGCCCGCCCTGCATCAGGGCCGCCAGGCTCTCGGCGACGCTGTCGGCGACCGAGCCCAGCGCCGATTCGTTTTGCGCGATCGAGGCCGCCTCCTGGCGCATGGCGTAGGTCAGCGTAATGCCGAGGATGCCGAGGATGATGATGCCGCCGACCGACGCCAGCAGCCGATGGCCGATGTGGCGGAAGGCGATCATGTCCCGCTCCCGGCAGCGACGACCCGGTTGCGGCCGCCGTGCTTGGCGGCATACAGCGCCGCGTCGGCCTGTTCGATCAGCTCATCCGGCCGCGTCGCACCGCTTTCGCGCAGGCCGGCGACGCCGATGCTGGTGGTCACCCTGAGGCCGTCGACGCGCATCCCCTCGATGCAGGCGCGAATGCGTTCCGCCAGCAGCGTCGCGCCCTCCCGCGGCGTGTCGCGGCAGATCAGGGTGAATTCCTCGCCGCCGTAGCGGCACAGGGTATCCAGGTCGGCGCGCACACAGGACAGGGCGGCCAGCGCGAACTGCCTGAGCACGCGGTCGCCCTGCGCGTGGCCGTGTTTGTCGTTGAAATTCTTGAAGTGGTCGATATCGAGCATCAGCACCGCAAGATCGCGATCCTGCTCCAGGGCGAGGCCGCATTCCTGCTTCAGCGTTTCGTCGAGCGCGCGGCGGTTGGCCAGCCCGGTCAGGGCGTCGGTGTTGGACAGCTCGCGCAGGCTTTGTTCGAGGCGCTTCGCCTCGGTCATGTTGCGGATCAGCACGGCGTGCCCGAGCATGCCGCCGTCCTGGCGGCGCAGGGTCGAGGCATAGACGGCCAGGTGGCGGTGGCGATAGACGAAGATGTCCTTGGCGCCGACGAAGCCGGCGTTTTGCAGCGCGGATTCGATCCGCGCGGGAGCGTCGAACAGTTGCAGGAGGCCTTCCGCAACGATGCGGGGCGCCGGTTTGCCGAGCAGACTTTCGGCGGCCGGGTTGACCAGGACGATCCGGCCCGCGCCATCGGTGACGACGATGCCCTCGTCCGCGCCCATCAGGATGGTGGCGAGCTTGTTGTGTTCCGCCTTGAATCCGGCATGGCGTTGCTGCAACTCCTGCGCCAGCGTGTTGAAGGACTGCGCCAGGCGCGACAGTTCGTCCCGGCCGATGAGCGGAATCCGGTGCTCGAGGTCGCCCGAGGCGATCCGCGACATGGCATGGGAGACCTGCCTGATCGGGCGCACGATGAAACGGCGCAGCACCGCCGCGGCGATCAGGATCACCGCGCTGACGGCGATGACCAGCACCAGCATCGATTGTCGCCAGGTCTGGCGCACCTGCTCGCGCACCGATTCGAGATCGGAGC
Organism: Rhodocyclales bacterium; assembly: GCA_016235165.1. GTDB lineage: Bacteria > Pseudomonadota > Gammaproteobacteria > Burkholderiales > Rhodocyclaceae > Sulfuritalea. Next base: position 95,287 of record JACRLX010000030.1, read on the forward strand.
GGACTTCGAGCACGCCCAACACTTCCTGGTCGCGCCCGTGGCAGCGCTTGCAGCGCGCCAGGTTCTTGATCGGCAGCAGAAAGGTCAGGTGCGGGTTGTCGTGCTGGGTGTCGTAGAAGAATGTCAATTGCCGGCTGCGGATGGCGTGCGTCAGGTTTTCGTCGTCGGTGGCGAAGATCCGATTCACCTCTTCGCGCGGCCGCGGCTTGAAATCCTCGGTGTCGCGATAGTCATTGACCTGGCGTATGGTCGAATTGTCGCGGAAGGCTTCCAGCCCGTTGGGTCGCAGGATGCGGATCTCGTCGATTTCCTCCACCCGCTTCAGGTTGTCGGCGAACAGCCGGACTGCATCGGCCGAGGCGGTGAGCATCACCGATTGCAGGCCCTGGTTGATGCTGCCAAGGACCTGGTTGATCGCCCTTTCGTTCTGCAACAGGATGTTCTTCTCCTGCTGCTGGGTATAGAAGACGACCATCCCGCCGAAGCCGAGGGCGATCACCAGGGAGATCGCCAGGGTCAGCCGGGTGCCTATCGACAGCAGATGCCGGGCCCGCGCTTCGGCCTGGAACTCCGGCAACTGCGCCGGAACCGGATCGGGGTTTGCGGCCAAGACTCAGCCCCTGGCCGACGACGACGCGGGCCGGCGCTGTCGGCATCCAGGGCGGGTCGCGACTGCTTTCACGCGGGTACTCCGTAGCTCGTCCGGGGTCTCCTGCCTGCGCCCGGACTGTTATTGACCAATTGCGGATCTCGCAATGCACGGGCCGCCGGCCGTCAGGATTGCGGAGCTCCGGATGGTCTCAAAGCCGGGCGCTCCTGTTGATCCGTGGAAAGCGCGGAAAACTGCGGATTCTACTTAGGTGATAGATGAAAGCCGCGCCTGGTTATTTGCCGAACAGTCCCTTGAGCTTGTCCTTGACCTGGTCCTGGGCCTTGGCCTTGATCTCGGCGGACTTCTCCTCGACCTTGGCTTTCGCGGCTTCGCTGACCAGGCTGCCGAGTTCGAGCTTGTAGGCCAGGGCCTCGAAGGGGCCGCTGACCCGCAGCGGCACGGTCAGGCCCTTGAGGTGTTCGAGCCCCTGGCCGCCTTGCCCCGTGCTGTTGGCAACCACGCTGGCCCTGGCCAGGTAATTCATCTGTCCGCCGCCGATGTCGATGTCGCCGGCGCCGGTGAGGCGCAGGAAAGGTGATTTCATCGACAGGTCTTCGTTGTGCGCAACGCCGTTGGCGATCTTCAGCGAGGCGCCGAGTTCGGAAAAATCGGTTTTCTCGCCGGCCTTGGCCTGCTGCGTCGAATCCTGCTTCGACCCCAGCTTGCCCTTGATGTCGCGCAGCGACTGCGCCAGGTTGATGCCCTTGATGGCGCCATCCTTGAGGCTCAGCGAGGCCGTGCCGGCGAGCGCTTTCTTCATCGCCGCGACGCTGTCGCCGCGGCTGGCGAGATCGAGCGCGAGATTGCCGCGGCCTTCGAGCAGGTCCTTGCCGGCCAGGTCCTTCAGCAGCGGATTGATGCTGATGCCGGAGAGGTTCTGTTTCAGCGCCAACTGGTTGCCGTTGGCATTGAGCATGAGGCTGCCGGCGGTGGTGCCCTCGTAGAGATTGAGGTTGATCGGCGCCAGGTCGAGGCGGCCGGCGGCCAGCTTCAGCGTGGCGTTCAGCTTGCTGAATTTCAGTTTCGAGGCCTGCAGCGCGCCGATGCGGATGCCACCATGCACCTCGTGGCCTTTCAGCGCCGAGAAGTCGAGCTTGTCGTCGCCGGGCGCCTTCTGCGCCGGCTTGTTGGCCGACGGCGGCAGGTAGTTGTCGACATTCAGCTGGTCGATGTCGAGCTCGAAGCCCAGCGCCAGCGGTGCGAACTTCGCGACATTGAGCTTGAGCGCGATCTTCGAGTCGTCGAAGCGGGTGCCAAGTTCCAGCGCGGCGCTTTGCCGGGCCAGGTCGCTGCGCAGCTTGCCGCTGATCGGCAGGGAAAGCTGCTTCATCGGCATTTGCGGGCTGACGACGTCGATCTTGCCGGCCAGGTTCTCCAGCGCCAGTGTCTGCGCCGCGAGATCGGCTGCCACCGGCGATTCGAGGCGGCCCTTGACCGTCGCCTCGCCGGCCTTGGCGTCGAGTTCGAGCGCGAGCTTGCCGATCTTCAGTGCCTGGGTGCTGCCCTCGACGCCCGACAGCACCAGCTTGGCGGCGAGATTGCGGCCGCTGCCGGACAGCAGGGCCGACAGGCTCAGCGTTTCGCCGCCGGATTTCTCTGGCGAGAGCTGCAGGCGCGGCGCTTCCAGTTTCAGCTCGAAGTTGTCGGCGCCGGTCTTGCCCGTGGCGGAAACCGCCAGCGCATCGATGGCCAGGCTGCGTTGCGCGCCGTCGGCGCGAATCCGGCCGCTGCCGATGTCCAGCCGCGACAGGGCGGTGGTGCTGCCGGCCTTTTCGTCACGCCAGGTCAGCTGTGCGTTCGACAGTTTGATGCCGGCAATGTCGAGCTGAACGGGCGTGCTCGCCGTATCACCGGCGCCGACTTTTGGGGCGGGTTTGGCGGTGCCGTTGTCGCCGATCAGGTCGGCGATGTTCAGCGTGCCGTCCTTGTGCTTCACCAGCGTGGCCTGGAGCCCGGCGACTTCGATGCGCTGCACCTGTACCTGCTTCGACAACAATGGCAGCACTGCCACCGCCACCCGCGCCGAATCGAGCGCGGCGAATTCCTGTTTGCCGCCCGGTTCCGAAAGGCTGACGCGGCCGAGGGTCAAGGCCGCCTCCGGCCACAGCGAGAGTTCCACCTTGCCGGCGATGTCGAGCTTGCGCTGCTTCTGTTCCAGCACCACGCGACTCAGTTCCGACTTCAGTTTCTCGCCGTCGAACAGGGCGAGCAGCAGCCCGATGCCGATGGCGAGCAGCGCGCCGAGGACGCCGAGAGCGATGCCGAGGATGCGCAATGCCTTCATGCCGATTTCCCGATTCAAAAAATTGCGATAAATTGCAGAGGTTATCAGACCAAGGAGGCTTGCCATGAGGTTCCAGTTGAGTTTGCTGCTCGGCTTCGTATCGACGCTGGCGTTTGCACAGCAGGGCGGCATCGGCGCGGTGAAGGTCGAGCCGAATCCGGCCAAGGCCGGCCAGGAGGTGAAGATCACGATTGCTGCCGAGGGCGAAGCCCCCGCCTTTTGCGGCATGGTGGTGCACTTTGACGACGGCAGCGAATCGCGCCAGGTCAAGATCGACGGCAAGGAAGGCAAGTTCCCCGTCACCATCGCCAAGACCTACGCCAAGGCCGGCAGTTACAGCATCAAGGCCGAAGGCAGGAAGATCACCACCCACTTTCCCTGCGTCGGTAGCGCGACGGCCAAGCTGACGGTCGAAGGCGCGGCGGCGCCGGCCAAGGCGGCGGCCCCGGCCTGCCCCGAGGGCTACAAGATGAACGGCAAGGCGGGCAAGGCGGGCGACTTCAGCTGCAAGGGTGGCAAGGACGCCAAGGCGCCGGCGCAGTCGCTGGCCTGCGGCGAGGGCTTGGAATACTTCAGCAACGACAAGTCGAAGCAGCTTGGCTGCCGCAAGGCGAAGGCCAGGAAGTAAGAAACAGCGTGGCATGCCGGCGCCGCCGGGCGCCGGTGCCCTTCAGCGGAGCCAGAACATGAGCAGCGCGTTTACGCCGACACCGGCGCGCTCGCCCTGCGTCAAGCTATGCGGCCTGGATCCGGCCAACGGCCTCTGATTTGTTGCAAGTGTCCAGCTGATTCATCAACGACGACTGGGTGAAAGCTTCACCGGGCGCGTCGCGGCCCACGCACCGGGCAAGCCTCCGATGCGCGCAGCGGAATCGGCAGGCAACGACCGAGTTGCAGGCTGTGCAGCGCATCGCTGTAGAGGATGCGGATGCCGGAACGAATCGCTTCGTCCAGACGCTTGCCGCTGTGTTCGAGGACATATTGCGTTGCCTGCGAAAGATCGCCGCTATAGACGAGGTCGGTGTGGTCGAGGACGTGGAACATGGTGGTCTCCTTGCATTCCCGGATCCGGCTGAGGCGGGTTCCTTGATCGCAATGACGCATCAGGCGTGCCAAGGAACATGAGGACAGGCAAGCCATTGATTCCGCGCCTCCGGACTACGGGCAGTGCGATCCGGTATGCCAGCATTAACGGAAGCGGCGGCAAAAAATGCAGCGCGGCGGCAAACTTCGCGGCCGAATCCGGAATGAAAAACGGCCCCCATCGCTGGAGGCCGCATAAATACTGGCGGTGCAGAGTTTACTAACGAACTACTCGCTATTGGGGCCAATGAGCACTGGTGCGGTTTTCTGCGGGCCATCGTCAATCAAGAATCAACCGCCGAGAGACGATGCGTAGGCCGGCCTCCGCATCCACCAGCTACTGTCATCTCTATAACCCTTCGCCGTTGCCAGGTTCGTCCTTGGCCTCGATCTCCTTGATCACCTTGTCGAAATCGCTCTCAAATAACCTGTCCTGTACGACGCGGTATTTCTCGAACTCGCTTTCGGCGTGGGCCTTGGCGATTTCTGCCGTAACCTTGCCGGCATCCTGCAAAATCTTCCGGTCGGTCGCCTCGATGAAACGGTTGAGGCGCCCTTCCCAATCCTGCATTGTCATCGGGATCTGCCGCAGCGCCATATCCTCGGCCAGATCCAAATATGCCGACACCAACCGCTGCAACTGTGCCATTTCGGCTTCGGTCAGATAGTTCTTGGCGACAATGACATCGAATTTCTGGATCTTGCCGCTGGGCGCATCCTTCCAGGTGGTCAGCCCCATATTCTCCTTGCCGGCATCGGCGCGCTGGAAGATGACCTCGGCGGCAGTCTGTCCGTGAATGGCCCAATGCAACTTGTTCTGGACGGTGGCAAAGAAACGCTTGGTGGCCTGTGCGGTGACGTCGTAGTCGATGGCGGTGGCGTAGATGTCGGTGATCTTCTGATAGAACTTGCGCTCCGAGAGGCGAATCTCCCGGATACGCTGCAGTTGCTCCTCGAAATACTGCTTGGTGAGCACCGAACCGTCATTCTTCAGGCGCTCGTCGTCCATCGCGAAGCCCTTGATGGTGAAGGACTCGATAACGGAGGTAGCCCATTTTCGGAACTGCACAGCGCGCTCGGAGTTAACCTTGTAGCCGACCGCGATGATAGCGGCGAGGTTGTAGTGTTTGGTGTTGTAGCTCTTGCCGTCAGCGGCAGTTATTCGAAAATTTCGAATAACTGAATCCTCCTCCAGCTCACTGTCGGAAAACACCTTTTTCAGGTGATAGTTGATGGTGTGGGTTTCCACGTCATAGAGCTGCCCCATCATCTTCTGGGTGAGCCAGACATTCTCATCGGCATACACTGCCTCCACACCACCCTGTCCACCGGCCGCGACAAAGGTCAGGTACTCTGCCGCTGACGAGCGAACGATGGACACCCCATGTTTCTTGGCAACCCGTCGTGGTTTGTTTGTCTTCATACCCGCCTCTCGCGGCCTATGGCTGCATCTCGGCTGGACTTCTTGGCTTCAATGACCGCCAGTGGTTTGCGGTCCTTGCCCAGCAAGACGTAATCGCTGAACTGATGGCCTTCGTAGGGGGTTCGTGGTTCGGCCACGCCTTCGGGCAGGCCGGTCAGGATGTCGAATTCCTCGACGACCTGCGTGGGATCCTTGACGTTCCAGCCGGATACGGCGAGCTGCTGATCAATCAGCTCAGAACGGGTTTGGGCTTCTGACTTCGTCATGCCCAACCCATCCAGATGCGAAAGCGAGTCGCCGGAATCATCTTGAGGCTCCCGTTTTCTCAGACGCATTGTCCGCGCCACCAGCGCGTACCCAATCATCAACTTCGGAAATCTTAAATTTCCATAGACGACCCACGCGATGCGCAGGCAGCCCTTTACGGTCTATCCACCGGTAGATCGAGTCGCGCGTTACCCCGAGGTGCTCGGCAACCTGCTCGACTGACACCCAAGGCTCAGCCATGACGGTGCTCAATAAACGGTTGATGGGGTCGCATAGAGTCGGTTTCAGTGGCAAAGTTTGCAATCTATCAGGTCTGGCTTGCCCCGGGGTGGAGTTTGATGCGAATTGCATCATGAATAGCTTGGTGCCGGGGCGGATGGTGACCTCCAGCTTCTGGAGAGCATCGGTGGCCTCGCGTTTCGTGAGGGCCTCGGGGGTGTCCATTTTCTGGATACCCTTCGGGACGGTACGACGTTTTCCGACGGCAGCGTAGCCGGCATCGGTGAGTAGGATGTGGCCGTCGGCATCAGCGGCGAGCCCTCGGGCGAGCAGGGCTGGCAAGCCCAAACCGTTCGCGGCGCGATCTCCGGCATGGTCAGAAAGCGCCTCGGCTACGAGGTCGTCACCGAGAAGGGAGCAGACGCCAGCCGCAGCTTCCCTTCCGTCTCCATGGGGCACCCCAAAAAGACAGAAAACTACACAAATCAAACCCCTGTGAACAGTCCCTTCGCAATCCCTTGATCGTGAACGACTATTTCAAGCGTCAACGACGTTGGCATTCATGCGATTGCCCTGCCACTGGAAGCCCCGCCAGTGCTGGCGCGCTGGCAAGAAAAAACCCAACCGGTTAGGGTTGGGTTTAAGAATTGGTGGTGATGGGGGGACTTGAACCCTCGACCTACGGATTATGAATCCGTCGCTCTAACCAGCTGAGCTACATCACCATGCAAAGGGGCAAGATTATCCTCGCCGGGCACTTGCCTTGTCAAGGCGGGCGCCCTTGGGCGAAAATGACAGGATGAACTTCGATATCGTGATTGTGGGCGGCGGCCTGGCCGGCCTTTCGCTCGCCGCGGCCCTGCGCCGCTCTTCCTTGTCGGTGGCCCTGGTCGAAGGCCAGGCACCGGCGGTTCCCGCCGGCTGGGATGCGCGGGTGTATGCGATTAGCCCGGCCAATGCGCGCTTTCTGGACGAACTGGGTGCCTGGCGCCACCTCGACGCCGCCCGCATGCAGGCCGTGGCGCAGATGGAGGTGCATGGCGATTCGGGCGGGCGCCTCGATTTCAGCGCTTACGGGGTCGGCGCCTCCGAACTGGCCTGGATACTCGAATCCTCGCTGATGGCGCGCGAGCTGTGGGAGACGGTCAAGCGCCAGGGCAATCTGACCCTGCTGTGCCCGGCCCGCCCCAGGGATTTGATGCTGGCGCCGGATGCCGCCGTGCTGACGCTTGACGACGGCCGCCAGCTTTCGTCGCGGCTGGTGGTCGGTGCCGACGGCGCGGAATCCTGGACGCGCTCGGCGGCCGGCATCGAGGTGCGCTTCGATCCCTACGATCAACTCGGCGTGGTTGCCAACTTCGAAACCGGGTTACCGCACCGTGGCACGGCCTACCAGTGGTTTCGCTGCGACGAAGGCGTGCTGGCTTGGCTGCCGCTGCCGGGCGAGCGCATGTCCATGGTCTGGTCGGCACCGGAATACCTCGGGCGCGAACTGATGGCGCTCGACGCCGAGGCGCTGGCGGACCGGGTTGCCGCTGCCGGCGGGCGCAAGCTTGGCGCGCTGCGGCTGCTGACGCCGCAGGCCGCATTCCCGCTGCGGCTGATGCGTGCGCCGCGCTGCGTGGCGCCGCGCCTGGCACTGATCGGCGACGCCGCCCACACCATCCATCCATTGTCGGGCCACGGCATCAACCTGGGCTTCCAGGATGCCCGCATGCTGGCGGGAGTCTTGTGCGACAAGCCGGAGCACATCGATTGCGGCGACTTCTCGCTGTTGCGCCGTTACGAGCGGGCGCGCAAGGAGGCAGTGGTCACTTTGCAGACGATGACCGACACCCTCCACGACCTGTTCGGTCCCTCCGCCGATTCCCTCAAGCGCCTGCGCAATTTTGGATTGAACCTAACCAATCGCGTGCCGGTCGTAAAGGACTTGCTGGTCCGTTACGCCCTGTCAACCTGATTTCCACCGGAGAAAACATGAAACTGCCCCTGCTTGCGGCCGCCCTGGCCTGCTTTTCCATGGCCGCCCTGGCCGACGAGGCCGATGTGCGCAAGGCGGCCGAGGCCAAGCTGGGCAAGGTCGAGAAAATCCTCAAGGCGCCGATGCCCGGAGTGTGGGAAGTCTGGATCGAGGGACAGATCTTCTACATCGACGACAAGGCGACCCACGTGCTCTACGGCAACCTGCTGGACATGAAGACGGGCAAGAACATCACCGCCGAACGTCAGTTCAACGCGCTACCGCTGGAACTTGCGCTGAAGCAGGTGCGCGGTTCGGGCAAGAACGTGATGGTCACTTTCGAGGATCCGAATTGCGGTTACTGCAAGAAGCTGGCGAAGGACGTGCTCACGCTCAAGGATGTCACGGTCTATACCTTCCTGCTGCCGGTGCTGGGCGACGATTCCTACGAGAAATCCAAGGCCATCTGGTGTGCCCCCGACCGCTCCAAGGCCTGGGTTGACTGGATGACGGCCGGCAAGGCGCCGCCCGCCGCCCCTGCCAAGTGCGACGTCGCCGGGCTCAACAAATCGGCCCAACTGGGGGGGCGGCTGCGCATCAATGGCACGCCGGCCATCTTCTTTGCCGGCGGCGAGCGAGTCGGCGGCTACATCCCGGCGACGGAGATCGAAAAGCGCTTTTCCGGCGCCGGCGGTTGAGGTCTAGGTTGCCGTCGGCTCGTTGGGCAGCCAGACGGTAAACACGGAACCGCCATCCGGCAGGCAGCTGCTTTGCATGCCGGGGATTCCGCTTCGCGGGCTGGCAACGTCGATGCGCCCGCCATAGCGCTGCACCAGTCCCAGACTGACCCATAGGCCGAGTCCCGTTCCGTCGCTCGTCTTGGTGGTGAAGAATGGGTCGAACAGGCGCTCGCGATCGGCCGGCGCAATGCCTGGTCCGCTGTCGCCCACGGCGACATAGCCGCCGGCAATCCCGTTTTCATCGCGGTCTCCGCATTCCAGTCGCAGCGTGCCGCCCTCGGGCATGGCCTGCAATGCATTCACCATCAGGTTTATCAGCACCTGCTGCAACTCGTTGCGATTCACGCTCACCGGCCGTGTCGCGCGCAGGTCCTGCACCACCGCGACATTGGTCTTCTTCATCTGGTGCGCGACCAGCACCAGGCTGTCCTGCACCACCTGGTCGAGGCGGATCGGCTCCAGGTAACCGGCATACTCGGCGGGACGGGCGAATTGCAGCAGCTTGGTGACGATCAGGCGGATGCGGAACACCTGGTCCTGGATCAGCCGGATCTCGGCCATCACCGGCTCGGCTTTGTTGCCCAGGGTTTCGCGCAGCACGTCGAGGTTGCCCTGGATCACCGCCACCGGATTGTTCACCTCGTGCGCCACGCCGGCGGCAAGCTGGCCTATTGCGGCAAGCTTTTCCGACATCACCAGGCGGCGTTGCGCCGAGCGCAGGGTTTCGTTGGCCTGCGCCAGTTCCTGGGTGCGCGCCGCCACCTTGCTGTCGAGTTCACGGCCCCAGCGCTGCAGGGCATCGGTCTGCTCCGCCAGGCGGTCGAGCAGGCGGTCGAAGTGGGCGGCGAGTTCGGCCAGCTCGTCTTCGCCGGCCAGGTCGGCGACCCGGGCGCCGACCCGGGCATCGACCTCGCCGGCCTCGATCGCGCTCATGGTGCCGTGCATGCGTTCCACCGGCTGCGAGACATGGCGCGCCAGGCGCAGGGACACCAGCGCCGCGACTGCCACCGTCGTGGCGAACAGCATCGCCACGGCGGCCAGGGCGAACCAGCGCGCGCGCTGGAAGGGCTCTTCGAGATAGCCGACATACAGCATGCCGACGCGCTTGCCCTGGCTGTCGGCGATCGGTTCGTAAGCCGAGACATACCAGTCGTTCACCACGAAGGCGCGGTCCAGCCAGGTGCGGCCGAGGTCGAGCGCGGTGTGGCGCACGGCGGCCGAGACGCGCGTGCCGATGGCGCGCACGCCCTCGAACAGGCGCACGTTGGTGGCGATGCGCACATCATCGAGGAACAGGGTCGCGGTGCCGACGCTGCCCAGTGGCAGCGAGCCTTCCGGATAGACGATCTCGTTGATGCGGTCGACGATGTCGAGGTTCTTGTTCAGCAGCAGGCCGCCGACCAGTACGCCGGCGCTGGCGCCGCCCTCGCGCGCTGCCGAGGCCAGCGGCGCGGCGGCGTGCATCAGCATGCCGCGGGTCTCTTCGCTGCGCTGCGTCGGCTGTGCATTGCGCGTCGGGATCAGCGGCGTGCGTGCGCGGTCCGCCAGTTGCGGGTCGATCGCCGCCAGCTGACCGGCGTCGAGGATGTCGACTTCGATTTCGGCGTGGCCGGAGAGGGCGCGTCGCGCCACTTCCCAGCTTGCATAGCCGGTGCCGATCGCGGGTCCGCCGCTGGCGGCTTTGACGCGGCCGTCGTGGTCGAGCAGGATCAGGAAGTCGAGGTTCAGCTGCTGGCGCATCTCGCGCAGGCGTTCGGCCAGCGCCGGTGCTCCGGGCCGCTCGCGCAGGGTGCGCGCCAGGCGCTCCGAACCGGCCAGGGTCTCGACCCGGCGCCCGACGCCCTGCTTGACCTGGTCGAAGTAGCCATGGGCCACGGCGAGATCGCTTTGCACCTTGGTGATCAGCAGGCGGTCGTAGTACACCGCGCCCCAGGTGACGAGGATGCCGACCAGGATCGGCACCGCCAGCAGCAGCGGTCCCAGCGCCAGCGCCAGCAGCTTGAAGCGCAGCGAGCCGCGAAAGCGCGCGGCGAGGCCTGCCGGCGCTAGACGCCCCAGGCCGCGCACTTGCGCTCCAGGGTCTTGCGTGAAACGCCGAGCCGGCGCGCCGCCTCGGATTTGTTGCCCTTGCAGGCGTCGAGCACGCCGAGGATGTGGCGGCGCTCGATGGCCGCCAGCGTATCCTCGCCGTTCCCGGCGGCGTTTGCCGTTACGGCGGCGTCGAAAGTCGGCGCTGGCGCGGCGGCGATTTCCTCCTCGTCGAGCGAAAAATCGTCGGCGTAGTAACCGAGGATCAGCGAGCGCTCGACCAGGTTCTTCAGTTCGCGCACGTTGCCCGGCCAGCGGTAGCGCGCCAGGCGGGCCAGCGCCGCTTCGTCGCGCCGCAGCTCGGGCAGGCCCAGGCGCGCGGCGAGCTGGCCGATGAAATACTCCACCAGGTCGGGCAGGTCTTCCAGGCGTTCGCGCAGCGGCGGCATGCGCACCTCGACCACTTGCAGGCGATAGTAAAGGTCGCTGCGGAAGCGTCCGGCATTGACTTCGGCAACCAGGTCGCGGTTGGTGGCCGCCACCACGCGCACGTCCACCGGCACTTCCTGTTCCGAGCCCACCGGCCGCACCCGGCGTTCCTCCAGCACGCGCAGCAGCTTGGCCTGTACCGGCAGCGGCAGTTCGGAGATTTCGTCGAGGAACAGGGTGCCGCCGCGGGCGTAGTAGAACAGGCCCTCGCGGCCCGCCGCGGCGCCGGTAAAGGCGCCCTTGACGTGGCCGAAGAGTTCCGACTCGATGATCTCCTCGGCGATCGCGGCGCAGTTGATCGGCACGAAAGGCCCGGCGTCGCGGCCTTCGCCGCGCGGACTCATGCGGTGCAGGGCACGTGCGGCGAGTTCCTTGCCGGTACCGGATTCGCCGTGGATCAACACCGTCGACGGCGTCGGCGCGATGCGCTTGATGCGGGCGCAGACCTCGCGGATGACCATGGAATCGCCGACCATGCCTTCGACGCTGTCATCACGCTGGTCGAGCTCGCGGCGCAGGACGAAGTTTTCGCGCCGCAGCGAGGAGCGCTCGAAGCAGCGCTTCACGGCGTTGAGCATTTGCGCCACCGAGAAGGGCTTGAGCAGGAAATCGGCGGCGCCGGCGCGCAGGGCGTCGATCGCGGTTTCGAGGTCGGCATAGGCCGTCATCAGCACTACGTCGCCGGCAAAACCCTGATCGCGCAGCTGGTGCAGCCACTCGACACCGGAACGGCCGGGCAGGGCGATGTCGAGCACGATCAGGTCGAAGTGGCGCCGCCCCAGCAGCTCGGCGGCCTGCTCGACGCTGCCGGCGGTGGCCACCCAGCCACAACGTGGCGTCAGCGAACGTTGCAGGAAACTGACCATGCCCGGTTCGTCATCGACCACCAGCACCGACTGGTGGCGCCAGGGCGAAAGTTCGCCGGCCGCGACGGCGGGCAGGGATGTCAAAGGCTTCTCCTCGCTGCTGTTCTTGTGTGCCGGCATCATCGTCAATTCGCGCGGCCTTGGCAATCCGGAAATTTGGCCTGGGACAAATTGTCCCACCCGGACAGAACGGCGCAGGACATTTTGTCCATCGATGCATGTTGCATTGCGGTAAGTCATTGTTGCCGCAGCGCAGCGTGCTTTGGCGTGGAACGTGCACTATGGTGAAACTGGCCTGCGTCGTTCTGCACAGGCCGGCTTTTCACAACGAGGAGGCGACAACAATGCAAGTCTCACGGCGGCAGTTCTTCAAGATCTGCGGCGCCGGTCTCTCCGGGTCATCCATCGCCCTGATGGGTTACTCGCCGACATCGGCCCTGGCCGAGGTGCGCAGCTACAAGCTGGCCCACGCCACGGAAACCCGCAACATGTGCCCCTACTGCTCGGTCAGTTGCGGGGTCCTGATCTACACCACGGGCGACAAGTCCAAGAACGCAAAAGCGGACATCATCCACATCGAGGGCGATCCGGACAATCCCGTGAATCGCGGCACGCTGTGCCCCAAGGGCGCCGGCCTGCTCGACATGGTCAAGAGCCCCAACCGGCTCAAGTTCCCCGAAGTGCGCGAGCCCGGCAGCAACGAGTGGAAGCGCATCTCCTGGGATGACGCCCTGACGCGCATCGCCAAGCACATGAAGGCCGACCGCGACGCCAACTTCATCGAGAAAAACGCCGCCGGCGTCACGGTGAACCGCTGGCCCACTTTCGGCTTCCTCGCTTCCTCCGCCGCCAACAACGAAACGGGATATCTCAGCCACAAGGTACTGCGCAGCCTCGGCGCCGTTGCCTTCGATACGCAAGCACGCATCTGACACGCCCCCACGGTATCCAGTCTGGGTCCGACATTTGGGCGTGGCGCAATGACCAATCACTGGGTCGACATCAAGAATGCCGACCTCGTGCTGATCATGGGTGGCAATGCCGCCGAAGCGCATCCCTGCGGCTTTAAATGGGTCATCGAAGCGAAGAAGGACCGCAAAGCCAAGCTGGTCACGGTCGATCCGCGCTTCACGCGTTCCGCCGCCGTTTCCGATTTCTATGCGCCGGTGCGTGCGGGTTCCGACATCGCCTTCCTCGGCGGCGTCGTTAACTACCTGCTCGAGAAGGACAAGATCCACCACGACTACGTCAAGAACTACACCAACGCCGGTTTCCTGATCAATCCCGACTACAAGTTCGAGGACGGCCTCTTCTCCGGCTACAACCCGGAAAAGCGCAACTATGCCAAGGCCACCTGGGGTTACCAGATGACCGAGGCGGACAAGAAGACCGGCGAGTCCTGGGTCAAGGTGGATCCGACCCTGCAGGACCCGAACTGCGCCTTCCAGTTGCTGAAGAAGCACTACAGCCGCTACACGCCGGACATGGTGAGCAAGGTCACCGGCACGCCCAAGGAAGCCTTCCTCAAGGTCTGCGAAATGATCGCGGAGACCGCGGCGGCCGACAAGACCATGACCATCCTGTATGCGCTGGGGTGGACGCAGCACTCGGTCGGTTCGCAGAACATCCGCACCATGGCCATCATCCAGACCCTGCTCGGCAACATGGGCATGGCCGGTGGCGGCATCAATGCGCTGCGCGGGCACGCCAACGTGCAGGGCATCACCGACATGTGCCTGTTCGGCGCCAACCTGCCGGGTTACATCGCTTCGCCGACCGAAGCCGACGTCGACCGCAAGACCTATGTCGAGAAGCGCACGCCGAAGGCCCTGCGTCCGGGCCAGATGAACTTCGCGCAGAACTTCCCGAAATGGTTCACCAGCCTGCAGAAGGCCTGGTACGGCAATGCGGCGACCGACAAGAACGACTTCGCCTACGAGTGGCTGCCCAAGATCGACGGTGCCTACGATACTTTGGCCATCTTCGAGAAGATGCACCAGGGCAAGATCAACGGCTTCGTCTGCCAGGGCTTCAACCCGCTGGCCTCGGTGTCGAACAAGAAGAAGGTGGGCGACGCGCTGGCCAAGCTGAAGTACCTGGTTGTCATCGATCCGCTGGCGACCGACACCTCCGAGTTCTGGAAGAACCACGGCGAGTTCAACGAAGTCGATGCCTCGAAGATCGCGACAGAGGTGTTCCGCCTGCCGGCCGACTGCTTTGCCGAGGACACGGGCTCGTTCACCAACTCCGGCCGCGTCATCCAGTGGCACTGGAAGGCCGCCGACGGTCCCGGCGAATCCAAGGGCGACATCGAGATCATCGCCACGCTGTTCCAGAAACTCAAGGCCATGTACGCCAAGGACGGCGGCAAGCTGCCCGATCCCATCATGAACCTGACCTGGGCGCATCGCATCCCGACCAAGCCCTCGTCGGCGGAACTGCTGATGGAAATCTCGGGCAAGGCGCTGGGCGACGTCTTCGATCCCAAGGACAAGACCAAGGTCATCGCCAAGGCCGGCGAGCAACTGGCCGGCTTCGCGCAACTGCGCGACGATGGTTCCACCTCCTGCGGCAACTGGATCTACGGCGGCTGCTGGTCGCAGGCCGGCAACCTCACGGCGCGGCGCGACAACGCCGATCCGTCCGGCCTCGGCCAGACGCTGCTGTGGGGCTTCGCCTGGCCGGCCAACCGGCGCATCATCTACAACCGTGCGTCGTGCGACCTGGCCGGCAAGCCCTGGGACCCGAAGCGCACGGTGATCCGCTGGACCGGTACCGCCTGGGCGGGCAATGACATTCCCGACATGCGCCCCGACGCGGCGCCGGACGAGAACGTCATGCCTTTCATCATGACCCCGGAAGGCGTGGCGCGGCTGTTTGCGCCAGGTATGGCCGAAGGCCCCTTCCCCGAGCACTACGAACCCTTCGAGACGCCGCTGGACAAGAATCCCTTCCACCCAGGCAACCCGAAGGCGCTCAACAATCCGGCCGCCCGCGTATACAAGGGCGACATGGAGGTGTTCGGCAAGGCCAAGGACTTCCCCTACGTCTGCACCACGTATCGCCTCGTCGAACACTTCCACTTCTGGACCAAGCACGCAAAGATCAATGCCGTGCTTCAGCCGGAACAGTTCGTGGAAATCGGCGAAGAGCTGGCCAGGGAAAAGGGCATCGCCAACGGCGACCGGGTCAAGGTGCGCAGCAACCGCGGCTTCATCAAGGCCGTGGCGGTGGTCACCAAGCGCATCCCGACCCTGATGATCGACGGCAAGAAGACCCACACGGTCGGCATCCCGATCCACTGGGGCTTCAAGGGGCTCACCAAGCCGGGCTTCATCACCAACACGCTGACGCCTTACGTGGGTGACGCCAATTCGCAGACGCCGGAGTTCAAGGCGTTCCTGGTCAACATCGAGAAGGCATAAGGGAGAGACGACATGGCTTTACAAAGTCTGGACATCGCCCGCCGCTCGGCGACGACCACACCGGCGCCCGGCGTGAGGCAAACCACGGAAGTGGCCAAGCTGATCGATGTGTCCACCTGCATCGGCTGCAAGGCCTGCCAGGTAGCCTGCATGGAATGGAACGACGTTCGCGACGACGTCGGCAGCTGCACGGGCATTTACGACAATCCGGTCGACCTGACGGCCAAGTCATGGACCGTGATGCGCTACGCCGAAGTGGAAGAGAAAGGCCGGCTGGAGTGGCTGATCCGCAAGGACGGCTGCATGCATTGCGCCGACCCGGGCTGCCTCAAGGCCTGCCCGGCCCCCGGCGCCATCATCCAGTACGCCAACGGCATCGTCGATTTCCACCAGGAAAACTGCATCGGCTGCGGCTACTGCATCACCGGCTGTCCGTTCAATGTCCCGCGCATCTCGAAGGAGGACAGCAAGGCCTACAAGTGCACGCTGTGCTCCGACCGGGTGGCCGTCGGCCAGGCTCCGGCCTGCGCCAAGGCCTGCCCGACCGGGGCGATCCAGTTCGGCTCCAAGGAGCAGATGAAGGATTACGCCGCCAAGCGCGTGGTGGACCTGAAGATGCGCGGCTACGACAAGGTGGGGCTTTACGATCCGCAAGGGGTGGGCGGCACGCACGTGATGTATGTGCTGCACCACGCCGACCGGCCCGAGCTGTACAAGGGGCTGGCCGCAGACCCCGGCATCAGTCCGCTGGTGTCGTTGTGGAAGGGCATCGCCAAGCCCGTCGCCACCGTGGCCATGGCCGCCGTCGCACTCGGCAGCCTGTTCCACTACGTGATGAAGGGGCCGAACGAAGTGTCCAAGGAGCTGGAAGACGAGATGGAGAAGGAGGACGCGAAATGATCAGGAACCCGAAAGACCTGCAACGCTACGATGCGCAGGAGCGGGCCAACCACTGGCTGGTCGGCATCTGTTTCATCCTGCTTGCGCTGTCCGGCCTGGCCTTCTTTCATCCGGCCTTCTATCCGCTGACCCAGCTGTTCGGTGGCGGAGTCTGGGCGCGCATCCTGCACCCCATCATCGGCGCCCTGATGATGATCGCCTTCGTCGTCATGTTCTTCCGCTTCCGGGCGCTGAACCAGATGACGGCGGCGGACAAGGAATGGCTGTCGCGGGTGGGGGAGATGATCGACGGCAACGACCACAACATGCCGGAACAGGGCAAGTACAACGGCGGCCAGAAGGCGATGTTCTGGGCCATGGCGCTGTGCATGCTGCTGCTGTTCGTCTCCGGCATCACCCTCTGGCGCGCCTACTTCAGCTTCCCGGTGGATCTGGTGCGCCTCGGTGCCGTGGTGCATGCCGCGATCGCCGCGATCATGATCGCGATGATCTTCGTCCATGTCTATGCGGCGCTGTGGGTGCGTGGTACGGTGCGCGCCATGGTCTATGGCACGGTAACCCGCGCCTGGGCCAAGCAGCACCATCGCGCCTGGTACCGTCAGGTCACGGGCAAGTCATAGGCACTTGACCTCGGCATCAAATCAGACCCGCGGGCTTCGGCCCGCGGGTCGTTTGCAGCTCCCCAATCGACTAGACTCTCCGCCATGAGTGCCACTACCCAATCCCCCATCATCCCGATCAAGTCGAGCAGTGAACCGCCCCACGTCATCGCGCCCGATGCCGCCACCATTTTCAGCCGCCGTGCGGCACGCTTCGACCAGCTGGCCGAAGGGCACAGCCTCGGTGACTGGCTACGCTTTCTCGGCGCCATCAGCCGTGCCCAGCACACGGCGCTGCAAGCCTTGCCCGAGCTCGACCTGCCCGGCGCGGCGCAGATGGCTCTGGCCCGCGAGCACCGCATGCCGCCGCTGCCGGCCCAGTCCTGGCCGCGTCCCGCCGTCTGGCGCGATGTCCTGCGCGACATTGCCGCCGCAATTGAAGGCACCGCCGCCGAGGTGGCGCGCAAGGATCTGGCAAGGCTCAAGGCGCTCGATGCCGATGCGCTCGAAGCGCTGGCCGAGCGCGTACTGCACACCGAACTTTACGGCGAGGACGCCGCCCTGCTGCCCTATGTCGCCGCCGCCTTGCAGGTGCTGTGGACCGGCGCCGCCTCGCGGCTGGGCATCAGCGAAATCGCCGCCCTCGACGTGCCCGGCGTCTGCCCCTGCTGCGGCTTCCTGCCTGTCGCCAGCGTCATTCGCACGGTGGGCGAAGTCTCCAACCTGCGCTACCTGCATTGCGCGCTGTGCAACACCGAATGGAACCTGGTGCGCCTCAAGTGCAGCGCCTGCGACGTCACCGACGGCGTCAGCTACCGCGCCCTGCAAGACGGGCAAGGCAAGGAAAGCGAGGCGATCCGCGCCGAAACCTGCGAGAGCTGCAAGAGCTACCTGAAGATCGCCTATGCCGAAAAGGCGGCCGTCGACCCGGTGGCCGACGACCTCGCCACCCTCGCGCTCGACATCCTGGTCGACGAGGCGGGCTACGCGCGCAGCGGGCCGAACCTGCTGCTGGTGCCGGGCGGGTAGATTTGCTTTTGCCGGCGACTAAGCCGGCGGGGCGGAGAATTGCCCAACGCGTATTCTCTGACGTCATGACAAGGCTATCCGGCGTTGTGCCGGTACGCCAGGTTCAAGGACCGGGCCGCATTGTTTCGTGAGCTGCAGGGGTATGCCTTCGCCGTACTGACTGACATGCATTTCGAATGCAGGGGCCTCATGGACGGAATACGTTGAACATCGAGATCAACTCAAACGTGCGCTGGGGGTCACATAACTCATGTGCCGTTGGCCCAACCCATCATTCCATCGGACCTTACGCATAAAGCTGCGCAGCGTCGGTCACCTGCATGTTCGGCCCCTTTAGCCCGCTCCTAATCGCATCTACAGTTTGCCTTGACTTCCGACCATATTGCATCTACGATTTGACAGTGATCACCTTCGACGAAGCCAAACGCCAAACGAACATTGCCAAGCACGGCATCGATTTGGCGGCGCTGTCCGGCTTCTTTGACGGTGACTTGCTGACCCGCGAAGATGCCCGCGAAGCCTATGGCGAGTCGCGCTTTCAGAGCGTTGGCTGGCACGCGGGAGAAATGCTGTTCGTTGTCTGGACGCCGGGCGACAACGAATGGCCTCACATTATTTCGGCGCGAAAGGCGGAAAAACATGAGCGCGAAGCGTGGACACGTTTCTGTAAATGATGCTCCGGCTACCAAACCGGACGATTGGAATAATGCATTTGTCACCCACTCGGCTGACGAGCTTCGCAAAGTAGTTGCTGCGCGTCGTACTCGCGGGCCAAACAAACACCCGACGAAGGAGCAAGTCGCGGTGCGATACAGCCCGGAAGTACTCGCCTATTTCCGCGCTACCGGAGCAGGCTGGCAAACTCGCATGGATGAAGCATTGCGCGAGTATGTGTCTCGACACAAGGCCGCGTAGTTTTCCCATCAGGGGCCGAACCCGGCGTTCCATAGGACGCGCCGCGATGAAGCCGCGTCGCGCCTCTGAACTTGAACGTGTGCGTCACAAATCCATCCACCAATCCGACCGGAGCTATGCCAAATGATCAGCCTTGAATTCCTTGTTACGTCGCTCATTGTGGTGCTCATCCCGGGCACGGGCGTCGTCTATACCGTGTCGACAGGTCTCGTTCAAGGCCGCAAAGCGAGCGTCTTCGCCACGCTTGGGTGTACGGCCGGAATCATCCCTCACCTCCTCGCTACGGTTCTTGGCCTGGCTGCTCTCATGCACACAAGTGCCGTCGCATTTCAAATGCTCAAATACGCTGGCGTTGCCTACCTGCTCTATATCGCCTACGCGACTTGGCGCGACGAATCCGCCTTCGCAGTTGATGAAAGCTTGTCCACAAGCTCAGCTTCAGGCTTGGTCGTCAAGGCGTTTCTGCTGAACATCCTTAACCCGAAATTGACAATTTTCTTCCTCGCTTTCCTGCCCCAGTTCATTCCGCCCGATGCAGATCAACCGCTCTTGCAGCTTCTGCTATTGAGCGTCATTTTTATGGCCATGACGTTATTCGTATTCGTCATCTACGGCCTTCTTGCGCACCTATTTCGCAAGACCGTCATTGAGTCGCAGAGGGTGCAATCCTGGCTTCGCCGTGGATTTGCGGCCACATTTGCGGGTCTTGGGACAAACCTCGCATTTACGGAAAAGTGAGTCTCCCCCGGTCTGCCTTATGCTTTACCATTCCAACCAGAACAAAGGAGCCCTCCCCATGAGACGCCTGCTTTCCCTGTTCGCCCTCCTGCTGGCGGCGGCTTTCAGCCTGCCGGCATTGGCCGATCACCTCGACGGCGTGCTGCCGCTGCACAAGGACGACCTCGCCGCCGTGGCGGCGGCGAAGAAACAGCCCGACCGCCATGTCATGCTGTACTTCGGCGACCACCTGAACTGAGGAGCTTGTCGCTACACCGTGAGTGTGCTCAAGAAACCCGAAGTCAGCGCAAAATTTACGCAGCATTTCCTCGGCGCCCATGCCGATTTCGGCGAGCTGGACCTGGACGACAGGGACCCGCGGCACGAGATGGTCAAGCGCCACAATCCGCGCAAGCTGCGGCCGGTGCTGGTCTTCCTCGATGGTTCCGGCAAGGAGGTGGCGCGCCTGACGGGCGGCCTCAAGACCGTCGAGGATGCGCTGCTGCTCGACCGCTACGTGGCCGAGAAGGCCTACCTCAAGGGCGGCGATTTCGCCTCCTTCAGGAAGGCGCAGAAGGGCTGATTCCGGCTGTCGCGGCCTGGGCTGCCAGGTTGCGCTGCCTTCCCGTCGCCAGCGCGTAGATTCGCAGCAGGTCGTCTTCCGAGACATCGATGAAGGAATCCATCTGCGATAGCGCGTAGACGAAGTCTTCGTGCGAAATCGCGCCATAGGCGGCGGACGCCGCAAGCGGCGCTTCGTTTGCCTTGACCAGCGCCGCCGGATAGCGCCGCCACGGAAACAGCGCATTGAAGGCGATCGCCACCGCCAGCATGATCAGTACGTTGAGCATCAGCGGCGAGAGGACGAAGCCGAAGCCCATGGCCTTCACCGTTTCGTTGCCCAGCGCGGCGGCCAGTGCCGTGGCGCCGGCCGGCGGGTGGATGCAGCGCAGGTAGTGCATCGCGCCCAGTGCGAGGCCCGTGGCGAGGGCGGCTGCCAGCATCGGCTGGGGAACCCACAGCAGGCAGGCGATGCCGATCACGCCCGAGACGAAATGGCCGCCCAGCAGCGGCCAGGGCTGCGAGAGTGTGCCGTGCGGCACGGCGAACAGCATCGCGGCGGTGGAGCCCATCGACAGCACCAGGATGGGCGAGGCCGCCGGGCCCAGGATGGCCTGGCTGGTCCAGAATACGGCGAGGATGGCGATGCAGCCACCGAGCGCCGAGACGAGCCGCTCGCGGTGGCTGACCGGGCTGAGTTCGATGCCGAGCAGCCGCAGCCAGCGCCCGCGCGCGGCGATGGGGTGTGGGGTCATGCGTCCTCCTTGTGCTCTCCGGCGCGTGGTCGATAGCGGCATTTGGCCTGCACTCGCCACGGCGCACCATGATTCCCGTCAACGCCGGCGGCTGTTGCGAGGTTCCCGCCGCCGAACTTGTGCGCGAACTCGCCGAGGGATTCCGCCGCTGACTGCTGCGCTGCGGCGTGATCGCGGCGCCGCCTGCCGCTAGAATCGCGCCATCGTCGTTTCTGCCCGGTCCGGGTGAAATCATGAATCCTCTCTCCCAGCTTCCGTCGGTCGACCGCCTGCTCGCCAGCGCGGCGCTGCTTCCCCTCATATCAAGCCACGGCCGCGCCGTCGTCACCGAGGCGACGCGCGCAGCCCTGGCGGCCGCGCGCGAGGCCGTGAAGCAGGGCGCGCCGCTGCCCGGCGAGGCGATGCTGATTGCAAGAGTCGGCGCTGGCGTCACGGCGAAAATGGCGCCCAGGCTGCGCCCGGTGTTCAACCTCACCGGCACCGTGCTGCACACCAACCTCGGCCGCGCGCCGCTGCCTGAAGAGGCGGTGCAGGCGCTTGTCATGGCCGCGCGCAATCCCTGCGCCCTGGAATACGACATCGACTCCGGCGGGCGCGGCGACCGCGATGACATCGTCAATGAATTGCTGTGTGAACTGACCGGCGCCGAGGCGGCGACGGTGGTGAACAACAACGCGGCGGCGGTGTTCCTGCTGCTCAACACCCTGGCACCGAAGAAGCAGGTGATCGTCTCGCGCGGCGAGCTGATCGAGATCGGCGGCGCCTTCCGCGTGCCCGACATCATGAGCCGCGCCGGGGCCAGGCTGGTCGAGGTCGGCACCACCAACCGCACCCATCTCAGGGATTTCGCCGAAGCCATCAACCCGCGCACGGCGATGCTGATGAAGGTGCACGCCAGCAACTATGCCATCCACGGCTTTACCCATGCCGTGCCCGAGGCCGAGCTGGCGGCGCTGGCGCATGACAGGGGCCTGCCCTTCGTCATTGACCTCGGCAGCGGTACGCTGACCGATCTCGCCGCTTACGGTCTGCCGCACGAACCGACGCCGCGCGAGGCCATTGTCGCCGGCGCCGACCTGGTCACGTTTTCCGGCGACAAGCTGCTGGGCGGGCCGCAGGCCGGCCTGCTGGTGGGTCGCAAGGAGCTGATCGCGAAGATCAAGAAGAATCCGCTCAAGCGTGCCCTGCGCGTCGGCAAGCTGACGCTGGCTGCGCTGGAAGCCGTGCTGGCGCTCTACCGCGACCCCGAGCGCCTGCATTTGCGGCTCACCGCCGTGCGCCAACTGAGGCGGCCCGAGGCCGAAATCGCGGCGCAGGCGGCGCGCCTGTTGCCGGCTTTGCTGTCGGCGCTGGGGGAACTTCCGGTCACGGCGCAGATCATTGCCTTGAAGTCCCAGATCGGTTCCGGCTCGCTGCCGGTCGATCGCCTGCCCTCGGCCGGTTTCGCGATTCGCCCGGTGGGGAAGAAGAGCGGTGTGCTGAATCGCATCGAGGCTGCACTGCGCGGCGTGACGCCACCCTTGCGCCCGGTGATCGGCCGCATCGAGGATGGCGCGCTGCTGCTCGATCTGCGTTGCCTCGATGCGAAGGACGAACAGGATTTCCTCGACACGCTCGCGGGTTTGCGGGCGGGTTGAGAAATACGGCGAACCCGGCGGTCTGCGTACCGCCTGCCGTCAGCCGCTTCCGCGCGCGGAAGCATCGTAAGCCCGGGCGCCTTCCACGCCCGGGCGGTTGCAGGAAAGGGGAAGCATGATGTTCCATCGACGTTTGATAGCCTGGGCAGCGGCACCGCCCCTGATCTGCGGTTTGATGCCATCGCCCACGCTGGCGGCCGGCGCGGCCTGGGCCGAACTCAAGCCGGTGACCGCGCAGGCCGTGCCTGGCGGCGCCGACAAGCGCCTGGCGGAAATGCTCAAGGCGCACCGCGGCAAGCCCGTGCTGGTGAATTTCTGGGCCACCTGGTGCGAGCCCTGCCGCGAGGAAATGCCTTCACTCGGGCGCCTTGCCGCGCGCTGGCAGGCCAAGGGCCTGGTGGTGCTGACCGTGGCCGTCGCCGACAACGACAGGCGCGCCGAGGATTTTCTCTGGGAAGTCCTGCCCGAAGGACAGAAACTGCCCCTGCTGCACGACCGCGAACAGGCGCTCGGCCGCGCCTGGGGTGCGCGCATGCTTCCCGCAACCGTAGTTCTCGACCGCCGCCACCGCGTCGTCGCCAAGGGAATGGGTGCCATCGACTGGGATGCGCCCGCCACCGACAAGCAACTGCACACGCTGCTCAACTGAACAGGAGAACACCATGGATCGTCGCCACTTCATCAAGACCGCCACCGCATCTGCCAGCTTCGCCGCCGCCGCCCTGGCCGTGCCGCGCTTCGGCATCGCCGCCGCGGGTGCCGGCTTCAACCCCAACCCGGCGAATGGCTGGCGCGTGTTCGAGGTCACCAGCCGCATCGAGGTCTCGGCCGCCAGCGGCGCGCCAAAAATCTGGCTGCCGCTGCCCTCGGTCGAGGATGCCGGCTGGATCAAACCGATGGGCAACCTGTGGCAGGGCAATGCCATCGCCGTGCAGGAGGCGCGCGACCCGGTGTATGGCGCACGCATGTTGGCGGCGCAGTGGGATGCCGGCGAACCGGCGCCGTTGCTGGAGGTGGTCAGCCGCTTCGCCACGCGCGACCGCGCCGTCGACCTGTCCAAACCGGGCAAGGTCGCCGCGCTGGACAAGGCCAGCCGTGCGCTCTACACGCGGGCCACGGAACTGCTGCCGACCGACGGCATCGTCAGGAAGACCGCGCTCGACATCACCAAAGGTGCCAGGAGCGACGTGGACAAGGCGCGCGCGCTCTATGAATGGGTGGTGGATAACACCGAGCGCAATCCCAAGACGCGCGGCTGCGGTACCGGCGATATTCGCGGCATGCTCGAATCGGGCAACCTCGGTGGCAAATGTGCCGACCTCAACGCGCTCTACGTCGGCCTGGCGCGTGCCGTCGGGCTGCCGGCGCGCGACCTGTATGGCGTGCGCGTGGCCGATTCGAAATTCGGCTACAAGAGCCTGGGCAAGAGCGGCGACATCAGCAAGGCGCAGCATTGCCGCGCCGAAGTCTGGCTGGCGGATTTCGGCTGGCTGCCGGTGGACCCGGCCGACGTGCGCAAGGTGGTGCTGGAAGAAAAGCCCGGCCTGACGCTGAAGGATGAGGTCGTGGTCGCCGCGCGGCAGAAGCTCTTCGGCGCCTGGGAAATGAACTGGCTGGCCTACAACGTGGCGCACGACCTGGCGCTGCCCGGCGCGAGGGGGGCGAAGCTTCCCTTCTTCATGTACCCGCAGGGCGAGAACGCAGCGGGTCGCCTCGACAGCCTCGACCCGGCGAGCTTCGTTTACAAGCTTGCGGCGAAGGAGATTACGGCGGCATGATCGTCGGCACTGCGGGGCACATCGACCACGGCAAGACCACGCTGGTCAAGGCGCTGACCGGCGTCGATGCCGATCGCCTGCCGGAGGAGAAGGCGCGCGGCATCACGCTCGACCTCGGCTACGCCTATGCGCCGCTGGCCGATGGTTCGGTACTCGGCTTCGTCGATGTGCCGGGACACGAAAAGCTGGTCCGCACCATGCTGGCCGGCGCCACCGGCATCGATTTCGTGCTGCTGGTGATCGCCGCCGACGACGGCCCGATGCCGCAGACGCGTGAGCACCTGGAACTGCTCGATCTGCTCGGCATTACGCGCGGTGCCGTGGCGCTCAACAAGGTCGACGCGGTGAGCCCGCAACGCTTCGCCGAGGCGCAGGCCGAGGTCGAGGCGCTGCTGACCGGTACGGCGCTTGCGGGCTGTCCGCTGTTTCCGCTGTCGGCGAAGAGCGGCGAGGGCGTGGCCGCACTGCTCGCCCATCTCGCTGCGGAAGCGGCGCGGACGGAGGCGCGAGAGGCGGCGCAGGGGCGCTTTCGGCTCGCCATCGACCGCTGCTTCAGCCTCGCCGGCGCCGGCACGGTGGTTACCGGCACGGCTCACGCCGGGAAAGTCGGCGCTGGCGACACGGTGACCATCGCGCCATCGGCGCGGGGCGGGCCGCTGCGGGCACGGGTGCGCAGCCTGCACGTGCAGGACCGCCCGGCGCCGCAGGGCGCGGCCGGCGAGCGCATCGCCCTGGCCCTGAGCGGCAACTTCGCAAAGGGCGAAATCGCGCGCGGCATGTGGGTCGTCGATCCGGCACTGGCCGTGCCGCTGCTGCGCTTTCACGGCGAGCTGCGCGTGCCGGCCGGGCAGGCGCCGCTGAGGCATTTGCAGAACGTGCATGTGCACCTCGGCACCGAGGACATCATGGGCCGCGTCGCGCTGCTGGACTGCGCCGAGACGGGGCCTGGGGCGACGGCGCTGGTCGAGATCCTGCTCGAACGCGAAACCCTGGCCCTGCGCGGCGACCGTTTCGTGTTGCGCGATGCCGGCGCGCAGCGCACGGTGGCGGGCGGGCGCGTGCTCGACATCTTTCCCCCGGCGCGGCACAAGCGCAGCGCCGAGCGCCTCGCCCTGCTCGGCGCCCTGCGCGCGGACGATCTGCTCGCGGCGCTGGAGCTCATGACGCGGCAGGGGCTGGCCGGCGTGGACCTGGAACGCCTTGCCGTGGCCTGGAACCTCGCGCCAGCGCAAGCCGATGCCCTGTGGCTGCGTGCCGGCCTGCGTCAGGTACGTGTCGGCGAGGCGCGGCTGGGTTTTGCCGCCGTGAGCTGGGCGGCGCTGGAGACACGCCTGCTCGATGCCCTGGCGCGCGAACACGAGCGCGCGCCCGACCTGGCCGGCGTCGAGCGCGAGCGCCTGCGGCGCATGACCGCGGCCAACCTGCCGCGCGCCGCCTTCGACGTGCTGGTCGGCGAGTTGCTCGCCGCCGCAAGCCTGGCGCAAACCCGCGCCTGGCTGCATCTGCCCAGCCATGCCGTCAGTGTCTCGGCCGCCGATCGCGATCTGTTCGCGGTGCTGAAGCCCCTGCTCGACGCGCAGCCCTTCAACCCGCCCCGGGTGCGCGACGTGTTCCGCGCCAGCGGCACGCCGGAAGACACGGTGCGCCAGTTGTACCGACGCATGGCGCGCGGCGGCGAGCTGTATCCGGTGGCGCACGATCATTTCTTCACGGCGGCGGCGGTGGCCGATCTCGCCGCCATCGTCGCCCGCCTGAGCGCCGAAAAGGGCGCGGCGCGGGCTGCCGACCTGCGCAATCTCATTTATGCCGATGGCAGCGGCGGGCGCAAGGTGGCGATCCAGATCCTCGAATTCTTCGACCGCATCGGCTACACTCGCCGTGTGCGTGACGAACATGTGGTGCGCGCCAACGGCGCGGGTCAGGCATGGATGGACAATAACTAAAGTACTACGGAAGAGAACGTTCCCCGGTGGGGCGGCCGGTCTTCAAAATCGGCAGGGGTCGCCACGCGGTCCCTGGTGGGTTCGACTCCCTCTCTCTTCCGCCAACCCACCCCAAGGAGAGAAACATGCACCAGACATCAAGAACTTCCCTGCTCTCGGCCGCGGCCGCGCTGCTGCTCGTCGCCTGTGCGTCGCAAACCAGCATGCCGCCCGCCGACCGGATTGCCAGCGCCACGCTCGAAGCACGCTCGGGCAGCGGCGTGACCGGCGTGGCGACATTCACCACGCGCGGCGACCGGCTCTTCGTCGATGCCCGTGTCAGCGGCCTGACACCGGGCGAGCATGGCTTCCATGTGCACGAGGTGGGCGATTGCAGCGCCGCCGACGCCACCAGCGCCAAGGGTCATTTCAATCCCGGCGGCAAGCCCCACGGCCATCATGGCGGCACCGAGCGTCATGCCGGTGACATGCCTAACCTGGTGGCCGACAAGTCGGGCAGCGCCAATCTTGCCATTGAGCTGTCGCAGCTCACGCTCGGCAACGACGCCAACAGCATTGCCGGGCGCAGCGTGGTGATCCATGCCGACGCCGACGATTACAAGTCGCAACCGGCCGGCAACTCGGGCAAGCGCGTGGCCTGCGGCGTGATACGCGTGGCGCCCCCGAGGTATTGAGCGACCATGGCCCGGTTACCTTTCCGCGGCGCGATACCCGATGGCCTGCTCTACCATGCCGAGCACGACATGTGGGTGCGGCGGCAAGGCGACGAGGCGCTGATCGGCGCCACCGCGTTCGGCATTCATCGCGCCGGCGAGATCATCGGCTTCACCGCCAAGCCGAAGGGCGCGGAAGTGGAAGCGGGGCGCGGCATGGGCACCGTGGAATGCGCCAAGACCGTACTGGCGCTGCGCGCGCCGCTGTCCTTCGTGCTGGTCGAGGCGAATGAGGATGCCGAGGAACACCCCGGCATCCTCAACCGCGATCCCTACCGGGCTGGCTGGATGGTGCGTGCCCGGCCGACGGCGTGGGAATCCGAACACGCGGGTTTGCTCGATGCCGCCGCGTATCGCGAACATCTGGCGCGAATCGAGCCGGGAGCGGAGTTCGAGTGAGCGGCCAGCGCCAGAAACTTGCCATCCTGCTCTGGTCGGCGACCGCGGACCGCCCCGAGCTGTGCGCCACGCCCTTTGTCCATGCCGCCGCCGCCGCCGCCTTCGATTGCGAGGTGGAAATCCACTTCGCCGGGCCGACAGTGCGCCTGCTGGTCGCCGGCGTCGCCGAAGCCCTGCGTCCCTGGCCCGGTGTCAACACCTCGATTTACCAGATGATGCGCCAGGCGACCAATCTCGGCGCCAGCCTGAATGCCTGCGCCATGGCCATGGGCGCGCTGGTCGCCAAGGATGAGAGGCTGGTTCCCGAGTACGCCGGCACCATCGCCGCCAGCGCCTTCGTCGCCCGCGCTCTCGATCCGGAATGGGCAACGCTGGTGTATTGAGAAATGCAGGACAACGCCAGTCATTCCCCTGCCGCAATCACCGGCGTGATCCTCGCCGGTGGCGAGGGGCGCCGCATGGGTGGGGCCGACAAGGGTTTGCTCTTGCTCGATGGCCGGCCGCTGGTGCAACGGGTGCTGGAACGCCTGCTGCCGCAGGTCGACGCGGTGCTGATCAGCGCCAACCGCAATCTGGAACACTACGCCGGTTTCGGGTGCCGCGTGGTGACCGACATCACGCCCGGCTTTGCCGGTCCGCTGGCGGGCTTGCAGGCGGCCATGGCGCGCGCTGACACGCCGCTGCTGCTCAGCGCCCCCTGCGATTCGCCGCTGCTTCCGGCCGACCTTGCCGCACGCATGCGCGCGGCCTTGATCGACGCCGGTGCCGAGCTTGCCGTGCCGCGCGCCGGCGGTCGTGTGCATCGTGCCTTCTGCCTGGTGCGGCGCGACCTGTTGCCGCGCCTGGATGCCTTCCTCGCCGGGGGCGATCGCCGACTGGGCCTCTGGCATGAAACCCTGCATGTCGTCGAGGTCGATTTCGAGGATCGGGCCGCCGCCTTCGCCAATCTCAATTCGATGGACGAGCTTGATTGCGTGGCCGCGGGCCGCCGGGTGGCGGGGCTGGCATGAGTCCCGCAGCGGGCAAGCAAGCGGCCGCGGCGACGCTCCCCGCGCGCGAAGGCGGCCAAGGCTTTCGCCTCTACCGCCATTATTCGATTGCGGCCTGCGTATCATTTCTGGTGGTGGGTGCGGTGCTGCTGGTCTTGCAGGAGCGCGAGATTGCCTTCTTCGAAGCGGCCCAGCAGCGCGAGCTGGCGGCACTCAGGGCGCTGCACAAGGATCTCGCGACGCAGGCCGAAGGCGCCGCGCGCGATGGCCTGGTGGCCGATCAGGAGGCGGCCAACGTGGCCTTGACCCGCCTGTTTGCCAACTTGCTGTGGACTTCCGATTTCGCACCCTTTGCCCGCCGTGCCGCCGCAGTGCCGGCCGCGACCTGTACCGCTTCCGACGCCGCCGCGCGCCGGGCATGTACCGCCGCGCTGGGCCGGCGCATCCGCGAACTGCCCGGATTTACCGCCCTGGACCGCAAGACCTTTGGCGCCATGAAAAGCACCGGCGTATTCAAGATCAAGGTTTACGACATGCGCGGCCTGACCCTGTATTCGTCGGAACACGGCCAGATCGGCGAGGACAAATCGGCCAATGCCGGCTGGCGCGTGGCCGCCGGCGGCAAGCCGGCCAGCGAATTGACCCACCGCGACCAGTTCAGCGCCTTCGAGGGCATGGTCGAGAACCTCGACCTGATATCCAGCTACATCCCGGTATTTGCGCCCGGCGGGTCCGAGGTGGTCGGCGTGTTCGAGATTTATGCCGATGTCACCGGGTTGCTACGCCAGATTCGCGCCAGCTCGACCCGGATCGCGGCCATCATGGCGGCCGGCGAGCGGCGCGCGGAGCGGGAAGCACGGCACAATCTCGGCAGCGTGGTCGCCAGCTCGAAGCAGTTTTTGCTGCTGGTCGGCACCGTCATTGCGCTGCTGTTCTTCGCCCTCCTGTACATCGTCCATCGCGGCCAGCGCATCATCGATGCCCAGGAACTGGCGCGCGTGCGCGATGCCGATCGCGAACGCGAATGGCACCAGACCCAGATCACGGCAATGGCACGCATCGCCGCCGCCCACGAGGAAGCGCTCCAGCGCCTGCAACGGATCGCCGGGCGAGTGCCCGGTGTGGTGTTCGAGCTGCGCCGCCACGCCGACGGCGGTTTTTCCGTGCCTTATGCCAACGAGATGCTGCGCGACACCCATGGCCTGGGGCCGGAACAGGTGCGCGACGACGCCCGGCCGATATTCGCGTGCCTGCACCCGGACGACCTGCCTGCCTTCCTCGCTGCGATCGACGAATCGTCGCGCAAGCTCACCCCCTGGCGCCACCAGTATCGCGCCCTGGTCCCCGGCCAGGAGCCGCGCTGGATGCAGGTCGATGCGGTACCCGAGCGGGAGTCCGATGGTTCCGTGCTCTGGCACGGCTTCATTTCCGACATTGGTACACGCAAGGCGACCGAGGCCGAGCTGGAGCAGTACCGCCATCACCTTGAGGAACTGGTCTATTCCCGCACCGGCGAACTGGCCCAGGCGCGCGATGCCGCCGAGGCCGCCAGCCGTGCCAAGAGCGTTTTCCTCGCCAACATGAGCCACGAGCTGCGCACGCCGCTCAACGGCATCATGGGCATGACGGCGCTGGCGCTGCGCGGCGCAAACGATCCGCAACAGATCGACCAGCTCGAAAAAAGCATGGGTGCGTCGCGCCATCTGCTGGCGGTGATCAACGACATCCTCGACATCTCCAAGATCGAGGCCGATCGCATGACGCTGGAAGAGCGCAATTTCGTCCTCCCCGACCTGATCGACGAAACCGTGCTGATGCAGGACGAGGCGGCGCGGGTCAAGGGGCTGAACTTGTCCTTCCGGGTCGCCCCCGAGCTGCCCCGGGTGTTGTGCGGTGATGCCTTGCGCATACGCCAGATCCTGCTGAACTTCCTCGGCAACGCGGTCAAGTTTTCGGAGCGGGGGGAGATTGCCGTGCACGCCATGCTTGCCGGGCAGGATGGCGCCAGCGTGTTGTTGCGGATCGAGGTCAGCGATCAAGGCATCGGCATCAGCCCGGAACAGCAGGAACGTCTTTTCAGGCCCTTCAGCCAGGCCGACGATTCGCCAACCCGGCGTCATGGCGGCACCGGGCTGGGCTTGATCATTTCACGTCGCATCGCGCGGCTGATGGGCGGCGACGCTGGCGTCGATAGTGAACCCGGTGTCGGCAGCCGGTTCTGGGCCACCGTGCGTTTGCGCCGCGCCGCGGATGCGCAGGACGTGCCCGCCGGTGCGCCGCGTGAAGCAGCGGCCGCGCTGCTGAAAGCGGAATTCAGCGGCCGGCGCGTGCTGGTGGCGGAAGACGACCCGGTCAACCAGGAAGTCGCCTTGTACCTGGTCGAAGTTGCCGGTTTGCGCGTCGACCTGGCCACCGACGGGCGGCAGGCGATCGAGAGGGTAGGGGCGGGAGATTTCGATCTGGTGCTGATGGACGTGCAGATGCCGGTGCTGAACGGGCTCGATGCGGCGCGCGAGATTCGATGCCTGCCCGGCTGCGAGTACCTGCCCATCATCGCCATGACCGCCAATGCCTTCAACGAGGATCGCGAGCAATGCCTGGCTGCGGGCATGAACGACCATGTCGGCAAGCCGGTGGAGCCCGAGACGCTGTATGCCGTCATGCTGCACTGGCTGCGTTTGCGACGCGAGGCGGAGGACGCTTGATGGCTTGTCGTGGCGGCGGCCGCATCCTGCTGCTCGTGTTCGCCTGCGTCGCCGGCCGGGCCGCGGCGCAAGCCGTCGACGCCGGCGATGCCGCCGAGCGCCTGGGCGATGCGCGTGCCGCCGTCGTGGCGCTGGAACAACGCCATGCCGAACTGGAAAGCACCAATCGCGAGCTGACGGAAAAATTGCGCGTGCTGGAAAAAAGCCACAAGGAACTCGGCGACAACCTGGCGCGCCAGAAGCAGGCCCTGGCGGCGAATCAGGCGGCAACGCGCAAGTTTTCCGCCGGTCTGGCGCGGCGCCTGTATCGCAATGCCTCGCGCCACGTGAATGGCATGGCGGCGGTGGCGATCCCGTATGTCGGCGCCGGCGTCACGGCGGCCATGACCGCGCTCGATATCCGCGAGAGCTGCGAAGCCTTGCGCGAGCTGAACGAGATGCATCGCGCGATGCAGCTGGAAGCGGAAAACGAGGCCCCGGTCTGCGCCATGCAGGTCGGCTCGCGCGAGCAGATCATCAACCAGGTGCTGGCCAACTGGCGCAGTGCCTACGCCGTGGCCGCGGCATGGACCAATCAGCACGAGATCTGGCTGGCGCCGGAGCCGGTGCCGGTCGAACCGGCGCGGGCGATCGAGCTCTGGGCGGCGGTGTTCGGTACCCTGCCCAATCCCTCGGCCCGTGGCGCGGGCGGGTTCGCCGCGCCGCGCGGGCCGTTGCCGCCCGTTGGACCATTGGCGCCCTTGTCGCCGCAGCTGCCGACCCTGCCTGCCTATCCGGCGCGCTGAAGGCGCCGGCTCACATCAGGACGATGTCGTACTGCTCCTGGGTGTAGCCGCTTTCGGCATGCAGCGAGATCGGCATGCCGATGAATTCGGAGAGCATGGCGACCGCCTGCGATTCCTCTTCGAGGAACAGGTCGATCACCGCCGGCGCGGCCAGCACGCGCATTTCGCGCGCCGTGAATTGCCTTGCCTCGCGCAACAGCTCGCGCAGCACTTCGTAACACACCGTCTGCGCCGTCTTCACTTCGCCGCGCCCGCCGCAGGTTGGGCAGGGTTCGCACAGCACGTGGGCGAGGCTTTCGCGGGTGCGCTTGCGGGTCATCTCGACCAGGCCGAGCTGGGTAAAGCCGGATACAGTGATGCGGGTGTGGTCCCTGGCCAGGGCCTTGTTGAACTCGGCCAGCACGGCTTCCCTGTGCTGCTCGTCTTCCATGTCGATGAAGTCGGCGATGATGATGCCGCCGAGGTTGCGCAGGCGCAGCTGGCGGGCGATGGCCTGCGCCGCTTCGAGGTTGGTCTTGAAGATGGTGTCGTCGAAATTGCGCGAGCCGACATAGCCGCCGGTATTGACGTCCACCGTGGTCATCGCCTCGGTCTGGTCGAAGATCAGGTAGCCGCCGGACTTGAGGTCGACCCGGCGCGCCAGCGCCTTCTGGATTTCGTCTTCGACGCCGTGCAGATCGAACAGCGGCCGCTCGCCGGTGTAATGCACCAGCCGGTCGCCAACCTGCGGCACGTATTCCCGCGCGAACAGCCGCAGCTTCTGGAAGTTTTCGCGCGAGTCGACCATTACCGCGCTGGTTTCCGAGGTCACCAGGTCGCGCAGCACGCGCTGGCCCAGGGTCAGGTCCTCATGCAGCACCATCGGCGGCAGGGCGCCCACCGCGCGGCCCCGGATCTCGGCCCAGATGCGGCGCAGGTAGGCGATGTCGGCGGCGAGTTCCTCGTCGCTGGCGCCGGCGGCGACGGTGCGCAGGATATAGCCGCCGGGCTGCTCGGCGGGCAGCAGCGAGACGATGCGGGTGCGCAGCGCGTCGCGCTCGGCTTCTTCTGCGATGCGCTGCGAAATTCCGATGTGGTTGTCCTGCGGCAGGTGTACCAGCAGGCGTCCGGCGATCGAAATCTGCGTCGTCAGGCGCGCGCCCTTGGTACCTATCGGATCCTTCTGCACCTGCACCATGATCGACTGCCCTTCGCTCAGGATGCGTTCGATGGGGCGGCTTTCGTGAGAGGTGTGACCATTGCCGGCCGGGCGTTCGCTCCAGATGTCGGCGACGTGGAGGAAGGCGGTGCGTTCGAGGCCGATTTCGACGAAGGCCGACTGCATGCCCGGCAGCACGCGCACCACGCGGCCGAGATAGACGTTGCCGACGATACCGCGACCATTGGTACGCTCGATGTGCAGTTCCTGCACCACGCCCTGTTGCAGCAGGGCGACGCGGGTTTCCTGCGGCGTGAAGTTGATCAGGAATTGCTCATTCATCATTTGGACGCGGCCGGTTCAAAGCGGGTAGCCGAATTCTCGCAGCAAGAGCGCGGTTTCGCACAGCGGCAGGCCGACGATGCCGGAATGCGAGCCGTTGATCGATTCGACGAAGATCGCGGCGCGGCCCTGGATGCCGTAGGCACCGGCCTTGTCCATCGGTTCGCCGCTTTGCACGTAGCGGCGGATTTCCTCGGCGGTCAGCGCGCGAAAGCGCACCTCGCTGACCGACAGCCGGCATTCGATGCGCTCGCCGCGCGCCATGGCGATGGCCGTCAGTACGCGATGGCCGCGTCCCGAGAGGCGCGCCAGGATGGCCTCGGCGTCCGCCGCGTCGCGTGGCTTGGCGATGATCTCGCCGTCGACGTCGAGCGTGGTGTCGGCGGCCAGCACCGGATGCGGCACCAGCGGCCGGCGCTTGAGCAGATCGGCGCCGAAGCGCGCCTTGGCCCGCGCGACGCGCAGCACGTAGGCATCCGGCGTTTCGCCGGCCAGGCAGTCCTCATTGACTTCCGCGTCCTCGCGCGGGTTGCCGCGAAACAGCAGCAGGTCGAAGCGCACGCCGATCTGGGTCAGCAGCTCGCGGCGGCGCGGGCTGCGCGAGGCGAGGTAGATGCGCGGTTCCATCATGTCGTTCGTGGGTGGTTGAGGGGGCAGCGGAGCATAGCCTCAGTCGCGGTGGTAGGGGTGGCCCTTTGTCACGCTGTGGGCGCGATACAGGGCCTCGGCAAGCACCACGCGAACCAGCGCGTGCGGCAGGGTCAGGCTCGACAGGCGCAGGGTTTCGTGGGCCGTGTCCTTGATCCGCGGATCAAGTCCGTCGGGGCCGCCAATGATGAACGCGACATCGGTGCCGCCGGCCATCCATTTGCCCAGGCGTTCGGCCAGCTGGCGTGTGGTGGGCGCCTCGCCGCGTTCGTCGAGGGCGATGCGGCGGCAGCCGGCGGGGAGGCGCGCATCGATGCGCGCGGCCTCAAGCGCCATCATGGCTTCCGGCGTCTTGCCCGTGGTGCGCGGTTCCGGCTTGATCTCCAGCAGTTCCAGCGGCAACTCGCGCGGCATGCGTTTGGCGTAGTCGTTCCAGCCGGCTACCACCCAGTCGGGAGGGCGGGTGGCGACGGCGGCGACGATCAGCCTCATTCGCCGTCGCTGTCGCCGGCGGCCTTCTTGCGCGTGCGCTTGGGCACGAGCTTCCAGAGTTCTTCGAGGTTGTAGTAGCTGCGGATCGCCGGTTGCATGACATGGACCACGATGTCGCCGAGGTCGACCAGCACCCACTCGCCGGCATCCTCGCCCTCGATGCCGATTATCGTGCCGCCGGCCTCCTTGACCTTGTCATGCACGCTCTTCGCCAGCGCCTTGACCTGGCGGTTGGAGTCGCCGGTGGCGATGATGACACGGTCGAACATCGCCGACAGCTTGCTGGTGTTGATCACCTCGATGTCCTTGGCCTTGATGTCTTCCAGGGCGGCGACGGCGAGCTTTTGCAGTTTTCTAATGTCCATGCGGAATCCGGTAGAGCTGGTGCGAGTCAATATAGTCGAGAACGGCATCGGGAACCAAGTGGCGCACGCTGGCGCCGCGCGCCAGGCGCTCGCGGATGGCCGTGGCCGAAATTTCCAGCGCGGTGATGGCAAAGCAGACGATGCGGCCGGCGGGCGCCGTCGCCAGGTCGGCCGCCGTGCCCCGCCGGGCGCGGAATTCGGCGTCGAGCGCCGTGGCCTGGCCGCGGAGCGGCGTCCCAGACACGCAGAGCGCGCCAGCGCCCTGCGTCCCTGAGGGAACTTCTGCGCCGTGTCCCGCCCGCGTCGCCACCGCGATGTGGGCCAGAGCGAACAGCTCGCGCCAGCGCTGCCAGGCTTCCAGGCGCGAAAAGGCGTCGGCGCCCAGCAACAGCACCAGCGGACGCCGCGGACCATGCAGCCGGCGTTGCCGGGTCAAGGTGTCGATGGTGTAGCTGGGGGCTGTCGCGGCGTCGATTTCGGCGCGGTCGACGCTGAAGCCCGGCAGGTCGGCCACGGCGCGCTCGACCATCGCCAGGCGCTGCTCCGCGGGGCAGTGCGGCGCGGCGCGCAGTGGCGGATTGCCGGCCGGAATCAGGCGGACTTCGGCCAGGCCGAGGGCCTCGCGCGCCTCGATCGCCAGGCGCAGGTGGCCGACGTGCACGGGGTCGAAAGTGCCGCCGAAGAGGCCGAGCGCACCCGCCTCACTCATCGGCTTGTACGGGCGCGGCGAAGACGTCGCGATAGGACAGATACACGCTGGCCACCATGGTCGGCGCCAGGACGAAGATCAACAGCATGCGCAGGGCGGTGTTGAGGATGGTCAGCAGGGACTGCGAGATCTGACCGGCAATGATCAGGATCAGCCCGGGCAGCACCGCGCCGACCAGCACGATGGCAATGCCATACATTGAAAAGGCCTTCCAGTTGCGCCAACTGGCGACGAAGCTGAAGAACAGCGACTTGGCGGCGCCGACGCCATCCCAGGCGGTGAGTAGCGGGGCGAACCAGAAGGCCATCAGCAGCGGCGAGGCGAGCACCAGCAGTATGGCCAGGTCGCCGGCGAGGGCGACCAGTTCCTCCGGGCTGATGCCGTCGTTGAGGTTTACCGGGTCGCCGAGAAAGGACGCGCCAAGGACCAGCAGGCTGGAGCCGAGCAGATGCAGGCCGCCGAGGCGCAGCAGGCCGACGCGCTGGGCGCCGATGCCGCGCCCCAGCATTTCGCTGCTGAAGCTGCCCCCCTGCTCGATGGCGCGACAACCGTTGGCCAGCATCACCGTCAGCGTCGGCAACAGCAGGGGCAGGATGAAGGGGCCGACTTTCGGAATCAGGTTCACCACGATCACGGTCAGCAGGTAGCCGAAGGTCAGCGCCGTCATCAATGGCGGATGGCGGCGAAACAGGGCGAAGCCGGCCAGCAGCCAGAGCACGCCATGGCGGGCGGGAAGGCGTCGTGCGTCCATCAGTCGTCCTGCTCCATGAAATCCACCACTTGCGGGCTGCCGGAGGGCAGGGCCTGCGGATCGAAGGCGACGTCGCCCTCCGGGTCGGGCCGGCCGGTCGCCTCCAGGCCGGAAAAATCGAACAGGCGCGCATCGAGCAGGTGCGATGGCACTACATTGGCGAGGCTGCGGAACATGGTCTCGATGCGGCCGGGGAAGCACCTCTCCCATTCATTCAGCATTTGCTTCACCTGTTGCCGCTGGAGGTTCGGCTGCGAACCGCAGAGGTTGCAGGGAATGATGGGGAATTCGCGCAGCGCCGCCCATTTTTCCAGGTCGCGCTCGCGGCAGTAGGCCAGCGGACGGATCACGATGTGCCGGCCGTCGTCCGACACCAGCTTGGGCGGCATGGATTTGAGCTTGCCGCCGAAGAACATGTTGAGGAACAGCGTCTGCAGGATGTCGTCGCGATGGTGGCCGAGCGCGATGCGCGTCGCCCCCAGTTCGCCGGCAACGCGGTAGAGCACGCCACGGCGCAGGCGCGAACACAGCGAGCAGGTGGTCTTGCCTGCCGGGATCACGCGCTTGACGATGGAATAGGTGTCCTCGTTCTCGATGTGGAAGGGCACGTCGATGGAACGCAGATAATCCGGCAGCACCTCGGCCGGGAAGCCTGGCTGCTTCTGGTCGAGGTTGACCGCGACGATGTCGAAAGCCACCGGCGCGTGCTCGCGCAGGAAGAGCAGGATGTCGAGCAGGGCGAAGGAATCCTTGCCGCCGGAAAGGCAGACCATCACCTTGTCGCCGGCACCGACCATGTTGAAGTCGGCGATCGCCTGGCCGACCTCGCGGCGCAGGCGCTTGGCCAGCTTGTTGGACTCGAAGGCGGCTTTCTGCGCCTGGCGGGCAGTGGGTGCGGGGCTTAAAACAGCGTTCATAGATGGGCGGTACGGCCGCCGTCGACATTGATCACCTGGCCGGTGACGTAAGGCGCATCGAAGATCAGGAACTTCACCGCGCGCGCGATGTCGGCCGGCGTGCCGACCCGTTTCAGCAGGCTGTGTTCGACGATCGCGGCGCGTTCCGCCGGCGGGAAATCGTCGGTGCCCTGCGGCCATTCGATGGCGCCGGGGGCCACGGCGTTGACCCGCACGCGGGGACCAAGTTCCTGGGCCAGTGCACGGGTCAGGCCGAGCAGGCCGGCCTTGGCCGCGCAATAC
Source organism: Rhodocyclales bacterium (assembly GCA_016235165.1). Taxonomy (GTDB): domain Bacteria; phylum Pseudomonadota; class Gammaproteobacteria; order Burkholderiales; family Rhodocyclaceae; genus Sulfuritalea. The sequence continues at coordinate 132,792 of JACRLX010000030.1, forward strand.
ACGGCATAGCCCCGCAGCGGGCGTTCAGCGTGGATGTCGGTGATATTCACGATGCAACCGCCGCTGGCGTCGAGTTGCGGTGCGGCGGCCTGGGCCAGGAAGAAGGGTGCCTTGAGGTTGGAGCCGACCAGGTCGTCCCAGATCGCCGTGTCGACAGCGCCGACTTTCGTGGCATGGAACGAGGAGGCGTTGTTCACCAGGGCGTCGAGCCGGCCGAAGCGGTCGACCACGGCGGCGATCAGCGTCGGCGGCGTGGCGCCATCGAGCAGGTCGGCGGCGAACACGGCGGCGCTGTCCGGGCGCGCGCCGTTGAACCGGGTGGCGAGGTCTTCGGCCTCGGCGCGCGAGTGGCGGCAATGGATCGCGAGCCGGGCCCCGGCGGCATGCAGCGTGCGCGCGATCTCGGCGCCGACGCGGCGCGCGGCACCGGTGACGAGGACAACGGGAACAGGCGGGGCGGCCATCATGGCTTGAGTATAGCGGCCAGCACCCGCGCTGCCGCGGCAAACCCGAAACTGGCGGTGACCGCGACCGACGAACCGTAGCCCGCGCAGTTGAGTCCGGCGCCGGCATCGAAGTCCGCCGCCGGAAGGGCGCAGGAGGCATCGCCGCGCGGCGCCTGTTCCGGCGAATACACGCAGTCGACACCGAATTTCTGCTTCGGGTCGCGGCTGAAACCGTACTCCTTGCGCAGCCGGGCGCGGACCTTGGAGGCCAGCGCGTCTTGCGTGGTGCGTGACAGATCGGCGATTTCGATCCGCGTCGGGTCGCGGCGGCCGCCGGCGCCGCCGGTGGTGACGACACGTATCCCGGCGCGCCGGCAATGCGCGATCAGCGCGGCCTTGGCGCGCACCTGGTCGATGGCATCGATCACCGCATCGCAGGCGGGCAGGAGCCTGGCGACATTGCTTTCGTCGACGAATTCCTCGATGCAATCCACTTCGCAATCGGGGTTGATCGCCAGGATGCGTTCGCGCATGGCGGCCACCTTGGCGGCCCCCAGCGTGGCATTCAGCGCCTGCGCCTGGCGGTTGATATTGGATTCGGCGACATGGTCGAGGTCGATCAACCTCAGGCGGCCGATACCGGAACGGGCCAGTGCCTCCACCGCCCAGGAACCGACGCCACCGATGCCGATCACCGTGACGTGCGCCGCCGTGGCGCGAACCAGCGAACCGCTACCGTACAGGCGCTCGATGCCGCCGAAGCGGCGCTGGGTATCGACAGCAATGTTCACGAGGCGATTTTAATTTGCCGAATGTTGACCTGGGAAACAGGCGGCGCGATTTGCCGCAGGGGAGAGTGCTCACAGGAAACCAGCCTGTCGCCAGGCTGGTACGGAACATCGGTGTCCGAAGCGCGATTCGGACCTGAACAACTGATCTCCTGCGTCCGAAGGCGTGGCATGCCTTGGTGAAATTCGCTACAGATCGATCCCTACCGCGTCATCGGCTTCGAACTCGTCGGGCACCGAGCCGTCGCCAATGCCCGTCACCATCGCCGCCAGGACTTCGTCCTGTTTGACGAAGTATTCGGCACTGATGGGGTCGTAGAAGCGTTGCCCGACGGCGACATCGCGAAACAGGATACGGCGGCGGGCAGGCGGCTGGGTCATGGCGTTTCCATCGGTGTAGTGGGTGCGCTGGTCAAAGAAAAACGGCCCTCCGAAGGAGAGCCGCTGTAATACTGGTGGAGTTTAACAAGAAACGAAACCCGCGTCTCCGCTGACCCTCAGACCCGGTCGGAAGGCCCGCCATATGCGCGCGATTCCGGGGAAGGATTCCGCGCCCCCGCACATGCCCACGGCCGGAAGTGCAGAGAGGTCGATTGGCACTCGCAGCCGTCGCCTGTGCCGGGCACTTCCGGGCCTGCAACTTGGCTTTCGTAGCGTTCGCCGCCGTAATGCCGGCACGAACGACGAAAGGAGCGCCATGTTGACCGAACCCGCCTTCACCGAAACCGAACTCGCGCTGCGCTGGAACATCAGCCCCAAGACCCTGCAACGCTGGCGCTGCGAAGGTGTCGGCCCACCGTACATCAAACTCTCCAAGGCCGTCCGCTATCCGGTGGACGACATCGTCGCCTACGAACAGGCGAATCGTCTGGGGATGCCCAACGATGCAGCCTTGCCGCCATTGACCGCCGCGCTGCCCATCGTCCAACCGCCACCGCCATCTGCGCCGGAGCCGAAGCGGTACTACCTGAACGAGGCCTTCGCGCTCATCGCGCAGTATGGCAGCCTTGCGGCGGCCGAGGCCGCCCTGACGGAGGCGCATGATGAAACCCAAGGCTGACGCCACTACCCGTCGCGCCGTCAACGGCCGGGATGAGCCGCCCATCAAGTATCCGGTTCTCAACGAAACGCAACTGTGCTCGAGGTGGAATCTCTCGCCCAAAACGCTGCAACGCTGGCGCTCGGAGGGCATCGGCCCGCCCGCATGGCACATCGGCAAGTCTGTCCGCTACCTCCTGATGGAGGTCGAGGCCTTCGAGCGCAAGGCGCAGGTGACGTGGAGATCCAGCGCGGGGCGCGCCTTGTCCGAATCCTCGCCCACGGCGCGTGAAGACGCCATCGAGCAGATGATGCAGCAGCGGCCCGGTCGGCGCGACCAGATTTTCTACTCCGGCAAGGAAACGGCCGTCATCACCGGGCTGCCCACCTCCTGGCTTCAACAGAATCAGGAACGCCAGCGGCTCGGCATTCCTTTCTACAAACTGGTCAACGGTGACGTCATCCGTTTCAGCATCGAAGAAGTCTTCCGCTGGGAGGTGCATCACCTGCGCCCGTGCCGCATCGGTGCGGGCACGCCCGTCGATGCACTTCAATCCGCCAGCTCGTAGCCGGTGCTGCGCCCGCCGCCGGGCGACTTCTTCAGCACACCGAGTTCCAGCAATTGCGTGATGTCGCGCAGCGCGGTGTCGGGCGAGCACTTGGCGATGGCGGCCCACTTGCTGCTCGTGAGCTTGCCCTCGAAACCGTCGAGCAGCCGGTTGAGCAGTTTCACCTGCCGCTCGTTCAGCGGCGTGCCTGCCCAGCGTTGCCAGAGACGTGCCTTGACGAGCACGGCATCCAGCGTGGTCTGCGCGCTGGTGACGGCGCGTCCGAGCGTACCGAGGAACCACGACAGCCAGCCGGTGACATCCAGCGTGCCCTTCTGCGTGCGCTCCAGCACGTCATAGTAGTCCTTGCGCTCGCGCTGGATCTGGGCCGACAGGCTGTAGAAGCGTTGCGGGCTGCCATCGGCGCGGGCGAGGAACAGGTCGCCCACGGCGCGGGCGATGCGCCCGTTGCCGTCGTCGAACGGATGCAGCGTCACGAACCACAGGTGTGCCAGCCCGGCCTTGATGAGCATGGGCTCGCCGGTTTCCGCATTCGCCCACGCCAGAAAGCGCGCCGTCTCGCCGGCCAACACCTCGGCGGGCGGTGCCTGGAAATGAACCCTGCGCCGCCCCACCGGGCCGGAAATGACCTGCATCGGCCCGGCGGCATCGTCGCGCCACTGGCCCACGGCGACCTTGTTCATGCCCGAGTACCCGGTCGGGAACAAGGCCGCGTGCCAGCCGAACAGGCGCTCGGCGGTCAGTGGTTCGGCGCTGTGGGATGTGGCGTCGAGCACCATCTCGACCACGCCCTCGACGTGCCGATCCACCGGAGCCACCGCGCCGATATCCACACCCAGACGTCGGGCGATGGACGAGCGCACTGATTCCACGTTCAGCACTTCGCCTTCGATCTCGCTGGTCTTGACCACGTCCTCGGTCAAGGCGGCGAGGCTGGCCTGATCGCGCAGCGCCAGCCCGACGTCGGCCAGTCGGCCCAGCAGCACGCCTTGGGCGCGGCTGACCTCGGTCAACGGCCACGTCAGCGCGGACAGGTCGTAGCGCCAGGCAGGCCAATCGTCGGCTTGCCAGATGTAGAGCTTTTCTCCGCTATCCATGCGGAGATTAAACACCCAATTCGCCGCAAGAGCAAGTCATTCGCCGCGTCTTGTACGGTGAATGACCTCGCTAATCGCCGCATCGAGTGGCCAAGAATGGGCGGGAATGGGTGTCGGAATGGCGCATGCCAGCCGTCGCGTGGCCGGTCAGCCATGTTCCGTTTCCTCCGCAAAATATTGCATTGAACGAAGAAACGGAACATACTCCCACCATGCTCGCCGACACCCACACTCAGCGCGTCCTCGATCTGGCCAGCCAGAAGGGGCTGCTGCGCGCCAGCGATCTGGGCGCCATCGATGCGCCCCGGGTCGTCCTGACGCGCCTGACCGCCGCTGGCCTGCTGGACAGAGTCGGGCGCGGTCTGTACCGCCTGCCCAGCCATCCGGGCTCGGAGGACGAAGGCCTCGCGGCCGTCGCCACCAAGGTGCCGCAGGCCGTGTTCTGCCTGCTGACCGCGCTGCAATTCCATGAGCTGACCACTCACCTGCCGCGCCAGATCTGGATCGCCATGCCGCGCGGCAGTCACGTGCCCCGGATCGACTGGCCGCCGGTCAAGATGGTTCAGATGACCGGCGAGGTCTACACGGCGGGCATCGAAGAGCACCTGCGCGACGGCGTGAAGCTGCGGGTCTACGGCGCGGCCAAGACGGTCGTGGACTGCTTCAAGCACCGCAACAAGATCGGCCTGGACGTGGCACTGGAGGCGCTGAAGGACGTGCGCGCCAAGCGCAAGGCCACGGCGGACGACCTGTGGCGCATTGCTACGATCTGCCGCGTGGCCAACGTGATGCGCCCCTATCTGGAGGCCACCGAATGAACGACATCGCGGCCTCCGTGCGCGCCCGTCTGCTCAACGTCGCCAAGGCGCAGGGGGTGGATTTCAATCAGGTGCTGGTCCGTTTCGCGCTGGAGCGCATCCTCTACCGCCTGAGCCAGTCCGGGCATGCGGATCGTTTTCTGCTCAAGGGCGCACTGCTGTTCGCGCTCTGGTATGACATGCCGCACCGGGCCACGCGCGACGCCGACCTGCTCGGCTTCGGCGCGAGCGATCTGGAATCCGTGGCCCAGGCCTTCCGCGACATCGCCAGCGTCGCGGTGAACGACGGCATCGTGTTCGACCCGGCCTCGGTCGTCGGCGAAGAGATCCGCAAGGATGCCGGGTATGCCGGCGCGCGCATCCTCATCAGCGGCGAGCTGGCCAAGGCCCGGTGCAAGACGCAGATCGACATCGGCTTCGGCGATGCCGTGACCCCCGGCCCCGTCGATGCGACCTACCCGGTGCTGCTGGACGACCTGCCGGCGCCGCGTCTGCGAACCTACCCCGTTTACACCGTCGTCGCGGAGAAGCTCCATGCCATCGCGCTGCTGGGCATGACCAACAGCCGGGTGAAGGATTACCTCGACCTGTCGGTGCTGCTGGAGCGCGAACCCCTGGACACCGATTTGCTGGCTCAAGCAATCAAGGCCACCTTCGAGCGGCGCGGCATGGCGGTGCCTGCCGATTTGCCGGTCGGACTGACGGACGAGTTCGCGCACGATCATTCGCGGCAGGCGCTGTGGCA
>JACRLX010000031.1 GCA_016235165.1 Rhodocyclales bacterium
AGGCGTCCTTGGTGTGCAAACTCATGGTGTCGGGGGTGGCGTCCGCCAGTTGCCCGAGTTGGGCGTTGCCGGCGGGTGTGGCATCGGGCGCATTGGGCCCATTGGGCTCATCGCGCTCTTGCTGCAGGATTGCGTCAGGGGGTGCCATTGCGGACTCCGTTTCGATTGAGGGGATTGTGGCTGCCGCGAACGGCCTAGGGTCGCTGTACCGAGTTGGCAGCGCTGGCGACCAGGATTTGTCGCTGCCGGGAATTCGGACTGGCAGGTGGCTCACGAGCGTTTCTCCGGCGGGCGCCCGGCCTGCATTGCGTCCGCGATCTGCCGCATCTCGGCGCGGCGGGATGCGAGCCTGGCCTGGTGCTCCGGAGTCGTGCACTCGGCGGCAAGACGCTGCTCCTCGGCCTCGCGCTGCTGGCGCAGGATCAGTTCCTCCTCATGCTTGCGCCTGGCAGCCGCCACGCGCTGTCCCAGTTCCGGCAAGAACTCGCCGGCCAGTGCTCGGCTGACGAGGCCACGCAGGTAGGCGAGCGGGCTGGTACGCACCGCATTCGCCTGCATCCGGGCACTCAGCTCATCGAGCAAGGCCTGGGCTTGCTGGGCGCAGGGCTTAAGCAGGAGGAGCGCCGCCGTACGTTCTTCAGGGAGCAAGCTTTCCGGCAGGATCAGATCACCACCACGACGTTGCGGCCGCCCCTCATCAACGAGGGGTTCCCGTGTGGGTGGTGGTTGTACTAAACCACGTGTACTTCCTTGTATATGTAGAGTGGCGCTTTCGTCAAAACAGTGATGGCGTTTTTGTCGAATCAATTTTGGCGCTTTCGGCAAAACATGAATGTGGGAATCCCGCATACTTGTTTCTCCTTTTTGTCGACTATTGAATGTGGCAACACCGCACTCTGACGAATGCGGCAACGCGATGCTATTGGCATCGCCTAATTCATCTCCGGCCAGCCGCGCGAGCAGGCGATCCAGCGGAATTCGGGCGAGTCGTCGCGGGGGAATGCCAACCAGCGCCTCTTCCCAGACGCCGACGCGCGCCAGTTCCCGGCGCGCAATCTCCTGTTCGCGGCGCGTGAGGCCGATCTGCTCGGTCCACTCGCTTGCCGAACTGCCTATCCACTCCTGCAACTGCCGGCGCATTTGCAGCCGCGTCAGGTGCAGCGTGCGTGACAACAGCAGGCCAGCATGGACCCCGCCGCCGATGCCCGCCAGCGTGCGGTGATAGGCGAGTGACGGACCCAGCAATTCCGCGACGGCGGCTCCATCGGCCCAGTCCAGACTCGCCGACGCCCTGCCGATCCGATCGCTGAGCAAGGCGCCGAGCTGATCAACACAGAGCCGGAAGTGGAGCCGTGCCGGGATGCCAACACGCTGTTCGTTGAGAATCGCCAGTTTGCGCAATACTTCGCGGGCGGTGGCTTGTTCCTTCGCGGAAAGTCCGGTTTCCATCTCCCACTGCTCAGTGGTCTTGAGGAACCAGCCGCCCGTCCGGGCGATGTCCCGCCCGTGACGCGTCCAGTAGATCGATTGGGAGAGTAACAGCGCCGCCTTCACGTTCGCCGTCAGGTCCACGAGCCGGCGATGAAACGCGATGTGCCGCCCCAGCAGCGGCCAGATGATCGCCATCGCTCGCGCCTGTTGGGCGGATCGCCATGGGTCGTCATCGGCGCTGGTTACGATTTTCGGTTCTCGGTCTCTCATGCTGGGCCTGTGCACCGTCATCGGCGAACCGGGTTGGCGTGTGCCTGCAATGCACGCACAACGGCTTCGGGTCGCACCCGAAACCAGAGCTTCGCCGGCATGCCGGCGCGTCGCTCTTCGAGAAAGCCGCCAGTGCGCAACGCTCGCCGTGCCGTTTCCTGCTCCCAGCGCGAAAGCCCGGTCTCTTCGGCCCACTCCTCCTGGGATCTGCAGAACCAGCCGCCGACCTCGGGATCGAGCGCCTCGCTGGTCCAGATGGCCTGCGAGAGCATCAGCGCCGCCGTCACGCCGCCCGTGATCGGGACCAGACAACGGTGAAAACTGATCGGCAGGTCGAAGACGTCGAGCAGCAGTTCGGCGGTGATGCCTGGCGGAATCGAGGGACGGCCATTCATTGCTCATCCTCGAATTCGCGCACCACTGCCTCAAGGACGGCGAGTGAGAGATTTGGGAATGCCTGATGCAGGCGGTAGTAGCGCATCCGGAGATTCGGCTCGTCGATGGCGTACCATGCCCGGTAAATGCGCTCGCGCATGGGGGTGTCCGGAAGCGGGAAGCGGCCTGATGGTCTCCATGCACCGCAGTCACGGCGACGCCTGAGCGTCACCTTGCGGCGGATCTTGAAGAGCGCGCTCATCATCTGCCAGGACGCACCATGGCGAATGAAATACGCCTCAAGCGCCTTGGCCTCATTCACCAGCGAGACCGTGCGCAGCCCCGCAGTGAGTTCGGCGGCATCAAAGGTCACGCCGATGGTCAGGTCGCGCATCGTGGCCAGGCGGTTCAGATCAAGTGCCGACAGTTGCCGCAAGCGCGCGACTTGTTCGTTCTCGATGCCGGCGGCGTGGAGTTCATCCGGCTTCGCCTCGGCCAGCCGCACGGCGACGTGATTGAGGAGTACCAGGCGCACCTGCGTATCGAGCAGCGGCAGCATCAGGTTCCCTCCGCTACAGATATTCCACTGCACGGCAGGTCGGGCGTGGAATCCGATGAGCGAAATTCCCTGACCAGACCGAGGAGATCCCAGCAGGCGCTGGCCGTCCGGTCATTGGCATCGACCAGCCATCCGAAGAACGCGGCATCGAACGGGAAGGCATCCACCGGAAGGTCGGGCACCCGGGACGCGCTGTCAGCGGCCGATGCATTGCCGACTGCAAAGCCTTCCGGCGGGGCCGCCGTTCCAGACACCAGCGTCAAGAGTTCCCAGGCCCATTGCTGGCTTGGGAACAGCGCATCCGCAGAAGCTGGAATCGGCAACTGGTCCATGCGGTACCCAAGCGGCGCTGTTTCGTCGCTGCGCAGACAATCGCTGATTCCGACAAGGCCAGCGCACAAGCGCACCTGTTCGATAACCCGAGAATGAACGGCAGCGCCTTCAGTCTTGGCCGGAATCGCACCTTCTGCCTGCGTATGGGGCCGGGGAACGGCCGTCCCGGTGTTAGCGGTGCTAACAGTCGGCTCCGCTGGCGAGCCATCCAATGAGACTTGTGGCGACCGTGCCGCCGGTTCGAGCGCCGTGCGCAGTTCGGCAACAGGCTCGCCGAGTACATCAGCCAGCTCCTCCTCGCATGCACGGCATACCGCCGCAATGCTGAAGCTAGACGTGCGCCGATACTCGTCGGCAGTATGGCGAAAGACCGGTTCGAAGACCATTGCGTAGAGTTCGTCCTCGGCCAGCGATGTGCGCATCTGCGCATAGCGCTTCATGGAATTGAGCCGCGGCTGGAGGGTCTTGACGTCCAGACCCGAGAGATCGGCAACGACCTCGCCCAGAGTCGCCAACCGCTCGGTGGCAAACAGATAGTGGGCCAGCGTCGCGGTATTGATGGACAAACCCAGCGCCTTCATTTCTTCTTCGAGTTGTCGCAGAGAGAGTGTGATTCCCTTCTCCGTTTCGATTCGGGCCTTGAGAGCGACGACACCGCCGGCCTTGTCCCAGAATGTCATGTCGCCGCGCTGCTCGTTCTCGATGAGATGGGCGGTGAGCACGTGACTTTCCGAGCGCCACGGCCGAAACAGGACACCGAGCTTGTGGAAACGCGGCTCCCGTGTCTCTGCCCAAAGTTGCCGGATGGCCAGCAGGCGCGTGTTGCCGCCGGCCTCGACGACAAAGTGCGACTCCCCCGGCCGGCGCGTTACAGTGAAAGGATTGCGCAAGCCGCTGGCGCGGATCGAGGCCTTGATCTCATTGAATTTGGCGTTATTGGCCCGACGCGGGTTGTGCTCATAGGGACGGATGTCCTCTACCGAGAGCTCGATCTGACAGTCATGGGTCGGATCGGCCTGGACCGGCAGGTCACGGGCGTTGTTGCCCAGATTG
>JACRLX010000029.1 GCA_016235165.1 Rhodocyclales bacterium
AGGATCGAGGAACAGAAAGTCGGCGCTGGCAATACGGCGAAGAAGGCCCGTGCCACGCCGTCGGCGGCGCCAAGGGCCGCTCCCCGCCTCGCCCGCCAGCTGGCTGCCCCGGTCGCCGAAGGCGATTTCGAGCGCTTCTGACCCGGACCAGGAGGAAGACCATGACCCATCTCGAACATCAGGCCGCTGCCCCCTCCCATCGGGGCGGCATGCCGGCCTTCATTCGCGGTGTGTGCCGCACTACGTAGCAACCGCAGCCGGTCGCGAAATCTACGAATTAACCCGGCGCGGATGTACTGGGAGAATCCACTGGTGCGCTGCGTCGCTGTCGCCGGCCTGTATTTCGCGCTGGCCCTGCTCGGCCTGCATACCAGCCTGCCGGGCAGCATTGCCGCCACGATCTGGCCTGCCGCCGGATTTGCCCTCGGCGTGGTACTGGTCTGGGGGCCGCGCTGCGCCGCCGGGGTGTACCTAGGTGCCTTGGGCAAGGATCTCTGGCTGGGTGTTTCGCTCGGCGGCGCGCTGCTGAGCGCGCTCGGACCGCTGCTGCAGGTGCTGGCCGGCTACTGGCTGACGCGCGACCTGATAAGGCGCAAGTATCCGCTGCAGGAACGCGCCGACATCGTGCGCTTCCTGGTACTCGCCGGGCCGCTGTCCTGCCTGGTTTCGGCCAGCCTGGCCGCGGTCGTACTGCTCAAGGGCGGCATGCTTCCGGCGCACCAGCTTGCCGGCCACTGGTTTACCTGGTGGTCGGGCGACGTGCTGGGCGTCACGCTGTTTGCCCCGTTGACGCTGCTGCTGCTCCCCGGCGGGCCGCCGCTGCGAACGGTCAGCCGGACGGCGGTCGCCGCGCCGCTGCTGCTGGCTGCCACCGTGCTGGCTCCGCTGCACATCGCCTACGACCTGTACGAGGAGAACCGCGCCCGGCTGGACCTCGAACGGACGATGGATCAGGCATTCGACGGCTTCCATCCCGAGCTGCATCGGCATCTCGCCGCGCTGGAGAGCGTGGAGCGTTTCATCATCGCCAGCGAAACCGTGACAGGCGAAGAGTTCGCCGAATTCACCGGATCCATCCTGCGCCGTCCCGCGGTCCTCGCCGTGGAATGGCTGCCGCGCGTGCGGCAGGCGGAGCGCGCCGCCTTCGAGCGGGCGCCGGCCCGCGACGGGCGCGGCCGGGTGGAAATTGTCGAACGCGATGCGAGCGGCGGCCTCGTGCGTGCCGGGCTGCGGGCGGAATATTTTCCGGTCGCCTTGGCCGAAGCCTTCCCCGGGGGGCAGGCTGAGCTCGGTGTCGACCGCGCGTCCGAGTCCTCGCGCCAGGCCGCCATGGCCCGCGCGCGCGACGGCGGCGCCATGGTGGCGGCCTTGCCCTTGCAGGTGCAGCCCGGCGGTCGGGCGGGAATCGTCGTCTTCCTGCCGGTCTACCGCCGCGGCTTCGAATCCGCGAAAGCCGACGCAACAGCCCGGCGCGAGGTGCTGCGCGGATTTGCGGCGATGGTCCTCGACCGGAAACAGTTGTTCGCTCCGCTCGCCGCCGACGCGGAAAAGCTGAACCTGAACTTCCGCGTCACCGATCTCGATCTTGCCGGTGCGGACGCGGTCCTGGGCGGCAACTGGCCCGAGAGCTTGCCGACCGATGCCCGCGCCGACCGGGGGCGTGTGCTGGAGGTGGCCGGGCGCCGTTGGCAACTGGAGATGCGTGCCGCGATGCCATCCTGGCACGGCGCCGAAAGCGATGCCGGCAAGCTGCTGGACACGCTGCTGGTGCTGGTGGCGGTGATGATCAGCTTCGGCGTCCTCTCCGGCAACGGGCGTGCAGCGGTCCTCGCTGCCAGTGAGGGCCGTTTCCGCGGCTTGATGCAGAACCTCAACGGCATGGTCTATCGCTGCTGCAACGACCCCGATTGGAGCGTCGAGTTCGCCAGCAAGGGCTGCCGCGAACTGCTCGGCCTGGAGCCGGAGGACCTCGCCGCCGGCCGGCCGACCTACGGCAGCCTGATTCATCCCGACGACAGCGCTCGCGTCTGGGATGAGGTTCAGGCGGCGCTGGCGCAGCGTCTGTCCTGGCGCATCGAATACCGCGTGCACCATGCCGACGGCAACTGGCGCTGGGTGTGGGAACAAGGGGCCGGGGTATGGGACGGCCGGGGGGAGCTCAGCCATCTCGAAGGCTTCATTGCCGACATCGACGCGCGCAAGCGCGCCGAGCAGGCTTTGCGCGATGCGGCGGAGGAACTCGAGCAACGCGTCGAGGAGCGCACGCGCGACCTGGCCACCGCCAACGCCGCGCTGGCCCGCAGCGAACTGGCTACCCGGGCGCTGGTGGACAACCTGGTGGACTGCGTCATCAGCATCGACGACGAGGGCATCATCCAGTCCGCCAACCGCGCCGTGGAGAATGTCCTCGGTTACGGCGCCGCCGAACTCGTCGGCCGCAATGTCTCGCTGCTGATGATGCCGTCCGTCGCCGCGAGCCATGACGCTTATCTCGAAGGTTATCGCCACGGCGGCGCGGCGCGCATCATCGGTGTCAGCCGCCAGGTCGAGGGCCGGCACAAGGATGGTTCGCCGATCGCGCTGGAGCTTTCCGTCAGCGAGTACTTCGTCGACGGCAGACGCTATTTCACCGGCATCCTGCGCGACATCCGCGATCGCCTGCGCGTGGTGCGGGAGCTGGAGCACGCGCGGCGCGATGCCGAACAGGCGAGCCAGGCGAAGTCGGCCTTCCTCGCCGTGATGAGCCACGAGATCCGCACGCCACTGAATGGCGTGATCGGCATGGTGGACGTCCTGCACCAGACCAGCCTCAAGGGCTACCAGGTGGAGATCGTCGACACCATCCGCGATTCGGCCTATTCCCTGCTGGGCATCATCGAGGACATCCTCGACTTTTCCAAGATCGAGGCCGGCCGGCTGGAGCTGGAACGGGAGCCGATGTCGGTCAGCGCGGTGCTGGTGCAGGTGTGCAAGATGCTCGACCACCTGGCGGCGAAGAAGGGGGTGGAACTCACCTTGTTCCTCGACCCGGAACTTCCCGCGCAGATCCTGGGCGATGCGCTGCGCCTGCGTCAGGTGCTGGTCAACCTGGCCAACAATGCGATCAAGTTTTCCAGCGGGATGCAGAGGGCGGGAAAGGTGTCGCTGCGGGCGCGACTGGGCTCTCGCGACAGCGCCGGCGCGACGGTCGAGTTCGAGGTGACCGACAACGGCATCGGCATGGATGAACTGACCCGGGCGCGCCTGTTCAGCGCCTTCACCCAGGCGGATGTCTCCACCACCCGGCGCTTTGGCGGCACCGGCCTGGGGCTGGCCATCGCCGCCAACCTGGCGCAGATCATGGGTGGCGAGATCACGGTACGCAGCGCCTTCGGTGCGGGCTCGACCTTCATCGCGCGGATACCCTTCGTGCCGCTGCCGGAGCCTCCGGGCGCGAGCGCAATTGCGCCGCAGTTGGCCGGGCTGCACTGCATGGTGGTGGGCCACTCGCCGGGGCTCGCCGACGATCTGGTGGTCTATCTCGCCCATGCGGGCGCGGCGGTGGTGCAGGTGCCGGACCTGGCGCAGGCACGGGCAAAGCGTGGCGGTGCCAGTCTTGAGGTTTGGATCATCGATGCCCCCGAGACGGCACCGGCGGCGGATGAACTGCTGTTCGCCGCTGCGGTTCGGCCCCAACGGGACCTGCGCTTCGTGCTCATCGGTCGCGGTCAGCGGCGGACGCCGCGCTTGCAGGCCGGAGGCTGGGTCGCGGTAGATGCCAACGTGCTCGACCCGCGGACTTTCCTCGACGCGGTGGTGATGGCCGCCGGGCAGCCCCCGCTGGAGGTGGCGAGCGATTCCGCGGCCGTTGTCGCCGCGGGCGCCGACGCGGGCGGGACGACGGGGAGGCATGCCGCGGCCGGAGCTTCGGTGCCCGCGGCACCGGGACGCCGGCCGCCCGTCCTGGTGGCCGAGGACAACGCGACCAACCAGAAGGTGATCCTGCGCCAGCTTGCCCTGCTGGGTTATGCGGCGGATGTCGCCGGCGATGGACTCGAGGCGCTGGAACTCTGGAAAAGCAACGATTACGCGCTGCTGCTGACCGACCTGCACATGCCGAGCATGGACGGGTACGAGCTGACCCTGGCGATCCGCGCGGCGGAAGGAGGCGCGCGGCGCCTGCCGATCATCGCGCTGACCGCCAACGCGCTCAAGGACGAGGCGGTGCGCTGCCGCGCGGTGGGCATGGACGACTACCTGAGCAAGCCGGTGAAGCTGGAGACGCTGGGTGAGCTGCTGCGCCGCTGGCTGGCGGTCGAGCCGGTCGCGGCGACGGCAGCGGTCGCCGTGGCGCCGGCGCCGACTCCCGCGGCGCTCGATGTCGGCGTACTGCGAGCGCTGGTGGGCGAAAACCCCGACGTGATCCGCGAGGTGCTGCAGGTGTTCCGTGCCAGTGCGACGTCGATCGCGGCCGAGCTTGCGGCGGCCTGCGCGGCCGGCGAGGCCGAGGCGGCGGCGCGCGCCGCGCACAAGCTGAAGTCGGCGGCGCGCGCGGCTGGAGCGCTGCCGCTCGGCGACATCTGTGCCGACATCGAGCATGCCGGAAGGTCGGGAGATCACGGCACCCTGGCCGCCCTGCTGGTGCGCTTCGAGCACGAAGTGGCGGTGGTGTGCGGCTTCCTCGACGCCATGCCGAATGGGTGAATGCGAAATGCGCGAACCGGCAATCGAACCATCAGCCGCAAGTGGACCGCCGGCCCGGGCCGGCAGGGGGCTGGGGTGACGATCGACTGGGACATCCAACTGCTGCTGCTCAGCGTGCTGATCGCCGTGATCGGCTCGCTCCTGGTGCAGCTTGAACGGGGGCGCCTGGGTCGACGGCTGGCCGACTCGAAGCGCTTCACGCATGCCACGATCGACGCCCTGAGCACCCACATCGCCGTGCTCGAAGATACCGGCGTCATCCTCCTCGCCAATCGCGCCTGGCGCGAGTTTGCCGAGCAGAACGGACTGTCGGCGGCGCAGGTGGACAAGGGTGTGAATTATCTCGACATATGCGACCGGGCGGCGGCGCAGGGCGTCGCCGATGCCGCCATGGCCGCCGGGCTGATCCGCGAGCTGGTGGCCGGACGACGCGAGGAGGGCGTGTTCGAGTATCCCTGCCATTCGCCTGGGGAGCAGCGCTGGTTCCTGTTCCGCGCCACCTGCTTCGAGACCGCCGGCCTGCGCTGCGTGGTCGTGTCGCACGTCAACATCACGGCGCGCAAGGAGGTCGAGCTGGCGCTGCGGCAGAGCGAATCCAGCATGCGCACCCTGCTCGATTCCATGCTCGAGGGCTGCCAGATCGTCGGTTTCGACTGGCGCTACCGCTACATCAACCGGGCCGCCGAGCTACACAACCGGCGACCGAGGGAACAGTTTCTGGGCAGGACCGTGGGCGAATGCTGGCCGGGGGTGGACGAGCGCGAGATCCATGCGCGGCAGAAAAGCTGCCTGGAGCAGCGTCTCACGCATCAGTTCGATACCCGCCTGCGGTTTCCGGACGGTGGCACCGGCTGGTTCCGCCTGATCTTCCAGCCGGTGGCCGAGGGCATGGCGATCTATTCGCAGGACATACAGGAGCGCGAGTTGACCGGGCGTGCGCTGCGGGCCCTGGCCTCCGACAAGTCGGGCGAGGCCTTCCTGCAGCATGTGACGCTGTCGCTGGCCGAGCTGCTCGACGTCGAGTTCGCCTTCATCGGCGAGGTCGATGCCGCCGGCCTCGGGGTCACCACGCGCGCCCTGTGCGCCGACGGCAGCCTGGTCGCGAATTTTTCCTACGACCTGGCCGGAACCCCCTGCGAAGGCGTGGTCGGCAAGGACCTGCGCCTGTTTCCGGCGGGCGTGCAAGGGGCATATCCCGCCGACGTCCTGCTGGCGCAGATGGGTATCGAATCCTACTCGGCGACGCCGCTCTGGAGCGCGGCGCACTCGCCGCTGGGACTGGTTGGCATCATGTCGCGCCGGGCCCTGGAAAACATCGAGGCGGTGAAGACCCTGCTGCAGTTGATGGCCATCCGCATCGGCGCGGAACTGGAACGCGAGCGGGCCGAGGAAACGCTGCGACTGCTCAATCTGGAACTGGAAGCCAAGGTCGAGGCCCGCACCGCCGACCTGCAACAGGCGCGGATCGAGGCCGAGCATGCCAGCCAGGCCAAGTCTGCCTTCCTCGCCGCGATGAGCCACGAGATCCGCACGCCGATGAACGGCGTGATCGGCATGGTCGACGTACTGCAGCAGACGCGGCTCGAAGGGCAGCAGGTGGAGATCGTGGACACCATCCGGGATTCGGCCTATTCCCTGCTGGGCATCATCGAGGACATTCTCGATTTCTCGAAAATCGAGGCCGGGCGGCTGGAACTGGAACAGGAAGCGATTTCCCCCAGCCAGGTGGTGGCCCAGGTCTGCAAGATGCTCGACCAGTTGGCGGCGAGGAAACGGGTCGAGCTGCGCTTGTTCGTCGACCCTGCAATACCCGCGGAAGTCCTCGGCGACCATCTGCGCCTGCGCCAGATCCTGGTCAATCTCACCAACAACGCGATCAAGTTCTGCGGCGGCGGCGAACGGCCGGGCAGGGTGTCGCTGCGCGCGAAGCTGGTGGCGCGCGATGCCGGGCACGTCGGCGTCGAATTTGCGGTGAGCGACAACGGCATAGGCATGGACGAGCAGACACTGGCAGGCCTGTTCACGCCTTTCAGCCAGGCAGACATCTCCACCACCCGGCGCTTCGGCGGCACCGGCCTGGGCCTGGCCATCTCCCACCACCTGCTGCAGTTGATGGGGGGGGCGATCGCGGTGGAAAGCCAGCCGGGCCGCGGGTCCACCTTCACCATTCGCCTGCCCTTCAAGCTGCTGCCGGCGGCCGCCGATGCCGAGGATCAAGCCGTGCCGGTGCGGGGCCTGCACTGTGTCGTCATCGGCGACGGGCACAGCCTGGCCGACGACCTGGCTGCCTACCTGGCCCACGCTGGGGCCGGCGTCGCGCGGGAGACGGACCTGCTCGCCGCCACGGGCCGGCGCGACCCGCCGGGCCTTGCGGTATGGGTGGTCGATGCCGGCGACACCGGGCTGCCCCGCGGCGCGCTTGACCGCATCGCCGCTGCCCGTCCGGCCGAGGACCTGCGCGTCGTGGTGATCGGACGCGGCCAGCGGCGCAAGCCGCGAATCGAAAACGCGAACCTGGTGCTGGTGGACGGCAACCTGCTCGAGCGCGAGACCCTGCTGTGGACGGTGGCCGCTGCCGCCGGGCGGGTGGCTGCGGAATCGACCCGGTCTGCCCCGGCCGGCGAAACCGTGGTCGCCGTGAGTCGACCGTCACGCGACGAGGCCCGGCGGCTGGGTCGTTTGATCCTGGTCGCCGAGGACAACCAGACCAACCAGAAGGTGATCCAGAGGCAGTTGGCCCTGCTCGGCCACGCGGCCCACATCGCCGAGGACGGGCTCAAGGCCTTCGATGCCTGGGCCAGCGGCGATTTTGCGCTGCTGCTGACCGACCTGCACATGCCGCACATGGACGGCTATGAACTGGCCGCCACCATCCGCGCCAGGGAAACCGGCGATCGCCGCCTGCCGATCATTGCGCTGACCGCCAATGCGCTGGCCGGCGAAGCGGAGCGTTGCCGCGAAGCGGGCATGGACGACTATCTGAGCAAGCCGGTGGCACTGGAGAAGCTGAAGACCGTGCTCGCCAGATGGATGCCGGCGGCAAGCGACCCTCCGTGTGGCCCCGCTGATGCGCCGGTCGCCGGCCGCGATCCGATGCCAGCCGTGACCGCCTCCGCCAAGTCGGCAGGCCGCGGCACGGTAGCGGCACTCGACATACGCGTGCTGGAAGGCCTGGTCGGCGACGACCCGCCGACGATACGCAGCCTGCTGGCCAGCTTCGCCGACAGCGCCGACGCGATCGCCGCCGAGATGCGCAGCGCCTGCCATGGCGGCGACCTTGCCGCCGCCGGCATGGCGGCCCACAAGCTCAAGTCGGCGGCGCGTTCGGTGGGGGCCCTGGCGCTGGGCGAGTCCTGTGCGCGACTGGAGGCCAGCAGCAGGAGCGGCGACGCCGAGGCATTGCCGAGGCTGCTGGCCGAGTTCGAACGGGAGCTGGCGGCCGTCGCCGTGCAGCTCGATGCCTTGCAACTCGCATGTTGATGCGGCAACTGCCGGACTGACCGTACGACAACATCAAGAGGAAAACAACGATGCCAAATAAGCCGACAGTCAAAATCATGCTGCTCGACGACGAGCCCTTCATGCTCAGGCTGCTCGCCCGTCAGCTCGAGAACCTCGGCTTCACAAGCCTGTTTCCGCATGCCAGTGGCGCCGCGGCGCTGGAGGCCATCGCCCATCCCGCCGGGGCGCCGGAACTGATCCTGCTCGACCTCAACATGCCGGAAATGGACGGCATCGAGTTCGTGCGCCATCTGGTCGAGCAGCGTTACACGGGCAGCCTGATCCTGATCAGTGGCGAGGACGAACGCATGCTGGCGTCCGCCAGCAAGCTGGTGCAGGCGCACCGCATCGACGTGCTCGGGCACCTGCACAAACCCGTGCAGACCGAGGCGCTGGCCTGCCTGCTGGCCAGTTGGCAACCCTCGCTGCGTGGCGCAGGCCAGGTCCGGCGCAAAGCCTATGGCGCCGATGCCGTGCGTGCCGCGATCGCCAATGGCGAGCTGGTTAATTACTACCAGCCCAAGGTGGTGGTCGGCGATGGCCGGGTGGTTGGCGTCGAGACCCTGGTGCGCTGGCGGCACCCGACGGATGGCCTGGTCTATCCCGACCAGTTCATCGCCGTCGCGGAAGCTAACGGCCTGATCGATGACCTGACGCACGCCGTTCTGCGCGAAGCCCTGGCGCAGTCGCGCCGCTGGGCCGACGCGGGTCTGCCGCTGAAAGTGGCGATCAACGTCTCGATGGACAACCTGCGCTCGCTCGACTTCGCCGACTTCGTTTCCCGCGAAGCGGCCTCGGCCGGCGTGTCTCCCGCCGACATCGTGCTCGAGGTGACCGAAAGCCGGCTGATGACCGACCTGCGCGTGCCGCTCGAAATACTCACACGGCTGCGCCTGAGGCGCTTCCGCTTGTCGATAGACGACTTCGGTACCGGGCATTCTTCCCTGGTCCAGTTGCGCGACATCCCTTTCGACGAACTCAAGATCGACCGCAGTTTTGTGCATCACGCCTATGCCGATCCGACCTTGCGCGCGATTTTCGAAGCCAACCTGAGCCTGGCGCGCCAATTGGGCATCGAAGTGGTCGCCGAGGGCGTGGAGGACGACGCCGACTGGAATTTCCTGCGCGAAACCGGCTGCGACATGACACAGGGCTACTTCATCGCCCGCCCGATGCCGGCACCCGACCTGCCGGGGTGGATCGATACCTGGCGGACACGGCTGTCCCCCCGGACCGCAACGGAGCTGGCGGGCGCGATCGCGCCCTGAGACCGCCGGGGCTTTCGGCCGCGGCGCGAGCCAGGGCGAGGCTCAGTCCTCGGGCGGGTCCGGCCTGCGGGCGCGGCAGTTCACCAGGGGCGCCACCAGCACCAGTTCGGCGACGACCGCATTGCCCTCCTGGCGGTAGTTCAGGCTGGCCCCCGTGCGCGGCAGCAGGGCCTTGAGCAGTCCCAGGCCCGTGTTTATCCCGGTGCCGGCCGCCAGGTCGAAGCCATCCGGCAGGCTGGCCGGCGCGTTGGTGACGGTCAGCGTTACCCTGTCGCTGTCGATGCGGAAAATGGCCAGTACCGGACGTCCGACATCCTTCGCGCGCCTGTGCTTGTCGGCATTGGTGATCAGTTCATTGATCACCAGGGCCATCGGTACACCTTCCTGCGGCGAGAGTATGGCTTCCATGTCCATGCTCAGGTTCCGCAGCAGGATGGGGGGCGCGCCGGGTGTGCCTTCGAGCAGGGTTTCCATCAGGTCGCAGAAGCGCACGTGGGCGTCGGGC
The DNA here is from genome assembly GCA_016235165.1 of Rhodocyclales bacterium. Taxonomy (GTDB): domain Bacteria; phylum Pseudomonadota; class Gammaproteobacteria; order Burkholderiales; family Rhodocyclaceae; genus Sulfuritalea. The sequence continues at coordinate 9,958 of JACRLX010000029.1, forward strand.
TTCCTGCCCTGTAGTCCGTACACCTTGGCGATTGCATTCACGCGCGTGAAGATGGCTTCCATCGCCTCGGCCATTTCGGGGTGCCTGGCGATCGAATTGGTCATCAGCCCCAGCACGCCCTGCAGGTGGTTCTTGATGCGGTGGTGGACTTCGCGGATCAGGGTATCGCGCTGCCTGGCCTCATGCGCGAGCCTTTGTCGTTCCGACTGCTTCCTGGCGGTGATGTCTTCGACGGTGAAGGTGATTCCCCGCGCCAGGTTGCCCGGCACGATCGGTGCGGAAGACAGCGCCACATCGATGATCCGGCCGTCCCTGGTGAGCAATCGGCTTTCGATGCGACCGATGCCTTCCCCGGAGATCTGGCCGTATTTCTCCTGGCCCGCGCGCTCGAATTCCGCATCGCTCGGATACAGCATTCGCGCCGAACGGCCGACGAGTTCTTCCGCTGCATAGCCCATCATTGCGCAGAAGGCCGCATTCACCTCGACAATGACGCCGTGCCTGTCCACCACGGCCACCTGGGCGGTGACGGCATCGAGGATCGCCTGCTTGAACTGCTGCATTTCCCCCAGCGTGGTCTCGGCCTGCCTGCGCTCCCCGATGTCGCGGCAGAACACTAACAGCAGCGGTGCCTCGGCCCCGGGGACGCAATAGGCGCTGACCTCGACGAGGATGCCGCTGCCGTCCTTGCAGCGATGCTCGGTCTCGAAACGGTCGTGGCCCCTGGCGATGACCAGGCGCATATGTGCGGCGACTTCCTCATCGTCCTCGCGCATCTCGATGTCGCGGATGGCAAGGGCCAGCAACTCCTCGCGCCGGTAACCCAGCATGGCGCAGGCGGCCTCGTTGCAGTCGATGAGCCGGCCATCCGCCGCAACTTTCCAGAATCCATCCAGCGACGCCTGGATGATCGTGAGGTATTCCTGGTCCGCCAGGTTCTGTGCGGGGGCATTCCCGCCCTTGCGTGATTCCTTGATGGCGGTGATCGGGGCCAAGCCTTCATCGTCGGGAGGAAGAACATGATCCATGGTGAGTCTGTCCCAGCCAATCCGGACGGCCAGGAGGCCAATCAACGAATGGTGAAACAATACAATATCTTTAGCGGGCAGGGGGCCTTTGGTCGCGACAGGCCAGCGCTCGCGACGCGGTTTCCGCGGCCGGCCCATATCGCTTTCCTTGCGCGCGTTTTTTGAATGGAGGAGGGCTTGGCTACGCGGCTTGTTGCTTGTAGTACGGATACAGTTTTATCTTGCGATGTCCGTTCTCCACCACTTCGGAGCCCCGAAGCTTTCCATCACGAATGAGATTGACGGCATGCTCATGGGCGCGGCGATATTGCATCCCGAGCGATTTGGCGACTTCGTAGATGCTCTTGCCCGGCGTCCGCGCCACGGCGACGAGAAATTGTCGTCGCCGCGCCGCCATGGCGTTGAAGTCGGGTGTCGGCCTCAGGTTCCATCCTCCGCCCGCGAGCTTGCTCCAGGCCAGATCGTATACGCCTGCTTTGCTGGCGATTTTTCCCGGCAGCAAAGCCCTCAGGCGCGGCCAGTCGGCGATGAAGCGCTCCTTGCCAAAAAAATGGACAAACTCGGAGACTGACATCCCTGACACGGCGCCCGGCAGATAGGAGCGGTGCCCGGCTGAAATTTCTTCGCGCCATTTTTCCAGCTGAACACTCCTGTCCCAGTAAGCCTTCCTGCTCACTTCTTCCCATGACTTTCCGTCTGCCATCAGCTTCATCTCGCCGGGCCTCCCCGGCCCCGGTTTTTCCTGATGATGGTTTTTGTTTGCCCATGAGCGACCGGTTTCTCGTGTTCGATGCTGTCGAGAATCGCCCTCGCACCTATCTGCTCATAGAGGGCATCCTGCAAGAATTCCATGTCTTTCGCCCCGGCCCATTCCGGATCGCAATCGATCTCGGCGAGTTCGTCAATCAGATCAAACCACGGCATGTTTGCAAGCCCGTTGTCGAACGCGTCGGAAGGAAACGCGTAGGGCAGGGAATCCGCGAACTTCCTGATGGGCATGAAGGATGACGACAGGACGAGCAAGTCAAACAAGTCGCGGGCTGTTTGCCTCCCGCCCTCAAAAGAAGCGCCGTCCGCGCCACCGCCCGCCACAGTCCTTAGTTTCCTGTGATACAAGCCCGGAATTTCCTCAGTCCGAACGCTCAATCTTCCGAACTTTTCCTCCACGGCCGGGAAAAGCTCGAAATAGGCGTCCTCGACAAACGACACCTTCAATTCTTGTCCCTCGAGGAAGGCATATCCGTGGAGTTGATTGGCCTTCCTCGGGTCATCGACAATGTCCCTTGTGTCATAGACGATGCCGGATTTCTTGATGGCGGCCGACATGTCTATCGCCCGGAACCCGTGCGGCAGGAAAAAATCGAGGTCATAAGACAGCCGATGGTTGAGCCAACACCGGGAGAGAGCGGTGCCTCCGCACAGTTTTGCCACGCTGAGCTGCGGGTCTCTCATGGCTTGCAAGCTTGCCAGTACTGCCTCTTGCAGGGGATAGAGAAGCTCTTTTTTCATGCCAGCTGCCATAAAACACCCCTGGTTGACATATATGTCATTATCGGGTCTGGAATTGATTTGTCAAGCCTTCGCGGCAGCTCTCGGTTGGCCTGCGGCGGTGAGATCAATTGACCTGGGGGGCTCGTTAACCCCCGAATGGAAAAGGGCGCTCTTCGTCTTGGAACGCCCGTCAGATCAGGCTTCGTTTCTCATTTTCAACAAAAAGGGCTAACGGCTTGCCCTTCGGGGCGCTATTTTGTTGCTTGGAAGCCGTGCCGCGTGGCGCGGGTTATCATTCCCGCTGATTCCGGTTTGGACCCCTCCTCTTGGACATTTCGCTCGTAGAACCCGGCACCGTCGGCCCCTGCCCGGTAGCTCCCGACGCCTTGCAGGGCATCGTTCGCCAGCAGACCAACCCCGCGCGCTGGAACGGTGCCGGCTGGGATGCCTTCGTCGCTGCATTGCGCGCGGCCGGTGTCGATGTGTTGGAAAGCGCCGCCACGCGCGGCATCTTCGCCACCGATGCCGGTGGCACGGCCTACGGCATGCCGCATGGCGTGGTCGTTGCGCGCAACGCGGCACAGGTTGCGGCGCTGCTGAAGGCGGCGCAGGCGCATCGCGTGCCGGTCACGGCGCGCGGCGGCGGCCTCACTACCGAGGGTGAGTCGGTGGCCTACGGCGGCGTGCTGCTCGACATGACCGGCATGAGCCGGGTGCTGACGATAGACCGCGAGGCGCTGACGGTGCGTACCGAGGCCGGCATCTACTGGCACGCGCTGGCCGAGGAGTTGCGCCGCGAGGGGCTGGACTATCTCTCGGCGCCGCTCAACATGAGCTCCTCGGTGGGAGGCACGCTGGGCGTGGGCGGCATCGACGTGAACTCGGCGCGCCTGGGTTGCAGCGCCGACCAGGCGCTCGCGCTTCAGGTGGTGACGCCGACCGGCGAGATCGTCGAGTGCTCCGACCAGATCAATCCCGAGCTCTTCCAGCGCGTGATCCTCGGCTACGGCCAGTTCGGCGTGATCACCGAGGCGACGCTGAAAATCCGCCCCTATACACCGCTGTCCATGCATTACTACTACTACTCGACCTTGCGCGAGGCGATCGAGGACCTGCAACTGCTGGACTGCAACGACGCCAGCGATTACTCCGGCATCCTCACCATCATGGACTGCGCGGTGAATCTGTTGGTGGCCTTCGACTCCGCCGAGCGCGAAGCGGCCTTCAAGGCCAACTGGGAAAGGCGCCTGCGCGGCCACGGCGAATTTGGTTTCGCCCTGTGCATGCTCGGCCATTACGCCCTGCGGCCCTGGAGGCTGGGCGAGGCGCTCTACCTGCTGCGGCGCAAGCGGGCCGTGTTTCCCGAATTTCGCCGCCCCGAGTTCCACCGCGACGGGCGCATGGAGGACCGCAGCGTGGTCTTCTCGCGCGCGGTGTGGAAGCACTGGGGTTCGCGCAACATGGTGATTCCCGACCTGGCCACCACGGCGGACAAGTTCGTCGCGGCGGTGGAGCGCGGCAACGCGGTGTGCCGCAAGCATTTCCGCCATTACACGCTGTATTGCGTCGGCATCCGGCTGCGTGCCGACCATGCGCCGCACTACGAGATGAGCTGCATCCCGCCCGACGCCGAAGGCTGGGCCTACGGTTGCGAGTTCGAGCCGATGATCGAGGGCGAGGTCTACAGCCGCGACCACTTCCAGTCCTTCAAGAACGCCATCTACGACATTGGCGTCGACATGGGCGCCAGCTACTACCGCTTCGGCGGCATGATGAAAGGCTATATCCGCCGCGTCTTCGGCGATGCCCTGGTGGACAAGCACCTGGCGATGAAGCGCAAGGCCGACCCGGCGATGATCCTCAACCGCGACGTGATTTTCTGATGTATTCGAGCGCCCATCCCCGCGACTACCCGGCCTGCAGCGGTTGCAGCCTGTGCCGCCTGGTCTGCCCGATGTGGCGTGCCCGCCGCGATCCGCGCTTCAGCCCGGAGGGCATCGCCAAGGCGCGCCAGAACGGGGCGGTGGCGGCCGAGCTGGCCGAGGTGCTGGATGCCTGCGCGCTGTGCGGCGCCTGCGACCCGGTCTGCCCGGAGAACATTGCGCTGACGGACATGATCGTCGACCTGCGGCGCGAACTGGAACTACCGCCAGATCTGGCAGTGCTGCATGTCGGCTACCAGCAGGCGGCGGCCGGTTTGAGCGCGGCGCCGGCCGGGGCCTTGTTGTTGCCGGGAGCGGCCTTGCGTGCCGACGCGGGCCTGCTGGCGCGCGTCGCGGCCCTGTTGGGTTTGCGTGCCGCGGCAGACGACGGCGCCGATCTCGCCGTGGCGCTGGAAATCGGCGGCGACATCGATCCGGCGCGCAAGCGGCGCTTCCTTGCCGGCGTGGAAGGACGCAGCCTGGTGGTAGGCGATGGGCTGATGCTGCGCTGGCTGCGCGGCGAGCTGCCGGGGGCCAGGCTGCAAGGCTTGGGCGAGGCTCTGGGCAACATTCCGGCGCTTCGTCGCCGTATCGCCAGCGCCGACTTTTATGTCATCGAGGCGCGTGCCTATCATGCCGACCAGGCCCGCCTCGTCGCGCACTACGATGGCTTGTGCAAGGAAGCCGGTTGCGCCATGAACCTCGACCTGCAACGCATTGCGGTGCCGCCACAGGCCAGCGGCTATCCCGGCCTGCGCATGGGACCGTCGGCGGAGGACCTGGCGCAGGCAGGCTGGATGCTCCACGGGCACCGGCCGGCGCGAGTCCTGGTCGAGAATCCGGCCGAGCGCGAACTGCTGCGTCGCGTGACGGATGTGCCGGTGCTGCACCTGGCCGAACTCGCCGACGCCTGAACGAGGATTGCCGAAATGCGTGATGTCGATGTCCTGATCGTCGGTGCCAGCCTCGCCGCCGCGGCCGCTGCCAAGCGCACGGTGGATGCCGGGCTGGAAACCGTGGTGCTGGAGCGCAAGGAGTTGCCGCGGCACAAGATCTGTTCCGGCATCCTCTCGCCGCGTGGCCACCGCTTCCTGCTGGAGAACTTCGGACCCTTGCCGCGCGAGGTGCTGCACGAGCCGACCTCCTGCCGCGGTGTGACCTTCCATTTTCCCTGCCGCGTCGAAATGCCGATGGATTTCTTCCACGGCACCACGCCGCACCTGCACCGCAAGTATTCCGACCATTGGGCGATTGTGCGCAGCGGCGCCGAAGTCCATGACCGAACCTCCTTCGCCGGCCTGGAGGATAGGGGCGATCACGTGCTGGTGCGCGCCGTGCGCAACGGTGAGCCCATCGAGTACCGCGCGCGCCAGGTGATCGGCGCCGACGGCCCGAGTTCGCTGGTGGTGCGCGCCGTCTATCCCGATTACAGCAAGCAGATCCCCTGGTTTTTCGTCGGCCAGAAATTCCACGAGATCGTCGACTGCCCGCTCTCGCCCGAGTATTTCCACTTCTGGTTCCATCCCGGTCTCGGCCACTACACCTGGAGCCACGCCCGCGACGGGCGGCAGATCGTCGGCGTCGGCTTCAAGCGCGGCGACAATTTCGCGCGCAAGCACCGCGTCGTCGAGCAATACCTGCGCGACAGGCACGGCGTGCAACTCAAGCCGGCGGATGACGACCACGAGGGCTGCGCCGAGAACTTCGGCCCCTCGCTGATCAACCGCTATGTCTTCGGCAAGGGCAAGGTGCTGGTCACCGGCCAGGCCGCCGGCTTCCTCAACATGATCGGCGAAGGCATGAGCTGTGCCCTGCATTCGGGCGCGATTTCCGGCGAGGCCATCGTCGAGGCGCAGCGGCGCAACCGGCCGCTGCAGGAGATCTATCGCAGGATGATCGCCTCCGAAGTGCGTCGTTGCAGCGACCAGTGGAACCCGCTGAAAATCGCCTTCGACCGTCCGCACGAGGCGGATTTTCCCGAGGCGCTGATGAAGCTGTCCTGGCGCGAGCGCAAGCTGGTGCTGCGCGACATGTGGAACTTCATCGTGCTGTTCAAGGAATTCAAATGGGGTCGGCAGATCGCCGCCGCCGCCTTGCAGCGGCCGCTGTTCGGCGGCTACCCGCTGCAGAAGTGGTTGTAGGGGAGCGCGCTTGCCGGCGGCACGCCTGCTGCGGACGCTGAGGGCCTGGCTGCGGTGCAAGCCGAAGCTGCCACGCGAATTGCAGGCCGGCAAGGACGTGATCGAGTCCATCGATGCCGGCGGCCTGCCGCTCGACCCTTCGCGCATCAACCGCATCGCCCGCGAGCTCGGGCTGGAGGTCTCGATGCGCGCGCCGGTCGAGGAAACCCTGGAACGCTTGCGTGCCGCCGTCGCCAGAGGTCTTGAAACCCTCGCCATGGAGCAGGCTGAGGAAAGAACCAAGAGCAAAGGGAGGAAGAAATGAACGTCAGGACGGTGGCGACCGAGCCATTCACGGACCAGAAACCAGGTACCTCGGGCCTGCGCAAGAAGGTCGCCGTGTTCCAGGCGCCGACTTACCTGGAGAACTTCGTCCAGGCGGTGTTCGACACCGTCGGGGTCCCCGCCGGCGCCACGCTGGCGCTGGGCGGCGACGGCAGGTATCTGAACCGCGAGGCGATCCAGGTGATCCTGCGCATGGCGGCGGCGAATGGCTTCGGTCGCGTGCTGGTGGGGCAGGGCGGCATCCTGTCGACGCCCGCCGCCTCCTGCGTGATTCGCAAGTACGGCACCCACGGCGGCCTGATCCTCTCCGCCAGCCATAACCCCGGCGGGCCGGAAGGCGACTTCGGCATCAAGTACAACACCGCCAACGGCGGCCCGGCGCCGGAGAAGGTCACCGACGCCATCTTCGCCCGCAGCAAGGCGCTCACGAGCTACCGCATCCTCGATGCGGCCGACATCGACCTCGATCGCCCCGGCGTGCAGCGGATCGGCGAAATGGTCGTTGAGGTGATCGACCCGGTGGCCGATTACGCCGAACTGATGGAATCGCTGTTCGACTTCGCCGCCATCCGCGAACTCATCGCCGGCGGCTTCGGCGTCTGCTTCGACGCCATGCATGCGGTGACCGGCCCGTATGCAAAGGAGATCATCGAGCGCCGGCTGGGCGCCCCGGCCGGCACGGTGATCAACGGCGTGCCGCTGCCGGATTTCGGCGCGGGACACCCCGATCCCAACCTGACCTATGCCCACGAGCTGGTCGAGAAAATGTACGACCTCGACGCGCCCGACCTCGGCGCCGCCTCGGATGGCGACGGCGACCGCAACATGATCCTCGGCCGCGGTTTTTTCGTCACGCCTTCCGACAGCCTGGCGGTGATCGCCGCCAATGCCAGGCTGGCCCCAGGCTATGCGAAAGGCATCGCCGGCATCGCGCGCTCGATGCCGACCAGCGCGGCGGCCGACCGCGTGGCACGGAAGCTCGGCGTGCCCTGCTTCGAGACGCCGACCGGCTGGAAGTTCTTCGGCAACCTGATGGATGCCGGCAAGGTGACGCTGTGCGGCGAGGAAAGCTTCGGCACCGGCTCCGACCACCTGCGCGAAAAGGACGGCCTGTGGGCCGTGTTGTTCTGGCTCAACATTCTCGCCAAACGGCGGCAGTCGGTGGAGCAGGTGGTACAGGACCATTGGGCCGTATTCGGCCGCAATGTCTATTCTCGCCACGACTACGAGAACCTGCCCACCGATGTCGCCAACGCCATCATCGGCCAGGTGCGCGCGGCCTGCGCCACGCTGCCCGGCCAGGCCTTCGGCAACTACACGGTGAAGTTCTGCGACGACTTCGCCTACACCGATCCGATCGACGGCTCGGTGTCGACCGGGCAGGGTCTGCGCATCGTGTTTACCGACGGCTCGCGCATCGTCTTCCGCCTCTCCGGCACCGGCACCGAGGGCGCCACGCTGCGCCTTTACCTCGAAGCCTTCGACGTCGACCCGGCGCGCCAGCGCGGCGATGCCCAACTGCTGCTGGAAGACCTGATCCTCATCGCGGACCAGATCTCCGGCCTCAAGGCGAAGAGCGGCCGCGAGCGGCCGACGGTGATTACGTAGCCGAAGGACTCGCGCCCTTCGGCTTGCATACGGAACGGCGGCGGTTTGCTCAGACCACGGCCAGCGCCTGTTCCAGGTCGGCCCTGATGTCGTCGATGTGCTCGATGCCGATCGACAGGCGCACCATGTCTTCCGAGACGCCGGCCTTCTTCATTTCCTCGGGCGAGAGCTGGCGGTGGGTGGTGGATGCCGGGTGGCAGGCCAGGCTCTTGGCATCGCCGATGTTGACCAGGCGCGTCACCAGCTTCAGCGCGTCCTGGAAGCGCGCGCCGGCGGCGGCACCGCCCCCATTCCCTTTAACGCCGAAGGTCAGGATGCCCGAGGCGCGGCCGCCCATGTACTTCTGCACCAGGCCATGGTCGGCATGGTCGGGGAGGCCGCCGTAGTTGACCCAGCTCACCTTGGCGTGGCCCTTGAGGTAGTTGGCGACGGCCAGGGTGTTCTTGCAGATGCGGTCCATGCGCAGCGTGACGGTCTCGATGCCCTGCAGGACCAGGAAGGAATTGAAGGGCGAGATTGCGGCGCCCATGTTGCGCAGCGGCACCACGCGGGCGCGGCCGATGTAGGCCGCCGGGCCCAGCGCCTCGGTATAGACCACGCCGTGGTAGGAGACGTCGGGTTCGTTGAGGCGCCTGAAGCGCGCCTTGTGCTCGGCCCAGGGAAACTTGCCGGAATCGACCAGCACGCCGCCGATGCTGTTGCCATGGCCGCCGAGGTACTTGGTCAGGGAATGCACGACGATGTCGGCGCCGTGCTCGAAGGGGCGACAGAGGTAGGGCGTGGGCACGGTGTTGTCCACGATCAGCGGTACGCCGGCGTCATGGGCGACCCTGGCCAAGGCGGCTATGTCGACCACGTTGCCCAGCGGGTTGCCGATCGACTCGCAATACACGGCCTTGGTGCGCGCATCGATCAGCGGCCGGAAGCCCTCGGGATCGCGGTAGTCGGCGAAGCGCACCTCGATGCCGTACTGCGGCAGGGTGTGCGCGAACAGGTTGTAGGTGCCGCCGTAGAGCGTGCTTACCGAGACGATGTTGTCGCCGGCCTCGGCGATGGTCTGGATCGCGTAGGTGATCGCCGCCTGGCCCGAGGCCAGGCCCAGCGCGCCGATGCCGCCTTCGAGTTCCGCCATGCGCTTTTCCAGCACGTCGGTGGTCGGGTTCATGATGCGCGTGTAGATGTTGCCGGCGACCTTGAGGTCGAACAGGTCGGCACCATGCTGGGTGTTGTCGAAGGCGTAGGATGTGGTCTGGTAGATCGGCACCGCGACCGCCTTGGTGGTCGGGTCCGGGCTGTAGCCACCATGCACGGCGATGGTTTCGATTTTCATTGTGTCTCCTCCCTCGGTTGGCTGCAAAGGCGGCAGTATAGTGGCGCTCGACATGAAACGACTGATGCTTCTCTTGCTGTTTGCATCCTCGCTGGCCTGGGCCCAGGGGCTGGAGATCGTCACCCTGCGGCATCGCCAGGCCGAGGCGCTGCTGCCGCAGTTGCAGCCTTTCGTCGAACCGGGCGGTGCGCTCAATGGCAGCGGCGACAAGCTGTTTTTGCGCGCCTCGGCGCGCAACCTGGCCGAGCTGCGCCAGCTGATCGCGGCGCTGGATACGCCGCAACGCCGCCTGATGATCAGCCTGCGCCAGGAAGGCAGCGACAGCGGTGCGGGCGGCGGCGCCGGCGCGTCGGCGCGGGTGGAAGTCGGTGCCGGCGGTGCGGCGATTTCAGGTCGCGGACACCTCTACCAGTCCGAAACTCATAGCAGGCGCAATGTCGCGCAACAGGTGCAGACCATCGATGGCGGCCGCGCCGCGATCATGGTCGGCCAGAGCTATTTCCTGCCCATGCGGCAACTGGTGATCGGGCCCGGTGGCGTCATCCTTTCAGAAACCCTGGTACAGCGCGACCTGGGTAGCGGCTTCGTCGCCGTGCCGCGCCTGGCCGGCGACCGGGTGACGGTCGAGATCAGCCCGCGCGACGACACGCCCGGTCCGCTGCCGGGCTCGGTGAATAGCCAGCGCCTGGTCACCACGGTCAGCGGTCGCCTCGGCGAATGGATGGAACTTGGCGCCAGCGGCAGCGAGCAGTCGTCTGCCGGCAGCGGCATCGTCAGCTATTCGACGCAATCGGCGTCTCGCCGGCGCCGACTTTTGCTGCGAATCGAAGCCCTCGATTAAGCTGCGATCCGCAAGACACAGGAGGAAGGAATGAGGTTCTTTGTCGGCATTGCTGCCTTGCTGCCCGCCCTGGCGCTGGCGCAGCTGGAAGTCCATGAACTCAAGACGCGATCCGACGTCAGCTTGCGCCTGGTTTATGCCAGGGCACCGAACGCCCATGCCAGCGCCGTGCTGTTTCAGGGCGGTGGCGGCGCCATCGGTATTTTTCCCAATGGCTCGATGCGCAACGAAAACTTCCTTTCCGGCGGCGCCCGCCGCTTCAACGACAACGGGATCAGCGTGGCCATCGTCGATGTGCCGTCCGATCGACGCGTCCTCGACGATTTCCGCCATACCCGCGAACACGCGGAAGATGCGGCCGCCGTGATCGCCTTCCTGCGCCAGCGCGAAAAGCTGCCGGTATGGACCGTCGGCACCAGCAACGGCTCGCTTTCGGCAGCAACGGCGGCGGCCATGCTGGGCGAACGCGGCCCGGATGGCGTGGTATTGACCGCATCGACCACCCGCCAGCCGGTGGCGGCGGCCCATCCGGTGACCCTGGCCAGGCTCGACGAAATCACCCAGCCCGTGTTGTTCGTCCACCACAAGGACGACGGTTGCATGGTTACACCCTACGACGCGATCCCCGGCGTGATGGCGACCATGAAGAAAGCCAAGCGGGTCGAACTGATCACCGTTGAGGGCGGCGATCGGCAAGGCAATCCCTGCCATTCCGGCCACCACCAGTTCCTCGGCATCGAAGCCTCGGTGACGCAGAAAATCGCCGACTGGATTCGCCAGCATCAGGCATCCGCGGCCGCCGGGGCAAATGGTTCTAGCCCGGCGCCGCGGCAGCCGCCGACCTCCACGCCAGGCCATTAGCGTGAATGGGTCGCTGGTGATGTCGAGCGTAGCGAGCCGATCAATAACCCCCCGCGGGGGCGAAGGGGGGCGCGCATGAAATCGCGATAGCGCATGTCCGCTTCGAGGATGTGCGATACCAGCCAGGTCAGCAGGAAGTTGTGGATCGCCTGCCGGTCCTGTGTGCCGCCTTGCGCGGCGAGGATGAATTCCATCACGCGTTCGGTCAAGGCACCGTGCTCGCGCGCATGAGCCTCGATGCCGGGATAGGCGATCTTGCGCAGGTGGTCTTCCTCCGCCCGGAAATGCACCTGGGTGTATTCGAACAGGTCGGAGAGCACCTCCCGGAACAGTCCGTCGGTAAACGCGTTCCGCGGCCCGTAGTCATCGCCGACCTGGTTGATCAGTTCGAGCAGCCGTCGATGCTGGTCATCCAGTTCGGGTACGCCGACGGCATAGCTGTCGTTCCAGGTGAGCGGCGTTGCCGCTGCCGCAGAGCCGTGGTCGCCGGCCGCGGGCTCGCCAGACAGGCGGTTCAGTTCGGGCCGCAGGTCGCCAAGCGCCTGTTCGAGCCCGGCCAGCAAGGCGTCGACCGGCGCCCGCTCGCGCAGGGCGCGTTCGAGCGCGGATACCCGCGGGTGGATCGTCGTCAGGCCCAGCATTCCGGTCCGGCCCTTGAAGGCGTGTGCCGTCTGCGCCGCCGTTGTCCAGTGGCCGGCGGCGATCTCGTGACGAATCTGCGCCGGGACGGCATGGCAGGTGGCGGCGAAATTCCGCAGCCAGTGCAGCAAACGATCCTCGCGGCCACCGAAACGGCCCAGGGCGCCGGCGACATCGATGCCGGGCAGGGCTTCGATGTCGATACCGCCGGCCGGCGGCGGTATCGCCGCCGGCGCCGCGATCTGCTTGTGGGCCGGGATCCAGCGCGCCAGGGTGCGCTGGATCCCGGCGATGTCAAAGGGCTTGCCGATGTGGTCGCTGACGCCGGCCGCGCGGCCGATGGCTTTTTCGTGTTCCATGGTGTGGGCTGTCAGGGCGACGATCGGCAGCGTTTCGAAGCCGGGACGGCGGCGAATTTCCCGTGTCGCCGAAAGGCCGTCCATGATCGGCATCTGGATGTCCATCAGTACCAGGTCGAAGGCATCCGGGCCGCTCCGTTGCAGCAGGTCGACGGCTTCCCGGCCATTGACCGCCATCCGCACCTCGATGCCGATATCGGTCAGCAGCGCCTCGATGATTTCGCGGTTGATATCCTGATCTTCCGCCACCAGGATGCGGACGTCACGGTAGCTCGCCGGTGGCGCGTCGATCGGCGGCGCGCCGCCCGGCAGTTCGGCGCTGTCGCCGATTTCGCAGCAGATGCGAACCGTGAATGTCGTGCCCTGGCCCGGCTGGCTTGAAACCGCGATGTCTCCGCCCATCATTTGCGCGAGGCGGTGGCTGATCGCGAGGCCGAGCCCGGTGCCGCCGTGGCGGCGGCTCACCGTGGCATCGGCCTGGGAAAACGGCTTGAACAGCCTGGATAGCGCCTCGGCCGCCATCCCGCTGCCGCTGTCGGTGACCCGTATGCCGAGGCAATAGCGGCCGCCGCTGCTCGGGGCCGGGGCGACCTCGATTTCGATGCCGCCCGTCTCGGTGAACTTGACGGCGTTGCCGAGCAGATTGAGCAGGATCTGTTCCAGCCGGTGCGGGTCGCCGCGGATCACTTCCGGTACCGCCGCCTCTATCGTTTCGCGCAAGTACAGGCCTTTTTCCGCGGTGCGCGGTGCCATTACGGCGGTGCAATGCCGGACCACGGCCCGCGGATCGAAGGCGACGATTTCGAGCTCCATGCGGCCGGCGGCGATTTTCGACAGATCCAGCAGGTCGTTGATGATCCGGTTGAGATGTTCTCCGGAGCGGACGATTTTCTCCAGGTAGTCGCGTTGCTTGGGCTCGGTGGCCATGCCGCTGGCGAGGCCGGCCATGCCGATCACGCCGTTGAGGGGGGTGCGCAGCTCGTGGCTGATGTTGGCGAGAAAGGTGTCCTTCGCCGCATTGGCGACTTCCGCCGCTTCCTTGGCGACGATCAGGTCGCGTGTGCGTTCCGCGACCATCTGCTCGAGGTGGTGGCGGTGCTGTTCGAGTTCGATTTCTGCCAGCTTTTGCTGCGTGATGTCCTGGACGTTGCCGAACCACTTGACGATGTGTCCGTTGGCGTCGAGTTCGACCACGGAGCGATTGCGCACCCAGCAGGTCTTGCCGTCGTCGCGGCGCACGATGGGGTAGCTCCATTCCGCGGTGCCGCCTTCGCGCCGCAACTCTGCCGCCATGTTGGAGATACGGTGGCGATGGAATGAATGGATGCCGGACAGCCAGTTCTCGAAGCTGCGCGGTTCGTCCGGACCGATGCCGAAGATCTTGTCGAACATTTCCGAGGTACGGAATGCCCGTTGCACAGGATCGAAAATGAAGTAGCCCACGGAAGCCAGGCGCTGCGACTGACTGAGTACGGTTTCCTTTTCCTGCAGGGCGGCCAGGGCGGCGCTCAGTTCCTCAGTCTTTTCCTCGATCCGCTGCTGCAACTGCGCCTGGCCGGTGGCGAGGGTTTCGCCGAGGCCCTTGACCGCGAGGTGATCGCGTTTGCCCTGCACGATGCGCTGCCGGGTGTCGATGGCGACGCTCAGCGCCATGGCCAGGAAGGTGCCGAGGCCGACCAGCAGCACGGCGCGCAGATCGGCGGCTTCGGGTTGGGTGAGCAGCCACGGCAGTGCGATCAGCGACATCGCGCCGACGAAGCAGGACCAGCAGCGCAGGAACACGGCCAGGGTCGGGATGACGAAGGTGACCGCGGTGCAGATGACCATCAGGCGAAAGAAGTACAGGGGATCGGCGACCCCGGAGGAGAAGAGTACCGGGAGCAATCCCCACGAGGCGCCGCTGAAGCCGGCGATCAGGCATTCGATGTTCACCAGGCGCAGCGGGTTCGCGCCGCGTTCGAGCGCCTGCCGGGCATGGCGCGCAAACAGCGTGCTGGCGGTCAGCGGCACTGCCAGCAGGCAGGCCCAGAGCAGCAGCAGCGAATGGGGTACCGCGGACGCATGCGGGTAGCCGACGGCGACAATGGCCATCAGGCCGATCGGCGCGGCGGCGCCGGTGCGGGAAAAAAACTCCGCAGCCAAGGCGCGTACCACGGGGTCGTCGGCTGCCGTGCCGGTGGCGGACGGGTTGGCGGCAAGCTGACTCATGCGGCGCGGGTGGCGAGCCCCGGCCGGCAGGGGCGCCGCTCCGGGTCCTTGTCTGCGTCGAAAGCCGTTGAAGACATGCTCACTGAAGCCGGATCTGAAGTTAACCCATTATGACGACATGGAATTTCGAAATCAATTGACCAAAGGTCATAGATCGGCGACGTGTCGGCGTATCGCCCGGCAATGGCATGCGGCGATCCTGCCGCGGGTGAATTGCCCGATCTTCCCGCTGTCGGGCATACTTGCCGCCTGCTGCATCCAATCGAAGAACGACAAGGAGAGAAGTCCATGCGCATCCCACAGCTCGCCGCACTGTTCGCGGCTTCCCTGATTGCCTGCGGCGCCGCCCGCGCCTACGACAAGCCGGTCGAGAAGAAAGTCTTCAGCCTGTCGTCCTACACCACGGCGGGAGGCAAGGCGATATCCCAGGTCAAGGTCGGCTACGAGACCTACGGCAGGCTCAACGCCGCCGGCGACAATGCCGTGTTCATCGCCCACTTCTATTCCGGCACTTCGCATGCCGCCGGCAAGTACAAGGAAACCGATGCCGCCCCCGGTTACTGGAATTCGATCATCGGGCCGGGCAAGCCGATCGACACCGACAGGTATTTCGTGGTCTCGGCCGACACCCTGTCCAACCTCAACACCAAGGACCCCAACGTCACCACCACCGGGCCCTCGTCGCTCGATCCGGCCACCGGCAAGCCCTACGGCCTGTCCTTCCCCGTGGTCTCGATGCGCGACTCGGTACGGGTGCACAAGGCCCTGCTCGATTCGCTGGGCGTGAAGAAGCTGCACGCGGTGGCGGGCGCCTCCGGCGGTTCGATCCAGGCCATGGAGTGGGCGGTCAATTACCCGGACTATGTCGAACGCGTGATCCATGTCATCGGCCCGGGATTCTCGATCTCGCCCTGGGTGATCGGCCTGCTCGACGCCTGGGTGTTGCCGATCAAGCTCGATCCGAAGTGGAACAAGGGCGACTACTACGGCAAGGAGGAACCGCTCGACGGCGTGGCCCAGGCACTCAAGCTGGTGACGCTGACCGCGCGCCACTGGGGCTGGGCCGAGAAGAGCTTCGGCTACAAGCTGGCTGACGCGAACAAGAACCCCGGCGACGAGCGAACCAATCTCTTCCTGATCGAGGACACGCTGCAAAAGGCCGGCATGGCCCGCGCCAAGACCACCGATGCCAACAACAAGATCTACATGGCCAAGGCCAACCAGCTCTACAACGTCGAGGGCGAAGTCGGCCGGATCAAGGCGCGTATCCTCTTCGTGCCGGCGTCGTCCGACCTGATCTTTCCGCCCGAGTTCTCGAAGAAGGCGGCGGAAAAGTTCATTGCCCAGGGCGGCAAGGCCGAGGTCTTCGTCATCGAGGGCGACGGTGGCCATCTCGACGGCGTGCTCAACGTGGCCAAGGCCGGCGAGGCGATCCGCGGCTTCATGGCGCGCTGAGCAGGGACGGCAACAGCGAACGGCGCGGCGCCTGCCGCGCCGTTTTCAATCGGGCTCGGGCATCAGGTTGCGGCGCACGAAGCCGATGTGGCCGCGCAGGCCGTAGAACATGTCGCCGAAGGAAGCGGGGATGACGATGCGATTCACCGCCGACTCGACGTGGTCGAGCTGGCGCAGCAGTTCCTGGCGGCGCGCGGCATCGACATCCGGTTTGAGTGCCTCGCGCTCCAGATCCAGCAGTACCTGGTACCAGCGGTAGATGCGCGACTCGATGCGCCAGCGGTAGATCATGGGCGCGAACTTCAGGGCCGGCAGCAGCAACAGCACGATCGGCACCAGGAAGGCCAGCACGCGCGCGATCAGGGTCGCCAGCCAGAAGGGGAAGCTGCGGTAGAGGAAGGTCTTGCCGCTGGTGTAGTAACGCGTGGCATCGGTGCTGAGGCGAAACTCGCCTTCGCGCGCGGCGGGAAATTCGCCCGCCTTGCGGTAGAGCCCCGGACGGCCATGTATCTCGCGCGCCGCTTCCAGCAGCAGGTCGGACAGCGCCGGATGCAGCGATTCGCGCGCCACCAGTTGCACCGTGGGGCCGATCAGCCAGATGTCGTCCGGCGGCAAGTCGTGGCCAAAATCGAGGCTGCCGCGCGGCAGGTGCAGCTTGTTCAGGGTGTGGATGCGGCGCACATAAGCATCGGCCTGGGCAAAGCTGAACAGCCTGATGCCGCCGTCGCGCATCAGTTTTCGGATCACCGTGCGGTCGGTCGAGTCGCCCATCAGGAAGATGACATCGACGCGGTTTTCGGCCAGCGCCTTGGCCGGATCGTCGAAGTCGGTTTCGTCGATCACGGTGTCGGCACCGGGAGCGATGCCGTTCAGCTTGAGCAGCGCCAGGGCCAGATCGTGGGTGCCGCTGCCGGCCGGGCCGATGTTGATGCGCATGCCCTTGAAGGCCGAGAGGAGTTCGCGCTTCTCGCCGCGATAAAAGATCGCCAGCGGCTGGTAGGCAATGCTGCCGAGCGACATCAACCTGTCATGGGTCTTGTCTCCCGCCGCGCCGCCGAGAACGAAGCCGACATCGACATGCTGTTCCGGATCGGCAAGTCGCTTGAGATTGTCCGCGGAGCCATCCGAAGGCAGGATCTTCAGCGTCACGCCGTCGCGTTCGAGGATCTTCTGGTAACGCTCCGCCGTGCGCTGGAAGGAACTGCCGGCCGGCCCGCTGGTGATGGTCAGCGTGCGCGGTGCGGCGGTGTTGAGGAAGAGGAAAGCCGCCAGCGCAACGGCAATCCCAATCAGCAGGATGGAGCCGACCGAGATAACCAGGCCGCGTCCGAAAAAATTGTTCAGGCGCGACCAGGCGCGCAACAGGAGGATCTTGGGTGCAGTCATGGGTCGCGACGTCAAGGGATGGCGTCGATTCTAGCCCTGGCGCCGGGAGGTCGCCGTGTCGCCAGCGCCGACTTTCCAATCGCCGGCAGGCCGGCGACTAATGCCGCTCCGGATCGAGCCATTGCAGCAGGATGAGGAACAGCCGCTCGGGAACGACGGGCTTGACCAGGAAGTCGTTCATGCCGGCCGCCAGGCAGCGTGCCTTGTCCTCGGCGAAGGCGTTGGCGGTCATGGCGACGATGGGGGTGCGCTCATGGCCGGGAATTTCGCGTATCCGCCGCGTCGCGTCGAGGCCGTCGAGGTTCGGCATCTGCATGTCCGTCAGTATCGCCGCGTGGGTGGCTTGCCGTGCCCGGGCAATCGCCTGCGCGCCGTCCGCCGCCGTGTCGACCACCAGCCCGGCCGCCTCCAGCTGGAGTTGCGCGACTTCGCGGTTGAGCGGGTCGTCGTCCACCACCAGGATGCGGCAACCGCCGTGGCGGCGTCGCAGTTCCGCCTCGGCCTGCCCGTTCGCCACCGTCGCCCCGGCGTCGCCGTCGCGGCCCTTTTTCAGCCGGGCGGTGAACCAGAAGCGGCTGCCCCTGCCGGGGACGCTTTCGGCACCCGCCCACCCGCCCATCAGTTCGGCCAGGCGCCGGGTAATGGCGAGTCCGAGGCCGGTGCCGCCGTACTTGCGCGTGGTCGAGTTGTCCGCCTGCTCGAAGGCGCTGAACAGTCGCGCCATGGCTTCCGGGGCTATGCCCACCCCGGTATCCTCGACCGCGAAGCGCAGCAGGACATGATCGCCGGACTCCTCCTCCAGGTCCAGGCGCAAGGTGATGGTGCCGGTTTCGGTGAACTTGACGGCGTTGCTGGCGTAGTTGAGCAGGGCCTGTTGCAGGCGCGTGGCGTCACCGCGCAAGCCGGTGGGTATCGTCGCCGGTTCGACGCGCAGGGCCAGTCCCTTGGCCCGGGCGCGCTCGGCGATGATGGACGTGACATCGGCCAGCAGACGTTGGATATCGAGCGGGCCGTCCTCCAGGCTGAACTTGCCGGCCTCGATTTTCGACAGGTCGAGGACGTTGCTGATGATGCCCAGCAGGTGTCTGGCGGCGCCGTCTATCTTGTCGAGGCGTTCGGCCTGCCGCGGCGTGACCTGGTCGCGGCGCAGCAGGTGGGCCATGCCGAGGATGGCGTTCATCGGCGTGCGGATTTCGTGGCTCATGTTGGCGAGAAAGGCGCTCTTTGCCAGGTTGGCCGCTTCCGCGGCCTCATTGGCGGCGGTGAGCAGGCGATTCGCCAGCTCGAGTTCGGCGGTGCGCGCGCGGACGCGCCGCTCGAGTTCGGCGTTGAGCGCGCGGACTTCCTCTTCCGCCCGTTTGCGCGCGGTGATGTTGCTGCCGGTGCCGTGGTAGCCGACGAAGCGGCCGCTGTCGTCGAACCAGGGCTCGCCGTTGATGCTGTACCAGCGGACCTCGCCCTTGTCGTCGGCGATCCGGTATTCGAAGTTGCGGAAAGGCAGGTGGGCGTCGAGTACGGCGCGATGGGCCGCCCATTCCTGCGGCGTCAGATCGATGTTGAGCTCCCAGCGCGTCCTGCCTATGGTATTGGCCGGCGGTGTGAAGTCGTGGGCGAAGGCGCCCGAGAATTCGGTGAAGCGGAAGTTTTCATCCTGCTGCCAGAACCAGTCGGAGGACAGGGTCGACAGGGCGCGGAAGCGCCGCCGGCTTTCCTCCAGCGCGGCCTCGGTGCGTTTGCGCGCACTGATGTCGCGCCAGGTGCAGTACAGCACCTGGCGCTCGCCGACGTCGATCGCGCAGAGCGTGACCTCGGCGATGAAGTTGCTGCCGTCGGCGCGCGTGTGGGTCCACTCGAAGCGGTGCTGCCCCTGCTCCTGCGCGATCGCCATCATCCGCTCTGCCTTGGCGTAGGAATCCTCGCCGTCGGCCTGGGTCGGCGGCGACAGCTTCGACGGATGCAGGCTGAGGAATTCCGCCCGGTCGCGGTAGCCGAGCATCGTCAGCGCCGCCTCGTTGCATTCGACGAAGCGGTGGCCGTCGATGATCCAGGTCGGATCCGGCGACGAGTCGAACAGCCTCCGGAACCAGCCTTGGTCAGGGTTGAAGGCATGGGATGACATTCGCGCAGTCTATGTCTTCCGCCGGGCAAAGGGTAGTCCGCTACGCGATCTCCCAGCGTACCCCGGCTGTCAGCACGTAGCCGGCGCCGTACACGGTCTTGATCAGGCGCGGCGACTGGGTGTCGTCGTCGAGGCGCCTGCGCAGGCGCGAGACGCGCACGTCGATGCTGCGGTCGAGCGGCGACAGGTCGGGATTGGCGGCGAGTTGTTCGCGGCTCAGCACGCGATTGGGATGTTCGAGGAAGCACAGCAGCAGGCGCGCCTCGGCGGCGCCGAGGATTTGCTCGGAGCCGTCGGCGGCGGCCAGCGTCAGGCTGGCCGGGTCGTAGCGCCAGGCCTCGAAGCAGGCCCGGCGCCGCGCCTTGCCGGCGGCGGCGGGCTGGCTGCGGCGGCGCAGGATGCTGCGGATGCGCGCCACCAGTTCGCGCGGCTCGAAGGGTTTGACCACGTAATCGTCGGCGCCGAGTTCGAGGCCCAGTACGCGCTCTGACAACACGTCGCGCCCGGTCAGGATCAGCACGCCGCAATCGGCGCTCTGGCGCAGTTCGCGCACCACTTCCATGCCGTCGCGGTCGGGCAGACCGAGGTCGACGATCGCCAGCGGTGGCGCCTGGCGCGCCACGGCGGCCAATAGTTCGCCGGCGGTGCGGAACCAGCGCGTGGCGAAGCCGTAGTCTTCCAGCGCGCGGGCCACCGTCGCCGCGACCAGCGGATCGTCTTCGAGGATGTGGATTTCCTCACGCGCCGGGTTCATGGCCGGCAGGCCTCCAGTGCCGCAGCGAGCTGGTGGCTGGCGAAGGGTTTGGCCAGCAGTGGCACCTCGCCGGCGATGACGTCGGGGCCGCCGGCATAGCCGCTCATCAGCAGGACGCCGACCTCGGGCCGCCGCGCGCGTACTTCGCGCGCCAGGCGCGGGCCGTCGATGCCGCCGGGCATCACCACGTCGCTGAGTACCAGCGCGATGGCCTCGATCTGTTCGAGCAGCGCCAGCCCTTCGGCGCCGTTGGCGGCCTCGATCACCGGATATCCGAGGCCGGTGAGCTGCATGCGCACCACGCGGCGCACCTCGGCGTCGTCTTCCACCAGCAGCACCAGGCCGTGGCCGGGGGTGGCGGGCAGGGCGCCGATGCCCTCGGCCTCGGCCTGCGCGGCCGGCGCGCAGCGCGGCAGGTGCAGCCAGGCTTCGGTACCGGCGCCGGGCGCGCTGGCCAGGCGCAGGCCGCCGCCCGACTGCTTGGCGAAGCCATACACCATCGACAGCCCGAGGCCGCTGCCGGCGGCATAGCCCTTGGTGGTGAAGAAGGGTTCCAGCGCGCGCGCCAGCACCGCCGCGCTCATGCCCTGGCCGCTGTCGGTGATGACGATCTCGACATAGTCGCCGGGCGCCAGGTCGAGGTCGGCGGCGGCGGCCCCGGCCAGCGTGCGCGAGGCGAGGCGGATCGCCAGCCGGCCGCCGCCCGCCATCGCGTCGCGGGCGTTGAAGGCCAGGTTGAGCAGGGCGTTTTCCAGTTGATGCGGGTCGGTCATGGCGAACAGGCCCGGCGCCGGCGCCGGGAAGTCGACCGCTATGCTCTCCGGCAGCGAGCGGCGCAGCAACGGCAGCAGTTCGTCGACCAGGCGCGCTACGTCCACCGGGCGCGGTTCCAGCGATTGCTGGCGGGCAAACGACAGCAGGCGGCGGATCAGGTCCACCCCGCGCCGCGCCGCGGTCAGCGCCGGGTCGAGGCAGTCGGCCAGCGCAATGTCGTCGGGATGGCGCTCCTTGAGCGCGGCGAGGTTGCCGATCACCACCGTCAGCATGTTGTTGAAGTCATGCGCCAGGCCGCCGGCGAGCTGGCCCACGGCTTCCATCTTGCGCGCCTGCAGCAGCGCGGCCTGGGTCGCCTTCTGCTCGGTGACGTCGGCCGACAGCACATAGCCGCCGCGCACCTCGCCGCCGGGGCCGAATTCCGGCACCAGGGTGCTGCTGGCGTGGCGCAACGTGCCGTCGGCGTGGCGCAGTGAATACTCGTAGCTGACGCTGCGCCCCGCCAGCACGGCCTCGATCTGCGGCAGCAGCTCGGCGTGCAGCGGCGCGCCCATGACTTCGGCGATGCGGCGGCCGGGAACGTCCTCCTTGCCCCGGCCGAACCATTCGGCATAGCCACGGTTGGCGAAGCGGTACACCTGCTCGCGGTCGAAATAGGCGATCAGCGCCGGGATGGCGTCGGTGATCAGGCGCAGGCGCTCCTCGCTGCGGCTCAGCGCCTCGGTGCGCTCGGCGACGCGGCGTTCCAGTTCGTTGTTCTGCTCGCGGATCAGGCGCTCGCTGTGGCGCTGTTCGGTGATGTCGGTGTATAGCGTGACGAAGCCGCGGCCCGGCACCGGCTCGCCGCGCACGGCGATGATGCGGCCGTTGGGGCGCTCGCGCTCGAAGTAGTGCGGGGCGAAGGCGCGCGCCGCGGCGACGCGCTGCGCCACCAGCTCCTCGACCGGGCCGGGGCCGTATTCGCCGCGCTCGGCGTTGTAGCGCATGAAAGTCTCGAAGGGCGTGCCGAAGCGGCCGAACTCGGGCGGGAAGTCGAGCATTTCGATGAAGCCGCGGTTCCAGGCCACCAGCCGCAGGTCGGCATCGATGATGGTGAAGCCCTGGCTCACCATGTCCAGCGCGGCCTGCATCAGGTCGAAGCGGGCGGCGGTGTCGCTGGCGGCGACGGGCGGAAACAGCGGCCGGTTCATGGCGGAATTGTAGGCCCGCGCGGCAGGCGTTTCGCCGCCGATACGATTCGATACATTCGGCCAACAGTGGCGCAAACATCGCCGCGCATGATCGCTTCCCGAGGAGACGATCATGAACAAGCCCTACACCGCCGGCCTCGACCGGAACCCCGCCAATTTCGTGCCGCTGTCGCCGCTCTCGTTCATCGAGCGCACGGCGCTGGTCTATCCGCAGCGCACCAGCGTGATCCACGGCACGCGCCGCTTCACCTGGGGCGAGACCTACGCGCGCTGCCGGCGCCTGGCTTCGGCCCTGGCGGGGCTGAAAGTCGGCGCTGGCGACACGGTGGCGGTGATGCTGCCCAACGTGCCGGCGATGGTCGAGGCGCATTTTGGCGTGCCCATGTGCGGCGCCGTGCTCAACACCCTGAACACCCGGCTCGACGCCGAAGCCATCGCCTTCATGCTCGGCCACGGCGAAGCCAAGGTGCTGCTCACCGACCCCGAGTTTGCGCCCGTGGTCGAGCAGGCGCTGGCCCTGCTCGACGGCCCGCCACCGCTTGTGATCGACGTGCTTGACGATCTTTACGTGGGCGGTAAGCGCCTGGGTGGGATCGAGTACGAAGACTGGCTGGCCGGCGGCGACCCCGCTTACACCTGGGCCCTGCCGGCCGACGAGTGGGATGCGATCTGCCTCAACTACACCTCGGGCACCACCGGCAACCCCAAGGGCGTGGTCTATCACCATCGCGGCGCCTATCTCAATGCCGCCAGCAACATCATCTCCTGGGCCATGCCGCCGCATGCCGTGTATCTGTGGACGCTGCCGATGTTCCACTGCAACGGCTGGTGCTTTCCGTGGACCGTGGCGGCCAATGCCGGCACCCATGTCTGCCTGCGCCGCGTCGAGCCACAGGCGATTTTCGAGCTGGTCCGCCGCCACCGGGTGAGCCACCTGTGCGGCGCGCCGATCGTCTATGCCACGCTGATCAACGCCGCGGCGGCGCTGCGCGAGGGCATATCCTGGAAGCTGCACGGCCTGATCGCCGGCGCCGCGCCGCCGCAAGCGATCATCGAGGGCGCCGAGGCGATAGGCATCGAGCTGACCCATGTCTATGGCCTTACCGAGGTCTATGGCCCGGCCGCGGTCTGCGCCAAGCAGGAGGGTTGGGACAACCTGCCGCTGGCGGAGCGGGCGCGGCTCAACGGTCGCCAGGGCGTGCCTTACCACATGCAGCAGGCGATCGCCGTGCTCGATCCGGACACGCTGCTGCCGGTGCCCTGGGATGGCGAAACCATGGGCGAGATTTTCTTCCGCGGCAACCTCACCATGAAGGGCTACCTGAAGAACCCGGTAGCGACCGGGCAGGCCTTCGCCGGCGGCTGGTTCCACACCGGGGACCTCGCCGTGATGCAGCCCGACGGCTACGTCAAGATCAAGGATCGCAGCAAGGACATCATCATTTCCGGGGGCGAGAACATTTCCTCGGTGGAAGTCGAGGACGTGCTCTACAGACATCCGGCGGTGCTCACCGCGGCGGTGGTGGCGCGGCCCGATGCCAAGTGGGGCGAGGTGCCCTGCGCCTTCGTCGAACTCAAGGACGGCGCCAGCGCCAGCGAAGAGGAAATCGTTGCCTGGTGCCGCGGTCACATGGCGCGCTTCAAGGTGCCCAAGCAGGTGGTGTTCGGCACCGTGCCGAAGACCTCGACCGGCAAGATCCAGAAGTTCGTCCTGCGTCAACAGATGAAATCGGCGACCGCAATCGAATGAGTGCCCAGTCGCCGAACTTCATCCTGGAGACCGCCGGCTTGACGAAGGAGTTCAAGGGCTTCGTCGCCGTCGCCGGCGTGGACCTCAAGGTCAGGCGCGGCCATATCCACGCGTTGATCGGCCCCAACGGCGCCGGCAAGACCACCTGCTTCAACCTGCTGACCAAATTCCTCGAACCGACGCGCGGCAGCATCCGCTTCAACGGCATTGACATCACGCATGAGTCGCCGGAAAGGATCGCGCGGCGCGGCATCGTGCGCTCCTTCCAGATCAGTGCGGTGTTTCCCCACCTCACGGTGCTGGATAACCTGCGCGTCGCCTTGCAGCGCAATCTTGGCACCAGTTACCACTTCTGGAAATCGGAACGCAGCCTGGACGCGCTCAATGGGCGCGCAATGGAATTGCTCGGATCGGTTGGCCTCGAACGCTATGCCGACATGGTCACCGTGGAAATGCCCTACGGCAGAAAGCGCGCACTGGAAATCGCCACCACGCTGGCGCTCGATCCGGAATTGATGCTGCTCGACGAACCGACCCAGGGCATGGGCCATGAAGACGTCGACCGCGTGATGCAACTGATCAAGAAGGTTTCCGCCAACCGCAGCATCCTGATGGTCGAGCACAACATGAAAGTGGTGGCCGGCATTTCCGACATCCGACCTGCACGCCTTCTACGGCGAATCGCATGTGCTGCACGGCATGGATTTCACGGTGCGGCGCGGCGAGTGCATCAGCCTTTTGGGTCGCAATGGCGCCGGACGCAGCACGACCTTGCGCGCCGTCATGGGCCTGACCGGCAGACGCAGCGGTTCGATCATGCTCAACGGGCGCGAGGTGGTCGGCATGGCGCCGCATCGCATCGCGCAGTTGGGTGTCGGCTACTGTCCCGAGGAGCGCGGCATCTACGCCAGCCTCAGTTGCGAGGAGAACCTGCAACTGCCACCGCAGGTGGGCAGCGGCGGGCTGAGCCTGGACGAGATCTACGACATGTTCCCCAATCTCAAGGAGCGCCGCAACAGCCAGGGCACGCGCCTGTCCGGCGGCGAGCAGCAGATGCTGGCGCTGGCGCGGGTGCTGCGCACCGGCGCCCGCCTGCTGCTGCTCGACGAGATATCCGAAGGCTTGGCGCCGGTGATCGTGCAGAAGCTGGGCGAGGTGATCCGCCAGCTCAAGCAGCGCGACTACACCATCGTGCTGGTGGAACAGAACTTCCGCTTCGCCGCACCGCTGGCCGACCGCATGTTCGTCGTCGAGCACGGCCAGATCGCCGCCGAAATCGCCCAGCATGAACTCGAGCAAAAGCTCGGCTACCTGCAGGACATGCTGGGCGTCTGATTTTTCACAGGAGGAGAACGCATCATGAAAACGAAATGCATCGCACTTGCCGTCGCTGCAAGCCTGCCGGCCCTGGCCCTGGCCCAGGTTTCCGACAATGCCGTGAGAATCGGCGTGCTCACCGACATGTCGGGCGCCTATTCCGACCTTTCCGGCGCCGGCGCCGTCGAAGCCGCGAAAATGGCCATCGAGGATTTCAAGGCGAAGGAAAAGCCCGGTTTCGCCGTCGAGCTCGTCTCCGCCGACCACCAGAACAAGGCCGACCTGTCGTCCAACAAGGCGCGCGAATGGTTCGATCGCGACAAGGTGGATGTCATCACCGAACTGGTCACCACCTCGACCGCGCTGGCGGTGATGAAGGTCGCCAAGGAAAAGAACAAGCTGGCTCTGATTTCCGGCGCGGCCTCGACCCGCATCACCAACGAGGACTGCAACGACGTCACGGTGCACTGGACCTACGACACCTATGCCGTGGCCAACGGCACTGCCAAGGCGGTGGTGCAGCAGGGCGGCAAGTCCTGGTACTTCATCACCGCCGACTATGCCTTCGGCCATTCGCTGGAGAAGGATTCGTCGGGCGTGGTGCAGGCCAATGGCGGCAAGGTGCTGGGCGCCGTGCGCCATCCCTTCCCCGGGGCGGACTTCTCGTCCTTCCTGCTCAAGGCGCAGAGTTCGGGCGCGCAGGTGATCGGCCTGGCCAATGCCGGTACCGACACCATGAACTCGATCAAGCAGGCGGCCGAATTCGGCGTCACGCCGAAGCAGTCGCTGGCGGGCCTGCTGATGTTCATTACCGACATCCACGCCCTGGGGCTCAAGACGACGCAGAACATGTACCTGACCGAGGGCTTCTACTGGGATCTCGACGCCGAGACGCGGGCCTGGTCCAAGCGTTACTTCGAACGCATGAAGAAAATGCCGACCATGATCCAGGCCGGCATGTATTCGGCGGTGAGCCACTACCTGAAGGCGGTCAAGGCGGTGAACTCGGACGACACGCAGAAGGTCATGGCGCAGATGAAGAAGACCCCGGTCAATGACTTCTTCGCCAGGAACGGTCGCATCCGCGACGACGGCCGCATGGTCCATGACATGTACCTGATGCACGTCAAAAAACCGGACGACTCGAAGTATGCGTGGGACTACTACACGGTGAAGCAGACCATCCCCGCCGCCGAGGCCTTCCAGCCCCTGTCGGTCTCGCGCTGCCCGCTGATCAGGAAGTCCGCCTCCTAGCCTTGCGGCGGAACCGGCCCATGCCGGTTCCGCCCTATTTCGGAACCGTATCGCCATGACTGACTTTTTCGGCATTCCGCTGCCTGCGCTGTTCGGCCAACTGGTGCTGGGCCTGGTCAACGGCTGCTTCTACGCCGTGCTGAGCCTCGGCCTGGCGGTGATCTTCGGCATGCTGAACATCATCAACTTCGCCCACGGTGCGCTCTACATGGTGGGCGCCATGCTGGCCTGGATGATCCTCGAATACCTGGGCCTGGGCTACTGGTGGTCGCTGCTGCTGGCGCCGCTGGCGGTCGGCCTGGTCGGCATCGCCATCGAGCGCCTGTTGCTGCGCCGGCTCTACCAGCTCGACCACCTCTACGGCCTCTTGCTGACTTTCGGCCTGGCGCTGATGATCGAGGGCCTGTTCCGCGACCTCTATGGCGTCGCCGGGCTGCCCTACGCCATTCCGGATGAGTTGTCCGGCGCGATTGGCCTGGGCTTCATGTTCCTGCCCAAATACCGCGCCTGGGTGATCTTCGCCTCGCTGGCGGTCTGCCTCGGCACCTGGTACCTGATCGAGAAGACGCGGCTCGGCGCCTACCTGCGCGCCGCCACGGAGAACCCGAAGCTGACCCAGGCTTTCGGCATCAACGTGCCGTTGCTGGTGATGCTGACCTACGGCTTCGGCGTTGGCCTGGCCGGCCTCGCCGGCGTGCTGGCGGCGCCGACTTCGCAAGTGGGGGCGCTGATGGGATCGAACCTGATCATCACGGTGTTCGCCGTGGTCGTCATTGGCGGCATGGGTTCGATCCTCGGCTCGGTGCTTACCGGCCTTGGCCTCGGCCTGGTCGAAGGCCTGACCAAGGTGGTTTATCCGGAAGCCAGCGCCACCGTGGTTTTCATCATCATGGCCGGCGTGCTCATGGTGCGGCCGGCCGGCCTGTTCGGCAGGGAGAAATAATGAGATCCGCATTTTCCGGCGCCACGCCGGGCAATCTCGCCGGCCTCGCGCTGCTGATTCTGGCCCCGCTCGTGATCTATCCGATCCTGGTCATGAAGGTGCTGTGCTTCGCACTGTTTGCCTGCGCCTTCAACCTGCTGCTGGGTTACACCGGGCTCTTGTCCTTCGGCCATGCGGTGTTCCTCGGCAGCGCGGCCTATGTCACTGGCCATGCGCTGAAGGTCTGGCAATTGCCGACGCTGCTCGGGCTGCTGGCCGGCACCGGCGCGGCGACGTTGCTGGGCTGGGCCATCGGCAGCCTGGCGATCCGCAGGCAGGGCATCTATTTCGCCATGGTGACCCTGGCGCTGGCGCAGATGGTGTTCTTCTTCTTCCTCCAGGCGCCCTTCACCGGCGGCGAGGACGGCCTGCAGGGCGTGCCGCGCGGCAGCCTGTTCGGCCTTGATCTCGCCGAC
>JACRLX010000014.1 GCA_016235165.1 Rhodocyclales bacterium
CACACCGAGTTCCCGTGCGACCTCCGACTTCGACATGCCGCTTGCCAAGAGCTTTGCGCCCTTGAGCCGGCGTTTCTCCAATGCCTTGAAATCCCGCTTGTGCTTCATCGTCGTACCCCGAAACGAACACAAGCAGATTAACGTTTTTACCCATCATGGCGTTGACAGTTATTTATACGGTTCTCAATAATGGCGAACTCAAGCGTACTGTGGGGTTTGGCGTCTGGCGTAGTTTTCGTCTTTGCCATTGTCTTTCTGCGATTCGGCGTTCCTAAGCTTGTGAATGCGTGGCGCAAGCTCTCAAAGGATGCCAATTCACTTCTCGCTTCACCTGCTTCAAAGCCTGCGAAGGTGATTGAGGCTTCACCGCTCAAAACTCTGGACGCGAATGGGCAGGTGGCTACGACAATACGGCGCGAGAGACCTGAACTGTACGAATTGCTTCGAGATCCAAATGTTATCGGTCTCTACTTCGACAAAGAGAGTACCAGCATGGCGCGGACGTGGAACGCCTCGATGGTATCGGCATTACCTCCTTCGGACCGCAAAGCGGAATTCCAACGATTTATCAGTTTCATGGTTGATGAAGGACGGCCGTTTTTTGAAGAATGGCTTTGGGACTGCGGAAGTGCCATAGACAATCTTGTTGGAGAACTTAGCCTGACGTTCACAAAGCCGGAAAGCGAGGAACTGGTCAAGCACCTTCAGAACCCTACTGTTGCTAGATTTTTGAAATTTCCTGCGCGTGGTAACAGCATGCGTATGTCCAAAGAAATCTCGGAAAACTTTTCTGGCCCAGCCTATCTGAATGCATCCAAGCGCCTTGCAATCAAATGTAGGAATGCTGGATTTGAAGAAGGTATGTGTAGCCGTTTGGAAATCAATCGATCAATAGCCCTTCCATCCTCAAATGCATCCGCCGCCCAACCCATCATTCCACCGGACGCTGCGCGATGAAGCCGCGCAGCGCCGGTGAATTCAAACGTTGGGCGTCATAGAAGCATGAGCCTTTCCACCCGCTGTCATGATTTGCCTATCCTTGGGGCTCCGAATTTGCTCCGCCGGTTCTCATCGCCGTGTCGCCAGCGCCGACTCTCCGCGTCACCCGTTCAATCTTGGGCGTTGTCCGAAATTCGCATATGACCCGCCTCTTTCTCGGCCCCATAAAGAACCCTACGTGGAAAGACTTCTTCTTCCGTGTAGGTGGTGCTCTCGCTCTCATCGTTGTAGTTATTCTCGCCGCGCAGGCGTTTATACCCGAGAGCCAAGGCATCGCCGTAATTGTTGTGTCGGTAGTGTCCGCCTATTTTTGGCGGACACATGGACACTAAGGTGGTGAAAGCGGCGCCGAGGAGGACGAGGCGGCGGCACAGTCCCGAATTCAAGGAGCAGGTCATTGCCGCCTGCTTTCATCCGGGCGTATCGGTAGCGGCCATCGCGCTGGCCAACGGGCTGAACACGAACATGCTGCGCAAATGGGTCAGGGACCATCGGGCGGAATCCGGGCCGGATCAGGCGAAGGCTGAATTGGCGGCTGCAGCGTCGGCGATGGTGCCGTTGACCGTGGCGCCGAACGTGCCGCCAGCAGAAATCCGTCTGGACGTGCGCCGTGGAGGTACGACGGTACAGATGGCGTGGCCGGTGGACGCGGTGGCCAGCCTGGGGCAATGCCTGCGCGAGCTGCTCGGATGATTCAGCCCAACGAGATCTGGGTGATGGTCGAACCGGTGGACATGCGCGGCGGCATCGATGGCCTGTCGCTGCGGGTGGCCAAGAGCGCGCTGGCGGTGATCGGCCCAATGCCGGGGAGCTGCATCAGGCGCTTGCTGCGCGCGTCCTCCTTGGCCGCCTGGGCAATGGCGCGATCGTACTCGGCGATCCGGGCATCGAGGACGTCCGCGTGCGCCAGCAGATCCCCGACACATTGGTTGGCGTATCCCGGCAGGTCCTCCAAGTGTTCCGCAATGGTCCGGCGCAGGTTGGCCACCTTTTGCGGCAGGACGATGCCGAACTCGGAGATCAGGCCGCGCAGCCGGTTATAGGTGGCCGTGCGTTCCTCGACGAAGCCATTGCGGGTGCGGTGCAGGCACAGGATGATCTGCTGGTGTTCTTCCTTGACCGGAACGAAGCGCATGTTCGGCCGGCTAACGGCTTCGCAGATGGCGGCGGCGTCTGCCGCGTCGTTCTTGCCGCGGCGGCCACTCATGCGGTAGGGCGTGACGAACTTCGGCGCCATCAGCTTCACGGTGTGGCCGTGCTGGCGGAACTGCCGCGCCCAGTGGTGTGCGCCGGAGCAGGCTTCCATGCCGATCACGCACGGCGGCAACTGGGCGATCAGCTCCAGCAATTTGTCGCGGGCTACCTTGGGCTTGACCAGTGCCGCCTTGCCGTTATCATCAACGCCATGCACGGCAAAGACATTCTTGGCCAGATCGATTCCTACTGTGATAATGCTCATGGACTTCCCCTTTCGTGGTTTTGATGTGATGTCGAACTCTCATCATGGCACTCGTTGCCGTTCGCGGCTTCCGCCGCAGCCTCGGGACGGGGAAGTCCCTTTCATTCGTTGGACCTATCAATGACCGCTGATTCCGCATTCGAAATCTTGGCCGAGGCAAAGAAGCTTGCGCAGCGTTACCGCGCCCTCACCGACAAGCCTCTTGGCATCACTGGGGAGGTTCCCTTGGGCAGCGATCAGCTTGACCATCTGCTGGAATTTTCACCGCCTCGACATCAGCTCGGCGGCAAGCCCGGCCTGCGCGCGAATGGAACACGGCAATGAGCTTGCGCGAACTGCCCCGCGTGCAGCAGGTGACGGGCGAGGCGCGCCGGCGCTGGTTCCACGGCCACGAAATGGATCTGGTGATCTGGGAAGGAGCGGAAGGCGCGCCGCTCGGCTTCCAGCTCGCCTACGACAAGCATCGCAACGAGCATTCAATCGAGTGGCGCGCGGGGCGGGGCTTTGTCCACTATCAGGTGGATGACGGCGAAGCGATGGCGCTGTCGAAGGAAACGCCCTTCCTTTACCACGACGGGGCGTTCGAGCGCGACCGCGTGCTGGCGCAGTTTCTCGCCGTGGCAGGCGGCTTGCCAGCGACGATCCGTGAGTTTGTCGCCGCCCGGCTGAGCGAGTTCGAGGATGCCGGAGGGCGGCCGGGATAAGATGGGGCCCGACACGACGAGGAGGATGCATGGGCAAGGCCTGGCTGATTGGTCACATCACGGTGAGGGATGCCACGAAGTGGGAGGAATACCGTGGCAAGGTGCCGGCAACCATGGCGCCCTACGGCGCCGAGCTGAGTTTTCGCGGCAAGCTGGCGCGGGTGCTTTCGGGCTCGCACGGCCATGGCGACGTGGTGGTGGCGAGCTTTCCCGACCGCGCGGCGCTGGAGGCCTGGCACGCCTCACCGGCTTATCAGGCGCTGATTCCCCTGCGCACTGCGGCGGCCGAGGTTGACCTGATGTCGTATGACACCTGATCCGCACCCGGCACCCGCGCGCGGCACGATCGCCAGCGTAGTGATCGGCGGCTACCTGCTTGCCGCAATCGCGGCAGCGCTGGTGGTGCGTGCCAGCTATGCCGGCATGCCGGAACCTGAGATTTCCAGCGGCATGGTGGCCTTCGGCATGATGCTGATGTACCTGGTGCTGTTCGGCGGCCTGGCGCTGGCGCACAGCGGCGTGCTGGCCTGGTGGCTGCGTGGCCGGGCTCGGATCGGGCTTGTGGCGCTGGCGGCGGTGCCTGCGGCGATGCTCAGCTTCGTGTTCGGCTTTTTCGTGATGGCGGCTTAGCGCCCCAGTCGATACACGGCGAGGCTGCCGAGGAAATTGTGTTCCTCGGTCACGGCCCGCCCGGCGTCGTCGAGCACCTGGCGCTCGCGGATCACCAGGCCCATCTTGGCGCACAGCGACTCGAAATCGAGGATGGTGAAGAAGCGCAGGTTGGGCGTGTCGAACCATTCGTAGGGCAGGTCTTCCGACACCGGCATGCGCCCGGACATCACCGCCATGCGGTTCTTCCAGTAGGCGAAGTTGGGGAAGCTGACCACCGCCTCGCGGCCGACGCGCAGCATTTCGCCGAGGATGCGTTCGGTATGGCGCACGGTTTGCAGGGTGCGCGAGAGCACCACGTGGTTGAAGGTCTGGTCGTCGAAACCGGCCAGGCCCTGCTCCAGGTTGCCTTGGATCACGTTGATGCCATTGGCAATGGCGGCCAGCACCTCGGCGTCTTCCAGTTCGACGCCGTAGCCCTTGGCGCCGCGTTCATCGATCAGGCGGCGCAGCAGCGAGCCGTCGCCGCAGCCGAGGTCGAGCACGCGTTCGCCGGGTTGTACCCAGGCGGCGATGAGGTCGAAATCAGCGCGTCCCAGCGGCAGGTTCACGTTGCGATCCGTTTCATGTAGGCGTCGACCACGGCATGGTAGTGCGGGTCGTCCATGAGGAAGGAGTCGTGGCCGTGCTCGCTCTCGATCTCGGCGTAGGCCACGTCCTGGCCATTGTGCACCAGAGCGTTGACGATCTCGCGCGAGCGCTCGGGCGAGAAGCGCCAGTCGCTGGAGAAGGCAACCACCAGGAACTTCGCCCGGGCCACGGCGAGGGCGGCGGCGAGGTCGCCGCCGGCGACGCGCGCCGGATCGAAGTAGTCAAGCGCGCGCGTCATCAGCAGGTAGGTGTTGGCGTCGAAATAGCCGGCGAACTTGTCGCCTTGGTAATGCAGGTAGGACTCGATCTCGAACTCGACGTCGAAGCCGTAGCTGCCCGCCTCGGGGCGCCGCTTGCGGCCGAACTTCTCGGCCATCTGGTCTTCGGCGAGGTAGGTGATGTGGCCGAGCATGCGCGCCAGGCGCAGGCCGCGCCAGGGGTGGCTGCCGTGGGCGTAATAGTGGCCACCATGGAAATCGGGGTCGGTGAGGATGGCCTGGCGCGCGACGTCGTTGAATGCGATGTTCTCCGCCGTCAGATTCGGCGCCGCGGCAATGACGATGGCGTGACGCACGCGCTCGGGGAAGGTGATTGCCCAGCGCATGGCCTGCATGCCCCCCAGACTGCCGCCCATCACTGCCGCCCATTGGCGGATGCCGAGGTGGTCGGCCAGGCGTGCCTGGGCGTGGACCCAGTCCACCACTGCCACCATCGGAAAATCGGAACCCCAGGGCTTGCCGGTGGCCAGGTTGATGGACTTCGGCCCGGTCGAGCCGTGGCAGCCGCCGAGGTTGTTCACGCCGACGATGAAGAAGCGCTCGGTGTCGAGCGGCCGGCCGGGGCCGACGATGTTGTCCCACCAGCCGAGGGTCTTGTCGATGTTGTCCGGGTCGGTGTGGCCGGCGACGTGATGGTGGCCGGAAAGCGCGTGGCAGACCAGGATGGCGTTCGAGGCGTCGGCGTTCAGCCTGCCATAGGTTTCATACACCAGGTCGTAGGCGGGCAGCACCGAACCGCTGCGCAAGGGCAGCGGCTGGTCGAAATGCGCGACCCTGGCGGAGACCAGGCCAACGCCCCGGGAGAAACTCGTAGTCATGCGCCGATTATAGTTTTTCCAGCTGCTCGGCGATCTTGTCCGGTTCGTCGAGCTTGAGCAGCTTGGCGACGCGCAGGCCGAGCTGGGCGGTGTCGGCCATCATCACCTGCTGCTTGACTTCCAGCAGCTGCGCCGGATGCATGGAGAACTGGCGCAGGCCCATGCCCAGCAGCAGCCTGGTCAGGCGCGGATCGCCGGCCATTTCGCCGCAGACGGCGACCGGCATCAGCACGCGCTGCGCGCTCTGGATGGTCTGCGCCATCAGCTTGAGCACGGCCGGGTGCAGCGGGTCGTAGAGATGGGCCACGGCATCGTCGGTACGGTCGATGGCCAGGGTGTATTGGATCAGGTCGTTGGTGCCGATGGAAAGAAAATCCAGCTTGCGCAGGAAGGGCCCGAGCGAAAGCGCGGCGGCCGGGATTTCGATCATGCCGCCAATCTCGACGCGGCTGACTTTTTGCCGCGCGTCGCACAGCTGCAGGCGCGCCAGCTCGATCAGCGACAGGGTCTGCTCGATTTCCTGGGCATGGGCCAGCATCGGAATCAGCAGCCTTACCTTGCCGTAGTGCGAGGCGCGCAGGATGGCGCGCAACTGCACCAGGAACAGCTGCGGCTCGGCCAGGCAGAAGCGGATCGCGCGCAGGCCCAGCGCCGGATTGGGCGAGAGGCGGTTGCCGGCGCGCTTGCGCAGGGCGCGGGCGTCCTTGTCGGCGCCGATGTCCAGGGTGCGGATGGTGACCGGCTTGTCGCCCATGGCCTTGACCACGGCGCGATAGGCCTCGAACTGCTCGTCCTCGTCGGGCAGGTCGTCGCGGTTCATGAACAGGAACTCGGTGCGGAACAGGCCGACGCCGTCGGCGCCGACCTCGCGCGCGCGCTCGGTGTCCTGCGGCAGCTCGATGTTGGCGTGCAGTTCGACATCCTCGCCATCGAGGCTTTGCGCGCGGGCGCCGATCAGGCGCCGCAGCTTGGAGCGTTCGAGTTCCAGCTCGGCCTTGCGCAGGCGGTATTCCTGCAACACGCCGAGGTCGGGATCGACGATCAGCGCGCCGCGCGTGCCATCGACGATCAGCAGATCGTCGTCCTGGATCAGCGGCCGCGCATGCTGCATGCCGACCACGGCGGGAATCGCCAGGCTGCGGGCAACGATGGCGGTATGCGAGGTGGAACCCCCGAGATCGGTGACGAAGCCGCCGATCTTGAGGTTCTTGAACTGGATGGTGTCGGCCGGGGAAAGGTCGTTGGCGACCACGATCAGGTCGTCGTCGGCGCTGGCCTTGCGCCGCGCGATCTTGCGCGCCTTGCCTTGCAACACCTTGAGCACGCGCTCGACCACCTGCACGATGTCCTGCTTGCGCTCGCGCAGGTAGGCATCCTCGAATTCATCGAACTGGTCGACCACCAGCTGCATCTGCTGCACCAGCGCCCACTCGGCATTGCAGCGGCGCTCGCGGATCAGCTCGCGCACGCCCTCGGAGAGCGTCGGGTCGGCGAGGATCATGGCGTGCACATCGACGAAGGCCGACAGCTCGGCCGGCGCGCCGGGCACGCTGGCCTCGCTGCGCAGGGCATCCAGCTCGGCACCGGCGGTGGTCACCGCCTTGTCGAAGCGCGCCAACTCGGTGATGATGTCGCGCTCGCGCAGCTGATAGTGCGCCACCTCGAGAATCGCGTTCGAGACAAGGTGGGCGCGGCCGATCGCGATGCCGGGGGAAACGGCCTGGCCATGAAGGCTGAAGGTCACGGCGCGACCCAGCTCATTCGTCTTCGCCGAAGCGATTGGCGATCATTTCGAGCATCGCCCGCAGCGCCTCGTCGGCGCGCTCGCCTTCGGTGTCGATGGTCACGGCGGAGCCCTTGCCGGCGGCCAGCATCATCACGCCCATGATGCTCTTGGCGTTGATGCGGCGCGTGCCGCGCTCCATCCAGACTTCGCAGGGGAAGGACCCGGCGAGCTGGGTCAGCTTGGCCGAGGCACGGGCATGGAGCCCGAGCTTGTTGATGATTTCGGCGTCGGCGCGCGGCATCAATGCCTGGCCATATTGAACACGCCGTCGCGGCCGCCGGCGATGGCACGCGTGACCAGGGTTTCCATGTCCTTGTCGCGGTAGGTCAGCGCCCGCAGCAGCATCGGCAGATTGGCGCCGGCCACACCTTCGATGCGGCCGGGCTCCAGCAGCTTCATCGCCGTGTTGGATGGCGTGGCGCCATAGATGTCGGTGAGGATCAGCACGCCGCGGCCGCTGTCGACCAGCTTCAGCATCTCGCGCGCCAAGGGCAGCGCGTCGAGCGGGTCGTCCTGCGCCGCCATGCCGAGCTGGACGATCTGCGGCGGCCGCTTGTTCAGCACGTGGCAGGCGCACTGGATCAGGGCTTCGCCGTAGGCGCTGTGGGTCAGGAGGAAGATGCCGATCATGGCGCGATTGTAGCAGCGCGGTTCAAGGCACACGCCCGATCGCGAGACCGGGGCTTGCGCTCGCCAGGCGCGCGTGCATGGCTGGCGTGGCGCTCACCGTGCCGTCGGCGCCGACTTTCAGCACTGCCTCGACGCCCAGTTTTTGCGCCATCGCGCGCCAATCGGCGCCGGCGATGAAGATGGGTTTGGAGAGCGCGTCGGAACGCATGCCCGTGGCCTTGCCCGGCGCAATCAGCACCGTCACCGCCTGGGTGCCCACGGCGGGAAAGCCGCTGCGCGGGTCGAGCAGATGGCAATAGCGCCGGCCACCGATTTCGAAGTAGCGGTGGTAATCGCCCGAGGTGCCGATGGCTTCGCCATCGCGCAGTTCCAGCGTGGCCAGCGGCGCGCCGCCGACGGCCTGCGGCCGCGGGTGCTGGATGCCGACGCGCCAGGGCATGCCCTTGCCATCGCGGCTGCCGAGCGCCATTACATTGCCGCCGATGTTGATCAGGGCATGGTCGATGCCGTCGGCCTTGAGCAGGACGGCGGCACGGTCGAGGGCGACCCCTTTCAAATAGCCGCCGAAGTCAATAGCTACGCTATCGACTCGGCTCTTAATGCACCATCCCCCCTCCCCCCTTCCCGCGGAAGGGGGTGACTTCGGCTCGCCGCTTCGCGACTCGGGGCACGGTCCCTCTCGCAACCTCAGGTCGGCAATCGACGGCTTCTGCACAAGCAGGGCCTTGAGCGAAACACTTTCCGGCAGGCGCGGCTGGATGTCGTCGGTATGAAAGCCCCACAGCGCGATCAGGCGGCCGATGCCGGGGTCGAACAGGTGATCGCCGGCGGCGGCGACGGCCTGCGCCTCACGGATGTAGGCGGCGAACTCGGGCGACACCTGATGCGGACGCCCGGCGGCGATGGCCTCGTTGAGCGCCGAGAGTTCGGAGGGCTGCCAGGCGTGGTAGGTGCGGTGCAGGTAGTCGAAGTCGCGCAGCAGCCTGTCGGCGGCGGCGCGCGCCTTTGCCTCGGGCGCCGCGGCAATCGCCAGTTCGACGCGCGTGCCGAAGACGTAGGACTCGGTGCGCCAGGGCTCGGGGGCGCTGCAGCCCGCCAGCAGCCAGAGCGCGAACAACAGCGTCAGGAGGCTGCGCATTCCCTTTCGAGGGCGTCGACCAGCATCGCAGCGACGTCGAAGCGTGTCTGTTGGGTGATTTCGACGAAACAGGTGGGGCTGGTGACGTTGATCTCGGTCAGGCTGTCGCCGATCACATCCAGGCCGACGATCAGCAGGCCGCGCGCCCAGAGAGTCGGCGCCAGCACCTCGGCGATTTCGCGATCGCGCCCCATCAGCGGGCGTGCCACGCCCTTGCCGCCGGCCGCCAGGTTGCCGCGCGATTCGCCGGGCTTGGGAATCCGCGCCAGGCAATAGGGCACCGGCTCGCCGGCGATCAGCAGGATGCGCTTGTCGCCATGGCTGATGGCCGGCAGGTAGCGCTGCGCCATGATGCTGCGCGTGCCGAAATCGGTCAGCATCTCGACGATGACATTGCGGTTGGCATCCTCGCGCGTGACGCGGAAGATGCTGCTGCCGCCCATGCCGTCGAGCGGCTTCAGGATGACGTCGCCGAGTTCGTCGATGAAGGCGTGGATCTCGGCCGGGTCGCGGGCGATCAGCGTGGTCGGCGCGAACTGGGGGAATTCGGCGATGGCGACTTTCTCGGAATGGTCGCGGATCGCGCGCGGCTTGTTCCAGATGCGCGCGCCCCCAGCCTCGGCACGCTCGAGCAGCCAGGTGGCGGCAATGTATTCGAAATCGAAGGGCGGATCCTGGCGCATCAGCACGGCATCGTAGGCCGTCAGCGGCAGCAGCGCTTCCTCGACCAGCGCGTACCAGGCATGGTCATCGGCGGCGGGAGCGACGCGCTGCGCGCGCGCGGCAACGCGCCCATCGCGCCAGGTCAACGCGCCGCGCTGGATGGTCCAGATCTCGTGGCCACGCTTTGCCGCGCAGCGCATCATGGCCACCGAGGAATCCTTCCAGGCCTTGAGGCCTTCCAGCGGATCGAGGATGAATGCTATCTTCATTTCGTCCCTTCGGACCGAAATGAAGATAGCCCGGCACAGTATGAGCACCCCCTCCCGCCCTCCCCCGCCGAGCGGGGGAGGTGACTGATTTGCCTCGCTCTTCGAGCAAGGAAATAGCTTGAGATCATCATGGTTCCAATGGCGCCGCGCGTTCCAGTTCCAGCGAGGCCGCCAGCATGGCCAGCCGCGCGATCACGCCATAGGCATAAAAGCGGTTGGGCGGCGCGTCGGGGCCGAGCTGGGCATCGGGCAGGCTGCAACCGGTCTCGAAGGCCAGCGGCTTGAAGGTCATGCCCGGCGCGTTGAGGTTTTCGTCGACACCGCGCGCGGTGTTGACCCGGTAAAAGCCGCCGACCACGTAGCGGTCGATCATGTACACCACCGGCTCGGCCGGGCCCTCGTCCACCCGCTCGAAAGTCGGCACGCCTTCCTGGATGATGACCTCGGTAACGGCCATGCCCTCCTTGACCACGGCCATCTTGTTGCGTTGCCTGCGGTTGAGGTTCCTCACCTCGCTGGCGTCCTTCACCGTCATGATGCCCATGCCATAGGTGCCGGCATCGGCCTTGACGATGACGAAGGGCTCGGACTGGATGCCGTACTCCTTGTACTTGGCGCGCATGCGGTAGAGCAGGGTGTCGATGTTGGCGGCGAGACATTCCTCGCCCGAACGCTCGTGGAAATTGACCTTGCCGCAGACCTCGAACTCGGGATTGATCAGCCAGGGGTCGATGCCGATCTCGTTGCCAAAGGCAATCGCGACGTCCTGGTAGGCGGCGAAGTGGCGCGACTTCCTCCGCACATGCCAGCCGGCCCACAGCGGCGGTATCAGGAACTGCTCGTGGATGTTTTCCAGCAGCGGCGGCACACCGGCGGAAAGGTCGTTGTTCAACAGCACCGCGCAGGGATCGAAGTCGTCGAGGCCCAGTCGCCGCCCCTCGCTGCCGATGCGCTTGAGGGGTTCCAGGGTCAGCTTCTGGCCATCGGGCAGGTCGAGCGTGGTCGGCTCGGTGATCTCGGGCAGCAGGCTGCCGACGCGCACGTTGAGGCCGGTGTGGCCAAGGATGGTGGCCAGCCGCGCCACGTTGGTCAGGTAAAACTGGTTGCGCGTGTGGTTCTCGGGCACCAGCAGCAGGTTCTTCGCCTCGGGGCAGATCTTTTCGATCGCCGACATCGCGGCTTGCACGCAGAGCGGCAGGAAGGCCGGGTTGAGGTTGTTGAAGCCGCCGGGAAAGAGATTGGTATCGACCGGCGCCAGCTTGAAGCCGGCATTGCGCAGGTCGACCGAGCTGTAGAAGGGCGGCGTGTGTTCCAGCCACTGCGTGCGCAACCAGCGCTCGACCGTGGTGCCATGGTCGAGGATGCGGCTTTCGAGTTCGAGCAGGGGGCCGGTAAGGGCGGTGGTGAGATGGGGGACCATCGGTCGCGGTCAATGTGTGGCAAACGTTGAAGTGTAGCAGCCCGTTCGCCCCTGCCGCTCCCTGGCCCGCGCTCGCCATTGCATGCCGCTCGGCAATTGTCGCCGGCAGGGGTACCATGAACGAACGGCGCCCGCGTCCGGGGGCCGGATCGACGCGCTGGCGAAACCAATGAACTGCCCATCCATCAGATGCCTGGCGACGGCCGCAGCCACCGTGCTGCTGCTCGGCGGCTGCGTCAAGATATTCATCGTCGGCCACACCGATGACTGGTCGGATTACATGACCGGCAGCGGCAGCGCCGACCCCCTGGGCGGCGAGGGTCATGCCGAGATCAGCTTCGCCAAGCTGGGTACGCGCTGCGCCGGCAGCTTTCGCGACTATATGCCGGGAAAGGCTCGCGGCGAAATTCGCTGCGATGACCAGCGCGTGATCAAGACCGAGTCCTGGGCTGTCTCGCTTTCCGCGGGCAAGGGCTTTGGCGTCGACCAGTTGGGCCATCGTGGCAGCTTTGAGTTCTTCACCGATGCCGGCGACTACGAGCGCGAACTGGCGAAGGTCCGCGCCGAGGTCGAGCGGCGCAATCTGGACACGTCGCATCTGCGATCGGTGAAAGCAACCTATCCGGTTGTTCCGCCGCAGGCGGCGATCACCCAGGCGCCGGCGGCTTCAGCAATGCCGGCGACGGCATCGGCGCGCGGCGACTCCAGCCCGCCGGTCGCGGGCAAGCGGCTCGCGCTGGTGATCGGCAATGGCGGCTACCGCGACGCTCCGCTGAAGAATCCGGTAAACGATGCGCGCGCCCTGGCGGCCGGACTGAGCACGCTCGGCTTCGAGGTGATGAAGGGCGAAAACCTGGGTCAGCGCGAAATGACGCGGCTGATCGCGCGTTTCGGCGAGCGCCTTGCCGGCTACGACGTTGGCATGTTCTTCTTTGCCGGCCATGGCATCCAGATCCGCGGCAAGAACTACCTGATTCCGGTGGACGCCCAGATCGCCTCGGAAAATTCGGTGCGCGCCGAAGCAGTGGATGTCGATGCGGTACTCGATCAGCTGTCATCCAGTCCGCTCAATGTGGTAATCCTCGACGCCTGCCGCAACAATCCCTTTGAACGCCGCTTTCGCAGCCTGAGTTCGGGCCTGGCGCAGATGGACGCGCCCAAGGGCACGCTGATCGCCTATGCCACCGCGCCCGGCAAGGTGGCGCAGGATGGCGACGGCCTCAATTCGACCTACACGACGGCCCTGTTGAAAATGCTCGGCGAGCCCGGCCTGCCGGTCGAATCGGTGTTCAAGCGGGTGCGCGCCGAGGTGGCGCGTGCCACCGGGGACAACCAGGTGCCCTGGGAAGCCTCGTCGCTGACCGGCGACTTCTATTTCGTCGCGCCGGTGGCCCAGGCTCGCCCGGCGGATTCCGCGCCGACGGGCAGCACCAGGGCAGGCAACGATGCCGAGGCGGAATTGCTGTTCTGGCAATCGGTCAAGGACAGTCAGGATGCCGCGGATTTCGAGGCCTACCTCAAGCAATTCCCCGGCGGCCGCTTTGCCGACATTGCCCGCAACCGGTTGAAACGGCTCACCGGCGCCAAATAGCGGCCGGCGGCTTCAGCAAAGGCCCTTGACGGCGAATTCGGCGAAACCCTCGGGCAACAGGGCCTGCTCCAGGCTGCGCTGGGAGAAGAGATAGCGGCCGTCGCAGACGAAGCCCAGTTCGTGCCAGTCGACCTCGTTGAGCATTGCGGTCAGGCACTCAAGT
Organism: Rhodocyclales bacterium; assembly: GCA_016235165.1. Taxonomy (GTDB): domain Bacteria; phylum Pseudomonadota; class Gammaproteobacteria; order Burkholderiales; family Rhodocyclaceae; genus Sulfuritalea. The sequence goes on from JACRLX010000014.1 coordinate 13,179, forward strand.
TCGCTGGTCTTCAATTTGGCGCGATGTGGAAACAAGGCCATGACGGCGCCGTCATAATCCTTGCAGGGATGGGTGAAAAAGGGACGTGGATTTCGCGTCTTGCCATTGACATAGATGCGCGGCGCCGCCGAAACATGGTGGCGGCGACCCCATTTCCACCAGTTGTTTTCGTCGAAGCGAATGACCCGCCGCGCCAGCAGGCGCTCCTTGTGCCGTTCCAGCCAGGGGATGGGGCCCTCGTCATCGACGTAGATCATGCGTCGCGTCTGCCCGGTCTGCGCCGTCCTTGAACAGACGAATTCACGGTTGGCGAACTCGGGCTGGCTGAATATCTCGTCGGCGCCGGAGACCGCGCCGACCTTGACGGCAAAGACGCTGGCCAGCGGCAGGCTGTAGATGCCACGGGTGAACATCAGCTGGCCGCCGGAAATCGCCATGCGCCGGCCATCGCGCAGGCGATGGCTGAGATCGCCACGGACAAAGCGCCAGATGGCGCAATTGGGCTGGGCGTCGGCGAAAATTTTTGCGTCGCCGAGGTCTTCGAAGTCGGTGATGGTGCCCTGGTCATGGAGCCAGGTGTTGAGCCGCGCGGCGCCCGTGGCCTTGAGGAAATCGCGCGGGGTGATGAAGATCAGCTCGCCGAGGGGGCCAAGGTGGCGCACGCACTTTTCGATGAAATGCAGGTAGAGGTTGGCATGGCCGTCGAGCAGGTCGGAACGCAGTTGCAGCGCGGTCTGCGGCAGGATGTCACGCGCCTTGACGTAAGGCGGATTGCCCAGGATGCTGACGAACTTTTCGCTCTCGGGATAGCCGAAGAAATCGGTGTTGAGCGCCCCGGGCGGGCAATGCGCGGGGTCGATCTCGATCGCCACGCAGTCGGCGAGGCGCGAGGAAAAGGCGCCGTCGCCGCAGGCCGGATCGAGCGCCCGGCCGGCGTTGCGGCGCAGCGCGAGCATGCGCTCGACGATTTCGGGCGGGGTGAAGACCTGGCCGTAACGGGCAACGTCGCGGGCGGCAGCCCCGTTCAGAACGTCCCGATCACCCACATCGGCACGCGCAGGCCGGCGTCCTTGGAATCCTGGCGCACCCACTGGCCGTCGCCGCTGTGGTCGACCAGGTAGTAGGGCACGCCGTGCGCGGGCGTCACTTTCTGCATGTAGAGCTTGCCGCCCATGCGGAACTCCTCGACCTTGTCGTCACCCCGCTTGACGATGGTGACCTGCGGTTCGAGCGCCTCGTTGAGCACGCCGGGAGGCGGTGGTGGCGGTTCGGGCAGGGGTTCCAGCTTGGGCGGCCGGGTCTGCGCGGCGAGGTTCAGCGCGATTGCGGCAAACAGCAGGGGGAGCAGGCGGCGCATGGCGAATCCTTGGTGAAGACGTGCAAGTCTATCAAAGGTTGAGCAGCAGCTCATGCTCTTCGGGCAGGGGGCCGAAGCCGCGCGTTTCGTAGTGGTCGAAGATCGCCGCGACGACGCGCTCGGGCTCGTCGATCACCCGCAGCAGGTCGATGTCTTCGGGATTGATCATGCCCTCGGCGATCAGCCGGACGCGGAACCAGTCCAGCAGACCAGCCCAGAATTCGCTGCCGACCAGGATCAGGGGGATGCGCGGCGTCTTGCCGGTCTGGATCAGGGTCAGCGCTTCGAGCAGTTCGTCCAGCGTGCCGTAGCCGCCGGGCATCACCACATAGGCGGCGGCAACCTTGACGAACATGTACTTGCGCGCGAAGAAATGGCGGAAGCTCTGCGAGATGTCCTGGTAGTGATTGGCCTTCTGCTCGTGCGGCAACTGGATATTGAGGCCGATGGACAGGCTCTTGCCCTCGAAGGCACCCTTGTTGGCGGCTTCCATGACGCCCGGACCGCCGCCGGAAACCACGGCGAAACCCGCGTCGGAAAGCAGGCGGGCGATTTTTTCGGTCTGCCGGTAGTAGGGCGACTCCGGCATCACGCGGGCGCTGCCGAAGATCGATACGGCCGGGCGCACGGCAGCCAGGCGCTCGGTCGCCTCGACGAACTCTGCCATAATGCCGAACACCCGCCACGCCTCGCGCGCACTGGTGGCAGGCGTGGTCGGCGCGGCAACTTCGGCGCCGCGCGCGCCCTTCACGCTGACCTTCGGCAGTTTGTCCATTTCATTCATTGCGCATAGCTCCCATGCCCACGCTGCTGCTCGTCGACGGCTCGTCCTACCTCTACCGCGCCTTCCATGCGCTGCCCGACCTGCGTACCTCGGGCGGCCAGCCGACCGGGGCGATCCGCGGCGTGCTGTCGATGCTGCGCGTGCTCGAAGCCGACTATAAGGCAGATTTTCGCGCCGTGGTGTTCGACGCCAAGGGCAAGACCTTCCGCGACGACTGGTACCCGGAGTACAAGGCGCACCGCCCGCCGATGCCGGATGACCTGGCAGCGCAGATCGAGCCGCTGCACCAATGCATCCGCGCCGCCGGCTGGCCCTTGCTGATGGAATCCGGCGTCGAGGCCGACGACGTGATCGGCACCCTGGCGCGGCAGGCCGGCAACGCCGGCATTGACTGCGTGATTTCGACCGGCGACAAGGACCTGGCGCAACTGGTGAACCGGCATGTCACGCTGGTGAACACCATGAATGGCGAGAAGCTCGACATCGACGGCGTGAAAGCCAAGTTCGGCGTGGCGCCGGAACGCATCGTCGACTACCTGGCGCTGATCGGCGACAGCGTGGACAACGTGCCGGGCGTGGCCAAGGTCGGGCCGAAGACCGCCGTGAAATGGCTGGACGCCTACGGCTCACTGGACGCCATCGTCGCCCATGCCAACGAGATCGGCGGCGCGGTGGGCGAGAACCTGCGCCGGCACCTGGATTTCCTGCCCCTGGGCGTCAGGCTGGTGACGGTGGCCTGTGAGCTGCCGCTGCCGGTGACGATCCATGAGCTGGCGCCGCAGACGCCGGATATGGCGAAGCTGGAAGAGCTTTACGCGCGGCTGGAGTTCAAGGGCTGGCTGCGCGAACTGAAGGGCGAGGCGCCAGCGCCGGCCGCCAGGCAGAAGGTCGCCGCCCCACCAGCGCCGACTCTCGCGCCCATTGAGGCCGTGGAACCCGATCGCAGCGGCTATGCCTGCATCCTCGACGAAGCCGCGTTGCAGGACTGGCTGGCGCGCCTCGATGCCGCCCCGCTGGTCTCGCTGGACACCGAAACCACCGACCTCGATCCGCTGCAGGCGCGGCTGGTCGGCATCTCTTTTGCGCTCGCCGATGGTCACGCCGCCTACCTGCCGCTGGGTCACCATTACGCCGGCGCGCCGGTGCAGTTGCCACTGACCGGGACGCTGGAAAAACTCAGGCCCTGGCTGGAATCACCACGCCACGGCAAACTCGGCCAGCACCTCAAGTACGACCGCCACGTCTTCGCCAACCATGGCGTGCAACTGGCCGGCATCGTCGAGGACACCCTGCTGCAATCCTACGTGCTCGAATCGGACAAGGCGCACGACCTCGGCGCGCTCGCCCTGCGCCACTGCGGACTGTCGACCATCAGCTACGACGCCGTCACCGGCAAGGGCGCAAATCGCATTTCCTTCGCCCAGGTGGATGTCGCGCGCGCCGCCGAGTACTCGGCCGAGGATGCCGATGTCACGCTGCGCGTGCACCAGGCGCTGCGCCCGCAACTCGCCGCCGCACCGGAACTCGAAGCGCTCTACCGCGACCTCGAACTGCCGGTGGCCGAGGTGCTGTTCCGCATGGAACGCAATGGCGTGCTGATCGATGCCGACGCACTTGCCCGCCAGAGCGAGGAACTCGGGCGCAGGATCCTGGCCATCGAAGCCGAGGCGCAACAGCTCGCCGGCCAGCCCTTCAACCTCGCCTCGCCCAAGCAGCTGGCCGAGATCCTATTCACCCAGCAGGGCCTGCCGGTGGTGAAGAAGACGCCCTCGGGCGCGCCCTCGACCGACGAGGAAGTGCTGGAAAAGCTGGCCGAGGACTACCCGCTGCCGAAGAAGATCCTCGAACACCGCAGCTTCGCCAAGCTGAAGAACACCTACACCGACAAGCTGCCGAAGATGATCAACCCGACCACCGGCCGCGTGCACACCAGCTTCGGCCAGGCCACGGCGGTCACCGGGCGGCTGGCCTCGACCGACCCCAACCTGCAGAACATCCCGATCCGCACCGCCGAGGGCCGCCGCATCCGCTCGGCCTTCATCGCGCCGGAAAATCGCCGTATCGTCAGCGCCGACTATTCGCAGATCGAACTGCGCATCATGGCCCACCTGTCCGACGACCCGCGCCTTCTGGAAGCCTTCGCCCAGGGCGAGGACGTGCACCGCGCCACCGCCGGCGAAGTCTTCGGCCTGACGCCGATCGAAGTCAGCAGCGAGCAGCGCCGCGCCGCCAAGGCGATCAACTTCGGCCTGATCTACGGCATGAGTGCCTTCGGTCTGGCCAAACAAATCGGCGTCGACCGCAGCGCGGCGCAGGCCTACATGGACCGCTACTTCGCGCGCTATCCCGGCGTGGCCCGCTACATGGAAGAGACCCGCGCCGTGGCCCGCGAGAAGGGCTACGTCGAGACCGTGTTCGGCCGCCGCCTGTGGCTGCCGGAGATCCGCTCGTCGAATGCCGGGCGCCGCCAGGGCGCCGAACGCGCGGCGATCAACGCGCCGATGCAGGGCACCGCCGCCGACCTGATCAAGCGCGCCATGCTGGCGGTGCAGGGCTGGCTCGACGAGCGGCAATTGAAATCGCTGCTGATGCTGCAAGTACATGATGAATTGGTGCTGGAAGTCCCTGCCGGCGAACTCGACCAGTTGCGCGAGGCGCTGCCGAAGCTGATGGGCGGCGTGGCGCAGCTCAAGGTACCGCTGCTGGTCGAGGTTGGCGTTGGCGCAAATTGGGACGCAGCGCATTGAGGATTTGCCTTCGGAACATTTCGCGCTGCCGGCTTTGCAATTTCGCGCCGCCAACTTAAAATTGCAAAATGTGGATCAAGAGAACGCTCGCCGGCGAACTGCGCAAGCTGACCGCCAGCTTTCCCGTGGTGGCGCTGGTCGGCCCGCGCCAGGTGGGCAAGACCTCGCTGCTGGAGCATGACTTTCCCGAGTTCCGCTATGTTTCGCTCGACACCGCGAGCCAGGCGGAAATGGCCGAGACACGCCCGGCCGAGTTCCTGCAGCGTTTCCCGCCGCCGGTCATCATCGACGAAGTTCAATACGCGCCCGCGCTGTTCCGCCACATCAAGGCCTACGTCGACGCACACCGCAATGAAAAGGGCCTGTTCCTGCTCACCGGCTCGCAAAACTATGCGCTGATGCAGGAGATTTCCGACAGCCTGGCCGGCCGCGCCGCGGTGATCCCCTTCCTCGGCCTGTCGGGCGCCGAGTGGCTGGCCTCGCCCGCCGCCACCGGCAGCACCTGGGGGCGCTTCTGGCTGCGCGGCGGCTACCCTGGCTTGTGGAGCGATCCCGGCGTTTCGCGCGAACGCTGGTACCAGGGCTATCTGGCCACTTACCTGGAACGCGACGTGCGCAACATCCTGCGCGTCGGCAGCCTGCGCGATTTCGAGCGCTTCCTGCGCGCCTGCGCCGCGCGCTGCGCGCAGACCCTCAACATGTCCGACCTCGGCCGCGATGTCGGGATTTCCGCCACCACGGCGCGCGAATGGATCGGCGCGCTGCAGGCCTCGAACCAGATCCTGCTGCTGGAGCCCTATCACCGCTCGCTGGGCAAGCGCCTGGTGAAGTCGCCCAAGCTGTATTTCACCGATACCGGACTGGCCGCCTTCCTCATGGGCCTGACCGACGATGCGCCGCCGCCCGAGCATGTCGGTGGCGCGCTGTGGGAGAACCATGTCGTCGGCCAGTGGCTGCGCTGGCGCCACTGGCAGCATCCGGAGGCGACGCTCTGGTACTGGCGCGATTCGGGCGGCCACGAGGTCGACCTGCTGGTGGAATGGCAGCAGCGCCTGTTCGGCATCGAGTGCAAGTACAAGGAGCGGCCCGACGCTCACGACCTGCGCGGTCTGCGTCGGCTGCGCGAGTTTTATGACCAACGGGCCCTGCCCGGCTTCGTCGCCTGCACCACCGCGCAGCCCTTCGACATCGCCGACGGCATGACAGCGATCGGCGGCTGGACGCCATGGGCCCTGCCGGGGATGAGGCCATGACCGGAAGTCGCGAGCTGTACCTGCGCCTGCTCTCCCACGTGCGCCCGCACTGGAAGGGCTTCGCCCTGACCCTGGCGGCGACGGCGCTGGCGGCGGCCACCGAACCGCTGTTCCCGGCGCTGATGAAGCCGCTGCTGGACAAGGGCTTCGGCCAGGGCGAACAGGGCTGGCTGGCCTGGCTGCCGCTGGCCATCGTCGGCATCTTCCTGCTGCGCGGCGTCGCCGGCTTCCTCGCCGGCTACGGCATGTCCTGGGTTTCGAACAAGGTCATCACCGACCTGCGCCAGCTGATGTTCGAGCGCCTGATGCGCCTGCCGGCGAGCTACTTCGACGCCCACGCCTCGTCCATCCCGGCCACCCGCATCGCCTATGACGTGAATGGCGTCGCGGCGGCGGCGACCTCGACCCTGACGGTGCTGATCCGCGACACCCTGTCGGTGGTCGGCCTGGTGGCCTGGCTGCTGTGGCTGAACTGGAAGCTGACCCTGATCAGCCTGGCCGTGATCCCGCTCACCGCGCTGGTGGTACGCGCCTTCTCCAGGCGCCTGCGCCGTCTGTCGCTGTCGGCCCAGGAAGGCATGGCGCAGATGAACCAGGTGCTGCACGAGTCGATCCGCGGCCACAAGGTGGTCAAGATCTTTGGCGGCGAAGAGCACGCCACGGCACGCTTCTACAAGGTGAATAACGCGCTGCGCGGCTACGGCATGCGCCAGGCGATCGCCGCCGCCGCCGTGGCGCCGATCACCCAGATCTTCGCCTCGGTCGGCCTCGCCATCGTGGTTTGGGTCGCGCTGCAACAATCGGCCGGCAACGAGACCACGGTGGGCGGCTTCGTTTCCTTCATCACCGCGATGCTCCTGCTGCTGGCGCCGCTGAAGCACCTGGCCGACATCAACGCACCCTTGCAGCGCGGCCTGGCGGCGGCGGAAAGCGTGTTCCGCATGCTCGACGAAGCCACCGAAGTCGACATCGGCAACGTGGCGCTCGGCCGCGCCCGCGGCGAGATCGAATTCGCCACCGTCGGCTTGCGCTACGTCGGGGCGGAACGCGATGCGCTCGCCGCCGTCGAACTCGCCATCCGTCCCGGCGAAACCGTGGCCCTGGTCGGCCCCTCGGGCGGCGGCAAGACCTCGCTGGTGAACCTGGTGCCGCGCTTCTACCATGCCGGCAGCGGGCAGATCCGCATCGACGGCCGGGACATCGAGACCCTGACGCTGGCGTCCTTGCGCGCCAACATCGCCCATGTCGGCCAGGACGTGTTCCTGTTCGACGACAGCGTCGCCGCCAACATCGCCTACGGCGGCAAGCGCGACGCCAGCCGCGCGGAAATCGAAGCCGCGGCCCGCGCAGCGCACGCACTGGATTTCATCGAGGCCTTGCCGCAGGGCTTCGACACCCTGATCGGCGAGAACGGCTCGCGCCTTTCCGGCGGCCAGCGCCAGCGCATCGCCATCGCCCGCGCCATCCTCAAGGACGCGCCTATCCTGATCCTCGACGAAGCCACCTCGGCGCTCGACAGCGAATCCGAGCGCGCGGTGCAGGAGGCGCTGGAAACCCTGATGCGCGGGCGCACCACGCTGGTCATCGCGCATCGCCTGTCCACCGTCGAGCATGCCGATCGCATCGTGGTGCTGGCCCAGGGACGCATCGCCGAGATCGGCAGCCATGCCGAACTGCTGGCGGCAGGCGGCCTCTATGCCGGGCTTTACCGCCTGCAATTCACCGAGGCGGCGCCGTGAAAATTCTTCACACCGAGGCTTCCTGTGGCTGGGGCGGCCAGGAAATCCGCATCCTCGAGGAATCCAGCGGCCTGATCGCGCGCGGCCACGCGGTATCGATCGCCTGCCCCGCCCATGCGCGGCTGGCAACCGAGGCCACACGCTACGGCGTGCCCGTCACGCCGCTGCCGATCGAGTTCAAAACCCTCGCCGGCTTGCGCGCTCTGCGCCGGCACCTCGCCGCCACCCGGCCCGACGTGGTGAATACCCATAGCTCGGCCGATTCCTGGCTGGTGGCGCTGGCCTGTGCCACACTTTCCGAGTCGCCGGCCATCGTGCGTACCCGCCATATTTCGGCACCCGTTTCGGCCAATTTCGCCAACCGCTGGCTCTACCGTCAGGCGGCACACGTGGCCACCACCGGCGAAAGCCTGCGCCGGCATCTGGTGGAGACACTCGGGCTTGATCCTGCGCAAGTGCTTTCGGTGCCGACCGGGATCGACACGCAACGCTTCGCGCCCGCCGACAAGGCTGGGGCCAAAGTGGCCGTGGGCCTCGATCCACAGCATCGGCACCTGGGCATCGTCGCCACGCTGCGCAGCTGGAAGGGCCACCTGTTCCTGCTCGATGCCTTCGCGCAATTGGCGCGGCCTGACCTGCGCCTGGTCATCGTCGGCGAAGGGCCGATGCGCGGCCCGATCGAGGAGAAGATCGCCGCGCTCGGCCTCGGCGAACGCGTCATCCTCGCCGGCCAGCGCAGCGATCCGGAACGCTGGTTGCAGGCGCTCGACGTCTTCTGCCTGCCCTCCTACGCCAATGAAGGCGTACCGCAGGCGATACTGCAAGCCATGCTCTGCGCACTGCCCATCGTCACCACGCCGGTTGGAGCCATTCTCGAAGCGGTGGACGATCAACGCAGCGCGCTGGTGGTCGCACCGAAGGACGCGAATGCGCTGGCAAAGGCCATTGCCCGCCTGCTCGACGACACGGCACTGGCCGCCAGCCTGGGCGCCGAAGCGCGCCGTGTTGCCAGCGCCGACTTTTCAAAGGCTTCCATGCTCGATCGCATGGCAGCCATCTTCACCCAGGCCGCATAGCCATGAGCAAACCCCTCGACTGGACCACGGTCTCCGACGACCCCAACAACCGCGAGGCCAAGGCCGCCGTGCGCACCTGGCTGAAAACCGCGCAGACGGTGCATACCGACAATGACCTGCTCGGCCACATCGAGTCGCTGGTGCGCGGCAAGCGGGTGCTCGACATCGGCGTCGTCTCGCACAGCGCGCGCTACTTCGACCTCCCCGACTGGCGCCACGGCCGCATCCACAAGGCCGCCGCGTATTGCGTAGGCATCGACATCCTGGAACCGCTGGTGGCCGAACTCAACAGCCGCGGCTTCAACGTGTGCTGCGTCAACGCCACCTCGGAGGCCGACCTGGGCGAGCGCTTCGACGTGGTGTTCATCGGCGACGTGGTCGAGCATGTCGATAACGCCGTATTGCTGCTGAAGTTCGCCGCCCGCCACCTGGCACCCGGCGGACGCCTGTTCGTCACCACGCCGAATCCTTTCTCGCGCAAGTTCTTCCGCCAGTTCAAGCGCGATGGCGTGATGGTGGTGAACCTCGACCACATCGCATGGATCACGCCTACCCTGGCCATGGAGCTGGCGCGCCGCGCCGGCATCGCGCTTGCCGCCTACCATCTGGTGAAGCGCTTCTCGCCCCTGGCACTGCTGGTAAAACGGCTGATCGGCTGGCGCCTGGAGCCGGTGGAGTTTTCCTTCCCGGACTATCTGTATGAGTTCGTCCGCCGCGACTGAGGGCGAATTGCCCGAACCGCGCGAGATCCTCTACATCAATGTCTCGCGCATCGGCGACACCCTGCTGGTGACGCCGGCCCTGCGTGCCGTGGCGGCACGCTGGCCAGCCGCCCGCATTACCCTGCTGGCGCACCCGAAGCGCGAGGAGGTGGTGCGCAAGCTGCCCTTCGTGCATCACACCGGAAGCATCGAAAAGGGGCGTGCGCGCCTGATGGGACGGCTGCCCGGCAGGCCCTACGAACTCGCCTTCGTCTGCAACTTCGATGCGCCGCTGATCGAGTATGCGTTGCGCGTAGCGCAGCGCGTGGTGGCCTTCCGCCAGGCGGACGAGGCGCTCAATCGCCGCCTCTACCGCGCCGTCGAACACCCGGCGCTACAGACTACCCATGCCGTGGACATCCAGCTGATGTTGCCGGCGGCGGTCGGCATCGCGCCTGCCGGCAAGGCGCTGGCCTATGCCGTCAGCGACGCGGAATCGCACTGGGCACAGGACTTCCTCGCCCGCCATGAGGCCGCCGCCAGGCATCCCCTGATCGGCCTGCAGGTGGCGAGCTTCCCGACCAAGGCCTATCGCGACTGGCCGCCCGCGCATTTCAGCGAGCTGTGCCAGCGCATCCTGAAGCGCTGGCCGACAGCGCACTTCCTGATCTTCGGCGGGGAACTGGAAAAGGAACGCACCGAGGCGCTGGCCAGGGAACTCGGCGCAGCGGCGACGCTATGCGCCGGACGACTCTCGCTGCGTGAAACCGCCGCCCTGATGAACCGCGTCGACCTCTATGTCGGTGTCGATACCGGGCCGACCCACCTGATGGGCGCGCTGCACCGGCCCATGGTGGCGCTCTACCACGGCTATTCGCCGAGCCGGGTACTGGCGCCGCTCGACCACCCCTGCCTGTGGGCGATCGACCATCCGCAGGCCGACCGCTGCACGTCGGAAGCCGACATGGCCGAGATCAGCGTCGACCGCGTCTGGGATGCGGTGCAAAATGCACTGACCGTGCAATGAAGTTCGCCCTGTTCACCACCAACCTCGCCGGCGGTGGCGCCGAGAAGGCGCTGGCCAAGACAGGCGGCGGGCTGGCGGCACGCGGCCACGAGGTTGATTTCATCGTTTGCGAAGATGCCGGCCATTACCCGCCGCCAGCCGACTGCCGCTTCCATGCCTTGGCCGCGCGTGCCGGCCACGGCTGGCTGGGCAAGCGGCGGCTGGCCTGGAAGCTGAAACGGGTACTGGCGGCGAACCCACCCGACCTGCTGGTGTCGACGCTGCCCTTCGCCGATGAAGTTGCCGCGCTGGCACGAATGCCGCGTCATGCCTGCCGCATCGCCAACACGCTTTCGGCCGAGATCGCGCGCCTGCCAGCCACCAAGGCGCAGCGTCGCGAAGCGCGCTACCGCGCGCTGTATGCCGGTCGGCCGCTGGTCGCCGTGTCGCGTGGCGTGGCCGACGACCTGGTCGCCAGCTTTGGTCTCGATGCGAAACGCATTCGCACGATAGGCAATCCTTTCGGCCTCGCCGCGATCCGTGATCTGGCGGCGGAGCCCTGCCCGGCACGGCCGAGCGAACCCTATCTGCTGCATGTCGGCCGCTTCGCCGCGCAAAAGCGCCATGACTTGCTGCTCGACGCCTTCGCCCGGCTCGACGGTGAGCAAAGACTGGTGCTGCTGACCCCGCCCGACCCTGCGCTGGCGGCGCTGGTCGCCCGGCACCGCCTCGAACGCCGTGTCACCATCGCCGACTTTCAGGCCAATCCCTACCCCTGGATGGCGGGCGCCGAACTGTTGGTGCTGTGCTCCGACCACGAAGGCTTGCCCAATGTGCTGATCGAGGCGCTGGCCTGCGGCACGCGGGTGGTCAGCACCGACTGCCCCAGCGGGCCGCGCGAAATCCTCACCGGCGAGCTAGCGCGCGGACTGGTGCCCTGCGGCGACACGACGGCATTGGCCGCCGCGATGCAGACTGCATTGGCCGCACCGCGCCCGGAAGCGAGCGTCGTGGCAACGGCACTGGCGCCCTACGAGGCCACCGCCGCGCTCGACGCCTGGGAAACGCTGGCGCGGGAGATGGCCTGATGTGCGGCATCCTGCTCGCCGTCGGTGAAACCTTCCGCACCGACTTCGACGCCGCGCTGACCGCACTGCGCACTCGCGGCCCGGATGCGCAGGAGGTGCTGGCCCATGGCGCTGCGCTGCTCGGCCACGCCCGCCTGGCGGTGATCGACATCGCCGGCGGGCGCCAGCCGATGAGCACGCCCGACGGCCGCCTGGCGATGGTGTACAACGGCGAGATTTACAACTTCGCAAATCTGCGCCGCGAACTCGAAGCCGCCGGCCACGCCTTCGCCACGCGCTCGGACAGCGAAGTGCTGCTCACCGGTTACCGGCATTGGGGCGAGGCGGTACTGGACAAGCTCGATGGCATGTTTGCCTTCGCCATCCACGACCTTGCCGACGGCAGCGTCTTCCTCGCCCGCGACCGCGTCGGCATCAAGCCCTTGTTCTGGGGCGAACATGCCGACGGCCTGGTGGCAGCGTCAACCCTGGCGCCATTTTTCGCGCTCAGGTCCTTTCCAAAGCAGCTCGATGCCGAAGGCCTGCGCGACTACCTCGCCTTCCAGACGCCGCTGGCGCCGCATACCCTGGTGCGCGACATCCATGCCCTGCCGCCCGGTGCCTGCCTGCGCTGGAAAGTCGGCGCTGGCGCGCTTTGCGTACCCGGAAATCCGCTTCGCGGGCGGGTAACGGCGCGCCAGTGGTGGACCATCCCCGACGCCAGCGAAACCGCACCCGATCCGGAAACGCTGGCCGAGGAAACCGATGCCCTGCTGGCGCAGGCGGTGAAGGACCAGCTGGTGGCCGACGTGCCGCTGGGTGCCTTCCTCTCCGGCGGCATCGATTCCAGCCTAGTCGTGCATTACATGGCACAGGCGGGAGCCAGACCCCTGAAGACCTTCAGCGTGCGCTTCGCCGAAGCCGGCTTCGACGAAAGCCCGGCGGCGCGCGCCGTGGCTGAAAAATATGCCACCGAGCACCACGTGCTCGACGCACCGCAGCTCGATGCCGACACCCTCGCGGCGGCACTGGCCGACCTCGACCAGCCGCTGGCCGACCCGGCCTACATCCCCACCTGGGCCTTGTCGCGCCTGACGCGGCAGCATGTCACCGTGGCGCTTTCGGGCGACGGCGGCGACGAGTTGTTCGGTGGCTATCCGCGTTTTCTCGACAGCGCCGACCGGCATCCCGACAGTGTAGCCAGGCGCGCCCTGCGCGCGTTGATCGCGCGCGGCCTGGCCCCGGCCGGACTGACGCGGCGCGCGCTGGCCGGGCCTGAGCTGCTGCTCTACCGACGGGTCGAGCTCGGCGACTATCCCGGCAGCCGCAAGGACCTGTGCCGCTATCTGGTGCCCGAAGTCGCGCGCGCGGCACGGCCCGAGGCCACGCTGGAACGCTGGCGCCAACTCGCGGAGCAGCACGGCGCCTACGACCGCGGCGCCCTGCTGCGCGCCGACCTGTGGACCTATCTCTCGGAAAACTGCCTGCCCAAGACCGACCGCGCCAGCATGGGCCACGGCCTCGAAGTGCGGGTGCCGCTGCTGGCCAACGCGATCCAGGACCGCATGCTGCGGCTGCCGGCCCAAGTGCATTTCGATGCCGGTGCGCGAAGCGCCAGTCCCGGCATGCAGAGCACCGGTGCGCGAAGCGCCAGTCCCGGCGTGCAAAGCAGCGGCGGCGGCAAGGCCATCCTGCGCGCACTGGCGCGCCGCCACCTGCCCGAAGCGGTGTGGAATCGCGAAAAGCATGGCTTCTCGGTGCCGCTGCGCGCCAACTTCGCCGGCGCCTGGCGTGACTGGGGCGATGCCCAGGTCGCGGCGGCTAAAATGCGCGCACCCTGGCTCGATGCCGACGCCATTGCCACGCTCTGGCAGGCCGCCCGCGGCGGTGACGGCAACCCGCGCCTGGCCTATACCTTTGCCGTGCTGCTGGCCTGGCTGGAAACCCATCCGCTGGACGACTGACGTGAACCCGATCAAGCACCTGCTCTTCATCCTCAGGCAGCGCCGCGCCGGCAACCGGGTGTCATTGTCGGCTTACCTCAAGGGTCACGAGCAAATCGAGCTCGGCCGCGGCTGCAAGATCCACGCCGACGCCTCGGTCGATGCCTCGCGCAGCCCCGGCGTCAACTTCGGCGACAAGGTGACGCTGAACCGCTTTGCCTATGTCCAGGGCGGCAACGGCGGCGTGCGGCTCGGCAACCGCGTCGAGATCAACAACTTCAGCATCATCAATGGCACCGGCGGCGTCGATATCGGCGACGACACCCTGGTCGGCCCCGGCGTGCGCATCATCTCCTACCAGCACCGCCACGCCCGCGACACGACCATCCGCGCGCAAGCCGTCGACGCGCGGCCGATCCGCATCGGCCGCGACTGCTGGCTGGGCGCCAACAGCGTGATCCTTGCCGGGGTGACGATAGGCGACGGCGCCGTGGTGGCCGCCGGCGCCGTGGTGCGCGCCGACGTGCCGGATTACGCCATCGTCGCCGGCGTGCCGGCCAGCGTCAAAAAATACAGGGAATAGACCATGCGCAAGAACGGCCGCACCGCCCGCAAACTCAGGAAGCTCGCCTGGCGCCTTATTTATCAACTCGGCCAGCCCGACTGGGCCGACAATCACGGCGTCATGCTGCCGGTGAAGCACCCTCTCGTCTCGCCCGGCATCGCGCGCGAAATCTACCTGGGCGACTACGAGGCGAAGGAGATCGAAATCATCTCCAAACGCCTGGCAAATGACGACGTGGTGTTCGAGGTCGGCGCCGGACTCGGCTACCTCTCCGCCTACTGCGCCCAGCGCGTCGGCAGCGACAAGGTGTTCACCTACGAAGCCAACCCCGAGCTGATCCCGCTGATCCGCGAAACCCATGCGCGCAATGCGGTGGCGCCGACGGTGACCAACGCCCTGTTGGCGCAAGGCGAGGGCGAGCGCGAGTTCCGCATCGAGGATGACTTCTGGGCATCGTCGGCACATCGCGAGGGCGGGCGCGCCATCACCGTCAGGCAGGCCGACCTGAATGGCGAGCTGGCGCGCATCCGGCCGAGCTTCATGATCGTGGACATCGAGGGCGGTGAGGCTGAATTCTTCGCCGGCGCCGACTTGTCGACCGTGCAAAAGATCTGCGTCGAGACCCATCCCGACGTGCTCGGCGACCGCCTGCTGTCGGAGATGTTCGCCGGCCTGGTGGCCAGGGGCTTCGCCCTCGATTTCTCGCTGATCCGCAAGAACGTGTTCTTCTTCCACCGGGTTCGATGACCGCGCGGGACACCCTGCTGATCGCGCACGGCAGCCTGCATCCGGCATTGCGCCGGGAGCTTGCCGCACGCGGCCTGAGATTGCGCGAAAGTCGGCGCTGGCAGGACGCCGATCGCAGCGAGCCGCAACGCATCCTCGGCGCCTACACCTGGTTCTACGAAGGCCTGCGCCATCCGCTGACCATCCTCGGCATGCGGCGCTGGGCCCGCCGGAACCGCATCCCCCTCTTCGTCTGGAACCAGGATGCGCCGCATTACCTGAACCGCGCCGCCTGGCGGCTGGACCTGCTCGACCGCTTCCGCCTCTACGACATCTACGCCACGCATACCCTGGTCGACGCGCGACACTTTGCCGACAGCACGATGTATCTGGCGAACGCCGCCGACACCACCCGCTACCATTTGTGCGGCAGGACACTCGAATCGCTGCGCGAGGATTCGGGCTACGACTACGAGGTCAGCTTCTTCGGCGCCATGGACGGCAGCCGCTACAAGGAAATGCAGGCGCGCCAGGAGTTCTTCGCCGCGCTCGCGGATCAGCTGAAGGCGCGCGGAATTCGCTTCCTGTTCCGCGAAGCGGCGGGCATGAGCGTCGAACAGCAGGTGGCGCTGATCCAGGCGAGTCGCATCAACCTCAACTTCGGCGCCTCCTGCGATTTCGGCTCACCCATCGCTTCCGGCCTGCCGGAGCGCTGCTACGGCATTCCGGCCTGCGGCGGCTTCCTGCTCTGCGACCGGCGCAGTCATGCGCGCGACGACTTCAACCCCGGCGTAGACTGGGCCGAATTCGACGGCCTCGACGACTGCGTGAAGCAGATCGAGCACTGGCTGGGCCACTTCGCCGCCGCGCGCGAACTCGCCGAGCGCTGCCATGCCACGGTAATGGCGCGCCATACCTACGCCCAGCGCGCGGCGACCCTGCACCGGGCGCTGCTCGACTGGCACGCCGGCAGGCGCGGAGCCCTGCAATGAACGCGCCGCTGCTGAGCCTGGTGGTGCCGGTCTACAACGTCGCGCCCTACCTGCCGCGCTGCCTGGAAAGCCTTGCCGCACTGGACCCGCCGGCGGACGAGATCATCGTCGTCGACGACGGCTCGACCGACGACTGCCCGCGCATCCTCGCCGACTGGGGCCCGCGCCTGCCGCAGATGCGCGTGATCCGGCAGGAAAACGGCGGGCTCTCGGCGGCGCGCAACACCGGGCTGGACGCAGCCCGCGGCAAGTACCTGGCTTTCGTCGATTCCGACGACTTCGTCTCCCCGGACGCCTATGACTACGCCCTGCGCCTGGCCGAGGACGAGAAGCTCGACATGGTGCTGCTCAACGCCAATTACCATTTCGAGGGCCGCGAGGCCGACTACGCGATTTACCGCGACGTCCCCGCCACGGAGGTGATCGCCGGCCGCGAGTGGTTGCGCCAGCGCTTTCGCGCCGGTCGCTTGCTGCACATGGTCTGGATGCACCTTTACCGGCGCGAGTTCATCGAAGCCAAACCCTATCGCTTCGTCCCCCGACTGATCCACGAGGACGTGATCTGGACCACGCAAGCCCTGCTCGATGCACGCCGCCTGCGTTACACCGGCCATATCGCGGTGCACTACCGGATACCCGTGCGTCGCTTCGATCCGGCGGCGGCGCAACGCCGCTTGCAGGCCATCGTAGACAGCAGCGTGGTAAATGCGCGGGCGCTGGCCGCGATGTGTGCCGTACTCGAAGACGACGCCGAACTGCGGACCCTGCTCGCCGACCACCTGGTTGATGGCGCGCTGTCGGTGTTCCACAAGCTGCCGAAGATGCCGGATCGCACCGCCGCCCGCGCCACGCTGCGCGGATTGCGGCGCGACGGCTTCATGGCGCTGCTCTGGCACCATGCGCAATCGATGGCGCAACGACGCCGCATCGCGCGCCACTGGCTGCGTTCCTGGCTGGGCGGAGGTGGCGCATGACCGTCACGGCAACGCCGATCGCGTGGTTCTGGCAGGTCTGGTTGGCCGCCGTCGTTTTCGTCTTTCCGCTGCCCGGCACCATCGCGCTGCGCAACCTGCTGCTGCTGGTCGGTTTGATCGCACTGCTGGCAACGCGGCGCGGCACCCCGCGACCGAGGCCGCCGCGAGCCCTGCGCCCAGCCGCCTGGGGCCTGGTCGCGCTCACCGCATGGCTGGTGCTCCATTCCGTCGCCGTGGCGCCAGCGCCGACTCTTGCGCTGGGCAACCTGCGCGGCGACTGGATCGTCCCGCTGCTGACGGCCGCGCTCGCCGCCCATGCATCTGCCCGCATAAGCGCGGAAAGCGCTGTCCGCGCCGTGGTGCTGGCGCTGCTGGCTCATCTGGTCTGGGTATTTGGCTGGCAGGCCCGGTTCTGGGTTGGGGCCGGCATGCCAGCCCATTGGCCGGTGGTACTGGTTCCCTTTGGGCAGAATGATTTTCAGAGCAGCCTGAACGGGATGCTGTTCGCGATAGTCGTGGCCGAACGCGTTTCGCGCGGACTGGTTCCGACCATTTCATTCGGAAACACGGGGGCCGCGGGGTGGTTCGCTGTCGGCGTTTCGCTCCTGGGTGATGTTGTCCTGCGCGTGCGAAATGGCACCCTGATCACTCTGCTGCAACTTACGGCAGCCGTCCTGTTGATCGGCCGGGTCCACCGCCGCTTCCTGGCCCTCATCGCGGTTGCGGCAGCTGTCGGCGCGGCGTCGATAGCCCTGGACCCGCGCTGGGCCGGCTTGACGGAATCACTGGTGGTGGGCTGGAACTCGCCGACCTTGTACTGGCAGGGATTCAACGAGGAGCTCAGACCGCGCTCGACCTCCGGCGCGCCGATCGAACAGTCGGCCTATGCCCGCGCCGCCTGGGCTCACGAAGCGATCAAGACCATCGCCGAAAACCCCCTGGGCCTCGGCTTCGGCCGTGACGGCTTCGGCCGCGCCGTCGAAATGAAATATGGCTACAAGGGCATGGTCAGCAGCCACAGCGGTTGGCTGGATTTTGCCCTCGCGGCGGGGATTCCCGGCCTCGCCTTGTTGCTGCTGACGGCTGCTCTGGCGATTCGCGGCGGATGGCAGCAATTTCGCGATCACGACGATCCCGCCGGCCTGATGCTCGCCTTCACCGTCGGCGGCTACCTGTTGCGCTGCCTGCTCGACGGGCATTTTTCGGGCTGGCGCCTGGGCCTGTTCGCCTTCATCTGCGGCGTATTGATCGCGGCGATGAAGCCGGCGCCGCGAGCGACATGAAGCTGGTCCAGATCAACCTGCAACCGCATTTCGGCGGCGGCGAGGTTTACACCGCCTTTCTCTGCCGCGCACTTTCGCGGCTCGGCGTGGCGACGCGGCTGCTGGTGCACCCGGCCGCCGGGTTCTGGGAGCGACTCGACCTGCCCGCGGACACCGAGCGCATTGCCGTCACGGCACCACTCAGCTCGCATCTGCCAGCGGGGCCGCTGTGGCTGTTGTCGCACGGCCCCTTGCCGACCGAGCTGCGCGGCGCCCCG
Organism: Rhodocyclales bacterium; assembly: GCA_016235165.1. Lineage (GTDB taxonomy): Bacteria > Pseudomonadota > Gammaproteobacteria > Burkholderiales > Rhodocyclaceae > Sulfuritalea. The sequence continues at coordinate 31,649 of JACRLX010000014.1, forward strand.
CCCGGTCGCCTGCGCTCCGCCATCGCCCACATGCCGGTGCAAGGCCGCGATCCCGCCGCCTTTGCCGATCACGACCGCATCTACGCCGTCTCCGGCTGGGTTCGCGATGGCCTCGTGGTGGCTGGGCTGCCGGCCTGGGAGACACCGCTGTATGGCGTTGCCGCACTTGGCGCGCGCGCCGGCGATGCACCGATCCGGCGCGGCAGCCGTTACGACTGGGACCGCCGCAAGGGCCGTGACCGCCTGTTCGGCCTGATCGAACCTGCGGTCGAGGCACTGCGTGATCATCCGACTTTCGTGCGCCGCAACGGCCTGACGCTGGGCATCGTCTCGCGCCTGACGCCGATCAAGCAGTTCCCCCTGCTGTTCGCCAAGCTCGCGCCGGTGCTGGCGGCGCGACCGCAGATCAGGCTGGAAATCTTCGGCAGCGGCGGCTATGCCTCGGTGCGCGACCTCGACCGCACGCTGGCATCGCTGCCGCCCGGACAGGTGCGCTTCTGGGGCCAGCAGTCGAATGTCGGCGGCATTTACCGGCAACTCGACTACCTGCTTTCCGGCCTGCCGGAAAAGGAGGCGCTGGGGCTCAACATCATCGAGGCCCAGGCCTGCGGCACGCCGGTGATCGCAGTGCATGCGCCACCCTTCACCGAAACCGTGAGCAACGGTGTCACCGGCTTCCTTTACCGCGATCCGCGCGAGGACGAAGCTGCCGATTTCGGACGTTTGATGGACGAGCTGCTGGCCGGCCGCGCCCGGCCACGCCCCGAGCTGGCCGAAAGCCACCTCGCACGCTTCTCCTTCGATGCCTTCGTCGAACGCTTGCGGCCGGTGGTGGCCGACGCCCGCGTTCAGCTTAGCCGCGCATAAAGCGCCACCAGCTGCGCGGCCATCATGGCCGGATCGAGCCCGCTGACACTGGCGCGCGCCGCATCGCGCATCCGTGCCGAGTTCGCGCAGAGTTCGTCGAGGCCGGCCGCGATCGCCGCCACGTCGCCGGCCTTGACCACGCGACCGCTTTCCGCGCTCAACAACTCGGCGGCGCCGCAGGTATCGCTGGTCAATACCGGCAGCCCGCAAGCCAGCGCCTCCAGCACGGCATTCGGCAGCGGGTCGTAATGCGTCGGCAGGGCAAACAGGTCGGCCGCGGCGTAGAAGGGCCGCACGTCGGTCTGGGCACCGAGGAACATGACGCGTTGATCGACGCCCAGGGTCTGCGCCAGCTTGCGCATCAGGGCTTCCTGCTTGTCGCGGCCGACCACCCAGAGCACGGCGTCCGTGCGCTGCATGTGCTTCAGGGCGCGCAACAGCGAAGGCAGGCCCTTGCGTTCGTAGCCGGAGCCGACGTAGAGCATCACCGGCGCCGTGGTGCCAGCGCCAGCGCGCTGCGTCTCTCCGAGAACTTTGCGCCGCAAGCCCTCGCCCCGTTCGCGCCGCAAGCGGGGGTGGAAACTGTCGAGATCGACGCCGTTGTGGATCACGTGCAGCTTGTCGGCGGCGAGGCCGAAGCGCCGGGCGATATCGTCGCGCACCATGCGCGAATTGCAGATCACGGCGCGCAGGGCGGAATGGCGGAACATCTCGGCCTCCGCGCGCAAGGTGTAGCGATGCCAGGGCGCGTAGCGATCGCTGGCGCGGCCGCGCAGTTCCAGCCAGGTGGCATGGACGCCATCGCCGGCGCGATAGATGTCGCAGCCGGGAATCCGTTCATGGCTCTGCACCAGGTCGAAGCGGCGCTGCGCGACCAGGCGCCGCACCGCGCGCGCGAAACCGGCGTCGCGCCAGATACGGCCAAGATAGAAGGGATCGAGGCGCAGGGCATGGGCGCCGCTGGTCGCCTCGCCCTGCCACCGGCGCGCCACCATGGTGACATCGACACCCTTGGCGGTCAGCGCGGCCAGCGCGCGCTCAACGAAGCGCTCGGCGCCGCCGAAGGGCGTGTACTTCTGGCGCACGATGGCCAGTTTCACGCCAGCAGCTCCTCGCAGGCCTGCAACACCTGGGACACCGGCAGGGTGGTAAGACACTCGCTGACCTTGCTGTCGTCGCAACCGGCACGCCCGCAGGGACGGCAAGGGTGATTCAGCGAGGCCACCACGCGATGCCCTTCGCCCCAGGGGCCCCATTCGCGATCCCCCGAGGGGCCGAAGATGCCGATGGTGGGCGTGCCCATGGCGGCGGCAATATGCATCGGCGCCGAATCGACGCCAACGAACAGGCGCGCCCGCGCCGCCAGCGCGGCGAGTTCCTTTAGCGTCAGCTGGCCGGACAGGTCCAGTGCCGCCGGCGTCCCCGCTCGGCGCGCCGCGACCACCGCGGCAAGCAACTCTTTTTCCTTCGCGTCGGGCGCCGAGGTCAGCACCAGCGGCCAGCCGCGCGCCGCCAGTTCGTCGCACAGCGCCGCAACGCGCTCGGCCGGCCAGCACTTGAAGCCCCAGCGCGAGGCGGGATGAATATGTATGTAGCGGCCGGCGGCCAGCCCGTTCGCGGCCAACAGTTGCTCGACGCGCGCTTCCGCCGCTGCGCCCGGCACCAGGCTCACGCGCATGTCCTGCGGCGTCGGCTGGATGCCCAGTGCGCGCAGGCTGTCGAGATTGGTATCGACGGTATGACGATCGGGATGCGACTGCGCCGGGTAGAGATGGGTAAAGCTTTTCTCCCAGAAGCCGGGGCGAAACTTGGGTGCCACCGACCAGCGCGGTCGCAGCAGGCGCACCAGCCAGGCCCCGCGCGTATGCACCGACAAATGCACCACGAGGTCGTAGTGGCGGGCGCGCAGCGCGCGGATCAGGCGCCACTCGGCGCCGGTCTGGCGCTTGAGGCCCTGGCGCTTCCAGTTGCGATCGATCAGGTGCAACTGCGACAGTGCGGGATGCCCCTCCAGCATCGGCGCCGTATCCGCATACACCAGGGCGTCGACCTCGCAGCCCGGGGCATGGTGCTTGAGTGCTGAAATCACCGGCGCGGCAAGCAGCACGTCGCCGTGGTGGCGGAGCTTGATCACCAGCGCGCGGTGCAGGCCGGCCGCGGAGAAGACGGGCTTGGACATTTCCGCATTTTGCCAGACGGCAACCGGCCGTCACTCAGGCAACACATGCAATTTGCTTTCTTGTTGCTTGACCTGATTGGACTTTTCCGTGAAACTTGCTCCCCATGAGCATTTCCTTTGATCAGTTGGAACGCAAGATCGACCAGATGGTCGCCATCTGCGCCAGCCTGCGCGGCGAGAATCAGGATCTGCGCGCCCATGTCGCCAGCCTGGAAGCGGACAAGGCGGCGCTGTCCAGGAAAATCGATCTCACCTGCGAACGTCTCGAAGGCCTGATGGAAAGGCTGCCAGGGGAATGAGCAACACTCTGGAAGTGAAGCTGCTGGGCAAGGACTACCGCGTTGCCTGCAAGCCCGAGGAACGCGAGGGACTGCTCGCCGCCGTGGCCCTGCTCGAAGGCAAACTCGCCGAAGCCGGCGACAAGACCAAGGGCAACCACGAGCGTACGGCGGTGATGGTGGCACTCAATCTCGCGCACGAACTGCTGGCCGCAAAAGATACGCCGGCACAGCGCGCGATGGCACTTGAACAGGAAACGATTCAGCGTAGAATCGCTTCCATCGAAGCCAAGCTCGACGAATCGCTGGCACTGCATCAACAGCTGTTCTGAGCCGGGTTTCCCAGGGTTTCCCCTGCGGTGTTCGCCAAGGCCATACATTCCTTGAACCAACATCGATTGGCATCGGCCGCTGCCCAAAGACGCCGCTGTTGTGAGCGCCCCAGGTGAGCGCACCTGATGCGGCAGGAATGCGGCCAATCTGAACTCAGGTTCAGGATGCCGGCCAAACGGCACAGGCGGGGGAATCATTCAGCTGGGCGCGGAAGAATCCGCGCCTTTTTTGTTTGACGGAGCCGGACTCGGTGCGTTACTGGCTGATGAAGATTCACAATCGGCGTCCATCAGCGCGAATGCCTCGTGAATAGGGGCTTTCAGGCCTTTCCTGCCTGGCTGCGTATGGAACGTCTTGGCTATTTGGGTGGGAATGTGGGTGGGACTTTCGGCTGGCTGTCATTGGACGCTGCTACGCCACCCGGCCTTTGCAATAAGACAAACTGGGAGCCTTTAAGACGGCTATTGGTCTTGATCTGCAACCTGAGCGGCCTTATACTCTGTTTAACAACACCCGCCACGCCTCTACATGTAAGCGCACCCCGGCGGGTTTTTTATTGCCTATGAAGTTCGACAAGCCCGCCATCGACGCCGATGCACAGGTTGCGCTACTGCGTAGCCGAGGGCTGCTCATCCCTGGTGAGGCCCGCGCGAAGCACTATCTTCGCTTCATCGGCTACTACCGCCTCGCGGGCTACTCGCTGCCGCTTCAGGTCAACTACAACGCAGACGGCTCGCATCGGTTTCTAGACGGCGTGAGCTTCGACGACGTTCTCGATCTCTACGTCTTCGACCGCAAGTTGCGGCTGGCGGTAATGGATGCCCTGGAGCGGATCGAAGTCGCGTTCCGCGCCGTACTGTCCCAATGCATGAGCGAGCGCCATGGACCGCACTGGTACACGGATGCCGGCCTGTTCGTGCCGACCTATCGCCACGACAAGTTCATCGACGTGCTCAAGAAGGACATTGGCGACGATCCCGCCAAGGCCGCCGTGCGCCAGACCTTCATCCAGCACTACTACGACAAGTACGGCGATCCGCCGCTGCCCCCTTCCTGGATGGTCTTCGAAGTGCTGTCCTTCGGCACCGTCTCGCAGGTGTTCAAGAATCTGCTGCGCGACCAGCAGAAGCCGATTGCCAAGACTTTCGGCCTCGATGGCTCGGTCCTCGCCTCCTGGCTTCATGCCATTACCTATCTGCGCAATCTCGCCGCGCATCACCAGCGGCTTTGGAATCGCGCCTACACGATCAAGCCGATTGTCGCCAAGCAGTATGCCGCCGACCTGACCGACCCGAGGCGCTTCTACGCGCAGGCCGTGATGATCGAAGTGCTGCTGAAGGCCGTGTCGCCCGACACGCATTGGGGCGACCGACTCGCGGCGCTGCTGGCCGAACACCCGAAGGTGCGTGCCGACCGCTTGGGATTTTCGGCCGACTGGCAGAAGCGGCCCGTCTGGCATCGCGCTTGACCTGCATGTCCATCCCTCCCAAGAACCGAAAGTAGGCGCCTTATCTCATGAATCCACACGCCCCTGTCACAACCCCTTGGCCGTAAACGAGTTTGTATGCGTTACTGGCTGATGAAAACCGAACCCTCCGTGGTCGGTATCGACGACGTGCTGGCGATGCCGAACAAGACCGTGGACTGGTGGGGTGTGCGCAACTACCAGGCGCGCAACTTCATGCGCGACCAGATGCGGGTCGGCGACGGCGTGCTGTTCTACCATTCCTCATGTGCCGAACCGGGCATCGCCGGGCTGGCCGAGGTGGCCTCGACGGCCTATCCCGACCGCACCCAGTTCGACCCGAAGAGCCACTACCACGACCCGAAGTCGACGCCCGAGACCCCGCGCTGGATGAATGTCGATGTGCGCATCGTGAAGAAGACCCGGCTGGTCGGCCTCGACGAACTGCGTTCCCATCCCGAGCTGGCCAACATGCGCGTGCTGCAGCGGGGCAACCGCCTGTCGATCACCCCGGTCGACCCGGCGGAATGGAAGTTCATCGTCGAACGCCTGATCGGGAAGCGCCGCACATGACGCTCTGGTGGCTGGCCTATCCCCTGCTCGGCGTCTTCGCCGGCTTCGTCGCCGGCCTGTTCGGCGTCGGCGGCGGACTGACCATCGTGCCGCTGCTGTTCATGCTTTTCGCGGCGCAGAATTTTCCCGTCGAACATGCCATGCACCTGGCATTGGGCAGCTCGATGGCGACCATCGTCCTGACCTCGATTGCCAGCATGCGCGCCCACCATGCGCACGGCGCGGTGCGTTGGGATATCGTGAAAAGTTTCGCTCCCGGGCTGCTGATTGGCACCTTGGGCGGCTCCTTCCTCGCCACCTGGGTGCCGACCCGCCCGCTGGCGATGATATTCACCGCCATCGTTTATTACGCCTCGATCCAGATGATGCTCGACTTCAAGCCCAAGCCGCACCGCCAACTGCCCGGAGCGCCGGGCATGGTCGTCGCCGGCACGACCATAGGCATCGTCTCCAGCCTGGTGGCCGCGGGCGGCGGCTTCCTCTCCATCCCCTTCATGGTGTTCTGCAACGTGGCCATCCACAACGCGGTTGGCACCTCGGCGGCGCTGGGCTTCCCGATCGCCGTGGCCGGCACCGTCGGCTACATCGCAAGCGGCCTCAAGGCCTCGGGCCTGCCCGCCTATTCGCTGGGCTACATCTACCTGCCGGCCTTCGTCGGTGTGGTCGCAGTGAGCTTCCTGATGGCGCCGGTCGGCGCAAAGCTCGCGCACCGGCTGCCGGTGAAGCAGCTCAAGCGCGCCTTCGGCGGCTTCCTCGCGCTACTCGCGAGCAAAATGCTGCACGGCCTGCTCAGCGCCTGACGGTACTGGCGTCCTGGCCGAACAGTATTTTTTTCTCGGCCTCGGTGATCACCGGCGCGGGATTGATTTTATCGACAATGGCATAGGCGCGCTGCGTTGCCGGCCGCTCGCGTATCGTCTCGAACCAGCGCTTGAGGTGGGGAAAGTCATCGAGATTCTGTCCCTGCTTGCTGTGCGGCACGATCCAGGGGTAGATCGCCATGTCGGCGATGGAATACTCGCCGGCGACGAATTCGCGATCGGCCAGGCGCTTGTCGAGCACGGCGTAAAGACGCGCGGTTTCCCTGGTGTAACGCTCGATGGCGTAGGGAATCTTCTCCGGCGCGTACTGGGTGAAGTGGTGGTTCTGCCCGGCCATCGGCCCCAGGCCGCCCATCTGCCAGAACAACCATTGCAGGGTCTCGGTGCGCCCGCGCAAGTCGGGGGCGATGAAGCGCCCGATCTTGTCGGCGAGGTAGAGCAGGATGGCGCCCGACTCGAACAGCGATATCGGTGCGCCGCCATCCTTCGGCGCGTGGTCGACGATGGCCGGGATGCGGTTGTTGGGCGCGATCCTGAGGAAATCCGGCGCGAACTGCTCGCCCTTGCCGATATTGATCGGCAGGATGCGGTGCGCGATGCCGGTTTCTTCGAGGAACATCGTGATCTTGTGGCCGTTGGGGGTGGTCCAGTAATAGAGGTCGATCATGGTTTCTCCTTTTTGTAATCGGTGATGTGCCGCGCCGCTTCGCGCGCCCACAGCGCGTAGAGCGGCGGACCGGGGTGGAAGCCGTCGCCGGCCATGGCCGAGACGTCCATCCCGCCATGCTCCAGTTCCAGGTAATCGCAGCCCGGCCGTTCCTGCGCCAGCAGTACCGGGCGCCCAGGGCCAGCGTGGCAAGTCCGTGGCGCAAGCTCACGGTTGATTGTGCGTGCCCGAACGCACGGCGAGGAAAACCTCACGCAGGAACAGGCCCAGCGCGGCGATCATCGCCAGCATGGCGGCGATGAACAGGGCCGCGACGCTGCGCGCCAGATCGACACCGAGCAGGGCACCGAGAAAGGCCCCGGCCACCACCATGCAGACCAGCAGCGCCGAGAGCACGGCGCAGAAAATTGCGTAATACACCAGCGCACTGCGCCGCTTCAGCATCCGGATCTCGGTGCCGGCGGCAGCGGCGGCCTGGCGCTCGGCGCGCTCCTGCACCACGCGGCGGCGATCGACGATACGCCCCAGGCGAACGTTCAGCGCGTTGATCATGGTGGCAATCGCGGTCAGCAGGAACACCGGCGCCACGGCCAGCTGGATGACGCGGCTGATGTCGGTGAGGTGGGAATCCATGGGTGCATGCTTCCTCCGGCAAGGGAAGACTCGAATCAAACCAGATAATCGGCAGGACGGGAAGAGTATGAAATGCGGAACCATTTCACGCTGGAGCGAACATTTACGATAAAAAGCAGTGTTAATTGATCAATATTCCTTCTCCCAAGATGGCATCGATGATGCTGTAGAGAAACACGAATTCGCAGCCAGCAAGACCAAAATGTCCAGCGAAAAATATATCGAAAGAAGTTTTTGTACCACGCGCGATGCCGCACAAATGCTCGGCATCTCGCTGCGCACGGCCCAGCTGTGGTCGGAAAGCGGCCTGCTGGAGGCATGGAAAACCAGCGGCGGGCATCGCCGCATTTCCCGCCTGTCGATCGAGCGCCTGCTCAGCGGGCGCGCCGGCGATCTGCCGACGCCTACCGATCCGGGCGACGATTCCGGCTCCGGAGCCCTCAAGGTGATGGTGGTCGAGGATGATCCCGATTTGCGCCGGCTGTATGAAATCAAGCTGAAGGCCTGGCCGATGAAACCGACCGTGGTCACCGTCGGCGATGGTTACGAAGCCTTGGTGCTGCTCGGCCTCAAGCGTCCCGACATGCTGATCGCCGACCTACGGATGCCCGGGCTGGACAGCTTTCGCATGCTGCGCACCATCCAGGGCACGCCGGAACTCGCCGGCATGAAGATCGTGTTCGTCAGCGGCCTCGCCCCGAAGGACATCGAGCAGCGCAGCAGCTTGCCCGCCGGCATTCCCATCCTGCCCAAGCCTGTCCCTTTCGACCGGTTGGCCGGGTTGGCGGCTCTTATCGTCGATGCGCGCGAGGCCACAGCGACCGAGGGGAGAAATTTGCCGCAGCCGCCGGCCTGATTGCCAGTTTCCCGAGCCAGCGCTGGCTCAGCCCAGCAGCGCCGCGATCTGCGCATCCTTGTCGCGCCACAGCTGCTTGACCCATACGCCGAAAGCCTCGCGCACCTCCGGGTCGGTGGCGTAGTCACCTTGCATCAGATGCTCCGGCACCGGCAGGCGCTGCACGCGGACCATGACGCGGCGCATGCGGCCGCAAAGGAAATCGACGAAACCCGGCGCGCCCTCGGGGTAAACGATGGTGACGTCGAGGATGGCGCGGAACTTGTCGCCCATGGCGTTGAGCGCCAGTGCAATGCCGCCGGTCTTGGGCTTCAGCAGGTGACGGTAAGGCGATCGCTGTTTCGCGTGCTTGGCCGCGGTGAAGCGCGTGCCTTCGAGGAAGTTCATCACGCTGGTCGGGATCAGGGCGAACTTCTCGCAGGCGCGGCGCGTCGCTTCCTGGTCCTTGCCGCGCATTTCCGGATGCAGCTTCAGGTATTCCTCGGAATGTCGGCGCATGAAGGGAAAGTCCAGCGCCCACCAGGCCAGGCCCATGATCGGCACCCACTTCAGCTGGTCCTTGATGAAGAACTTCAGCAGCGGGATGCGCCGGTTGAAAATGTGCTGCAAGACGAAGATGTCGGTCCAGCTCTGGTGGTTGCTGTTGACCAGGTACCAGTCGCGCGGGTCGAGACCGGCGACGCCCTGGACATCCCAGTCCATGCGCTGCGTCAATCGCATCCAGGCGCTGTTGCCGGCGATCCAGGCTTCGGCGATGGCAAGCAGTATCGGATCGACGGCAAGGCGCACCGCCTCGAAGGGCAGGATCAGCCGCAGCACGGCGAAGGCCAGCAACAGCGGCACCCAGAACAGGATGTTTGCCAGCAGCAGCAGGAAGGCGATCAGGCCGAGCAGCGGCCCCGGCAGGAAGTTCAGCATGCCGTCTTCAGCGATCCGGTCGCGCCGAGTACTCCTGGCGCAACAGGTTCTTCTGCACCTTGCCCATGGCATTGCGCGGCAGTGCCTCGACCAGATACACCCACTTCGGCACCTTGAAATTCGCCAAGCTGCCCTTCACGGCGGCAATGATTCCCTCCTCGCTCAGCGCGCGGCCTTCGGCATTCTTCTGCCGCACCACCACGGCCGTGACCGCCTCACCGTAGTCCGCATGCGGCAGGCCGATCACCGCCGATTCGACAACGCCGGGCAGGGAATCGATGAGTTCCTCGATCTCCTTGGGATAGACGTTGAGGCCGCCGGTGATCACCAGGTCCCTGGAGCGGCCGCTGATGGTGATGTAGAAGTCGGCGTCCCAGCTGCCCATGTCGCCGGTGATGAAAAAGCCGTCGGCGGTAAATTCCTCGCGGGTCTTTTCCGGCATGTTCCAGTAACCGAGGAAGACATTGTCGCCCCTGACCTGGATGCTGCCGATTTCGCCGGTCTTTGCCGCCGTGCCGCCAGCGCCGACTATGCGGATCGCCGTGCCGGGCAGCGGGAAGCCGACGGTGCCACCGCGACGTTCGCCGTCGTAGGGATTGGAGGTAAACATGCCGCCCTCGGTCATGCCATAGCGTTCGAGGATGGTGTGCCCGGTGCGCGCGCGGAATTCGTCGAAGGTTTCCCTGAGCAGCGGCGCCGAACCGGAGACGAACAGGCGCATGTTGCGACAGGCCTCGCGGCCAAAGCCGGGGTCGAGCAGCAGGCGCACGTAATAGGTCGGCACCCCCATCATCACCGTCGATTCGGGCAGCAGCGCCAAGGCCCGCGCCGCGTCGAACTTCGGCTCGAAGAACATCGCCGAACCGTTGAGCAGCGCGGTGTGGCAGGCGATGAACAGGCCATGCACGTGAAAAGTCGGCAGCATGTGCAGCAACACGTCGCCGGGCTGGAAATGCCAGTACTCGTGCAGGGTGCGTGCATTGTGGGCGAGATTGCCGTGGGACAGCATCGCCCCCTTGGAACGCCCGGTGGTACCTGACGTATAGAGGATTGCGGCGAGGTTGCGCTCACCGCGTTCCACAGTGGCGAACTCGTCGGCCTGCGGCGCGGCGGCCTCGATCAGCGAACCACGCTCGGCATCATCGAGCTCCAGTACATGGGACACGCCGGCCTGCGCCGCGAGTTCGTCGGCCAGCGCCCGCATCTGCGGCCGGCAGACGAAGAGCCCCGGCGTCGCATCCTTCAGGAAGTGCTCCAGCTCGTGACGCTGGTAGGCCGGGTTGAGCGGCAGGAAGACCGTGCCGGCACGCAATGAGGCGAGGTACAGCACCAATGCCTCGGGCGTCTTTTCCACCTGTGCCGCAAGGCGATCGCCCGGCTTCAAGCCCAGCGCGACGAGCATGTTGGCCATGCGCGCCGAGGCGCGCTCGATGTCGCCGTAGGTCCACACCCGGCCGTCGGGCAGGATCATGCAGGGCGCGGCAGGGTCGGCGGGGAAACCGGAGGCAAGGACCGTGTACAGGTTCTGGTTCATGGCAGTGCGGCCGGCAAACGCGAGGCGTTCATTGTAGCCAAGGCTGCAAGCACGCGCGGCCGCCATGGTTGCGGGCAATCCGTCGCCGGCTGCGGCAATGGCAGGTGGTGCACATTCGCCACCATGAAAATCCTCAATTCAGTTGCGGATCTTCATGGTGCAAGCATTGCCATCCTTCATCGTCACCCCCCGCGTCGAGTAAGCCGGTTCTTCTTAGTGCCCAGAATGGACTGATGACATTTGGCACATGCTATGGCGATTTCTGATAACAAACCTGCTCATCGGATTTTGAGACTGACTGTCTCTGGTTCGACCATGGCCGTCGAGGCGCTGGCGGACTTGCAACACTTGTTGGAGCCGTCCTGCCGGCCGAGGTGATCACGGCTGCACACCAACTCGGACAGACACACGATCTCTGATTTCTTGGTAGATAGGAAGGGGGAGTCCTTCAGCCACCTCAAGCGATACGCAGAGGGCAAATGGCACTGAATCGGAGAGCGTGCCGGCATCCTTGCTGCAATTGACCTTGAAGACAACCTCCTTGCCATCGACAAAGGCAAGGGCGTCTTGACCCTCAAGGACTTCATGCTGCAGCGTTCCGCGCCGAACATGGCGCCATTCGCAGTTTGCGCGTGATACCCCGTATGCATCCTTGGGCGGGTCGATCCACAATCTGGCTGATCGGTATTTCGAATTTCTCACGTTGACCGGCGTCAGCCATGCCAGGGTGATGGTCAGACGGCGTTTGATGGTCTGCGCACTGATGCAGGGCGGCAATGGCGCCCGAAACTCAAGTGCTTCGTCATGTTTCAGTTCCCCCACGCCGATCAACGTTGCGCGCTGTTCTGTGCATGTTAATGCGCGATCAATATCGGCCAACCCATAGCCAACGAAGCGGGCCACAAAGTCCTGCTGTTTCCTGCGATCGGCAATATCCAAGCGCGCGTCGAGAATCTGCCGCTCCAGATCGCCCCAGTCAGCCCCATGGGCCAGCAACGCCTTGAGCAGCACGGCATCGAACCGATCCGACAACAGTTGCGGATGACCGGAGCGAAGCGCTTCGATGACATCAAATGCCTGAGCAGCGCCGCGGCTCGCCAATGCCGTGGCATTACTGGTGCCTCTGGAATACGCCTCGCTGCCATCGGCGCCGGGCGGAACAGCAACCCGGTGCCCCGGTGGCGCCGTCGTGGCCGACACAAGACTTACCTGCGTTACCTCTTGCGAGCCGCTGTAGTTCTCCTTATGCAGAGCACGCCCGCCAGGCAGCACGACATCCGGCTTGATTCCGCGGCGAAACCCATGACCGATTGCCGAATAAGGCGATACGCCGGAGTGCGGGAACAGGTCGAATCGGTTTGGAATTGTCCGTGGTGTCGAGGCATCCGCGTGAACTGCACCAACCGTAATCACATTGATCGCCTCAGCCGGCGCGAGCAGCCGGCGACGCATCGAGTCCGCAAAAACCGCTTGCATGGCAAGGCGCTGCCGTTCTTCCACCGGCAGCGATGATAGGGATTCACGGGGAGTTTCAAGCGTCAGATTGGCGGAGGCGTTGCCGGCGCTGACAACGAACAGGACGCGGTAGCGGTAGGAAAGCCAATCCAGCAGCCGTGCCCATGGCGACAAGGCCGTGTCAAAGGGGCGCTGCAACACGCCAACCGACAAGTTGATGACCCGTACTGTGGGCGCGGCGGCGGGGGCGTCACCCTCGCCCTCGAAAATTCTGCGAACGGCGCGATGAACCAATTCGATCAGCAGGGTATCGCTAGGCGTCGTCTCGGTTCGTGGTGTTCGAAACGATGTCGGATCAGGCCGCATGATCGGCCGAACATAAATAGGCCTGCCCAGCGGAAGCTTGGGGCCATCCAGTTCGCCCATTGCAATGAGCGAAGCCATCGCCGTCCCGTGAATACGTTCCTCCGCGGGGTAGGTTGTCTCCCAGCCATCCGGATCGTCGATGGTCAGCCGGCCGGCCAGCATCGGGTGGTTTTGCAGCGGCAGCCCGTCAAGCAAGGCAACAACAGGAACGCCGGAGACTGTGCGTGAAGGCGGCGCCCCCGCCGGGTGGCGGCCAGCGTCTTCAGCCGCGGGCGCGATGGCCTGCCCGCGCGGGCGGAAGAACATCACACGATCGGAGAGTACGAGTTCGGGTGGAGAGTCGCTCAGCAGCTGGCGCACGCCGTCGGCGGGCAGTTCGACCAAAAACCCGTGATAAGCAATCTCGGTTATCAGTGCGCTACGCAGAATCCGCCCACCCAGTGACCCGATCAGCCGGGTCAGCTCCGCCGCCGCGCGCTGGTTCTTTTCCTGCGCAGCAAAGCACCATGCCTCAATCTCAAAGCGAATAGCATCGTCGCCGAAGGCCAGGTGATCATGCCAGTAGTCGATGATGTCCTGGCCCAATCTATCCTTGGCACCCCAGAAGCGAACATCCCGAAGATGCTTGAACACGTCCATCCAGGAGCCGAAACCACGCTCGAACTTGGTGGAAGGATCATCCAGATAATTCCGCCAAAGACTGACAATCTCGGCCAGCGCCTGCCGATTCGTCCCCAGAAGGAACAGGCTGCCCGTCAGCGATTTTTCATCACGCTGCGTGTCGAAGAAGTCGTCGTCCGCCTCGATATCGAGTTCGTCGGCCTCAAGTAGCCATTCCAGTCCGGGGATGCGCTTGACGGCACCGACGAAGCTGCTGATCGAACCGATAGTCTCAAAGACCACGACGAGTTCAGGATCGTCCTGCGGGGTGGTCGCCAGCAACTGGATTCGTCTGGCATCGAATGCCGATTGCAGCTCGGCGAACTTCGGCCCCAACCGTTCCCGTTGGCGATCCGCTGATGGCCAATGCATGCGCGGCGGGATAAGGCGTCTGCCTGAGTCTTTCCCGGAAATGCCGGGCTTTGGAAAGAGCAGCAGCGGTAGGCGTTCAGCCATCCGTTACGTTTTGCTGGCGGCAGGTTGCGCGCCGGGTTGCACCCGGCCATGCCACTGGCTCAAGCGATCATTGATGATGGAACGCAGACTGCCATCAGGCAGTGAAAGCACATACCGCCGATGAATATCCTGGCAGAAGTCCTCGAGATCCGAGAAACTTGCTGTTCTCAGGCGTAAAGCCAGCGCCCTTGGCGTCAGGCCAAGCGGTGCGCCGATCCGCTCTTCAAAGCGGGTGAACCAAGTGATTTTCTGGTCGAGTGTCGGCGCGGGCAAGCCAATCCGCAACTGAAAACGCCGCCACACCGCGCGATCCAGCAATTCCGCGTGATTGGTGGCCGTGACCACCACCACATGGCTGGGCAGCGCATCGATCTGGAGCAGCAGCGAGCTGACCACGCGCTTGATTTCGCCGGTTTCGTGGGTGTCGCCACGTTCCTTGCCGAGCGTATCGAACTCGTCGAAGAACAGTACGCATTGATGGGTGCGCACAAAATCGAACAGACGCTTGAGCCGACTGCTGGTCTCCCCGAGAAAGCTGCCGATGACCGCCTCGTAGCGGACAACAAACAGCGGCACCATCAGCTCATGGGCGACCGCTTCGGCTAGCGTCGTCTTGCCATTTCCCGGCGGGCCGGACAGCAAGAGCCGGTGGCGGGGTTCCAAACCGTAGGATCGCAGGATATCGCGCCGTTGCTGCTCCTCGATCAATTCCGACACGGCTTGGTCGACGCCTTCCGGCAGCAACACCGATTCGAGCGTGCGGCGAGGATCGATCTCGTACAGCAGCCCGCCATGGCCGCCATCGAAGCTGCGCACAACTTCGGCAGGCTTGGGACGAGCGTTCGCCTCACGCAGATTCTCCTCCAGCCGCTCAGCAAGCTGGTGGTGATGTTTTGCGCGCTCCTCCGCTGCCATGGCTTCCACGGTCGACCTGAACAATCCCTGGTCGCCCTGGGTGCCAGCGCGGACAAGATTAACAATCAGGTCGGCTCTGGACATAGAAAACTCCCGCCTGATTGTACTTCGCGGGATGCTTTGCCGTCACTACTGGGGCAACCCATGAATACGCGACGAAAGTATGTGGTTTTCCCGGAAACCGACCCGCAGCTGGCGGGTCACCCACGGCAGGTGTCTGATGAGTTACCAGCCATTCGATCAGCTCGATTTCACATGGCGGCTACGTCAGCCCCTGGCCGCCACGAGCCAGCGAGATCAGTCCTGCAATTCGTGCAGCAGTTCCGGGTGCCGGTCAAGAAGCCGAAATAGATTTGTGACCGCAGGTAGCGGACGGGCCTTGCCCCTCTCGTACCGCGAGAAGGCATTCGGCCCGCCGCCGGTGATGCGCGCGGCTTCGAGTTGAGTTAGGGAAATACTGAATAAGGTACAAACACTGTGAACGATTTTTTTGTCATGAAGTCAGACAAAGAGTTGTGATCACAAGGGACGAACTGATGAAGCAGATGACGCTGGCGGCGACACGAGGATTCGAGAAGCACAAC
>JACRLX010000032.1 GCA_016235165.1 Rhodocyclales bacterium
CGGATAGCTACAATAGACACGGATTTATTGCGATGCACGAAAATGTTGTAGCTCCCTCTCTCACCCCGGATAGCTACAATGCAGTACGCGAAGGTCGGCGCCAGCGCCTGGTTGTAGCTCCCTCTCTCACCCCGGATAGCTACAATATGACCGCCGTGGAAACCTCGATCAACGTCGTTGTAGCTCCCTCTCTCACCCCGGATAGCTACAATAGACCCCACTATGCGCCGCAGTCACCACAGGTTGTAGCTCCCTCTCTCACCCCGGATAGCTACAATACCGTATCGCATCCTTCCAGACCTCCAACTGTTGTAGCTCCCTCTCTCACCCCGGATAGCTACAATATCCTCGAAAGCCTCTGGATCAAACTTCTTGTTGTAGCTCCCTCTCTCACCCCGGATAGCTACAATTGGCTGAACTTTGATCCCCACCCGGCCTTTGCCGGGCGGGGATTTTTCTTTTTTGTTTCGGTTTCAGAACAGCAACATTTGCGATGCCGGAACCTTTTTTTCCTGAAAAAGAGGCAGGCCGACAAGCAGCCGCATTCCGGCGAACTGCTTCTCCGTGACGGTCATGCAGCGGATGGAGCCTTCGGGCGGCAGGTTGTCCGCGAGGCGCGCCAGATGCTTTTTCTCCGCATCGTGGCCGTTCAGGATGCGACCGTAGACCGACCACTGGATCATGTCGTAGCCATCATTGAGCAGGAAGCGCCGAAACTGCACATAGGCACGTTTCTCGGCCTTGGTGACCATCGGCAGATCGAAGAAGACGAGCAAGCGCATATATCGCCTCGTCTCGACGCCCACTCAACACTCCAGCCGGTGCGCCTGCAGGCCGATCAGGACCGGCAGATCTAGTTCCCTGGCGTCGCCTTCGTAGATTCGCACCAGGCTTTCCACCGCGTACTCGATCGCTGACAGGATGGACATGCGGCCTTGCGGCATGGCGACATCCACATTGAGCAACGCGACCAGCGCGGCCTTGTCGGCCGGGATCAGTTCGCCCTCGGTAGTCGCCCCATGTTTCGCGACATGCAGGTCAACCAACGGCCGGAAAGGTTCGATCAAGTCGTCGGCAAGGTTGAAGGCATTCTGTTCGCTGTCGTGAAACAGGCCGACGGTCGGGTGCAGGCCGTGGGCCACCAGGCCGCGCGCAATGGCGCCGCGCAGGACAGCATAGCCATAGTCAAGCGCTGAATTGGTCCAGCGTTCCTCGGCGCGATGGAAGTCCGGGCCGTAAAGTCTGGCGAAATAGAAGGCGGCAGCCTGCGCCTCCATGTTTTCGGGATCGCCGGAACGGACACGGCGCGCATAGGAGTCGAGGCGGTCCTTGCCCTTCTTGCCTGCCAGTCGCAGGCATTCGCCCTGATTCTCGATCTTGCGCCGGACGATGCAGGCCCAGGCCTGCTTGGCCGCCGGTTTGGCGATGGAGAGTTGCAGGCGCATCATGCGCGTGGTGCGCGAGTGCGGCAGGAAGGGCAGGAACACCCCGGCGGGCTGGTGGTTGTGCCCCGTCGCATAGAGGCCGATGCCGTATTCGGCGCAGGCCGACAGCACCGGATGGGTCAGCGTGATTTCGCGATGGTTGAGGACGATGACGGCGATGTCCTCGAAGGGCACGAAGGCGGTCTCTTGCTGCTCGATGGCAAGCGAGTAATGCTCCCGCCGCAGCTTGGCGGGACTGGAGATCATTACGCTACGCCAGACCACGGCGCTGCTCCGGTGGAGCGGGATAGATGTTGCCGAGGACGTCGACGTGGAATTTTTTTACGGCGACGGCGGTCTTGACCCCAACGCCGCGAACCAGCCCGTCCTTGCCGACTTGTTGGTTCCGGTCATGCGCCCAAAGACTGACAGCGCCTGTCGACCGATCACATCCCGCGTAGTAGCCAAACGGCGCGTCTTGTTTCAAGGTGATTCGCAGCAGGTCGTTGGGGTGAGCCGAAAAGCAGAACTCGAAATTGTCATCGATCAGCGTCCAACTATTCTCGTCTTTGAACGCCACAATTGCCCGGTTCGGCAACTCCCTCGCCACCGCATGATGCACATACACTGGCACTAGATGGTATTTGCCATCTTTGCCCTTACTGCGAAAAACATCGACACGCAGCATCGTCTCATTTTGCGCGAGACCATCGCGCACCGTGATGCCAGATTTTTTCCCGCCATTCAACTTGACTGCCTTGATTTCTGGGCCCGTAAATGGTCCGTCTTCCGGGTCTGATTTCTGCGGTTTGCGGGGAAACACGTTTGTTCCGGGCTTCTTGGGGTTTTCGCCACGTTCGGCAAGCCATAACCGCAGGGAATGCACCATGTTTTCGTTTCGAGCAAGGTCGACAACATCTTCCAATCGGGCAACCGTGAGTCGATACTTTTTCCCTCGGTCTGCCGTATCGAACATGCCAACACGCTCAATAGCCATTGTTTCCAGTTCTTGTGGCGTAGCTGTTCGATGCGACTGCGTGGTTTTGTCTTCGACCATGAGCTTGTGAGCAAGTCGTGGCTTTGCATAGATCGTGTCCATGTGCGCCGCGCCGCCGTTGCGCCGCTGCGGCGCGCGCGAGACGAACAGCGGCTGCACAGTCTCAAGTGCTTCAGGCGGATAGGTGCCCAGGGACCGGATTTCCTCGCGCAGGCGGACGGGGTCGTCGTGAAATGTGAGTTCCCGTTTTCCTGTTTCGCGATTCGTTACGACTTCGGCACATAACCGAGAGTAGAGTTCGTCCCGGAAATGTGGCCATGGGTCGGGAAAGTGCGCGTGCAGTCGCTGGAACATGGCCGGATTGACAATCTCGCCTGTTTCCGGATCAGGAAAGCCATCGCGAGCTTTTGCCAGTTCCTTGGTGCGCGAGTAGTCGCCCAGGCGTTTGACCATACTGTGGCTGCACGCAGCGACCACTGCGGCGTCGAGCGCGTGGTGCCGGTCACTCGCGCCGCGCAGCTTCAGCAGTCCCCAGCGGGCGCGCAGGAAGGCCGTGGTTTGTCCGCTGAGCACCACGCAGCGCTTTGCCGCCGTCCCGCCAGCGCCGACTTTCAGTTGCAGATGGCGTTCGACGTAATTCTTGAAGAACTTGCAGATGTAGCGTGTGTCGTTCAGATTGCGTTCCTTGAATTCCTCCGCGACTTTCCCGGAGAAGTCCTTGCGCAACAAACGTGTGCGCTTCGCCTGCCTGGTCTTGCCTGGATAAGTTGCTTCAACCCATACCTTGTACCTATTCCAGAGTTCACCGTTCTCGCCGCCGAGCGTTGTCAGATACTCATAGGGTGTGCGATTGCCCTTGTCCTGGTTGCAAGTCGTATGCACCAGCACTTTGTTGTTCTTGCTGTCATCGAAACTGCGCGAGTAGGGCAAGGCATGGTCGACTTGAGCATAGTTGGTATCGCTCAACACGCTGTTGAGATCGAGCGCACCCTGACAATAGGGGCATTGGCTGTTCTGTTCGCGGTAGAGCTGAAATTTCTCGAAGTCCCGCCCAAAGCCCTTGCCGTCGCGAGCCACACCGTGCTCCTGCGAAAAAGCAGTTTTGTCATTCTCATTGCGGTCGCGGTATTCCTCTTGCAACTTTTCGATATCCCTGCGACCTTCAATGTACCTGCCGTTATCCGTCCAATGGCCCGTCAGCGGACGGGAAAGGTCGCGCGCCATTTCGATATGCACGGCGACAGGGGATTGTTTGTATCTGCGTACCAAGGCATTCAGGACTTTCCGCGCCTGATTAAGCGCGCGCAGGACGACGGGGTTTTTCGGTATGTCCATGTCTTCGGCGAACACCATGCGGCCGTCCTTGTCGCGGTAGGTGTAGAAGGGCGGCAGATACTTCTGTTCGCCTGTACCGGATTTATGCAACTGGCTGTGATGATAGCCGGCGGCTTGGCACGCTTCGTCGTAGCGCAGGCTGGCTTCCATGTGCGGCACGATATTTCGCAGCGCCTTGAGCGACAGGTTGTGAAATTTGTCGAAGCTGATGACGGAAAGTGCGTCGACGGTTATGTCGCCGCCGGGCAGAGACAGTTTGCGTAGTTCCGCCTCGACTTCTTTGCCGTCCTTGTAGACGGATAGCACCCATGCGATCTGATCGAACAACTCAGGTTGGCTCGCTACGCTCTGCCACTCGGTTTTCAGGTTGGCTTTCTCGAACGTCTCCCTGAGTTCTTGCCATGCGGGCAGATTGATGAGTGCCTGGTCAAGCGGATCTTTGTCCTTCTTGCCCGTTAGGCCAGAGAAAATCAACGATTGCGGCAGGCCGTATGCGATCAGCGCATTGTGAAGCTGCTTCCATTTCAGCGCGGACTTGTAGCCGTAGGGTAGCGATACAACGGCATTAACCTCATCCGCCGTCAGACGACGCGTTACGCCATCGACGACGATTTTTAGGTTGACGAGCTTGGTGAGCCAGACATGGCGCTCGGCAGTGAAGCTGGCTTTCGGCGCGCGATATTCGTCTTTTTCGAAGGTGCATTTGCCGAGCATCTTGAGCAGATCGGCGCCAGCCAGCGGTGGTTTCTGTTCCCAGAACAGGCCTCTCTTACGGCCGCCATCGCCGAGAATGCGGGATTCGAGTTCCGCGCCCGCATGCGGGTTGCCAAATTCGCGCTGGCGCTGGAACAGCAGGGCGAGTTCATCGCCAAGCAGAACGCGGGAAAGTGCCTTCCCGTAGTCGCCTTGCTTGTTGCGAGCTGCGTCCAATGGAATAGGTTCCCCGCGCTTGTCGAATTTTGGTTCGCCCTCCGCATTGAGTTGTTGCTTGACAAATTCCTTTAGCACCATCTCGGCCGCACTGCGGTAGTCCTTTTCCTTCATGCGGTGTTGGGTGTCGGCGAGTCCCTTTTTGACAAGACCTCCTTCGCCCTTGGCGTCCCCTCCGGCTTTCTTCTCTTCCGCCCTGCTGATCCAGTGGAAGCCGCGATGCTTGCACAGATGGTAGATCACATGCGCCCATTCGTCGCCGGCAAGGCGTCGGTCGAGTCCATCTACGCGGAGCTTCCAAGGCGAGACGGCTTGCGGGGTCGTGACCAGATGCACATCGGCGATCACACCGTAGCGCTTCAACAAGCGCGCCAGCTTGGTCAGGCGCCAGGCACGGCGGCGCAGGCGGCGGCGTGTCAGGCGCGCGGTGCGTCGCGCCAGATTCAGCGATTCGCCCTTTACGTCGGTTTCCGCCTTGTCGAAACAGCGGACGCCGAGATCGACGATGCGGGTCTCGCCCAGCACGCACCAACCCACCGACGCAATACCAATGTCGAAACCGAAGGTGAGTGCTTCGTTGGACTTGTCAGTCATGTTTTCCTCCCGCATAATCGGCCCCGTTGTGGCTATCCGGGGTGAGAGCCGTTGCTACAATAAAGAATCGAAAGATTCTGTATCCAGGCCCGGCGGGGCGATTGCATCAAACCGCCGGGCCTTTCCATTGTATGCCCGGAGAATCCACCTGTGTGCAGGTGGCATAGGCGAATCAGCTCCGCTTCAACTCGCGGTAGAAATTCTCGTGGGAACCGAGCAGGAGCAGCATACGGGTGGTGGGATCGTATTCGTAGGCCAGCAAAGCGAGTTGACCGACGCACTTGAACTTGTAGACGAAGACGCCGGCGAGGTCGCCTTTCTTGGCTTCGCCCAGCGTTGGATCATCGACGATGGCTTGCACGGCGTCATCGACATCGGCCTTCTGGTTCGGGTGCAGGCGCTTGTAGGCGCGGCGGAAGGCGGCGCTTTGGACTACTTGGACTGCGGCCACGATCAGCCGCGCCTGCTTTCCGCGACGAAGGGGGTGGCCAGGGCCGGGCCCTCGGCGCGGGCGATCAGCAATTCCTTGACGAAATCGATGGGCAGGTCGGGGTTGTCCAGCGCGGCCTTGCCGACCATGGCCCAGAATTCGATCTGGCCGGCAATGGTGCGACGTTCGGCCTGCGCCTGGGCACGGGCCTGCTCGTACAAGGTATCGTCGATGCGGACGGGCATGCCCATGGTTTCACCTTGAAGTAGTTTGCTACAAATGTAGCGAAACTATAGCCCGAAAGTCGGCGTGGCGCCAGCGCCGACTCCCAGGCCAGACAGTCAACTGCCGAAGAAGTCCCGCACGCGATCCAGCCAGCTCTGTGCCTTCGGGTTGTGGCGCGAGGCATTGCCCTGGCTGATCTCCTCGAACTCGCGCAGCAGTTCCCTCTGCCGCTCGGTAAGGCTGACCGGGGTTTCCAGCACCACGTGGCAGAGCAGGTCGCCGGCGGCGACTGAGCGCACGCCCTTGATGCCCTTGCCGCGCAGGCGGAAGACCTTGCCGGTCTGGGTTTCGGCCGGCACCTTGAGCTTGGCCACGCCGTCCAGGGTCGGAATCTCGATTTCTCCGCCCAGCGCGGCGACGGTGAAGCTGACCGGCATTTCGCAATGCAGGTCGTCGTGGTCGCGCTGGAAAACGGCGTGCGCCTTGAGGTGGATCTGCACGTAGAGATCGCCGGGCGGGCCGCCGTTGACACCGGGCTCGCCCTCGCCGGTAAGCCTGATCCGATCGCCTTCGTCGATCCCCGATGGAATCTTGACCGAGAGCGTCTTGTGCTGCTTGACCCGGCCGGCGCCGTGGCAGGCGGTGCAGGGGTCGGGGATGTAGCGCCCGGTGCCGTGGCATTTGGGGCAGGTTTGCTGGATCGAGAAGAAGCCCTGTTGCATGCGCACCTGGCCATGGCCGGCGCAGGTGGGGCAGGTCTTGGGTTCGGTGCCTTTCTTGGCGCCACTGCCGCCACAGGTTTCGCAGCCGGCCATGGTCGGGATGCGGATGCGGGTTTCGGTGCCGCGCGCGGCATCTTCGAGGCTGACTTCGAGGTTGTAACGCAGGTCGGCGCCGCGATAGACATTCGACCGTCCGCCGCCGCCACGCTGGCCGCCGCCGAAGATGTCGCCGAAGATGTCCGAAAAGGCATCGGCAAAGCCGCCCATGCCGGCGCCGCCGGGGCCCATGCCGGCCTGCGGGTCGACCCCGGCGTGGCCGTACTGGTCGTAGGCCGGGCGCTTCTGCGGATCGGAAAGGACCTCATAGGCTTCCTTGGCTTCCTTGAACTGCTCTTCCGCCTTGGGGTTGTCCGGATTGCGGTCGGGATGATGCTTCATGGCCAGCTTGCGGTAGGCCTTCTTGATCTCGTCATCCGAGGCGTCGCGGTTGACGCCGAGGACTTCGTAGTAGTCGCGCTTTTTTGCCATGTCGTTGGTCCCGTGAATCTTGTGCAAAGGCCGAGTTAAGGGGCGACGCGCATTTTGAACACGCGGCCCGCTTCAACTCGGCCAGTTAGAACGGCACTCGGCTTCTTTGAGTGTCCGGTCTAACCCTTCTTGTCTTTCACCTCGGTGAACTCGGCGTCGACCACGTCGCCATCGTCCTTCTTGGCTTCGGCGCCGCCGCTTCCCCCGGGCGCCGCACCGCCGGCACCGGCTCCCGCCTGCGCCTGCGATTCGGCATAGACCTTCTCGCCCAGTTTCTGCGAGGCCTTGGCCAGTGCTTCGGTCTTGGCTTCGATGCTCGCCTTGTCATTGCCCTTCAGGGCTTCCTCGGCATCCTTGATCGCGGCTTCGATGGCGGATTTTTCGTCGGCGCCGAGCTTGTCGCCGTGCTCGCCCAGCGCCTTCTTGATCGAATGCACCATGGCGTCGCACTGGTTGCGCGCATCGACCATCTCGTGGGCCTTGCGGTCTTCCTCGGCGTGGGCCTCGGCGTCCTGCACCATGCGCTTGATCTCGTCTTCCGAGAGGCCCGAGTTGGCCTTGATGGTGATCTTGTTCTCCTTGCCGGTGCCCTTGTCGCGCGCCGAGACGTGCAGGATGCCGTTGGCATCGATGTCGAAGGTGACTTCGATCTGCGGCATGCCGCGCGGCGCCGGCGGGATGTCGGTGAGGTTGAACTGGCCCAGGCTCTTGTTGCCGCTGGACATCTCGCGCTCGCCCTGAAGCACGTGGATAGTCACCGCGTTCTGGTTGTCGTCGGCGGTGGAGAAGGTCTGCGCCGCCTTGGTCGGGATGGTGGTGTTCTTCTGGATCAGCTTGGTCATGACGCCGCCCAGGGTCTCGATGCCGAGGCTCAACGGGGTGACGTCGAGCAGCAGCACGTCCTTGACTTCGCCTTGCAGCACGCCGCCCTGGATCGAGGCGCCGACGGCTACGGCTTCGTCGGGGTTCACGTCACGGCGCGGCTCCTTGCCGAAGAACTCCTTGACCTTGTCCTGCACCTTGGGCATGCGGGTCATGCCGCCGACCAGGATCACGTCGGTGAGGTCCGAGGTCTTGACGCCGGCGTCCTTGATGGCGATGCGGCAGGGCTCGATGGTGCGCGCGATCAGGTCCTCGACCAGGGCCTCGTACTTGGCGCGGGTCAGCTTCATGGTCAGGTGCTTCGGCCCCGAGGCGTCGGCGGTGATGTAGGGCAGGTTGA
>JACRLX010000034.1 GCA_016235165.1 Rhodocyclales bacterium
GGATCATGCAGCGCACCTGCCACCGCTTTCGACAGGCCAATACGGCGATCCACTTGCCGCAGCAGCATCAGACCACCATCCGAACTGAGCGCACCGCCTTCAAAATCGGCTTCAATTTCCCGACGCCCAAGGCGCCCAAACCACATCTGATCAGCGGTACACTTTGGCATCGGCGGAACCTCGTTAATTTCGGCTTAGACACCTGTATTAACGCGCCTCACGGCTGTTCCGCCGACCTCCCCTATGAAATATCCGCGCTAGGCCGACCCGCTGTCCGGAACAAATGCGTCGAAAGGGGGCTCCGGCACCTTGCAGACTCCATCGACTCACCAACAACGGAAAACACCGGCATGAAAAGCCACGACGACGACCTGATCAGCGATCCGGCCATCACGCCAAACTTCGGCAAAATAGCCTACCGTCATCGCCGCGCAATGCTGCAAGGCGCAATGGCCGGCGTGATACTTGGCGCCATGCCACCCGCAGCGCGTCCGCCCAAAGCAACGGAGTGCTGTCGAGGAACGAAATCGCCGTGTTGTCAGCGCCGACTTTCGTCGAAGCCGGCGTAGATGGTCTCCAGCGAATCGGCCGAATAGTCGACATCCGCTGCATACAGATTCAGCATGTTTTTCGCGATACTCGGCGAACGCAAGCCGATCAGTTCCTCGCGCAGGGGATCCGGCGCCTGCTCGAGCACCAGATCGCAAAGATGCGTCGACCTGGCACCAGGCCAGCGGGCAATCCTGGCGCCCCAGCGCTGCGAGCATCAGGCAGTTGTAGCAACCGTGGTATCGGCGATTGTTACTTCACAAGCCCTCAATTCTCGAAAGCTCCGCGCACGGCCTGCGCAATGGCTTCGGCCTGGGCATTGACCCGCGTCGCGTCGCGCCCCTCGACCATCACCCGCAACAGCGGTTCGGTGCCGGAAGCTCGCAGCAGGGTACGGCCGCTGCCGTCGAGCGCCGCCTCCGCCGACTCCATCGCAGCCTGAATCGAGGCGTCGGCCTTCCAGTCGAAACCGCCGGGCATGCGCACATTGATCAGGCGCTGCGGATACAGTTCGAGATCGGCGCAGGCCTGGGCCAGGGTTTCGTGCGCCGATTGCAGTGCGGCCAGTACCTGTAGCGCCGCGATGATGCCGTCGCCGGTTGAATGCCGGTCAAGGCAGATGATGTGGCCGGAGTTTTCACCGCCGAACTGCCAGCCCTTGTCCTGCATCATCTCCAGCACATAACGATCGCCGACCTTGGCCCGCCCCAACGCAATGCCCAGGCGGCCCAGCGCATGTTCGAAGCCGAGGTTGCTCATCAGGGTGCCGACCACGCCGGGCAGGGCTTGCGCGCGTGCGCGCTGACGGGCAATGACATAGAGCAGTTGATCGCCGTCGTAGGTCCGGCCGGCGGCATCCACCATCACCAGGCGGTCGCCGTCGCCGTCAAGCGCGATGCCGCAATCGGCGCGCGTCTCGATCACCTTGCGCCGCAGTGCCTCGGGGGCGGTGGCGCCGACTTCGTGATTGATGTTGAGGCCGTTCGGCGTGTCGCCAACGCCGACTATCTCCGCGCCCAGTTCGTGGAATACGCTCGGCGCCACGTGATAGGCAGCGCCGTGAGCACTATCGACCACGATTTTCAGACCGCGCAGGTCGAGGTCGTTGGGGAAGGTGCTTTTGCAGAATTCGATGTAGCGCCCGGCGGCATCGTCGATCCGGCGCGCCTTGCCCAGCTTTGCCGACTCCATGCAGACCATCGCCCGATCCAGCCGCGCCTCGATTTCGAGTTCCACGGTATCGGGCAGCTTGGTGCCCTGGGCAGAAAAGAACTTGATGCCATTGTCGTCAAACGGATTGTGCGAGGCCGAGATCACGACGCCGGCCTGCAGGCGCAGGGCGCGCGTGAGGTAGGCCACCGCCGGCGTCGGCATCGGGCCGCAGAGCATGACGTCGACGCCGGCGGCGGCGAAGCCCGCCTCCAGCGCGGCCTCCAGCATGTAGCCCGAGATACGCGTGTCCTTGCCGATCAATACCGCCGGCCGCTCGCCGGCCGGCATCGCGTCGCGCGCCACCAGCGTGGCGCCCGCCGCGTAGCCCAGGCGCATGATGAAATCGGGCGTGATCGGCGCCACGCCGACCCGGCCGCGCACGCCATCGGTGCCGAAATACTTGCGAGACATCAGTAGTCCTCCACGGCTTGCAACACGGCAAGCGCATCGCGCGTCGCCGCCACGTCATGCACGCGCAGGATGCGTGCGCCCCGCAATACTGCCAGCATGTGCGCGGCAATGCCAGCGGGCACCCGCTCCGGCGCCGCGCGCCCGGTGATCAGCCCGAGCATGGACTTGCGCGACATGCCCACCAGCAGGGGCAGGCCGGGCACGACGAGTTCGCCGAGACGGCGCAGGAGTTCGATGTTGTGTTCCAGGCTCTTGCCGAATCCGAAACCGGGGTCCACCGCGATGCGGTTCCGGGCAATGCCGGCAGCCTCCGCCGCCGCCACCCGCTCGCCCAGAAATCCGGCAACCTCGGCAACGACATCGTCGTAGCACGGATCGCTCTGCATGGTGGCCGGCTCGCCCTGCATGTGCATCAGGCAAATGCCGGCCCGCGAGGCAGCCAGGGCGGCGATGGCGCCCGGTGCGCGCAGGGCGTTGATGTCGTTGATCATGTCGGCGCCGGCATCCAGCACGGCGCGCATCACTTCGGGCTTGACGGTATCCACCGAGACCGGCACGCCACAATCGCGCAAGGCCTCCACCACCGGCAACAGACGCTCCGTTTCCTCGCCAGCCGCAACCGGATGCGCGCCGGGGCGCGAAGACTCGGCGCCGATGTCGACGATGTGCGCGCCTTCGTCGATCAGTCGTCGCGCCTGGGCGATCGCGGCGGCGACATCACCGTGCAAACCGTCGCCGGAAAAGGAATCGTCGGTGAGATTGACGATGCCCATGATCAGGGGGCGTGCGGCGTTGAGAACGAAGCGGCCGCAGTGAAAGTTCTGGCTCATGAAAAGGACAGGCCGCCGAATCGGTGCTGCATCGGCGGCCTGCGCGGTCTATGTTTCCTTAGGCGGGAGCGGGAGCGGTCGGCTCCGGACCAGGTGCGCTGTCGCCCCGCGACGTGGGTGACGAGCCGGAGGCCTTGGGCGGACGCGGCGGCAGGCCGGCCATGATGTCGTTGATCTGGTCCGCGTCGATGGTTTCCAGTTCCAGCAGCGCCGCCGTCATGGCCTCGACCTTGTCGCGGTTCTCTTCAAGCAGGCGGCGCGCCAGGGCGTACTGTTCGTCGAGGATGCGGCGGATTTCCAGGTCGACCTTCTGCATGGTCGATTCGGAGACGTTCTTGTGCGTGGTCACCGAACGGCCGAGGAAGATTTCGCCCTCTTCCTCGCCATAGACCATCGGTCCCATGGAATCGGACATGCCCCATTGCGTGACCATGCGCCGGGCGAGGTCGGTGGCACGCTGGAAGTCATTGGAGGCGCCGGTGGTCATCTGCTTCATGAACAGTTCTTCGGCGATGCGGCCGCCGATGGTCAGGCCCAGGGCCCGGCCGCGCGGAATGATGGTGACCTTGTGCACCGGGTCGGTCTTGGGCAGCAACTTGGCCACCACGGCATGACCGGACTCGTGGTAAGCGGTGTTCCTGCGCTCTTCCTCGGGCATCACCATGGAGCGGCGCTCGGCGCCCATCATGATCTTGTCCTTGGCGCGCTCGAAGTCCTCCATGTCCACCAGGCGCTTGTTGCCGCGCGCGGCGAACAGCGCCGCCTCGTTGACCAGATTGGCGAGGTCGGCACCGGAGAAGCCGGGACAGCCGCGGGCCAGGATCGAGGCGTCGATGTCCGGGGCCACCGGCACCTTGCGCATATGCACTTTGAGGATCTGCTCGCGGCCGCGGATGTCGGGCAGCGGCACCACCACCTGGCGGTCGAAGCGCCCCGGGCGCAGCAGCGCCGGATCGAGCACGTCGGGACGGTTGGTGGCGGCAATGACGATGACGCCGGCGGAACCCTCGAAGCCGTCCATCTCGACCAGCATCTGGTTCAGCGTCTGCTCGCGTTCGTCGTTGCCGCCGCCGAGGCCGGCGCCGCGCTGGCGACCGACGGCGTCGAGTTCGTCGATGAAAATGATGCAGGGCGCGGCCTTCTTGGCCTGGTCGAACATGTCGCGCACGCGCGCAGCACCGACGCCGACGAACATCTCGACGAAGTCGGAACCGGAAATCGAGAAGAAGGGCACCTTGGCCTCGCCGGCGATGGCCTTGGCCAGCAGCGTCTTTCCGGTGCCGGGCGAGCCGACCAGCAGCACGCCGCGCGGGATGCGGCCGCCGAGCTTCTGGAACTTGGAGGGGTCGCGCAGGAAGTCCACCATTTCGGTGACTTCCTCCTTGGCTTCGTCGCAACCGGCAACGTCGGCGAAGGTGATGTTGTTCGACGATTCATCCATCATGCGGGCGCGGCTCTTGCCGAAAGAGAAGGCGCCGCCCTTGCCGCCGCCCTGCATCTGGCGCATGAAGAAAATCCAGACGCCGATCAGGAGCAGCATCGGGAACCAGGAAACGAAGATGCTGGTGAGGAAGGACTGTTCCTCCTCCGGCTTGGCGATCACCTTGACGTTGTTCTTGAGCAGGTCGGAGACCATCCACAGGTCGGGCGGCGCGTAGGTGGTGATGCGCTTGCCGTCGGTGGTGGTGGCTTCCAGCGTGCGGCCCTGGATCACCACCTTGGTGATGCGGCCCTGCTTCACCTCTTCGAGGAACTGGGAATACTCCAGCGAGCCGAGAGTGGTCTGGCGGGTGTTGAACTGGTTGAAAACGGTCATCAGGACGATGCCGATCACCAGCCAGATCGCCATGTTCTTGAACATGTTATTCAAAGCGGAGCCTCTCTTTCCCTGGACCGGGAGTCAACATCAAAACATTGTAGTGCCGTTCGCCACACCCTGCAAACCGGGAATCCCCGGCTCACGGGCGTTTGGCCTGCGCCAGCAGATAGATCTCGGCGCTGCGATCGCGCGATGCGGCGGGCTTTCTCAGTTGCAACTTGCCGAACATTTCCTGCATGGCCTTGCGCAATTCCATGAATCCCTCGCCCTGGAATACCTTGACCAGCAAGCCGCCGCCGGGTTTCAGGTGCTCGCGACAAAATTCCAGCGTCAGTTCCGCCAGCAGCATCACCCGCGCCTGATCGACGGAAGCAATACCTGACATATTGGGGGCCATGTCCGACAAAACAAGGTCGACCTGGCGTCCATCCAGGGCCGCGACCAGTTGCTGCAACACGGCGTCCTCGCGAAAGTCGCCCTGGATGAAATGCACGCCGTGCAGCGCATCCATGGGCAATATATCCAGTGCGATCACCTTCCCGCCCGGAGCGACACGCCGAGCCGCGACCTGCGACCAGCTGCCGGGGGCGGAGCCGAGGTCAACAACGGTCATGCCCTGCCGCAACAGGTGATCCTGGTCGTCGATCTCGGACAGCTTGAAGGCGGCCCGCGAGCGCAAGCCGCCGGCCCTCGCCCGCTGGACGTAGGAATCGTTGATGTGCTCGTGAATCCACGCCTTGTTGGTCTTGTTCTTCTTGTTGCTCGCGACCTTGCCGCTCACGCTAGAATCCCGCCATGATTGAAATTTCCCCCACCGAGCGCCGCGCCCTGCGCGCCGCTGCCCACCACCTCAAGCCCGTCGTTTCCATCAGCCAGAAGGGCCTTACGTCCTCCGTCCTGGCGGAAATCGACCGCTCGCTGAAGGCCCACGAACTCATCAAACTGCGGCTGTACGGCATCGAGCGTGACGACCGCGAGGCGCTCCTGGCCGAAATCTGCGGCACGCTTTCCTGCGCCGAAGTGCAGCATATCGGCAACCTGCTGGTCCTGTGGCGCGAAAATCCCAAGGATGCCGCCGCAGAGTCGGCGCCGGCGAGACGGCGAAAATCGGCGCCACCGGCCAACAAGAAGCAGGCCGCCGCCCGTACCGAAACCCGCAACCGGCGCGGCTGATCAGAGGTACTTGACGTCGAGGATCTCGTATTCGCGCCGCCCCCCGGGCGTCTGCACTTCGGCGACATCGCCGGCGAATTTGCCGATCAGGGCGCGCGCGACCGGCGAATTCAGGGAAATCTTGGCGGCCTTGATGTCCGCTTCGTCGTCGCCGACGATCTGGTAGCTGACATTGTCGCCGCTGTCCATGTCTTCCAGTTCCACCGTAGCGCCGAAGACCACGCGACCATCGGCGTCGAGCGAGGCCGGATCGATGATCTGGGCATTGCCCAGCTTGCCCTCGATTTCCTTGATGCGGCCTTCGAGGAAGCCCTGGCGCTCCTTGGCGGCGTCGTACTCGGCGTTTTCCGACAAATCGCCATGCGAACGGGCCTCGGCGATGGCGGCAATCACCGCCGGACGATCGACGCTCTTCAGGCGCTGCAATTCCTGGCGCAGCAGTTCGGCGCCGCGCACCGTGATCGGAAACTTGCTCATGTCGACAATTCCGAATGCAGGGATTGTAGAGAATAGGTTTCAAGGCCATCGTGGCGCATGCCGGCGCAGGCCGCGCGACCGCCCTCGATGGTGGTAAACAGCGTGACCTTGGCGCCCAGCGCCGAGGTGCGGATGGAACGCGAATCGGCGATCGCCGTGCGCTTTTCCTCGACGGTATTGACGATCAGCGCGATCTCGCCGTTCTTGATCATGTCCACCACGTGCGGACGCCCCTCGGTGACCTTGTTCACGATGCCGACCGGAATCCCCGAGGCACTGATCGCGCCGCCGGTACCGCGCGTGGCGACGATGGCAAAGCCGAGTTCGTGCAGCTCGCGCGCCACCTCCACGGCCTTGGGCCGGTCGGCGGGCTTGACGCTGAGGAAGACCTTGCCCGACTTCGGCAAGCGCGTACCGGCGGCGAACTGCGACTTGACGAAGGCCTCGCCGAAGCTACGGCCGACGCCCATCACTTCGCCGGTGGACTTCATTTCCGGGCCAAGTATCGTATCAACGCCGGGGAACTTGATGAAGGGGAAAACCGCTTCCTTGACCGAGAAGTAGGGCGGGATCACCTCGCGCGTCACGCCCTGGTCGGCGAGGCTGCGGCCGGCCATGCAGCGCGCGGCGATCTTGGCCAGCGGCAGGCTGGTGGCCTTGGAAACGAAAGGCACGGTGCGCGAGGCGCGCGGATTGACTTCCAGCACATAGACCACTGCGTCGGCACCGCGCCCCTGGATGGCGAACTGCACGTTCATCAGGCCGACGACGTTGAGGCCCCTGGCCATCATCTCGGTCTGGCGGCGTAGCTCGTCCTGGATTTCCGCGGAGAGCGAGAACGGCGGCAGCGAACAGGCCGAGTCGCCGGAATGCACGCCGGCCTGCTCGATATGTTCCATGATGCCGCCGATGATCACCTGGCTGCCGTCGCACAGCGCATCGACATCCACCTCGGTGGCATCGTTGAGGAAGCGATCGAGCAGCACCGGCGAATCGTTGGAAACCTTGACCGCCTCGCGCATGTAGCGTTCGAGGTCTTTTTCCTCGTGCACGATTTCCATGGCACGGCCGCCCAGCACATAGCTCGGGCGCACCACCAGCGGATAGCCGATCTCGGCGGCCAGCCGGATGGCATCGGGCTCGGTGCGCGCGGTACGGTTGGGCGGCTGCTTGAGACCGAGGTCGTGCAGCAGCTTCTGGAAGCGCTCGCGATCCTCGGCGGCGTCGATCATGTCCGGGCTGGTGCCGATGATGGGCACGCCGTTGGCTTCCAGGTCGCGCGCGCGCTTGAGCGGCGTCTGGCCGCCGAACTGGACGATGACACCGGCCGGCTGCTCGACATGGACGATTTCGAGGATGTCTTCCAGGGTCAGCGGCTCGAAATAGAGGCGGTCCGAGGTGTCGTAATCGGTGGATACGGTCTCGGGATTGCAATTGACCATGATGGTCTCGTAGCCGTCCTCGCGCATCGCCAGCGCGGCATGCACGCAGCAATAGTCGAACTCTATGCCCTGGCCGATGCGGTTCGGCCCGCCGCCCAGCACCATGATCTTCTTGCGCGAAGAGGGCCGCGACTCGCATTCCTCCTCGTAGGTCGAGTACATGTAGGCGGTCGAGGTGGCGAACTCGGCGGCGCAGGTGTCGACGCGCTTGAACACGGGACGCACGCCCAGCTTCTGCCGATGCTCGCGCACTGCCGCTTCGGTCGCCGTGCCACCGGCGCCGACTTTTGCGCCGATGCGGCGGTCGGAAAAGCCCTTGCGCTTCAACTGGCGCATCGCCGCCGCATCGAGGTCGGCGAGGTTTTGCGACGCCAGCCAGGCTTCGGTGCCGACGATGTCCTCGATCTGCACCAGGAACCAGGGATCGATCTTCGTCAGGTCGAACACCTGTTGCAGCGAATAGCCTTCGCGGAAAGCCTGGGCCACGTACCAGATGCGTTGCGGCCCGGCGCTGGCCAACTCACGGTTGAGTTCCTCGGTGTTGGCCTCGACCTCGTCGAAGCCATAGACGCTGACCTCCAGGCCGCGCAGCGCCTTCTGCATCGATTCCTGGAAGCTGCGGCCGATGGCCATCACCTCGCCCACGGACTTCATCTGCGTGGTCAGGCGGTCGTTCGCGGTCGGAAATTTCTCGAAGGCGAAACGCGGCACCTTGGTCACCACGTAGTCGATCGAGGGTTCGAAGGAGGCCGGTGTGGCGCCGCCGGTGATGTCGTTCTTGAGTTCGTCCAGCGTGTAACCAACCGCCAGCTTGGCCGCCACCTTGGCGATCGGGAAGCCGGTGGCCTTCGAGGCCAGCGCCGAGGAGCGCGAGACGCGCGGGTTCATCTCGATCACTATCATGCGGCCGTCGTCGGGATTGATCGCGAACTGCACGTTGGAGCCGCCGGTATCGACGCCGATCTCGCGCAGCACCGCGATGCTGGCGTTGCGCATGATCTGGTATTCCTTGTCGGTCAGGGTCTGCGCCGGCGCCACGGTGATCGAGTCGCCGGTGTGCACGCCCATCGGATCGAGGTTCTCGATCGAGCAGATGATGATGCAGTTGTCCTTGCGGTCGCGCACCACCTCCATCTCGAACTCTTTCCAGCCGAGCAGCGACTCCTCGATCAGGAGTTCCTTGGTCGGCGAGGCTTCGAGGCCGCGCTTGCAGATCTCGACGAATTCTTCCTGGTTGTAGGCAATGCCGCCGCCCGAGCCACCCATGGTGAAGGAGGGGCGGATGATGGCCGGGAAGCCGATCGCGCCCTGCACCTGCTGCGCTTCTTCCATGCTGTGGGCGATGCCGGAGCGCGCGCTACCCAGGCCGATCCTGGTCATCGCCTGCTTGAATTTCTCGCGATCCTCGGCCTTGTCGATGGCTTCCTTGCTGGCGCCGATCATTTCGACGTCGTATTTTTCCAGCACGCCATGCTTGGCCAGGTCGAGCGCACAGTTCAACGCCGTCTGCCCGCCCATGGTCGGCAGCAGCGCGTCGGGGCGCTCCTTGGCGATGATGTTTTCCAGCACCTTCCAGGTGATCGGCTCGATGTAGGTGACGTCGGCCATGCCCGGGTCGGTCATGATCGTCGCCGGATTCGAATTGACCAGGATGACGCGGAAACCTTCCTCGCGCAGGGCCTTGCAGGCCTGGGCGCCGGAATAGTCGAACTCGCAGGCCTGGCCGATGATGATCGGACCGGCGCCGATGATGAGGATGGAATGGATGTCAGTTCTTTTTGGCATGTTCCATCATTCCGATAAAGCGGTCGAACAGGTAGGCGACGTCGTGCGGCCCAGGGCTCGCCTCGGGGTGGCCCTGAAAGCAGAAGGCCGGACGGTCGGTGAACGCCAGGCCCTGCAGGCTGCCGTCGAACAGCGAGACATGGGTGACCTTGACGTTGGCCGGCAGCGTCGCCGGGTCCGCGGCAAAGCCGTGGTTCTGGCTGGTGATCAGCACCTGGCCGGTGTCGAGGTCCTTCACCGGATGGTTGGCGCCATGGTGGCCGAACTTCATTTTCATGGTCTTGCCGCCCGAAGCCAGGGCCATCAGTTGGTGCCCCAGACAGATGCCGAAAGTCGGCAACTTCTTGTCGAGGAAGACCCGGATCGCGGCGATTGCATAGTCGCAGGGCTCCGGATCACCCGGCCCGTTGGAAAGGAACACCCCGTCCGGATTCAGGGCCAGCACCTCGGCGGCCGGTGTCCTGGCGGGCACCACGGTGAGCTTGCAACCGCGTGAAGCCAGCATGCGCAGGATGTTGCGCTTGACGCCGAAATCGTAGGCAACGACATGGAAGCGCTGCTTTTCCGGCGTGACATGGCCGCTGCCGAGCGTCCATTCCCCCTCGGTCCAGGCATAGGCCTTGTCGACCGTGACCACCTGGGCCAGGTCCATCCCGGCGAGGCCGGGAAAGGCACGCGCCTGGGCCACGGCGGCATCGGTATCGATGTGCTCGCCCGCCGCACTGGCAGACACGAGGCAACCGGCCTGGGCGCCTTTTTCGCGCAGGATGCGGGTCAGCTTGCGGGTATCGATGTCGGCCAGGCCAAGCACGCTCTCGGCGCGCAGGTAGGCATCGAGCGTCTGTTCGCTGCGGAAATTCGAAGCCAGAAGAGGAAGGTCGCGTATCACCAGGCCGGCGGCATGAATGCGCGCGGCCTCGCAGTCTTCGCGATTGATGCCGTAGTTGCCGATATGGGGATAGGTCAGGGTAACGATCTGCCGGGAATACGAGGGATCGGTGAGGATCTCCTGGTAGCCGGTCATGGCGGTGTTGAACACCACTTCACCGACGCTGCTGCCCGTGGCGCCTATGCCCTTGCCCCTGAACACCGTTCCGTCGGCCAGGGCGAGAAGGGCAGGCGGAAAGTGAGACACGATGAGGCTCCCGGAACAAGTCACGACGTCGATCGGAACCGGACGCGGCTTGTTTCACAGGGCGTTCGGCAAACTTTCCAATTATACCTGCGAGGCCTCGATCATGCAACGCGAAAGCGCTGCCGAAATGCCGTGACGGGCTTACTTCAGGCCGAGGACATCCTGCATGTCGAACAAGCCGCTGTTGCGCCCGCGCATGTAGCGCCCGGCGCGCAATGCGCCCTGAGCATAGGGCATGCGGCTGGCCGACTTGTGCGTGATTTCGATGCGCTCGCCGCCGCCGGCGAAAAGCACCGTGTGATCGCCGACGATGTCGCCGCCGCGTATCGTGGCAAAGCCGATCTGCTGCGCCGGCCGCTCGCCGGTATGGCCCTCGCGGCCGTACACCGCGCACTCCGAGAGCTCGCGGCCGATCGCCTTGGCCACCACTTCGCCCATGCGCAGCGCCGTGCCGGACGGTGCGTCGACCTTGTGCCGGTGATGGGCCTCGATCACCTCGATGTCATAGCCCTGGCTGAGGATGCGCGCCGCGACGTCGAGCAGGCGGAACACCGCATTGACGCCGACCGCCATGTTCGGCGCGAAAACAATCGGGATGTTCTTCGACGCCGCCTCGATCGCCGCCTTGCCCTCCGCCGAAAATCCCGTGGTGCCTATCACCAGGGCAACTTTGTGGCGCTGGCAGGCGTCGAGATGCTGCTGGGTTCCCTCGGGCCGCGTGAAGTCGATCAGGCAGTCCGACACGGCCAGGGCGGCATCGAGATCGGCGCCGATCCTGACGCCACAGGGCGCCCCGACCAGCTCGCCGGCATCGCGCCCGAGAAACGGGCTCGACGGATGCTCCAGCGCGGCGGCCAGGATGGCCTCGGGATCCTGCTGCACCGCTTCGATCAGCGTGCGGCCCATGCGGCCGGCGCTGCCGGCGATGGCATAACGAATCTTTTCCATGTCTATTTCTTGTCTTGCGTTTCGCCGCCGGCGGCGGCCGGGCCCGGAATATCGATCACCTGCGCGGCGGGTCGGGGCGCCTCCGGCTTGCTGCCGTCTTCGGCGACGACATTGCCGGCGACGCGGGTCAGCTTGTTGTCCTGGAAGAACACCGTCAGCACCCGCTGCTGCACTTCACCCCGGCCGGGCTGGAATCGATAGACATAGTCCCAGCGGTCGGAATGGAACATGTCGGCGACCAGGGGCGAGCCGAGGATGAAGCGGACCTGCTCCCGAGTCAGCCCGGGTTTGAGTTGCGACACCATTTCCTGGGTGACCATGTTGCCCTGGCGCACATCCACGCGATAAGGCGCAAGGTAACTGGTGATGTGCTCGGTCGTGTTCGAACAGGCCGCCAGCAGCGGCAACAACAACAGGATTCGCTTCATGGGAAATACCGGGCTCGCTCTGATGGACGGCGGGACATGCCTGCATGCCCCGCCGGTTCCCGGTGGCGGAATCCCAACCGGGCCGCGAAAACTATATCATAGCCGGCCGTTCGACCTTCGCCGTTTCGGTCCCAGACCCGCGTCATGACCCATCCCGACGACCTCAAGAGCATAGGCCTCAAAGCCACCTACCCGCGGCTGAAGATACTCGACCTGTTTCACAAGCTGCAAGACGAGGGCGCACCGCGTCATGTAACGGCCGAGGACGTGTATCGCCACCTGCTGGCCGACGGCCTCGACATCGGGCTCGCCACGGTCTACCGGGTGCTGACCCAGTTCGAACAGGCCGGCTTGCTGCAACGCCACCATTTCGAGTCGGGCAAGTCGATCTTCGAGCTCAACGAGGGCACCCACCACGACCACCTGGTCTGCGTCGATTGCGGCCGTGTCGAGGAATTCTATGACGTCGAGATCGAAAAGCGGCAGCAGGAAATCGCCGAGCAGCACGGCTTTGCGGTGCGCGAGCATGCCTTGTACCTGTACGTCGAGTGCAAAAAACCCGATTGCCCGCATCGCAAGCAGCAAAGCTGAATTCCGCCACGGGGCCATCCGCCCCGCCCCGTTTCAACCATTCCTTGACGCTTTGCCATGGACGCCTTCCTGACGTCGACCACGCTGGTCGCCATCGCCGAGATCGGCGACAAGACCCAGTTGCTCTCCTTCGTGCTGGCGGCGCAACTGCGCAAGCCGCTGGCGATCATCGCCGGCATCTTCGTCGCCACGGTACTCAACCACGCGCTCGCCGGCTCGATAGGCGTCTGGCTGGCGCAACTGATTTCGCCGCAGTGGCTGCCCTGGATCACCGGCGCGGTGTTCATAGCTTTTGGCCTGTGGGCCCTGCATCCGGATTCGCTCGACGAGGACCCGAAGATCCATCCGGCCGGCGCCTTCGTCACCACCACGATCGCCTTCTTCATCGCCGAAATGGGCGACAAGACGCAGTTCGCCACCGTGGCGCTCGGCGCGCAATATGCGGGAGCCCTGGTCGCCGTGGTCATGGGCACGACGATAGGCATGATGCTGGCCAACGTGCCGGCGGTGCTGGTCGGCGAAAAGCTGGCGCAGCGCCTGCCGCTCAAGTACATCCGCTGGCTCGCCGCCGCGGTGTTCATCGCCACTGGCGTGGCGGCGATGCTGGGCGCGTCTTCCGTCTGAGCCTACTTCAGCGGCAAGACTTCCTGCGCCAGCTTGATTGGCGCAAACTCCGGATCCTTATGCACCAGCGTGGCGCCGGCAAGTTGCGCCGCCGCCGCGATCCACGCATCGGCCAGCGACAGGGCGTTCTTGGCCTTGATTGCCGCCGCCGCTTCGAGCAGCTGCGGGGACTCGTGCAGCCATTCGATGGGCAAAGAACGGCACTGCTCGTAGGCCAGGCGTCCTGCTGCCTCACCCTCGTCCTTCCAGACCCGGTAATAGACCTGCATCAGCGACATGAAACAGCCAAAGCAGGCGGCGCGCCCGACCTGCGCCTGACCGAGAAGGCCAGCCACGCGCTCGGCCCCGGCCTCGTCGTCGCGCAGTGCGAGCAAGGCCGAGGTGTCCAACAACCAGCGCTTCATTCGCGCGCCCGGTCCGCCTTGCGCTCGGCGAGCAGACGTTTGACCGCGCCACCCTTGCCCTGCCCGCGAAAGGCCGCCACCGGATCGCGCCGCACCGGCACCACGCGAATCGTCGTGCCTTCCACCAGCCACTCCAGACCGTCGGATGGCGTCAGGCCGAACCGATGCCTGATCTCGGCCGGCACTACCGTCTGCCCGCGCGAAGTAAGCGTGCTCTTCATGAAATCCTCCGTCGCACTGAATTACCTATATGCCTATAATGTAATTCAAAGCGAACCAGGGATCAAGACCAACGGCAAGACGATGCTGGTCGGAACAAGAAGCCTGCTTGAATCCGAGGTCAGCCCATTGCTCGGATCAAGGCATGACCTGCCGCGCGGATTCCCGCACTTGCCGATCCGCATCGCCGTGTGCGATGCGACGCAACACTGGCTTCGGGACGAAAGGATTGCCGGCCAGATTCTCGCGCACCTGTGTGTCCGAATGACTTTCCAGGAAATTGATGACTGCATCGTCTTCCAGTACGAAATCCTCGTAGCTGCACGCCACCATTCCGGCCAAATCGGGATCACGCCGGCAGAACGCAAGAATCTCGGCGCTGGTCAAACGTGCTCGCGCCTCTTGCGACGTCAGCAGCGCCTTTGCCACGGACATCGCGGAATCGACCGCCAAGCGATGGACGGCGTCTACCGGCAAGCTGGACTTGCCGGCAATTGCCTCTCGCACCAGGTGATCGCCGTGGCGGGAAAGCAAATCGAAGACTTGGGCATTGTCCTCGTGGTCGAACAACGCGCCAGCCAGCGCCACCACCTCGGTGGACTCAAGTGATATGGAAACGCTTTGCTCGCCATCGCCGAATGTCAGTTGTGCCTTGATAGTCATGTCGCTCTCCTGTTTATAGAAGCCCAGCGCATCCGACGTCAGGCTCTACAAGCAGGTTAAGGACGCGTGCGACAGATTGTGTCGCTTCAGACGAAGCCGCCCGAAAAGTCGGCGCTGGCGGGACGGCGACTATTGCTGACGAACCGGGTTCTGATGATCATCGAACCGGTCCGAATCCCGGTCCACCCTTCGGGCCCGCAAGTGCTGAGTCAGCCTCATTGCCAGAAGAGTTCCCATCGGCTGGCCCGCGATGTATGCGGCCATCTCGGTCGGAGACGCCGCCGAGCCAAGCTTGACGACCACCAAGTTCAGGGCGGCGATCGCGGCAGAGTTGATGAACGCCAGCGCAAATCGCTGGTGGTGGACATTCTGCTGTTGCAGGCTGATCGCAAACACGAAGGCAAAGGAGCCTCCAAACAGCGCAAATTCGGTCATTCCGATTTTCCCCGATAACTCTAAGGAAATACTGAATAAGGTACAAACACTGTGAACGATTTTTTTGTCATGAAGTCAGACAAAGAGTTGTGATCACAAGGGACGAACTGATGAAGCAGATGACGCTGGCGGCGACACGAGGATTCGAGAAGCACAACCGG
>JACRLX010000055.1 GCA_016235165.1 Rhodocyclales bacterium
ATCGGGGGTTGGGGGTGGTCCGTCCAGAATTCGCCAGATTGATCAAAATTCGATCAGCTCGCCTTGGCGGCACCCAACTCTATCCGTTACCCATATCTCCCGGCCACTCCTTCACGGGCCTGTGAAATATCCGGGCTAGCCTGGGTCGCGCAAGCGTCGCCGCTGGTTCAGTTGCTCCATCACGCCTCGCGCCACCAGGCGGTTGGCCGCCGTTTTTTCGCGCCCCCAGGCATCGCGGGCCGCCGGGCTCAGCCGCGCGGCATCCAGGCTCGCCTGGCAGCGCCAGCGAATGCCACCGCCACTGGTGGCGATTCGCCGCATCGGCTGGCTCGGCGGGTGTTCGCGGCGGCAGGTATAACAGTATCTCGGTTTGTCGGACGAAGTCCTCAGGCTTGCTGAGGGCTCGTGGTGGTTGGGTCCGCTTGGCTCCATGCGTCAGCCCCGCAGCGTTCGGCCCGGATGGTTCCAGCGCGAGCGCAACAAGGCCAGCAGTTCGATGGCACCCCAGAGCAGGGCCCGGCCCAGGCCCAGGTAATGTGGAACGATGGCGCGACGAATCATTTTCCCTCCGGGGATCCAGTTGGTAAATGCGTTGACATCGGCTCAGAGATCGTCGGGCAGCCAGATCAGTTGCCACTCGTGATCGAAGTAATGATCGATGACCCCGAATATCCGGTCGAACATGGCTTGCATGCGATTTGCTCCGCTCGGCGCCAATGGCGACGGTGACACCATAGGGGTCCAGTGTTGCAGGGAGTTTTCACGCACGTGACAACTTGATATTTCCTTTCGAGCTTCTGCCGGGGCGGTCGAACATGCGCTATCCTGCGGCGCCGCCAAGCGCGGCGGAGCGCGACATGAACCCGCCCACGACCAGCGAACTCGACGAATTGGATCGCATTGCCGCCACGGTGAAGGTGCCCGTGGAGACCCGGCCGTTGTGCCGGATAGCGATCGGCGAAGGCGAAGTCCCGATTCATGCTTTCTTCATCGGCAATCCCGACCCCGAGGTACCCGCGATCGGCTTTTTCGGCGGAGTGCACGGCCTCGAACGCATCGGCGCCGATGTCGTGATCGCCTACCTGCAAAGTATCATCGGCCGCTTGCGCTGGGATACGACACTTCATGCGCAACTGGAACAGCTGCGCCTGGTGTTCGTCCCCATCGTCAATCCGGGCGGCATGGCGCGGCGCACCCGGGCCAATCCAAACGGCGTGGATCTGATGCGCAACGCGCCGCTGGATGCCTTGCAACGGCCTCCCGCGCTGATCGGCGGACATCGGCTCGGGCCCGGCCTGCCGTGGTATCGCGGCCCCAACGAAGGCCCC
Source organism: Rhodocyclales bacterium (assembly GCA_016235165.1). Taxonomy (GTDB): domain Bacteria; phylum Pseudomonadota; class Gammaproteobacteria; order Burkholderiales; family Rhodocyclaceae; genus Sulfuritalea. The sequence goes on from JACRLX010000055.1 coordinate 1,329, forward strand.
ATGGAAATCGAGAGCAGGGCGCTGTGCGAGGTGGTCGAGACAGAGCTGTCGAGGCATTGCTTCAGTATCGCGGTGGATTGCCATTCCGGATTCGGGCTGAGCGACCGCATCTGGTTTCCCTATGCCCACAGCAATGCGCCGATGCCCCATCTCGCCGAAATGCACGCCCTGATGGAGATACTCGACCAGACCCACAGCCATCATCGCTACGTGTTCGAACCGCAGAGCTGCCAATACCTGGCACACGGCGATCTGTGGGACTACCTCTACTTGCGCAGCGTGCAGCGCGGCGAGCGCCCCTTCCTGCCCCTGACCCTGGAAATGGGCTCCTGGCTGTGGGTCAAAAAGAACCCGCGGCAGCTTTTTTCGCGGCACGGAATCTTCAATCCGCTGATCGAGCACAGGCGACAGCGTGTCCTGCGCAGGCACCTCGCCTGGCTGGATTTCATGACCCGGGCAGCGAGCGGCCATGCACTCTGGCTGCCCACGGGCGAGCAACGAATCCAGCATCGGGCACGGGCCATGCGCCGTTGGTACGAGGCAGGCAAGCCGTGACCGATATGCGCAGTGATTGGATACTGCTGCGCGGCTTGACGCGCGAGGCGCGCCATTGGGGGGAGTTTCCCGCAGGACTGGCGGCGTCACTGGGTGTGCGGGTCCATTGTCTCGACTTGCCGGGCAATGGACGCCTGAACCGCACGCCCAGTCCATTCACGGTGGAGGGCATGGCCGACTGGTGCCATCGCGAATTGCGTCACGTCGGTCTTGCGAGGCCGTGCGGGGTTCTGGCCATGTCGCTGGGCGCCATGGTAGCTGTCGCCTGGGCCGGGCGGCATGCCGGGGACATTGATCGCGCGGTCCTGATCAATACCAGTTTTCGTCCCTTCAGTTTGCCCTGGCAACGATTGCGCCCGGCAAACTATCCGCGCCTGCTGCGCCTGCTTGCCTTGCCGGCAAGCGCCCGCTCGATCGAGCAGTCGGTCATGGACATGACCAGCCGCCACCCCGTCGATCGCGGGGAACGCCTGATGCAATGGCAGGACTGGCGACGCCAAAATCCCGTGTCCCGGCGCAATGCCCTGGCGCAGCTGATTGCCGCCGCAGGCTTTCGCGCGCCATCGCGCAGCCCGCTCAGGCGCTTGCTGTTGCTCGCCAGCGCGGGTGACGGCCTGGTCGACGTTGACTGTTCGCGAACGCTGGCGTCGCGGTGGCAGGTCGAGTTGCGCGAGCATCCGGACGCCGGTCACGACCTGCCCCTGGACGATCCGGCGTGGGTGCTGCATCAGGTCGCGCAGTGGCTGCGCGCCGATTCAGGCAACGAGGGCGGTGGACTGGCTGCGCCGTTCCAGCCATTTCAGCAGCATTGAAGGCAGCGCATCCGATGTAAACGGCTTCATCAGGAAATCGTCCATCCCGGCCTGGAAGCAGCGGGCGCGGTCCTCGGCAAAGACATTGGCGGTCATGGCGATGATCGGCGTGTCTTGCCTGCCCTGGAGCTCGCGTATGCTACGGGTTGCGTCGAGGCCATCGATCCCTGGCATGCGCATGTCCATCAGGATCAGGTCATAGTCGAAGTGTCTTGCCCGTTCGATGGCCTGCTCGCCATCGTCGGCGGTGTCCACTGCAAGCCCTGACTGTTCAACCTGTGTTTTGGCGACCATGCGGTTGACCGGGTCGTCGTCGACCACCAGAACCCGTTTTCCTTCGTGCTTGCCCCGAATCAGGGTTTCGATTCCGGCATGCCCGGCGCGGTTCGCAAACATGGGGCGCGCATCGTGGCGTTTCTTGAATTTGGCCGTCATCCAGAAGCGGCTGCCGATTCCCGGCACGCTCTCGACGCCGGTGGTGCCGCCCATGAGCTCGGCGATGCGGCGCGAAATGACCAGCCCCAGGCCGGTGCCGCCAAACTTGCGCGTGGTTCCATTGTCGGCCTGTTCGAATGCCTGAAACAGTCGCGGAATGACTTCCGCGGGCACGCCGATCCCGGTGTCCCTGATCTCGAAGAGAGCCTCCAGGCCGTCATGATCTTCCCCTGTCACCGAGGCACGCACTGAAACGCTACCGCGCTCGGTAAACTTGATTGCATTGGCGACGAAGTTGATCAGGGCCTGCTGTAGGCGAGTGGCATCCCCGACCAGGTTGCGCGGGAAGATTTCCGAATCCACTTCAAAACCAAGCTGCTTTTCGGCGGCCTGTTCTCCGAGTATCGATTTCACGTTGTCGAGAACACCCGCCGGGTTGATCGGCAATTCCTCAAGGCAGACCTTGTGGGCCTCGATCTTGGAAATATCGAGGATATTGTTGATGACCCCGAGCAGGTGCAGTCCGGAAGTTTCTATGGTGTCGAGGCGCTCTGCCTGCTTGGACGTGACGCCGCCACGCCGCAGAAGATGCGCCATGCCGAGAATTCCATTCATCGGGGTGCGGATTTCATGGCTCATGTTGGCGAGAAAGGCACTTTTCGCCACGTTTGCCGCGTTCGCCGCGTCGCGTGCTTCGGTCAGCGCCCGAGTCCGGATGCGGACCAGCTCTTCCAGGCGGTCGCGGCTGCTGGCCAGTCGTTCCGAATGTACCCGGTGCGTCTCGGCCATCAGCCGCAACACATCCCTGGTCAGGCCGATGCCGAGATAGCGGCTGTGCTCGACGATGATGAATCCATCGACTGCCGCCTGTCCGGAATCGGCAAGGCGCACGGAGACATCCTGCAACGAGGTCTGGCTTTCCACGATTACCGAGGCGGCATCCATGAAAATGCCGCAGCGGCGATGGAAGTAGACCTCCTTGTGAAACGGCTTGGCGAGATTGCTCAAGAACCCTGCCTGGTTGAGCAGTCCAAGCGGACGCCGGCTTGTGGTGTCGACAACCGGCAACACGGGCAGCTCCGGTTCCGCGAGGAAGCGGTTCATCGCATCGCTCGTGTGCGCGTCACTGGACACCGGCTCACATTGCCTGAGGACATGCGCTGCACGTGGCGAAAATTCTGCCTCCGGCTGCGACTCATTCGCAACGGGAAGCGGCTCCGTTGCATCGACGTCGACTTTGGGGTTCATTCGGGATTCCTTGCGGGCGGGAAAGAGCGATGGCTGCATCATGGAATCATGGCTGCCGAAGCGCTGGATGGACTGTGTACGACAAGCATCCTAGGTCGGCAAGATTGCGCTGTCGTGACGAAATGACTTCTGGATCGTGCGTCATTCGACACCGATCCCGGCGCAGCGTGCTGCGAATGTTGGCGGCGAAAAAAGGGCCACTCCGAAGAGTGGCCCAGTTCTATGCAAAGCTCGGCGGGGTTGCCGATTTGGAGCGGGAAATCAGAAGCTGTGGCGCAGGCCGAAGGCGGTACGGTTGAACTTGCCGCCGTTGGCGCCGGTGGCCGCCGACTTGTCGTTGTCGCCGCCTTCCCAACGGGCATAGGCCACGGTGCGCTTGCTCAGCGAATAGTCGAGGCCCAGCGAGTTCAGCGAGCGATCCTGGTCGGCGACCAGCTTGTCATCCGAACGCAGCACGTTGGCCATCACCGCCACGGTGGCGGTGGCCTGCCACTTCAGGGCGACGTTCCAGGAGCGGGCATCGACCGACGACGTGGCGCCACCGGCGGCGGCGCCATTGACGCCCGTGGCCTTGGACGAGGTCCAGCCGCCGTAGACCGTGACGGCGCCGAACTTGTAGTTGGCGGCCAGCAGGTTGTGGGTGGCCACGCCCTTGTTCAGGCCGGCGACGTTGGTCATGAAATTGGAATGTGCGTAAGACAGGTTCAGGGGGCCGTTGTTGTAGTTCAGGCCGACCTGGGTCTGGCCGTCGGCATCCGCTGCCGCGTTGCCGCTACCCGAGTTCGGCGAGCGATACAGCAGGCCGCCGGTGAAGCCCGACCAGCTCGGGCTGTCCCACTTGACCGAGTTGTTGACGCGGATGTCGCGCGTGCCGGCGAAGCTACCTGCCGTTGCGGCAGTCGCGACGGCAACGTTGGCCACGGCGCCGGCGGAAGAGGTACCCACGCCGTTAAGGCGGCCGAAGGCGCTGGACCAACCGCCGCCCATGGCGGTGCCGAAGGGCTGCGCCGTGGTCGCCGTGGTGTTGGCGAAGTTGTCCATGTAGCCCAGCGACACCTTGCCGAAACCACCCGAGACCCACAGGTAGTTCTGGCTGTTCCAGAATCCCGTGGCACTGGAGGAGCCTGCCGTCGGGTCGGACTTGAGGAACAGGCCGGCCTTCATGCCGCCGCCGAGGTCCTCGGTGACCACGAAAGTCAGGTTGGACGTGGTGCTGTTGCTCGATGAGCCCCAGCGGTTGGTGCGGGTCTTGACGCCGGCAGTTTCGCTGCTGAACATCTGGACACCGGAATCGAAGGCGCCCTGGATGGCGACATTGGTTTGGGCAAAGGCGTTGCCGGCGAGGCCGGCGATCGCGATTGCCATCAGCTTCTGCTTCATGGTTTCTCCATTGGAAAGGTACAACGCAAAAATGTTTTCGCCCTGGACGCAAGGCAAGACATATCCCAGGGTGGCGCGGTATGGAAGTATTTCCGCGCCGGGTTACAGGGACGTTACCGAATTGCTACAGCCCGGGATTCGTCGTGTCCAGGCGCCAACCCGGTTCAGCGCAGCTTCGGCAGCTTGATGCCCCGAATCTTTTCCACCTGAAGCGGAATATCGGCCAGCAACCCGGCGTGGCGCTGGCCGTGCCAGCCGGCGACGAGGGTCACGGCCTCGCGCAGCAGCGGCTGGCGCCCGGCGCAGACCATCAACAGATTGCCGGCGCTGGCCAGGTCGTTGAGTTGCCCCAAACCTCCTGCAAGGCGGCAAGGCGCTTGATCACCATCTTCCCTGACTTGCCCGGCAACATGGCACCAAAGAATTCCAGGGCATAGCGCAGGCGCTTGATGGCGATGCGCAGTTCATGCAGCGAAGGCGGGTAGCCGTTCAAGCTTGTGGAATTGTTACAGCTGGGTGGTTTGCCGGCCCAACAGCGGGTTCAATTCGGGGATGTGGTCAAGAGTCGGCGCAGGTACCACGGCGATTTCGGTGAGCCTGGCATTTGCCGGTGCGATCGCGGGCTGCCAGGCGCGGATCAGTTCCAGCGTACCGTCGAGGTGTTCGACGATGGCGGTGCAGCTATCGACCCAGTCGCCGCAATTGATGTAAGTGAGGCCGTCGACCTGGCGCAGGGCGGCGTTATGGATGTGGCCGCAGATCACGCCATCGAGGCCGCGTTCACGCACGGCGTGGATGACCGAGTCCTCGAAATCGAAAATGAAGGAGACGGCGCGCTTGACCCGGCTCTTGGCGTAACCGGCGAGCGACCAGTAGCCGGGGCGGCGCAGGGCGCGACGCAGGCGCGAGAGGCTGGCGTTGAGGCGTACCAGCAGGTTGTAGCCGACATCGCCGAGGATTGCCAGCCAGCGGTGATAGCGGGTGACCTGGTCGAATTCGTCGCCATGCAGGAGCAGGAAGCGGCGTCCATCGGCGGTAACGTGGATGTGCTCGCGCCGGACCAGGATGTCGCCGAAGGACACGCCGTCGTATTCGCGCATGGCCTCGTCGTGGTTGCCGGGGATCAGCATCACCTTCTGGCCGTGGCGTGCCCGGCGCAGTATTTTCTGCACCACGGTGTTTTGCGCCGCCGTCCAGTGGATGCCGCGATTCATGGACCAGAAGTCGATGATGTCGCCGATCAGGTAGAGCTGTTCGCTTTCGTAGTCGCGCAGAAAATCGAGCAGGCGGTCGGCCTGGCAGCCGCGCGTGCCGAGGTGGATGTCGGAGAGGAAAATGGAGCGAACCTGCACTCTGCTCAGTCGGGAAGGAAATGAAAGTCGGGAGCGTTGGCGGAACGTGTAAGCGGGCGCTCGACGGCCTCGCGCAGCACCATCGCGAGGCGGTCGTGGATGCGTTCCCAGTCGAAGGCGGCGACGCTTTCGGCGGCCATGGCGCCGATGCGCCGGCGCGCACCCGGACGACAGATCAGGTCGAGCACGGCGCGCACATAGCCGGCATTGGAACCGACCTCGGCCAGCATGCCGTTGTGCCCATGACGAATCAGTTCGGCCGCCGCCGCCATGCGAAACGCGACCACCGGCAGCCCGCTGGCCATGGCCTCCAGAGTCACGTTGCCGTAGGTTTCGGTGACGCTGGGGAAGAGGAACAGATCCGCCGAGGCATAGTGGGCGGCGAGATCCTCGCCGTGGCGCATTCCGGCGAAGATGTGGCCGGGATGCCGCTTTTCCATGCGCGGACGGGTAGGGCCGTCGCCGACCAGCAGCAGGCGGGCGTCCGGCACATGGCTGCGCAGGGCGGCGAAGCTGGAAAACACCAGGTCGAGATTCTTTTCCGGTGCAATGCGGCCGACATAGGCGGCAACCAGCTGGTTGCCGGCAAGGCCCCAGGAGGCACGCAGCGCAATGCTGCGACGACCCGGATTGAACAGGCGGGTGTCAACGCCGCGGGCCACCACGCGGATATTGCGGTAGCCGCCCCGTGTCAGCTCGACGCCAAGCTGCTGCGAGGGCACCAGGGTCAGGTCTCCCCGGTTGTGCAGGCGTCGCAAGTGGGCGGCGACCGCGCGTTCGAACCAGCCGAAACCGTAATGCCGGCTGTAGGCGTGAAAGTTGGTGTGGAATTCGGTGACGACGGGAATTCCCAGGCGGCGCGCAGCCGCTAGCGCCGAGGCGCCCAGCGGGCCCTCGGTCACCACCTGGACCACGTCGGGTCGATCGAGCGCCCATTGCCGACGCAGTTGCGAAGCGGCGGGGAGGCCGAATTTCAGCCCCGGATAGCCGGGAATCGGCAGGCCGCGCACCAGCGTCTCGCAGAACCCCGTGCCTTGTGCCGCCTGCTCGGTGGGCGCCTGGCGCGGACGGGTGAGGCCGACGCGATGTCCGCGCGCCCGCAATCCCTCCACCATGTGGCCTAGCCCGGATATTTCATAGGGGAGGTCGGCGGAACAGCCGTGAGGCGCGTTAATACAGGTGTCTAAGCCGAAATTAACGAGGTTCCGCCGATGCCAAAGTGTACCGCTGATCAGATGTCGTTTGGGCGCCTTGGGCGTCGG
>JACRLX010000035.1 GCA_016235165.1 Rhodocyclales bacterium
CGCCCCATTGCGCGACAACCCGAAGGGACGGGGCGATTCCGGCCCCATGGCGGCGTTGCTCGCTCCTCATGTGGAACAACCACACCGCGTCGCTCGCGCCTTGCCCTGGAGCCGGAATCGCCCCGTCGCACACGTCGCCTAAATGAGAACAGACCCTAACCCCCGACCGCGTTTTCCGCCTTGCCGGTCTTGATCCAGCTGACTATCGCCTTGGCCACCATGTCCTCGATACCCTGGTAGGAATGAAGGTGGCCCGCGCCACAGGGGTTGCCTTCCGACGTGCCACCGCGCACGGTCAGCAGACTGTTTCCCGCGTAGCCCTTGACGATGTAGTAAGGCGTACCGCGACAGGCGTCGGCTTCGTTATGCACATGCAATTGCGGCGCCCGCATCGCATCGTAGGGAATGCTGCGCGCCGAACCATAGTGGCCTTTCGGGTTTGGCACGTTGACCGCGGCGGAGTGAATGCCACCGGCGATTTCGTTGCCGAGCTTGGCCGCCAGCCAGCGCGAACTCAGGGTGCCCATGCTGTGGCCCAGCAGATAGACCTTGGTGTAGCCGTGGTCCCGGCCCAGCCTGGCGATGATGCCGCGCACATCGTCGGCGTGGGCATCGGACGAACGATAGTCGTCGAGACAATTCGTCGCTGACGGGCCGCCATAGTCGCCCCACTGGTCGGTCGGACAGTCCATGATCGCAAGCGCGATGCCTTCCGGGAGCAGCGCTCGCTCCAGGGCCCGTGCCAACTGGATCATGTTGCGCTGCTTGTCGGCCACGGACTGGATCTTCGCATAGCCGGGAGCGCCGCGAAAAAACAGCACGACGCTGTCGCCCTTGACCGCGGGTTTGACGAGGATGGCGCGCATCATCACCGGCGAATTGGTCGCGCTATCGCTGCGCGCCGTGGCCGATTCGATCAATATGTCCGTCTGGGCGTGGGCTGCTGCATGCCACGCCAGCAGGAAACCAAGCATCAGGGTTCTCATGGTCGGGTCTCCCTTCGAGGGGCGGCACCGGCGGCTGGGGTTTCAGGCTAGCACAATCGGCGGCCGGCGCAAAAACGGCTGACCGCTTGCGCGGCCAGCCGTCGGGGCTCATCCTCCCTGATCGTTTCTTACTTGCGCTTGGCGCTGGCCTTCTTGACCGATTCGCCGACGCTGTTCATGGCGGCGGTGGAGGTCTTGGCGATCTGGTCGAAGGCCTGGTTGGCGGTGGCGATCGCCTGCTGGAAGGACTCCATCATGTTCGGCGTCTGGCCGGGCAGGTTCTTCATGAAGGCCTGGAAGGACTCGGCCATGTCCTGGCTGCCGGAGGCGAGTTGCTCGGTGATCAGGCGCGCGAATTCGGCGCGGGCGCTGTTGCCGATCTCGGCGACCTGCTGGGCGGCTTCGACCATGCGCTGGGTGGTTTCCTGGGCGTACTGCGTGCGCAGTTGCATCAGGGCCTGGGGGTCACGCGCGGCGGTTTGTGCCTTGGCGTTCTCGACGCCGGACTGGAACATTTCCTTGGCCAGTTGGTTTTGCAGGGCCATGATGCGCTGCGAGTTCTCGATTGAAAGCTGAGCCAGGCGCATGGCGGCTTCCATGTTCTTGCGCTGCAATTCGCTGAATTGTTCGATTTTGCCTGCCATGATCCTTCTCCTGTCGATTGATTCGAAAGTTTTATCGTAGCACCAATGGCTTACGGCCCCCTGACCTAGGTCAAACCCATGCCGGTTCGATCAAAGCTGTTGTGTCCCGGACGCGCGTGGCGGATACTTGGCGGGTTCGCTTGACATGGCAAAGGATCGAACATGAAGCTTCTTGCCGCCGCGCTGGTCGGCTTGGTCGCTCTGGAACACCTGTATTTCCTGTACTTGGAAATGTTCCTGTGGACCGCGCCCACGGGCTTGAAGATTTTCGGCAATACGGCGCAGAAGGCCGAGGATTCCAGGGTGCTGGCGGCCAACCAGGGCCTCTATAACGGCTTCCTTGCCGCCGGCCTGCTGTGGGGCCTCGCCTACCCTGGCACGGCGGGTGGCCATATCCAGATGTTCTTTCTTGCCTGCGTGATCGTCGCCGGCATCTACGGCGGCATCACGGTCAAGATGCGCATCCTTTACCTGCAGGCGGGGCCGGCCTTGCTGGCCTTGTTGGCCCTGCTGCTGGCCTGAGGAGGCTGTCATGGGGAATCCCAACACAGACTGGAAGGAGCGGGTCGGTGCCGACGAAGCCGAGCGCCACGCCGGCTACGCGCGCGAATTTGCCGCAATCCAGGCCCGCAAGTCGGAGCGCTACGGCAAGGGGCGGGCACTGCACCGCAAACAGCAGCTCGGATTGCGCGGGCGGTTCGAAGTGCTTGGCGACCTGCCCGAGCATGCCGCCCACGGGGTGTTTGCCCGGCCCGGCGAATTCGAAGCCTGGGTGCGACTGTCCAATGGCGGGCCGGACCGCCAGGCCGACCACAAGCCTGATATCCGGGGTTTTGCCGTCAAGCTGCGCGGCGTCACCGGACCAGGGGCGCTGGGATCGGGCGCGACCGACGCTCAGGACTTCCTGCTGATCAACCATCCAGCCTTTGCCTTCGCCGGCGCCGACGAGTTCGTCGGTCTGGCCAAGCATCTGGTGGCGGGGCCGGGTGCCCTGCTGGGCTATCTGGTCCGCCGTTATGGCGTATTCGGTGCCATGGGCATGATCAAGCGACTGGGTGCCGCTTTCAAGCGGCCCTTTACCGGCTTCGCCACGGAAAACTTCCATTCGGCGACGCCGATCGCCTGCGGCCCCTACGCGGCGCGGGTGCGCCTGCTGCGCGCCAGCAGCGAACCCCGTCCAGGGGCATCCGGCGACTGGGCCGGGGATTTCATGCGGCGTCTGGCGCTCGACGCCCTGCGCTTCGAACTCCAGCTTCAGTTCTTCGTCGACGAGCAGCGCACGCCGATCGAGGATGCCTCGGTCGATTGGCCGGAGGATGTGGCGCCCTACCTGACGGTAGGCGTGCTGACCCTGCCGCCGCAGGATCATTCGTCGGGCGAGGGGCGGGAACTTGCGGCAGCGATCGAGGCGGCGGCCTTCGATCCCTGGGTCGCCCTGGCCGAACACCGCCCATTGGGCGAGGTGATGCGGGCGCGCAAGGTGGTGTATTACCAGAGCCAGCAGGGGCGCAAGTAATCGCGCATTGAAATTCAGGCCTTAAACACCATGTTCAGCCCAGTGCTAATTTTCCGGGGCTGATGCCATGCGTTTGGACAAACTTACCACCCGCTTCCAGCAGGCGCTTTCCGACGCGCAAAGCCTGGCCGTGGGCAACGACCAGCAGTTCATCGAGCCGCAGCATTTGCTGCTGGCCCTGCTGAACCAGGACGACGGCTCGACCGCCTCGCTGTTGCAGCGCGCCGGCGCCAACGTCGGCGGGCTGAAGGCTGCGCTGGCCAAGGCCATGGAGCGCCTGCCCAAGGTCGAAGGCCATGGCGGCGAAGTCAGCATCGGCCGCGAGCTGACCAATTTGCTAAACCTCACCGACAAGGAAGCGCAGAAGGCCGGCGACCAGTTCATCGCCTCCGAGATGTTCCTGCTCGCCGCAACCCAGGACAAGGGCGAAGCGGGGCGCCTGCTCAAGGAAGCCGGCGTGCAGAAGAAGGCGCTGGAAGACGCGATCAAGGCCGTGCGCGGCGGCGAGAACGTCGGTTCGCAGGAAGCCGAGGGCCAGCGTGAGGCGCTGAAGAAATACTGCCTCGACCTCACCGAGCGCGCCCGCCAGGGCAAGCTCGACCCGGTGATCGGCCGCGACGACGAGATCCGTCGCGCCATCCAGATCCTGCAACGCCGGACCAAGAACAACCCGGTGCTGATCGGCGAGCCCGGCGTGGGCAAGACGGCCATCGTCGAGGGCCTGGCGCAGCGCATCGTGAATGAGGAAGTGCCGGAGAGCCTCAAGGACAAGCGCGTGTTGGTGCTCGACATGGCGGGCCTCCTGGCCGGCGCCAAGTACCGCGGCGAGTTCGAGGAGCGGTTGAAGGCGGTGCTCAAGGAAGTCGCCCAGGATGAAGGTCGCATCATCCTTTTCATCGACGAGCTGCACACCATGGTCGGCGCCGGCAAGGCCGAAGGCGCCATCGATGCCGGCAACATGCTGAAGCCGGCGCTGGCGCGCGGCGAACTGCATTGCATCGGCGCTACCACCCTGGACGAATACCGCAAGTACATCGAGAAGGACGCCGCGCTGGAGCGCCGCTTCCAGAAGGTGCAGGTCGACGAGCCCAGTGTCGAGGCGACCATCGCCATCCTGCGCGGCTTGCAGGAGAAATACGAATTGCACCACGGCGTGGACATCACCGACCCGGCCATCGTCGCCGCGGCGGAACTTTCGCACCGCTACATCACCGACCGCTTCCTGCCGGACAAGGCGATCGACCTGATCGACGAGGCCGCGGCGCGGATCAAGATGGAAATCGACTCCAAACCGGAGGCGATGGACAAGCTCGACCGCCGCCTGATCCAGCTGCAGATCGAACGCGAGGCGGTGAAGAAGGAAAAGGACGAGGCCTCGCAGAAGCGCTTCTCACTGATCGAGGACGAGATCCGCCGCCTGCGCAAGGAGTACTCGGATCTGGAAGAAATCTGGAAGGCCGAGAAGGCCCAGGTCCAGGGCTCGGCGCACATCAAGGAGGAAATCGATCGCTTGCGCGTGCAGATGGCCGAGCTGCAAAGGAAGGGCGCCTTCGACAAGCTGGCCGAGCTGCAGTATGGCAAGCTGCCGCAGCTTGAGGCGCAGTTGAAGGCGGCTGACTCGGCGGCCAGCAAAGTCGGCGCTGGTGGCACGGCGAAAACCAAGCTGCTGCGCACGCAAGTCGGCGCCGAGGAGATCGCCGAAGTCGTCTCGCGCGCCACCGGCATCCCGGTGTCCAAGATGATGACCGGCGAGCGCGAGAAGCTCTTGAAGATGGAAGACAAGCTGCACGCCCGCGTGGTCGGCCAGGACGAAGCCGTGCGCCTGGTATCCGACGCCATCCGCCGCTCGCGCGCCGGTCTCTCGGAAGAAAGCCGGCCCTACGGCTCCTTCCTCTTCCTCGGCCCCACCGGCGTCGGCAAGACCGAGCTGTGCAAGGCGCTGGCCGAATTCCTGTTCGACGCCGAAGACCACCTGATCCGCATCGACATGAGCGAGTTCATGGAGAAGCATTCCGTGGCGCGGCTGATCGGCGCGCCGCCGGGCTATGTCGGCTACGAGGAGGGCGGCCACCTGACCGAACAGGTGCGGCGCAAGCCCTACAGCGTGATCCTCTTCGATGAAGTCGAGAAGGCTCACCCCGACGTGTTCAACGTGCTGCTGCAAGTGCTCGACGACGGCCGCATGACCGACGGCCAGGGCCGCACCGTGGACTTCAAGAACACCGTGATCGTGATGACCAGCAACCTCGGCAGCCAGATGATCCAGCAGATGGCCGGCTCGGATTACCAGGTGGTGAAGATGGCCGTCATGGGCGAGGTCAAGACCCACTTCCGTCCCGAGTTCGTGAACCGCATCGACGAAATCGTGGTCTTCCACGCGCTGGACGAGAAGAACATCGCCGGCATCGCCCGCATCCAGCTCAAGTACCTGGAGAAGCGGCTGGCGCGGCTGGAGATGAGCATGGAGGTGTCCGACGCGGCCCTGGCCCTGCTGGCCGAGGCCGGCTTCGACCCGGTATTCGGTGCGCGGCCGCTCAAGCGCGCGATCCAGGAGCGCATCGAGAACCCGCTGTCACGGCTGATCCTCGACGGCACGCTCGCCGCCAAGGACCGCGTCAAGGTCGACGCGAAGAAGGGGCAGATCAGCTTCGCCAAGGCTTGATCTGAGGGGTCAGCCGGTTCCATGTGTCCTTCGAAATGATGGACTGCTTCGCCTCGCTGATCCGGCCACCTCGGCGACCCCGATATCGCAACCACGGCGTACTGGCGTCCGATGCGTCGCCGCGATCGGCGGTCTCCGCGCCAGGGCGTCACGGAAGCCGCCATCGACCGAGGCGGATGCTCTGGTGGAGCAACGCGCCGTGTGCCGGGGGCGCGTATTACTTGGGTGCTGCTGGCGCGCATCTACGAAATATTCCCGCTTGCCTATTCGCAGTGCGGTGGCACGATGCGGATCATCGCCTTCATCGACGACCGCGAGGCGATCCGGGAGAAAGCGGCAAACATATATATACTTGCCCAGCCGTTCGATAGTGTGCCCAATGCCTTGGCGCGGGATGCGTCTGCCCATGAGCGGAAAGATGGCGTTGAAGTCGGGACCGGCAATCAAGGATTCGCTCATGACAAATATCACCAATTGGTATTCTGCGCGGTATGTTAGCGTTCGTCATTGCTGCGGCAGCAGAAGGTCGCGCACCGCAAGGTGAGAGGAGAACTCAAATTGGGAACCAACAGCCTTTTTCGCATGATCGCAGTCCGCTCGGCGAGGCCTGGCGGTATCGAAGGCGCGATAGACCTCTCGCGATCGATGGAGACCGACTTCCAGCTTGGACTCGCCAAGGCCAAGAGCAGCAATGACGCCCAAGGCCAATGCCGCCGATTTGTTTCGGGTCCATCCTATTGGGGCAACGATCAACACGCCGCGATGCTCTCGGCGCTGGTCAACGCCGAAGCCGCGGTGGCGCGGGCTGACGATCCGGTTCCACCCAAGGCGATAGAAGACTATGCCGAGACGCTCGAACCTGGCTTGCGTAACCAGTTCAGGAACGCCGACGCGCTTTTCCCAACACTTGCCGACAGCTTTATCGCCGCGAGCTTCGCCGGCACGGTGGGTTCGGCCCAGCGCCGCCGGCTCCAGACTGGGCTGCGAGTCGCCAACATCGTCCGCCAGGCTGCGGCGGGCCGCCCCGTGCCGCGCCCCCTGGTGCGCGCGCCGGTGGTGCTGCCGTCGCTTCCATCGCAAAACCAGACTGCCAACCCGATCCGTCCGGCTGGCATCGCCGACCTTCTCGTGGTTGAGCAGGAGTTGCTCGGCTACAAACGCAGCGAAGTGGCTTATGTCGAAAACGTCATGGCGAGCGAAGTTCGATCACGTACCCACCGCAAGCTCGACCGGACCAGTTCGACCTATTCGAGCGAACGAGAATCCACCACCACCTCGACACGAGATCTGCAATCGACCACCCGCTCGGAACTGTCCAGCGAGACTAGCCGGGCACTGTCCGAGGAAATGTCGCTGGCACTGGGGACATCGGTTTCAGCCAAGTACGGTCCAGTGCTGTCGGTCGACGCCAGTGCCGACTTTTCTTATGGTACTGCGCGCGAGGAAGCCGCGTCGAGCGCTTCGAGCTTTGCCCAAGAGGTTGTCGACCGCTCGGTCTCCTCGCTTAGCGAGCGAAAGTTGGAATCGAGCAGCGTTACGACCCTGGCCGAAACCGAAGAGACCAACGCCCACGCCTTCGAAAACAACCGCGCCGGGACCGAGCACATCATCGGCGTCTACCGCTGGCTCGACCAGCGCTGGCGAGCCCAGATAATGAACTATGGCCGGCGTCTGATGCTCGAATTCCACGTTCCCGAGCCCGCCGGCATGTGGCACTGGGCCCAGAACAAGCGGGGCGAGGTCAGGATCGATACACCCGAGCCGCCCCACCTGGCGATCGCACCGGACGAGATTTCCGAAAACGCCTCATCCGCGAACTACTGGATGAATCTGGCCGAACGCTTTCGCGCCGGGGATCTCGAGCCGCCTCCCGCGGCGCAAATCAAGATCGCAACTTCGCTGGCGATTGCCGAAACCGCGCACGGCACTCTGGGTGATAGCGATTACAACGTGAAGACCCAGCAGGCGTCGATGACCGTGCCTGAAGGCTACGCGGCAATCTACGTGCGAGCCTCAAGCACCAAGCATACTTTCATCAAGGACCGCAACGACAACCCCGCGCGCTTCGAAGTGCAGGTCGCCTCGGCCGAGCTCAACATGCTCGATGGATCGGATGAACGGGAGATGAGTGAAGTGCGCGGGACGGTGCCGATCACTGCCTTCCTGTTCGATATCGTCGCGGCGACCATCGGATTGCGCGTCACCTGCCAGCGCACGCCAGAGGCTTTCGCAGCATGGCAGTCGGCCACCTGGACCAAGCTCAAGCAGGCCAACGACAAGGCCCGCGATGCTTGGACGGCCGAACTCGGTGCGGCTGTGAACGCGGTACAGGCCCTGCGGGTCGAGCTCTCTTCTGGGCAGAAGCGCGAAATTGAGCGCACCGAGCTCAAGCGCGGCTCGCTCAACCTGTTGTTGTGGAACGGATTCGACCAGTTCGATCCTATCAGGCCGGCCGGCGCGCCCGGAACAAAGCCCGAGATTGACGTTGCCGTGGCGCTGGAATACGGCGACTATCTTTCGTTCTTCGAGCAGTCCTTCGAATGGGAGCAGATGACCTATCTCTTCTACCCCTATTTCTGGGGCGATAAGGGCGATTGGGACGAACGCCTGCTCGAAACCGATCCCGACCAGGCCTTCGAGGCCTTTCTCAAAGCGGGAAGCTCGCGGGTTCAGGTGCCGGTGCGGCCGGGTTTCGAGCGGGCACTAATCTATTTTCTGCAGACTGGGCAGACTTGGGGCGGGCGCGATACGCCGCTGGTGGACAGCCCGCTCTACGTGCCGATCGCCGCAGAGATCGCCGAAGCGCTCGACAAGACCCTCGACGAGGCGCTCCCTTACGGCGAGCCGTGGGAATTCCTTGTTCCCACCAGTCTGGTAGCGCTCGACGCAGATGCCTCGATCATCGACGCGGCCTGAACCGTGGTTGCCGCAGGCTTGTTCGAAGCCGGGATCGATCCCTATGGTCCCGAAGGCCTAGCTACCAGGTTCATTGTCAACGAATGGATTGAGGGCAAGTTTGCTTATGCGGTGATCGCCTGCCCCGATCCGCCCGGCGGCACCGAGGCGGAGCGGGCACGATTGCGCGGGCTGCCCGCGCCGCGAAATCCAGTGGTGACGATGCGCTGGCCTGAGCAGATTAGCCGCGGCGGGCGCTTTGCCCCCTACTGGTGGCAGCTTAGAGAAGCCCCGCGCCCGCCCGGCGGCTATCCGGGGGAGCCCGACACGCTGTTCCTGGTGCTTTCGCCCGAGGTGGAGATTGTCTCTTCGCTTGCGTTCGATGGCGGGTTGGCGGGACACCGATGGAAGGTCAACATCTGTACCCACCGCACCCAGTGCCGCCACCATGTGCCGCAATCTGGAGAAAGCTGGCGCCCTGCCTATGCTAAAGTGACTAATGCCTACGTCAAGGCGCAGCTTGATTGGGTTACCTTGGTCGATGCCTGGCCCGACAGATACCTAGGCGTGTTCCAGACCCAGCCCTCGCCCGAGCAAATGACCACCGAAGAACCATTATTGTGGTTGGTGGTGCAAGACGCTGCTAAACAGATTTTTCCGCCTGGGGACTATGCCCAGATCGAACGTGGCCCAGGCTATGCAAGGGTCTGGCATGACGGACCCGCACAGCGCAGCTGGGAAGTGGAAGTCCTGCTCGACGCACCAGAGCAGCCCGGCTCGTTCGCGGTGCGGGTCGAAGGGTGCGAACTGCCGAATGGAAGTCTTTACATCTCGCACTACCGGGTGCGCGTGGTCGCTTGCGGTGCGGTGAGTGTGCGCGTACGCCAAGCCCGCTTCAAGAACATATTCCAGGAAATCACGGGTCCCGATCCCAATCCGTGGCACAAGCTGCTGTCGGAGGTGCAAGCCGAGGTCTTCTACCACCACGACCCGGCCGAGATGCCATTTGCCGGCTGGGAGGTGAGCGACGACCTTCCCTATCGCAAGATCGATCCGGTCAATCTTGGCACCACCGCCGACTGGGTGGCGAACACCGTGGTCTGCGCCGGGATCGAGGCGGTACCGGTGATTGGCTCGGTGGCCGAATTCGGTGGGCTGTTCTATGCCGCCGCCTATGGCCGCACCTGGTATGGCGACGAAGTGAGCGATGGCGATCTGATCGCGATGGGGGTCTTCGCGGTGATCGGGATCCTGCCGGGCGTGTCGAGCAGCGCGCTCAAGGGACTCAAAGAGTCCGGTGAACTCCTCGCGCCGGGCAAGGCGGTGCTGGCGTGAGCAGCCTGGTTCCCGAAATGCGCCAGATGCTGCGCAACGGCCCGCGCATTATCCGCGATTTCGCCAAGGGGCTAGACAGCACGGAAGCGAAGGAGGTTACCGACCTTCTGGTGACTGCGGCAAGGTCCGGGCGGCGTAGCGACCTTGCATTACAGGTTGGAGATATCCTGCTCGCTGCCGCGGCTAAGGGAATGCGGCTGATCGGCGATGTGCCGCTGACCCATTTCGCAGAGCAGATGAAACGGGTGGATATCGAGACTATTGGCATGTTCGGCGCCCTCTCCGATGATGCCGCGCAAGAAGTTGCCGAGCTTTTCGCCAGTGCCCTGCGCCACGATGCACCCGACTTGCTCAAAGACGGGCTTGAGCGGATGGGCCACGAGGATCTCTGGAAAGCCTATTACGCCGGGGTGACCTACAACCTGGTGCGCACGGTATTCACCGGCGACCTCACCTCGTTCCGCCTGCCAGAACTGAAAACGGCTATGCACGCCCGATGGCTGTTTGATAGCTTTGCCGATTACACCGCGCGAAAGAGCGCTTCAGGCGGTGCAGGGCGCGGGGCACTCGAATGGGCATTGCAGCAAGGCGACGATACGCTTGCCGCGCAGTTGCTTCACGCCGAACTCGGCCCGGGCTGGCGCGCGATGCTTCGAGCCCAGGATGAGCGGGGAATCTACACCGTCACCAAGCACCATGCGGATATCTACCGCAACTTGCTGGAGTCGGGGCGTGAAGGCGGCGGCGCGGGAACCTACATCAAGTTGCACGAATGGGCATCGAGCCGCGGCTTCAACTCGCTGCTCCAGGCCGATCACATGGTTGAACAACGCTTTTTCAAGTACTTTGACGAGGCGTTCGAGGACGTGAAAGACGAGCTTCCGGCATTCCTGGTGCCATGGAATCCCACCGTGGCACGCAACTTCGCTGCACTTGGCGCTGCCGACTTTCCCTATGTCCACTCGGTCAAAACCGCCCAGGTCGACAAGCTGATCCCCAAGGGTTTTGAAGGGCAATTCACCACCCAGGAATACTTCTACGTCTATCAATACATATACATGCACAACTTCCGTTTTGCCGGGCGGGATTTCAGGATTTCGCTGGTCAAACTGTTCGAAGACGTTGCCACCTATCGTGGTAGCAAGGCGCCCCTCGACGAATTGCCCCTTGTGGCGCACTTTCCTCGCAAGCCCGACGAACTTTACGAACTGATTCGCGCCGCGCACCATCGTCTGGGCCTAACCTTGTAACGACTGACCGTTTACACGAAGTTAGCTTCGGGCCGACGGATCGCGTCAAGGTGGGTGTGGCGAAGGGACAGCTCACTCTTGACAAGGTTGTCGGGGAAGCGACGATCTAACCAGTTTTATTTAAAATCTGGTTATACTGGGCCGGTCGAAACGAGGAGTCGGCCACCATGTTGAGTGTCGGAATCTTTGAGGCCAAGGCCCAGTTGTCGCAACTGGTCGAGCGCGTCGCGCAGGGCGAGGAAGTGCTGGTCACGCGACACGGCAAACCCGTGGCGCGTCTGGTGGCGCCCGAGGCAGCGTCCGATGTTGCGGCGCTCGCCGAGTGGACCGCCGACTTGCGCGCCTTTCGTCGTGGTACCGACCGTGGCGCCAAGCCTGGCGCCACCTTGGACGAACTGATCGCGGCGGGGCGGAGATGAGTTCCCGGCCGCCGCTGGTCATCGACTGCTCGGCGGCGATCCCCTGGTTCCTCGACGATGAGGCGAACGCATGGAGCGAAAGCCTGCTCGACGCCCTGCCGCACTATTCCCTGCACGTGCCTGCCTTGTGGCATCTCGAATTCACCAATGTCCTGCTCACCGCGCAGAGGCGCAAACGCATCAACGCCAGGGATGCCAAGGGGCTGCTGGCGCGCGCCTCCCGTCTGCCGCTGGCGACCGACGGCAGGGTGGTTTCGCTGGTTGAAATAGCCGGCCTGGCCGAAACCCATGGCATCACGACATACGATGCTGCCTATCTCGAATTGGCGACACGCTTGAACTGTCCGCTGGCAACCCAGGACAAGGCTCTGGCGAAAGCGGCGAAGCGCCTTGGATATCTGTACGCGTAAGAATTTCGTCCTGTTACAGGAGATCCATGTATGACTCAGCTTGGATTGATCGATGTCGAAGGCGAACTCGGGGTGATCCTTCCCGAAGAAATACTGTCCAGACTGCGCGCGAAGGCGGGCGATGAGCTTGTCCTTGCGGAAACCCCTGCCGGGTATTTGCTGACTGTTGCCAAATCCGCACCGGAAGTGAAAGCCCCTCTTGTCCCTTGATCTTTCCACCGCCCTTGCCGGCTTCGTCGCCTGGTGTGGCGAACACATCCGCGGCGACGAAAAAGGTGAGGCGCAGCTTTTCCTCGACCACTTGTTTCGCGCCTTCGGCCATGCAGGCCTGAAGGAAGCCGGCGCCACCTGCGAGGACCGCGTCAAGAAGGACGGTGGGGGCACCGCTTTTGCCGACCTGGTGTGGAAGCCCGTCGTGCTGGTCGAGATGAAAAAGCGCGGCACGGACCTCTCAAAGCACTACCGCCAGGCATTCGACTACTGGACCCGCCTGGTCCCCGGTCGGCCGCGCTTTGTAGTCCTGTGCAATTTCGACGAATTCTGGATCTACGACTTTGAGACGCAGATGGATGCGCCGGTTGACACCGTCGCGCTGGCCGACCTGCCGCAACGCTGGGGGCCGCTGGCCTTCCTTGGCGCCGTGCCGTCAGCGCCGACTTTCGGCAATCGGCATGAGGAAGTCACCCGCCAGGCGGCCGACCTGCTGGCAGAGGTATTCAACTGTCTGGTGGTGCGCGGCATCGACCGCGATACCGCGCAGCGCTTCACGCTGCAGGCGCTGATGTGTCTATTCGCCGAGGACATCGGCCTGCTCGAAAAGTACTTCTTCGCCCGCCTGCTCGACGAATGCGCGACGCCCGCGCAGACCTACGACCTGATCGGCGGCCTCTTCGTCGAGATGAACACGCCGGGCAAGACGCAGGGCGGCCGCTTCAAGGGCGTCGATTATTTCAATGGCGGACTGTTTCGAGAGCCGGCGCGCATCGAACTCGACAGCACGGAAATCAATCTGCTGAAGAATGCGGCACGTTCCGACTGGAGCAAGGTCCGCCCCGAAATCTTCGGCGCCATCTTCGAGCACTCGCTGGGCAAGGAAACGCGCCATGCCTACGGCGCCCATTTCACCAGCCCGGTCGACATCATGAAAATCGTCGGACCGACGATTGTCGAACCCTGGCGCGAGCAGGTCGAGGGCGCGAAGACGCTGAAGCGGCTGGAAGAACTGCTGGCCCGGCTGGAGCGCTTTCGCGTGCTCGATCCGGCCTGTGGCAGCGGCAACTTCCTCTACATCGCCTACCGCGAACTCAAGCGCATCGAAGCGCGCATCTACGAGCGCATTGGCGAATTCGCCAGCCGCAATGCCGCGCAGCGTCCCTTCGGCTTCGTCACCGCGCGCAACTTCCATGGCATGGACATCCAGCCATTTGCCGTCGAACTGGCCAAGGTCACCATGATGCTGGCGCACAAGCTCGCCATCGACGAACTGCACGTCAATGAAAATGCCCTGCCGCTTGACAACCTCGACGCCAACTTCGTCATCGGCGACGCGCTGATCGCGCCGGACGGCAGCCGCGCGCCCTGGCCGCAGGCCGACGTCATCATTGGCAATCCGCCCTTCCTAGGCGCGAAAAGGCTCAAGCCCGAGCGCGGCGCCGATTACGTCAATGCCGTGCGCAAGCTCTACCCGGAGGTGCCGGGCATGGCCGACTACTGCGTGTATTGGTTCCGCCGCGCCCACGACCACCTGCCGCCTTGCACTGTGGCAGACCCGGTGGCCGGTCGCGCCGGTCTGGTCGGCACGCAAAACATCCGCAACAACGCCTCGCGCATCGGTGGGCTGGATGCCATCTGTGCCGACGGCACGCTGGTCGAGGCCGTCGACAACCAGCCATGGAGCGGTGAGGCCAACGTGCATGTCTCGATCGCCAACTGGGTCAGGACAAAGGTCGAGGCCCTGCTGCCGAAGGCGCGGCGGCTGTGGTTCAAATCCGCCCAGCGCGGCGGCAAGGATTTCGACCTCGATTGCCGCGATACGATGCAGATCAACTCGGCGCTATCGGATCAAACGGATGTGACAGACGCCGGTCGCTTAGCCTGCAACTACGAGCCCCAAGTCTGCTTTTCGGGGCAAGTGACCGGCCACGATGGGTTCATTCTTGAGCCTGAAGACGCGACTCGAATGATCGCGGCGGACGCCCGAAACCGCGAAGTAATTCACCCCTTCCTAACCGGTAGGGACATGCTGACCGGCAGCGGAAATCCAAGCGAGTGGGTCATCGATTTCCAGACGCGCACGGTCTTGGAGGCTAGCAGCTTCGTCGAGCCCTTCGCACACGTGCAACGGCACGTCTTGCCAACGCGCAAACAGAAAGCTGAGGAAGGTAAAACCGCCGACGGCGAACGACGGTCTCACCACAAGCAATTTCTCCGCTATTGGTGGCGACACTCCTTTGACCGGCCAGAAATGATTTCCCTTTTGGGCCAATTGCCGCGCTACATCGTTTGCTCCGATACCACCAAGCGCCCGGTGTTCGCATTTATTTCGAGACACATTCGCCCCGACCACAAGTTGCGGGTCTTCGCCTTTGTCGATGACTATTCTTTTGGCATCTTACAATCCCACGCTCACTGGCTTTGGTTCATAACGAAGTGCTCAAAGCTGGCCGAGCGTTTTAACTACACTTCGAGTACCGTCTTCGACACCTTCCCCTGGCCGCAGGCGCCGAGCGAAAAGCAGATCGACGCCATCGCCGCCGCCGGCCGCGAGATACGCCGCATTCGCGACGAGACCTTGCCAACCATGAAGGGCGGCCTGCGCGCGCTCTACCGCACGCTCGACCTGCCGGGCAAGAATCCGCTGCGCGACGCCCACGCCAAACTCGATGCAGCCGTGCTCGCCGCCTACGGCTTTTCCGCCAAGGGCGACCTGCTGCAACAACTGCTCGACCTCAATCGTGTGGTTGCGGCAATAGTCGGCGCCGGCGACACGGCGACTGGACCCGGCCTGCCGCCTATCTATCCCGATCCCGCCCGGCTGGTTACCGCGGATTGCCTCGGCGCCGCTGGTGACGGACGGCCCGCCGAGACCTTGTCCTGAACCGGGTCCGTCTGCCGCGCAGAGACTGAGCGCGCTCAGCCGCCGTGCGGATTGCCGCGACCGCGGGTCCAGCCGGTGTGGCGGCCGTTGTTGCCCTGGCCGGACGTCGCGGGCGTGGCGGCCTGCGGCGGGCGGTTCCCTTGCCAGGCGGCGGGCTGCAGCGGATTCCCGCGGTGCTGCTGGCGCCAGTCCTGCCTGGCCGCGTGGCGCTCCTGGCCGGCCCGGTTCCACGAGGCGTGGCGATCATGGCCGGACCCGGCCCACGAGTCATGGCGATCATGGCCCCATCCGCTGCGGCGGTAGTCGCCGCCGCCGGCCTGGTGGCCGCGGAAGTCCTGCCGGCGTTCGCGCAGGTCGTGGCGCAGTTCCGCCTTGTCGCGGCGGATTTCGGCCATGTCCTGGCGGATCTCCATGCGTTCGCGGCGCATCGCATTGACATCGCCCGCGGCGCGGGCGCGCGCATAGTCGGCACGGTCCTCGGCCAGTTCGCGGTAGTCGTTGCGCAGTTCGCGGCGGTCCTGGCGGATCTCGCGATAGTCCTGGCGGATTTCGCTGCCCCAGGACTGCGCCTGGGCGGCCGGCGCGGCGAAGCCGATCGTCAGCAAGGCGGTTCCAAGCAGCTTGACGTGCAGTGTGCCGAGTTTCATTTCTTCTCTCCTCGTGGTGGCGGACGGCGCCCCTGCGTCGTCCATGGCGGCATCCTCGCCGCGTCGGAGCGACGTGTCTGTGAGCATGTGTCAGCGGATATTTCGCCGTGCGATATCGGTTAGCATCGCCCGATGCCCGATACCCGCCCGATACGCGCCGACGCCGCGGTGATTGCCCTGGTCGGCGTGGCCCACGCCACCTCGCACCTGTTTCACCTTTTGTTACCACCGCTGTTCCCGCTGCTGATGCCGGATTTCGGTTTCGGCTACACCGAGGCCGGCTTCCTGATGACCGTGTTCTTCACCATCTCCGGCGTCGGTCAGGCCCTGGCCGGCATCGTCGTCGATCGCCATGGCGCGCGGCGCGTACTGATGGCCGGGGTGGGCATGCTCGCGGCCTCGGGCCTGGCGCTGGCGGCCGCCAGCAATTACGGGATGCTGGTGCTGGCCGTGGCGGTGGCGGGTGTAGGCAACTCGGTGTTCCATCCGGCGGACTTTTCGCTGCTGAACAAGAAGGTCTCACCGGCGCGGCTGGGCTATGCGTTCTCGGTACATGGCCTTTCGGGCAACCTCGGCTGGGCGCTTGGGGCGGCGATTTCGGGCACGGCGCTGGCCTGGGCCGGCTGGCGCGGCGCCGGGCTGGCCGCCGCGCTGGTGGCGGCGGTCACGGTGATCGCGCTGCGGCATGCGCGTCCGCTGCTGGATGACGAGCGGCCGAAAGTCGGCGCTGGTGGCACGGCGAGCGGGTCCGTGTTCGGTTTTCTCGGTGCGCCGGCGATCTGGCTCGCCTTCGTGTTCTTCCTGCTGATCACCGCGGCCTTCGGCGGCCTGCAAAGTTTTTCGGTACCCGTGCTGGGCGGCCTCTACGGCATTTCGGCGGCGGTTGCCACGGCGGCACTCACCGGCTATCTGCTCGGCTCCGCCGGTGGCATGGTGGCGGGCGGATTCGTCGCTGCCCATGTGCATGCCCACGACCGTACCGTCGGCGCCGCGCTGGTCGGTGCCGCGGTATTCGCCATCGCCCTGGCCACCGGCTTGCCGCCCGCCTGGGGCGTGATCCCGCTGATGATAGGCATCGGCATCGGCGTCGGCCTGGCCGGGCCATCACGCGACCTGCTGGTACGGCGGGTGGCAACCGAGTCGGTGACTGGCGGGCGTGAATCGCCGGCCTTCGGCCGTGTCTACGGCTTTGTCTACTCCGGCCTTGACGTCGGCCTTGCGCTGGGGCCGCTGGCCTTCGGCATGATGCTCGACGCCGGCGGGCGCGACGGCGTGCTGCCCGGCGTCGCGCTGTTGCAGATACTGGCGGTGCTTACCGTGCTGGCGATGGGGCGGCAGGTGATGCCGCGGGGGGGCAAGGCGCCGTGATCCGTTCCGCCCGTCACGCCGCCAGCAGCGCCTGGTTGCGCCCCTCGCGCTTGGCCTGGTAGAGAGCGCCGTCGGCGAGGGCGACCAGGTCGGCAGGCAGGGATTCGCGAGACACCGTCATGCAGGCGACACCAATGCTGACCGTCACGTAGCCTGCCGCTTCCGACTCGGCATGCGGTAGCCGCAGGTCCGCCACCGCCGAACAAATGCGCTGGGCAACGATCAGTGCGCCTGCGGCCTCGGTAGATGGCAGCAGGACCGCGAATTCCTCTCCGCCATAGCGCGCCACTGCGTCACTCGAGCGTTTCACCGCGTCGCTCATGGCGGTCGCCACGCTGCGCAGGCACTGGTCGCCCGCCTGGTGGCCGTAGGCGTCGTTGTAACGCTTGAAGAAATCGACGTCGATCATCAACAGCGACAGTACATTGGATTCGCGGGAGGCGCGTCGCCATTCGCTGTGCAGGGCCTCGTCGAAGCAGCGTCGATTGGCCACCCCGGTCAGGCCGTCACGCGTGGCCCGCAGTTGAAGCTCGTCTTCCGCCAGTTTCTGCGCGGTGATGTTGCGCAGGGTTTCGACTACCGCGATCAGTTTGCCGGACTCTTCGTAGATGGGGCCGGCATCGATCGCGAGATAGAGCCGGGTGCCCTTCCGCGGCATGACACACCAGTTCATGGCGCTGCGCCCGAAGGCGATGGCTTCGTCGTCATGGCTATGGTCGTGATCGGCGTAGAGGGTGTCGATCTCCAATGTCCGGCCCTGGGCGATGAGGTCGGCGAGGCAGGGACGCGGTGTGTCGTAGAAGCCGCGCCAGTGGTCGCTGGTACCGATGACGTCCGCGGCCTTGATGCCGGTCAGCCGTTCGCAGGCCAGGTTCCAGATGATGACCCGGCAGTTGGCATCGATCACGAAGGTCGGAACCACAAGGTGTTCCATCAGTCGAATCGAGAAATCGAGGCTGCCGTATTCGACCTTGTCTGGCGACTCGCTTTGAATTTCCATGTTTTGCCTCCCCCGGCCGATACCCCGGCCGCTCAGATTTTTATTGTCCGTCCCGACCAATACGGCTCGCGCAACTCGCGCTTGAGCGTCTTGCCCGCCGCGTTGCGCGGGAAGGCGGGCAGGATTACTACTTCGCGCACACGCTGGTAGCGCGCGGCGACGCGTTCGTTGATCCAGTCGCGCAGCTCCGTCGCCGTGGTACTGGCGCCGACTTTCAATACGACAGCGGCAAGCGGGGTTTCGCCCCAGGTCTCGTGCGGTACGCCGAAGACGGCAACTTCGGCGACCTCGGGATGGCGGCTGGCGATGTCCTCGATGTCGCGCGGATAGACCTTGACCCCGCCCGAGTCGATCATGTCCTTCTTGCGGTCGACGAGGTAGAGGTAGCCTTCCGCGTCGAGGTAGCCGATGTCGCCGCTGAAGATCCAGCCGTCGCGCACGGTCTGCGCCGTGAGTTCCGGCTTGCCCCAGTAACCCAGCATGACGAAGGGGCCGCGGCCGACGATTTCGCCGGCCTCGCCCGGCGGCAGGTCGTGGCCGGCCTCGTCGACGATGCGCACCTCGCTGAACGCGGGCGGGCAGCCCACCGAGCCGGCCTTGCGCACCGCGTCGGTCCTGTCGAGGATGGTGAGGAAGCCCTCGGTGAGTCCGTAGAGTTCGTGGAAGCGGCCGGGCAGCAGGGAATTCAACTGGTCCTTGCGCGCCTGGGCGAGAGGTGCACCGAGCGAGAGGATCATTTGCAGCGATTGCAGCCGGGCCGGGTCGAAGGCAGGCGAGTCGAGCAGGGCGATGATCTGCGCCGGCACCACCATGATGTGGGTGACCTTTTCGCGGGCGATGGTCTCCAGCATCGCGGCGGCGTCGAACTGGCGCTGCAGGATGTAGGTGGCGCCGAGGTGGAAGGCCGGCATCAGGGTGACGAAGGCGCCGTTGAAGACGATGGCGCCGGTGTGCAGCACCACCGATTCCGGCGTCATGCGCCAGGCCGGCCCCAGCAGCAGCGCGTAGTTGGCGCGGATGCGGTGGCTGTGCATGATGCCCTTGGGCAGGCCGGTGGTGCCCGAGGTGTACATGATGTTGAACAGGTCATCGGGGGCGACCCCTGCATCTGGCGGCGGTCCGTCGGGCGCCTCGGCCACCCGTAGCGCATAGCTGCCCCAGGGCGGCTGCCCGGTATCGATCAGCAGGACGCGTGCGCTTGTGAGCGTCGGCAGCTCGCCGATCACGGCTTCGACCACCGGCAACAGGCTCTTCTGCGTCACCAGGCATACGGCGCCGGCGTCATTGATCAGGCCGGCAAGGCCGCTGCCGGTGAGCAGCGGCGAGAGGGGGACGATGACGGCGCCGCAGCGCGCGCAGGCCCAGTAGAGTTCGAGCAGTTCCAGGGTGTTGGGCAGCAGGGTGGCGACCCGCTCGCCCTTCTTTACACCGAGTCCGAGCAACGTATGGGCGACGCGGTCGACGCGGGCGCTGAACGCGCGGTAGTCGAGGCGCTGGTCTTCGAAGACCACGGCCGTCGCCTGGGGCCGGTAGCGGGCATGGTGGGCAAGCAGCGTCGAGAGTTGCACGTTCGGGTTCCTGCGGTCGGGATTACTTGGTCTTCATTTCCCAGACACCGTCCCAGTCGTTGGGCGGCGGGTGATTGCGGTAGAAGCGGCAGCGTTCGAGGTAGATCCTGGTCGGGCCGTCGCCGGGATTCGCGGCAAGCGCTTCGCTGAAATGGCGTTCGGCGCCGAACCAGTCGCGGCGCCGGTAATACTGCAGGCCGGCGGAAAAGGCTTCGAGCACGTCCTGGCGATGCGGAAAACTGTCTTCGGAGTGGTGGCCCAGGGCTTCGTGGATCGCCACCGGGGTGCTGCGTCCGCGCACCCGGATCAGGTCGATCTCGCGCGTCGCGGCGTGGTGCCTGACGGCGGCCCAGGTGGCCTCGCAGATCAGGATCGAGGTGCCGTAGAACTTGTTCGCGCCTTCCAGGCGTTCCGCCAGGTTGACGCGGTCGCCGATCACCGTGTATTCCATGCGCTTGAGCGAGCCGATGTTGCCGGCGACGACATTGCCGGTGCTGATGCCGACACCGATGCGGATCGGCTCGGCGCCGCGCGCCGCGCGGCGGCGATTCAGCGCATGCAGGCCGGTCATCATCTTGTTGCCGACGATTACCGCGTTGCTGGCGTCTTCCTCGCTTTGCAGCACCGAGCCGAACACCGCCATGATCATGTCGCCGATGTACTTGTCGAGCACGCCGTTGTGGGCGAAGACGATATCCACCATGTCGGTGAAGTATTCATTGAGCAGGGCCACGGTCTCCTTGGCGCCGAGGCGCTCGGAGATCGAGGTGAAGCCGCGGATGTCGGAGAACAGCACGCTGACATCGCGGCCGATGCCGCCGAGCTCGGCCTCGCCGCTTTCCATCAGCTTGTCCACCACCGATTTGCTCATGTAGCGCGACATGGTGTTGCGCAGGCGCTTCTCGCGGGTGATGTCCTCCATCATCAGCATGTAGCCAATGGCCTCGTCGTGCATGCTGGTCAGCGGCACGGTGACCAGGTTGACCGAGACGGCTTCGCTGCCTTCGATGATCAGGTCGGTATCGATGGTGATGTCGGTGCGGCCCGAGTCCCGCACCTTGGCCAGGCTGTTCACCACCCAGCGGTTGCGGCCGGGAAAGAGTTCGTCAAGCTCGCGGCCGACCAGTTCCTCCGCGCCGCGGCGCAGGATGCGTGCCGCCGAGCCGTTGACCTTGCGCACCACGCAGGCCGCATCGAGGGTCAGCACGGCGTTGTTCATCGAGTGCAGGATGGCCTCGTTGTAGTTGCGCTCGGCGCGCACTTCCTCGAACAACTGGGCGTTTTCGATGGCCACCGCAGCCTGGGCGCAGAAGGCGCGCAGGCGCCGTTCCTCGGCGGGGCCGAAGGGGCCGCCGCGACGATTGAGGATCTGCATGACGCCGATCTTGCGTTCGCCGCGGGCTACGATGGGCATGCACAGCATGCTGTGGGTGCGGTAGCCGGTGTGGCGGTCGACCTCCTGGTTGAAACGCGAATCGGCGTAGGCATCCGCAAGATTGATTACCTGGCCGTTGCTGAAGCATTCGCCGGCCAGCCCGGCATTTGCGGGGAAGCGGATGCCTTCGGCGGTGATGCCGCCGGCCACGCGGGAGTACAACTCGTTGGCGGCCGGGTCGTAGAGGAACAGCGTGCCGCGGTCCGCGCTCAACAGCGTGGTCGCGGCGGCCATGATTTTTTCCAGCAGCGGGTCGAGGTGGATCTCGGAAACGATGGAAATGCTGACTTCGAGCAGCATCGCCTCCTCGCGCTGCTGGCGCTCGACCTTCTCGAACAGGCGGGCGTTTTCCAGCGCGGCGGAGGCCTGCAGCGACAGGCCGTCGAGCAGGCGCTGGTCCTCGGCGTCGAAGTCGCCGGACAGCTTGTTGAGCACCTGGGTGACGCCGATCACCTCGCACTTCTTGTTGCGGATCGGTACGCAGAGGATGTTGCGCGTGCGGTAGCCGGTCTTGCGATCGACCTCCTGGTTGAAGCGCGCGTCGGCATAGGCGTCGCCGATGATCTCGGCGACGCCGCTGGTGAATACCGAACCGGCGACGCCGAGATGGCTGGGGAAGCGGATCTCGCCGATGGTATCGCCCTGCAGCACGCGCGAAAACAGCTCGCCGGTCTCCGGGTCGTGGAGGAAGAGCGTGCTGCGGTCGGCGTTCAGCGCTTCGGTGACGACTTCCATCAGGCGCGGGAACAGCACATCGAGCGAGAGGCTGTCATTGACCCGGTTGGCAATGTCGGCCAGCGCCGTGGTCCGGCGCAGCATCTCGGTGATGCGGTAGAAAAGTTCGGCCTTGCCGGCTTCGTCGAGACCGTGCAGCAGGCGCTCGATGTCGTCCTGGTGCAGGCGATGCTCGAGGATTTCGCGGATGGTTTCGAAGCCGATCTGCATGCGCGACGGGAATGGGAGCCCGTGGATACCGGATGCGGCTTATTGTATCCGGATTCCCTGTCGTGCCAAGGGTTTCCGGCCGGCGCCGGATTGCCCTGCGCTCAGCCCTGGACGGCTGTGTGGCGCGGGCAGGAGACCAGATGATCGTTGACCATGCCGGTGGCCTGCATGTGGGCGTACATCACCGTCGGCCCGATGAAACGGAAGCCGCGACGCTTGAGTTCCCTGGACATCGTCTCGGCTTGCGGCGTGATTGCCGGTACCTCTGACATCCTGCGCCAGCGGTTGATGCGCGGCCGACCATCGACAAAGCCCCACAGCAGTTCGTTGAGGCTGCCGCCCTGCTCGTATAGCTCCAGCGTGGCGCGGGCATTGGTGATGCTGGCGGCGACCTTGAGGCGATTGCGCACGATGCCGGCATCGCCGAGCAGGCGGGCGACGTCCTTCTCGCCGTAGCGGGCAATGCGCTGCGGGTCGAAGCCATGGTAGGCGCGACGGTAGTTCTCGCGTTTGCGCAATATCGTGATCCACGACAGTCCTGCCTGGGCGCCTTCGAGGATCAGGAATTCGAACAGAGCGCGCTCGTCGCGGCAGGGGACGCCCCATTCCTTGTCGTGGTAGGCGACGTAGAGCGGATCGTCGCCGCACCAGGGGCAGCGCTCCGTGGATTTCAATTCAGCACCAGCACGCCGCGCTTGAGGCCGGGGTCTTCCGGGTGCGCCGAAAGCACGAAGCCGAGGCTGGCGACGAAGGCCAGCATGCGCGCGTTCTCGGACAGGAAGTCGCCATGCATGTAGCGCAGGCCGCGGCTGCGGGCGGTATCGATGATGACGCCCATCAGCCGGCGCGCCAGGCCCTTGCCCTGCCAGTCATCGGCGACCACGATGGCGAATTCGCAGGATTCGCCGT
Source organism: Rhodocyclales bacterium (assembly GCA_016235165.1). Classification (GTDB taxonomy): domain Bacteria; phylum Pseudomonadota; class Gammaproteobacteria; order Burkholderiales; family Rhodocyclaceae; genus Sulfuritalea. Next base: position 23,087 of record JACRLX010000035.1, read on the forward strand.
CCGGGTTGGTGGCATAGCGCGCGACGCCGACTTCCTTTTCCGCGCCGTGGTCATCGACGGTGGCAACGAAGGCCATCTCGCGGTCGTAGTCGATCTGGGTCAGGCGTACCAGTTGCGCCGGCGAGACTTCGCGGATGGTGTTCATGAAGCGCAGGTAGCGCGATTCGGCCGACAGGGCGCGCACGAAGTCCTGCTCGATGTGCACGTCCTCGGGCTTGATCGGGCGGATCGTGACCAGGGTGCCGTCCTTGGCCTGGTAGCTGGTCTGCAGGTGCGAGGGGTAAGGGTGGATCGCCATGTGGTCATAGCGACCGGCGGTAATCGGCAGGTTGTCGATCTTGATCCGCGCATCCACCGCCACCGCCGTGTTTTCGTCGACGATCAGCGGGTTGATGTCCATTTCGCTGATCCAGGGCAGTTCGCAGACCATGGCGGAGACGTTGAGCAGCACGGTTTCGATGGCCTGCATGTTGACCGGCGGCATGTTGCGGAATTCGCCCAGGCGTGCCGTGGTGCGGGTCGAGGCCAGCATGTCGGCGACCAGCACCGAATTCAGCGGCGGCAGCGCCACCGCGCGGTCGCTGACGTGGGTTTCGACACCGGCGCCGCCGGGGCCGAAGACGATGGTCGGGCCGAAGATCTTGTCGCGCACCATGCCGACCACCAGCTCGCGGCCGTTGGGCTTCTGGATCATGGGCTCGATGGCGATGCCGTTGATCTGCGCGTCCGGCCGGTTCTTCTTGACGTCGTCCATGATCTCCAGCCATGAGTCGCGCACCGCGGCGAGGCTGTTGAGGTTGAGGCGCACACCGCCGGAGTCGGCCTTGTGCACGATCTGCGGCGAGTCGATCTTCATCACCACCGGCAGGCCGAGTTCCTCGGCCAGGACCATCGCCTCCGAGGCCGAGCGCGCCACCACGGTCTGCGCGATCGGTACGCGGAAGGCCGCCAGTACCGCCTTGGATTCCATTTCATTGAGAACCTTGCGCCCTTCCATCAGCGCCGTCTCGATCACCAGCCGGGCTGATTCGAGGCGCGGCGGCGCCTGCTCCGAGATCGAGGGCGGCGACTGCATCAGCAACTGGCGGTTGCGGTAGTAGTTCGAGACGTGGGCGAACAGGTCGACCGCCGGTTCTGGCGTCTTGAAGGTGGGAATCGCCGCACCCTCGAACAGTTTGCGCGCCTCGCCCACCTGTTCCTCGCCCATCCAGCAGGTGACCATGGGTTTGTCGGTGCCGCGGGCGATGTCGATCACCGTGCGCGCGGCCTGGGTCGGATCGGTCATGGCCTGCGGGGTGAGGATCGCCAGTACGCCGTCCACCGCGTCGTCGTCGATGCAGGCCTGCAGGGCGATGCGGTAGCGCTCGGGATCGGCGTCGCCGAGGATGTCGATCGGATTGGCGCGCGACCAGGTCGGCGGCAGCAGCTCACCGAGCCTGGTCATGGTCGCCGCGGACAGCTGCGCCAGCGGGATGTCTATGTCGGCGGCATGGTCGGCGGCCATCACGCCGGGGCCGCCGCCATTGGTGATGATCGCCAGGCGCTTGCCGCGCGGACGGAAGTGGGAGAACAGGGCCGACGCGGCGGCATACATCTGGCCGACGTTGGCCAGGCGCACCACACCGGCGCGGCGCAGGGCGGCATCGAACACGTCGTCGGCGCCGACCAGGGCGCCGGTGTGCGACAGCGCCGCCTTTTCGCCGGCCGGGTGCTTGCCGACCTTGATCAGCAGCACCGGCTTGCAGCGCGCGGCGGCGCGCAAGGCGCTCATGAAGCGGCGCGAATTCTTGATGCCCTCGATGTACAGGAAGATATTTTCCGTACGTGGGTCGGACACCATGTAGTCGAGTACTTCGCCAAAGTCGATGTCGCCTTCTGCACCCAGCGAAACCACATTCGAGAAGCCGACCTTGTTGGGTAAGGCCCAGTCGAGGATGGCGGTGCACAAGGCGCCGGACTGCGAGATCAGGCCTATGGTTCCGGCATGGGCAAAGCCGTGGCCGAAGGTCAGGTTGAGCTGGTTGCCGGGACGCATGATGCCCAGGCAGTTGGGGCCCAGCACGCGCATGCCGTGGCGCCGCGCGTTTTCGAGTACCGCGCGCTCCAGCGAGGCGCCACGCGGACCGGCTTCGGCGAAGCCGCCCGAGATCACGATGACGTTCTTGCAACCGGCACGACCGCAGGCGTCGACGATTTCCGGCACGATTGCCGCCTTGGTACAGATCACAGCGATGTCGAGGCGCTGGGGAATGGTATCTACCGAGGCGTAGGTCTTCTGCCCGAATACGGTGTCGTGTTTCGGATTGACGAAGAACAGCTTGCCCTTGTAACCCGAGTCGAGCATGTTGCGCACCAGGGTCACGCCGATGGAATTCGGCGTTTCCGAAGCGCCGACGATGGCGATCGATGCCGGTTCGAAAAGGGTGTGCAGGTAATGACGTTCGTTATGCATGTCGGTGGTCGCGCTTTTCAGGAGCACGCGCAGGGTCGGTTGGTGCGGTGCAGCATAGCATTTCCGGGCCCGGATTTTGGGGGGCGGGCACTAGAAATCACCGGCACGGCGAAGGCGGTTCGACACCGGGCTGCCCTGTGTTCAGGCCGCGTCCGGAATGGTCTTGCTGCGCCGAAAATGACCGAAATGGCGGTCGGCGCTGACAATGTGGTTTACCAGCCAGCCGGTGAGGAAGCGCTTGACGCGGAAAATCAGGTAGATGCGATCTTCCTCGCGGGATTCGATCTCGCGCCGGAGCTCTTCGAAATACTCGAAAAAGCGCTGATGCTGGCGCGCGTGCAAGTCAAGGAAGGGATAGCTGGATTGGCCCATTTCCCGTTCTTCGAATTCGAAGTCCTTGAGCGCTGCCATGCTGATCTTGTCCAGCAGTGCCCCGGTGGCCTCCAGATTATTGTCGTGCAGTGCCTTGGACAGGGCGTTCATGTTCGCCAGCAGATCCTGATGCACGGTATCGATGGTGGACAGGCCGTAGGAATACTCTTCGTGCCAATGGGGCATGGTTTCGGGACGTGGCGGCCCATAGCTTTCGGCAAGAGGATTGCAGCGTTCGAGGTAAACATGAACCGCGCTGTCCTCGGGGACGGCCGCCGCGTAATCCACCAGGCGCTGGCGCGCGGCGCCGATGTCGCCGACGTGGTAACAGGCGAGCGCCTGCTCGAACAGCTTGATGGTTCGCTTCTTGGCCTGCACCAGGCTCGGTGCATCGTTGTTGAACACTTCGTACACCGAATGCGAGCCCTGCTTGCCACGTACCTGGGTGCGGTCGAGGAAGCGGATCGCCCATTCGTCCGGCCGGTCGAGCGAATACAGCGTGTAGTCGCTGATCAGCACCGAGACGCGATATTCCTTGGGCAGGCGTTCGAGGCGCGCCGCCAGGTTGACCGCGTCGCCGATCACCGTGCCGTCCATGCGCGCGGCACCGCCGATGGTGCCGAGGATGACGATGCCGGTATTGATGCCGATGCCGATCCGGATCGGCCGGTAGCCGGCGCGCTGGCGGCCGTCGTTGTAGGCGTCCAGCTGACGCAGCATGGCCTGGCTGCACCGCAAGGCCTCGTCCGGCGAGTCGGGAAACAGCGCCATGATGGCGTCGCCGATGTATTTGTCGATGAAGCCGCCGTGCGCGGTAATCACCGGCTCCATCTGCACCAGGTAGGAGTTCAGGAAATTGAAGTTTTCCTGCGGACTCATGGTCTCCGACAGCGCGGTAAAGTTGCGGATGTCGCAGAACAGGATCGTCATCTTGCGCTCGACCTGCTGCCCGAGTTCCACCTTGCGGATATCCTCTATCCCGAGCAGGTTGAGGAATTCCCGGGGCACGAAGCGGCTGTAGGCTGCCGTGGTGTTGTACAGGCGCTCACGCAGGGCATCCGAGTTTTCCGGCGCATTGCCTGGCGGTGTGCTCGGGGTAGCGGACATGGGGTGTTGCGTGACCGGGAAAGTCGCTGGCGACGGGGTTCGGCTCAAAATGATACTCGACATGGCATTCGATATGAACGGAAATCCATCACACTGGGTGCGGCGTCACGCGCCCCTGATCGTACCCGGCGGACGGGTGCTCGACCTCGCCTGCGGCGGTGGTCGCCATGCCCTGATGCTGGCGGCGATGGGCTTTCAGGTCGAGGCGGTGGACCGCGATGCTGAGGCCGTCGCCGCGCTCGGCACGCGGGAGCCGCGCATCGCGACCCGTGTCGCCGATCTCGAAGGCGGACCCTGGCCGTATTACGGCTGCGCCTTCGACGGCATCGTGGTCAGCAATTACCTGTACCGGCCATTGTTGCCGCAGATCATGAACGCACTCGATGTCAATGGCGTGCTGATTTACGAAACCTTCATGGTCGGCAACGAGCGCTTCGGCAAGCCGTCGAATCCCGCCTTCCTGTTGCGCCAGGGCGAACTGCTCGACGTGGTGCGACCCAAGCTCAAGGTGGTGGCCTTCGAGCAGGGCGAGGTGGACTTGCCGCGCCCGGCCATGATCCAGCGCCTTTGCGCCACGCGCGCGATCGGCTGGAGCCTGCCGCCAGGCGATGGCGATTCCTGACGCCGACCATCCGGCATAACGGCACTTCATCCCTGGAATCCTGTCATTCGTCGCTTGCCGCTGGCAGATTGCGGCACCTGGCCGGACACTGCCGCCATCCCGCAAACGCCGAGTCAGGCAAGGAGAAAATCATTATCTGCCGTTCCCCTCATGACGACGATTCCACCATGCCCGCCGCCGAACGCGATGCCCGTCGCCAGGCAGGCAAGCTGCGTGGCCTTCCTGCCCGGTGCGCCGTGGAATAATCGCGCCATGCCCATCGTTGCTTCGCTCGCCGGGACCGTCCTCTTCAGCACGCTTATCGCGGGCTTGCTCACGGGCATAGGCTACGGCGGCGGCTTCACGGTCAATCTGGTGTTTTCGCAGTGCATCGGACTCAGCATCTGCCTGTTGTTGCTCGGCGTATTGCGTTCCAACCTGAGGCCGATCCCGCGCCTCGTTGCCGCATTCGGCGGCATCCTCGGCGGCGCGGCGCTTGGCGGCTCCCTGGCGCGCTGGATTACCGGGGTCGGCAGCTCCGCCGACGGTGGACTCGAGGCGCAGTCGCTGCTGCTTGGCATGGCGTTTGGCGGCGTCGCGACGGGATTCTTCTGGTTGCGCGAACGCAATTCAAAGCTGAGGCGTGAGCTCGAGCGGCGTGAACTGGCGCGCATCGAGGCCGAGAAGCAAGGCCTGGCCGCGCAGCTGCGCTTGTTGCAGGCCCAGGTCGAGCCACACTTCCTGTTCAATTCGCTGGCCAATGTCGCCGCGCTGATCGAGGCCGATCCAAAACTGGCGGGGCGCTTGCTCGATGCCCTGATCCGCTATCTGCGCGCCAGCCTGGCGCGCACGCGCGCCGAAGGCGGCTCGCTGGGCGATGAAATCGGGCTACTGACGGCCTATCTCGACGTGCTGAAAATCCGCATGGGCGAGCGCCTGCACTATGAGTTCGACATCCCCCCGGAACTCCTGGCGCGCGAATTCCCGCCCATGCTGTTGCAGCCGCTGGTGGAAAACGCGATCCGCCATGGCCTCGAACCCAAGCTGGGCGCCGGACGGCTACGCATCAGCGGACGGCGCAGCGGCGGCCTCATGGTGCTGACCGTGGCCGACGATGGCGTCGGCCTGGCGCAAGCCGCCGCCAGTGGCTCCGGTCTGGGCCTGGCCAACATCCGCGCGCGCCTGGCGGCGCTGTTCGGTCCCGGCGGGCGTCTGGAGATTCGCGCAGAAGTCGGCGCTGGCGTCACGGCGATGCTGGAGATTCCGCTGGAGACGGGCGCTTGAAAGCCGTCATCGCCGACGACGAGACCGCGCTGGCGAGCCATCTCAAGTCGCGGCTGGCCGCCCTGTGGCCGGATCTCGCCATCGTCGGCATCGCCGCCAACGGCATCGAGGCACGCGACATGATCGAGGCGCTGCATCCGGAGCTGGCTTTCCTCGACATCCGCATGCCCGGCCTGACAGGGCTGGAGGCGGTGCGGGCGCTGTCGCCCGTGGCGCGCGCCGCCTGCCGCGTGGTCTTCGTCACCGCCTACGACCAGTTCGCGGTGCAGGCCTTCGAGCAGGAGGCCGTGGATTACCTGTTGAAGCCGATCAACGACGAACGCCTTCTTGCCTGCATCGAACGTCTCCAGCGCGCCCGGCCGCAGATTTCGGGTGCGGACGACCTGCTGCAAAAACTACAGGCGCTGATGCCGAAAGCCGGCGAGCGGCTGCGCTGGGTGCGCGCCTCGGTGGGCAGCGAGGTGCGCCTGGTGGCGACCGACGAGGTCTGCTATTTCCAGGCGGCCGACAAATATACGGCGGTCTACACACGCGATGCCGAGTTGCTGATCCGCACGCCGATCAAGGAACTGGCGGAACAGCTCGACCCCGAGCAGTTCTGGCAGGTGCATCGCGCCACGCTGGTGAATGTGCGCCAGATCGAATCCGCGCGCCACGACGCCCTGGGCCGCGTCAGCCTGCGCCTGCGCGAGCGCAAGGAGGCGGTGGCCGTCAGCCGCGCCTACGCCCACCTGTTCAGGCAGATGTAGCCAGGATTCGCGCCGCCAGCGCATCCAGCGCGGGGGTGTCCAGCGTCGATGCGGCGTAGCCGGTGGCGGCCGCGTAGGAGGCGTAGTTGTGCGACTGCGAGCGTTGGTAGAGCGGATCGTAATGGCGCGTCAGCAGCTCTGCCACCAGCGTCGCAAAGTCGCCGGCGGCGATCAGTGCGCGCCAGGCTTCCAGGGTCTCGTTGCTTTGCAGGCCCTTGAGATGATTCAGGCGTTCGAGCAGCCAGGCCGGGTCGGCGACGGCGTAGTCGTAGTCGCGCAGGAGGAATTCGACGCGCGCCGGCAGCGTGGCCTCGATGCGCAGGCCGGGGGCGGCACGGATCGCGTCGAGCAGGACATCCGGCACTTGCAGCTTGCCGATCTTGCGGCTCTCGGCTTCGACGAATACCGGGCGGCCCGGATCCATGCCTTGCAGCGCCAACAGGATCTGCGACTCGAAGGCCTTTTGCGCCGGCTGCGGTGCGCCAGGCAGGTTGCCCAGCACGGAACCCTTGTGTGCCGCCAGCTCCTCCAGATGCAGCACCTGCGCGCCTTGTCGCCCCAGTGCTTCGAGCAGGCGGCTCTTGCCGCTGCCGGTGGCGCCGCTGACGACGCGAAAATCCAGGCGCGCCGGGATCGTCGCCAACTGCTCGATCACGTGCTTGCGCCAGGCCTTGTAGCCGCCCTGCAGGCGATGGGCATCCCAGCCGATTTCGCGCAGGATGTGGCTGAAGGCGCCGCTGCGCTGGCCGCCGCGCCAGCAATAGACCAGCGGCCGCCAGGACTTCGGCTTGTCCAGCAGATGACGCTCGATATGGTCGGCGACATTGCGCGACACCAGTACTGCACCCAGCTTCTTCGCCTCGAAGGCCGATACCTGCTTGTACAGCGTGCCGACGCGCGCGCGTTGCGCGTCGTCGAGCACCGGCATGCTGATCGCGCCGGGCAGATGATCCTCGGCGAATTCGCCCGGCGCGCGGGCGTCGATGATGGCATCGAAGCCGGCGAGGTCGGCCACGGTGGCCACGCCCCGGATCGTTGGCCTGTCTGTGGGTGCACCCATGGTCTTACCCGAGCAAGGGCTTCAATGCCGCCCAGACATGGTCCAGCAGCTTCGGCTGGACGGCAGCGACCGGATGCAGGCCGTCGGCCTGGAAGGCATCGCGTTCCAGCGCGATGGGTTCGAGCAGGAAGGGCAGCAGCGCGGTTTTTTCCGTGCGCGCCACGTCGCGAAACGCCGCGTCGAAATCCCGCGTGTACTGAGGGCCATAGTTGGGCGGCAGGCGCATGCCGACCAGCAGCACGCGCGCGCCGGCCTTGCGCGCCTGGCGCGCCATGGCCAGCAGGTTGTCCTTCATTGCCGCCACCGGCAGGCCGCGCAGACCGTCGTTGGCGCCCAGCGCGAGGATTACCACGGAGGGCTTGAACTGTTGCAGCGCGGCGCCCAGCCGGGCGCGGCCGCCCGCCGTGGTTTCGCCGCTGATGCTGGCATTGGTAAGCGCATACGCGGGAACCTGCTGCTTGAGGCGGCGATCGAGCAGGGCCGGCCAGCTATCCCTGACCGCGATGCCGAAGCCGGCGGAAAGGCTGTCGCCATAGACCAGGATGCGCTTTTCGGCCGCCCCGGCCACCTTGGCCGCCAAGGCAAGTAAGATCGCGAGCAGCAGGCAGGAAACAAGCTTCTTCAACATGGGCGGGACGATGGCAATGACAAATGCGGTGATCGACGTGGCGGCGCTGGGCAAGGTGGTGCCGAGCGGCGATGGCGAGCTCGCGATTCTGCACGAGATTTCCTTTTCCGTAAGCGCCGGCGAGGCGGTGGCCATCGTCGGCGCCTCGGGTTCCGGCAAATCGACCTTGCTGGGGCTGATGGCCGGGCTCGATCTGCCATCCTCGGGCGCGGTGCATCTGGGCGGGCAGGACCTCGCCGCGCTGGACGAGGATGCGCGGGCGGAACTGCGTGGCCGCCTGCTCGGCTTCGTGTTCCAGTCATTTCAATTGCTGCCGGCCCTGACGGCCCTGGAAAACACCATGCTGCCGCTGGAACTGGCCGGCCGCGCCGACGCACGAGCCACGGCTCAGGCGATGCTGGCGCGGGTAGGGCTCGGTGCTCGGCTCGGGCATTACCCCAAGCACCTTTCCGGCGGCGAGCAGCAGCGCGTGGCGCTGGCGCGCGCCTTTGCCATGCGTCCACATCTGCTGCTGGCCGACGAACCGACCGGCAACCTCGACGCCGCCACCGGCGCGCAGATCATCGAACTGATGTTCGACATGAACGCCGAAGCCGGCACCACGCTGATCCTGGTGACCCACGACGAGGCGCTGGCCAGGCGCTGCGGACGCACGCTGCGGCTGGCCGGCGGGAGGCTGGTCAGCTGAAAGTTCCCAATGGCGACCCGCAGGTAGTGCAGCGCAAGCAGCGCGCTGGCGCCTGGGGACGGCGGCCGGGGCCAATGCATATCTTGCCAGCCAGGGAGAAATAGACTAGTCTGGCTAAACCAGTATTTATGGGGATATGCCATGCAAACCGTCAGCCTGTTCGACGCCAAAACCCATCTCTCGCGGCTGATCGACCAGATCGCCACGGGGGCGGAAACCGAAATCGTGATCTCGCGCAACGGCAAGCCGGTGGCGCGCGTGGTGCCGATCGGCGAGGATGTCTCCCGTCGCATCGGGCTGGCGAAGGGTGAATTCAAGGTGCCCGACGATATCGACAAGCACAACCCCGAGGTGGCTGCGCTGTTCCTCGGTGGTCGCTGATCGTGCGTCTGCTGCTCGATACCCAGATCATGCTCTGGGCGCTGACCGGGTCTGCCCGACTGGGTTCGGTGGCACGCGGCCTGATAACCGACCCCGCCAACGACATTCATGTCAGCACTGCCTCGATCTGGGAGATCGCCATCAAGCACGCGCTGGGGCGAGGCGACATGCCGGTCAGCGGCGCGCGCGCCGCCGAGCTGTGCGCGGCGGCGGGATATCGCGAGTTGCCGGTGGCCTGGCGTCATGCGGTGGCGGTGGAATCCCTGCCGCCGCTGCATGCCGACCCCTTCGACCGCATCCTGGTTGCCCAGGCCATCATCGAACCCATGCGCCTGCTGTCGCGCGATGCGACCTTGGCGGGTTATGGCGTGATGGTGATGGCGGTGTGATGCCGGCGGAGCCTCGCATCGTCCGGGCTGCGCCGTTCAGCCAGCTTCCAGTATCCGGTGCGCAGCGCCGACGCCGCTCCTCACCGCCCCTTCGAGCGTCGCCGGATACTCCCCGGCGACATAGTCGCCGGCCAGCCAGAGGCCTGGCAGGCCGGTCGCGGCGGCGGGGCGCTGGAGATTCGGCAGGCAGGCGAAGGTGGCGCGTTTTTCGGTGATGGTCTGCACCGATGCCGGCGGCGGCAAGTTGGGCACGATGCGCGCGATTTCGGCGTGGATGCCTTGTTCCAGTTCGGCGGCGGGCAGTTCGGTATGGCGGCCGCGCGCGCTGATCACGGCAGCGATCACGCCCTCCTGGCCGCAGAGCCGGCCGCGGTCGAACAGCCATTGCGCCAGCCCGGCGTCGACGCCCAGCATGGGCTGCGGCAGGCGGATGCCGGCGGGGTAGCGGAAATAGCTGGTGACAATGGGTTCCCACTCGAAATGGGCGACCCGGTCGGCCAGCGCGGGCAGCAGGTCGCCCAGGTGGTAGGGCGCGACGGCCAGCACGACCTGGGCGTAGGGGCCATCGGCATCGATCCACCAGGCCTCGGCTTCGCGGCGCAGGCCGCCGACGCGACGGCCAAGCTGAACCCTGCCGCCATGGCGTTCGACGAAGTCGGCCGCCGGGCCGGGAAACAGGGCGCTCAGATCGACTTGCGGCAGCAGCATGTCGCTGGCATCGCGCGGGCCGCCCAGGCTGTCGCGCAGGACGTTCGCCAGCACCTGTGCCGAGGCCCGCTCCGCCGGGGTGTTGAGCGCGGCGATGCACAGCGGTTCCCACAAGAGTCGGCGCTGGCGCGACGGCGCTTTTTGCGCCCCCAGCCAGGCGCTGACGGTGCGATCCGGTGCGATGCGGTAGTCGTCGGCTTGCAGGCCGCGCATCAGGCGGATCGCGGCGAGTTTTTCTGTCCAGTCGAGCCCCTTGGCCAATAACAAGGCAAAGGCGGTGTGCAAGGGCGCTGGCAGTCGCGGCGCCTGCATCAGGAACTCACCGGGAAACTCGAAGCGCAGCGGCGTGCGCTTCAGCACCCGCGCGGGATCGACGCCGACGGTGCGCATCAGGCGCAGGGTTTCGCGGTAGGCACCGACCAGGATGTGCTGGCCGTTGTCGACCGTGAGTTCGCCGATGCGCGTGGCGCGGGCGCGCCCGCCGACGATGCGCGAGGCTTCGAAGACGTCGACCGCATGGCCTGCCGCGGCAAGCTCCACGGCCGCCGCCATGCCGGCGTAGCCGGCGCCGACCACCGCCAGCTTCATGCGGAAAACCAGGTCTTTGCCGCGAGCCAGAGCTTGCGCAGCGGCGGCAGCGAGATGCGCTGGTCGAGCACGCGGTAATCGTCGCGCACGATCTCGTCCAGCGTCGCCTGGTAGATCGCCGCCATGATCAGGCCGGCGCGCTGCGCCTTGCGGTCGGCGGCGGGAAGCTGGGCGAAGGCTTGCGCGTACATGGCGCGTGCGCGCTCGACCTGGAAGGCCATCAGGCGGCGGAAGTTCTCGCCGTAGCGGGCGTGGAGCAGGTCGTCGGCGCTGACGTCGAAGCGCTGCAATTCGTCCTGCGGCAGGTAGACCCGGCCGCGCCGCGCATCCTCGCCGACATCGCGGATGATGTTGGTGAGCTGGAAGGCAAGGCCGAGGTCGTGGGCGTACTTCAGCGTCTGCCGCTCGGTGTAGCCGAAGATCTCGGCGGCGAGCAGGCCGACCACGCTGGCGACGCGGTAGCAGTAGAGGTGCAGGGCCTTGAAATCGGGATAGCGCGCCTGCTCCAGATCCATTTCCATGCCATCGATGATTTCCTGGAGTTGTTCCTGCGGCAGCGAGAATTCTCGCAGCGAGACCATCAGCGCCTGGGTCACCGGATGGCTGGGGCGTCCCTGGTAGAGCGCCTCGAGCTCGCCGCGCCACCAGGCCAGCTTGGTGCGCGCCAGCGCCGGATCTGGGCATTCATCGACCACGTCATCGACCTCGCGACAAAAGGCGTAGAGCGCGGTGATGGCCTGGCGCCGCTTCGGTTCGAGGAACAGGAAGCTGTAATAGAAGCTGGAGCCGCTGGCTGCGGCGCGCTGCTGGCAATAGTCGTCGGGGCTCATGTCGCGGCTCCGGTGGGGCGCACCAGCGATTGCCAGATCAGCAAAGGCCAGTCATGGCCGCGCAGCCTTGGCCGGCGGGTGAAGACCTCGTAATCTACGGCTTCGATCTTGTCGAGGATGCGCAGGCCGCCGGCGACGATGGCGCGGATTTCGAGGCCGATGCGTCCCGGCAGGTCCCAGCCCAGCGCGGCGCCGGAGAGCATCAGCGCGCGCGCACGCTCGACCTGGAAGCGCAGCAGGGCCTTGAAGTCGGCGTTGGGCGGAGGCGGGGTTTCGCGGAGCACTGCTCCGCGCCGCCGGAGCCGGCCGGCTGTGCAAAGCCGGCCGTGGAGAGCGTAGCCCAGCACGTCCCCGTCGCGCACGCCGAAGCGCGCCATGTCGTCCTGCGGCAGGTAGATGCGTCCATTCGCGTTCTTGCCGGCATCGATGCCGACGTCCTGCCAGTGGTTGATCAGTTGCAGCGCCGAACAGATGGCATCCGAGCGCACCAGGTTCTCCGCCGAGGCGTGGCAGAAGAGGTGCAACAACAGGCGTCCGACCGGGTCGGCGGAGCGGCGGCAGTAGTCCATCAGCTCGGCGAAATCGGCATAGCGATCCTGGTCGATGTCCTGGATGAAGGCGTCGAGCAGATCGCGAAACAGTTGCAGGGGAAGATCGTAGTCGCGGATCACGGGGCGCAGGCGGACGAAGAGCGGATGCCGCGTCGGTTCGCCGCGCTCGATGGCGTCGAGTTCGGCTTGGTAGCCCGCCAGCAGTTCATGCCTTTGCGCCGGGCTGCGCTCGCCCTCGTCGGCGAAGTCGTCGGCGGTGCGGGCGAACCAGTAAATGGCCGCCACCGGCTCGCGCAGGTGGGGCGGCAACAGGATCGAGGCGACGGGGAAGTTCTCGTAGTGGTCGACGGCCATTCAGGGATCAGGAATCAGGCATCAGGGATCAGGGGTCAGGGGTCAGCATAGTACCGCCCCAGGCGCATCAAATACTGATTCCTGATTCCTGACCTCTGATCCCTGAATCCGAAAGCAGGTAAAATCCGCCCTCCACTCGGAGTTGCGACGTGCCGCATGGCGGCCGGCCGCGACCTGCGCCCAGGTGGCGAAATTGGTAGACGCACCAGATTTAGGTTCTGGCGCCGCAAGGCGTGGGGGTTCGAGTCCCTTCCTGGGCACCAGCAAGCTGGCGCGAGCGTGTGCACTGCATGGCGGCGGTTTTGGACCGGCATGGTCTTTTTGATGAACTTTTCGATACGGATACAAAGATGACGGAAACGGCTACGACGGCAGCGGCGACGGAAGCAGTGAGCGCGCTGGAACGGCGCATCGACATGACGGTGGTGTTGGCGGACATCGATAAGGATGTCGATCAGCGTCTCAAGCAGATGTCTCGCTCGGTGAAGATGGCAGGTTTCCGTCCCGGCAAGGTGCCGATGAAAATGGTCGCCCAGCAGTACGGCGGCCAGGCGCGCTCGGAGGCGATCAGCGCGGCGGTGGAAAAGGCCTATGGCGACAAGGTGCGCGAACAGAACCTGCGCGTTGCCGGTTATCCGCGCATCGAACCGAAGGCTGATGCCGTCGAAGGCCAGCTCGGGTTTACCGCGATTTTCGAGGTGTATCCGGAAATCAGCCTCAACGAGGTGAGCGGCGAGGCCATCGAGAAGCCGACCCTGAGCGTCACCGACGTCGAAGTCGACAAGACGCTGGAGGTGCTGCGCAAGCAGCGCACCACCTACAATGCGACCGATCGCGCGTCCGAGAATGGCGACCGCCTGGTGATCGATTTCGTCGGCCGCAAGAATGGCGAGGAATTCCAGGGCGGCAAGGCCAACGACTATACGGTGATGGTGGGTGGCGGCATGATGCTGCCGGATTTCGAAACCCAGTTGGTGGGCGTCAAGGTGGCGGATCAAAAGTCGTTCGACGTGGCCTTTCCAGCCGACTATCAGGCCGCCGAACTGGCCGGCAATACCGTGCAGTTCGAAATGACGGTAAAGAAGGTCGAGGCGCCGCTGGTGCCCGAGATCGACGCCGAATTTGCCAGGCAGCTCGGCGTTGCCGACGGCGACACGAGCAAGATGCGCGCCGAAGTCCGCAGCAATCTTGAGCGCGAAGTCAAAAAGCGCCTGCTGGCCAAGGTCAAGGAGCAGGTGATGGATGCCCTGCTCAAGGTCAATCCGATCGAGGTGCCGAAGGCACTGGTGCAGATGGAGTCGGAGCAGATGGCCGAGGCCGCCAAGCGCGACATGGAGCAGCGCGGCATGATGATGAAGAACATCCCGGTCGAGCCGAGTTGGTTCACCGACCAGGCCGCGCGCCGCGTCAAGCTGGGCCTGCTGCTCGCCGAACTGGTCAGGTCCAAGGATCTGCATGTCAAGCCGGAGCAGGTGCGTGCCATCGTCGACGAATTCGCCGAGACCTTCGAGGATCCCAAGGAAGTGGTGCGCTGGTACTATTCCCAGCCGCAGCGCCTGGCCGAAGCCGAGGCCCTGGCGCTGGAGAACAACGTGGTTTCCTGGGTGCTGGCCAGCGCCAAGGTCACCGAAACCCCCATCGCCTTCGATGTATTGATGGGCAACGCAGCATGATCCTGCCGGAGATGTCCATGCACGGTTCGCGACAGTTTGGCGGTGCGCACGACGCGCTGCTCCCCGATACCCAGGCCCTCGGCCTCGTGCCCATGGTCATCGAGACCAGCGGTCGCGGCGAGCGGGCCTATGACATCTACTCGCGCCTGCTGCGCGAGCGGGTGATCTTCCTGGTGGGCCCGGTCAATGACGCCACCGCCAACCTGGTGGTGGCGCAACTGCTGTTCCTCGAATCGGAGAATCCCGACAAGGACATCTTCTTCTACATCAATTCGCCGGGCGGTTCGGTCACGGCGGGCATGGCGATTTACGACACCATGCAGTTCATCAAGCCGAATGTGTCGACCTTGTGCATCGGCCAGGCCGCCAGCATGGGTGCCTTCCTGCTCGCGGCCGGCGAAAAGGGCAAGCGCTTCTGCCTGCCCAATTCACGTGTCATGATCCACCAGCCGATGGGCGGCTTCCAGGGCCAGGCTTCTGACATCGAGATCCACGCCAAGGAAATCCTCTACCTCAAGCAGAAGCTCAACGACATGCTGGCCAAGCACACCGGCCAGCCGATCGAGCGCATCGAACGCGACACGGACCGCGACAACTTCCTTTCCGCCGATGCTGCGGTAGAGTATGGTCTGGTTGACAAGGTCCTGACCCGCCGCGACGAGGCGGCGGCGACCTGATCCTTCGCGGCGACGGAGACGAAGATGGCGGAAAAGAAACAGGGTGGTGCCGACAAGCTGCTGTATTGCTCCTTCTGCGGCAAGAGCCAGCACGAGGTCAAGAAGCTGATCGCCGGGCCGTCGGTCTTCATCTGCGACGAATGCATCGAGCTGTGCAACGACATCATCCGCGACGAGATCGCCGCCGAGCCGGCCGGTGCCGCCAAGCGCGAACTGCCTGCGCCCAAGGAAATCCGCGACATCCTCGACCAGTACGTGATCGGTCAGGATTCGGCGAAGAAGATCCTTGCCGTCGCGGTCTACAACCACTACAAGCGCATTCGCCACCAGGACAAGGGCAGCGACGGCGTCGAACTGGCCAAGAGCAACATCCTGCTGATCGGCCCCACCGGCTCGGGCAAGACCCTGCTGGCGCAGACCCTGGCGCGCATGCTGAATGTGCCTTTCGTCATGGCCGATGCCACCACGCTGACTGAAGCCGGTTACGTCGGCGAAGATGTCGAGAACATCATCCAGAAGCTGCTGCAGAAGTGCGACCACGAGGTCGAGAAGGCGCAGCAGGGCATCGTCTATATCGACGAAATCGACAAGATCTCGCGCAAGTCGGACAACCCGTCGATCACCCGCGATGTTTCCGGCGAAGGCGTGCAGCAGGCGCTGCTCAAGCTGATCGAGGGCACGGTGGCGAGCATTCCGCCGCAGGGCGGGCGCAAGCACCCGAACCAGGATTTCATCCAGATCGACACCACCAACATCCTGTTCATCTGCGGCGGCGCCTTCGACGGCCTCGACAAGGTGATCCGCAACCGTTCCGAAAAGGGCGGCATCGGTTTCGGTGCCGAAGTGCGCAGCCGCGATGCCGGTGGTGTGGACGAGATGCTGAAGCAGGTGGAACCGGAAGACCTGATCAAGTTCGGCCTGATCCCGGAACTGATCGGCCGCCTGCCGGTGATCGCCACGCTCAAGGAGCTCGACGAGGAGGCGCTGATCGAAATCCTGATCGCGCCCAAGAACGCCCTGATCAAGCAATACCAGAAGCTGTTCTCGATGGAAGGCGTCGAACTTGAAGTTCGTCCCTCGGCGCTACAGGCGATCGCCCGCAAGGCCCTGAAGCGCAAGACCGGCGCGCGCGGCCTGCGCTCCATCCTGGAGAACGTGCTGCTCGACACCATGTACGAACTTCCGACCATGGAGAGCGTGAGCAAGGTGGTCATCGACGAGAGCACGGTGGAAAGCGGTGCCCAGCCGCTGGTAATCTACGCCGACCAGCCCAAGGTATCGGGCTCGAATTAAGCCAAAGCGGCGGTGCAAGCCGCCGAACAGGCGCCTTGAATCCACTCCGGCCGCCCCCATCTTCCCGGGGTGACTCACAAATCAAAGGACACCACGATGTCTGGCCTGCCTGCCTCCTCCTCCGAGATCCAGTCCCTGCCGCTGTTGCCCCTGCGCGACGTGGTGGTGTTCCCGCACATGGTGATTCCACTCTTCGTCGGCCGCCCGAAGTCGATCAAGGCGCTCGAAACCGCCATGGAGGCGGGCAAGAGCATCCTCCTGGTGGCGCAGAAGTCCGCCGCCAAGGACGAGCCGGTGCCCGAGGACATGTATGAAATCGGTTGCCTGGCCAATATCCTGCAAATGCTCAAGCTGCCGGACGGCACGGTCAAGGTTCTGGTCGAGGGTGTGCAGCGCGCACGCCTGACCCGCATCGAGGACCAGCGGGCGCTGTTCGTTGCCGACGTTTCCCTGATTCCGATCGAGGAGCGCCGCGACAACGAGATCGAGGCCATGCGTCGCACCGTGCTGGCCCAGTTCGACCAGTACGTCAAACTCAACAAGAAGATCCCGCCCGAAGTGCTCACTTCGCTGGCCGGCATCGAAGAAGCCGGCCGCCTGGCCGATACCATCGCCGCCCACTTGCCGCTCAAGCTGGAACAGAAGCAGGAGGTGCTGGAAGTCTTCGGCGTCACCGAGCGTCTGGAAAAGCTGCTCGGCCAGCTCGAAGCCGAGCTCGACATCCTCCAGGTCGAGAAGCGCATTCGCGGCCGCGTCAAGCGCCAGATGGAAAAGAGCCAGCGCGAGTACTACCTCAACGAACAGGTCAAGGCCATCCAGAAGGAACTCGGCGAAGGCGAGGACGGCGCCGACATCGACGAGATGGAAAAGAAAATCAAGGCCGCCGGCATGAGCAAGGAGGCCCTGACCAAGGCCACTTCCGAGATGAAGAAGCTCAAGCTGATGTCGCCGATGTCGGCCGAGGCGACCGTGGTGCGCAACTACATCGAGACCCTGGTCGGCCTGCCGTGGAAGAAGAAATCGCGCATCAGCAAGGATCTCTCTGCCGCCGAGAAAATCCTCGACAAGGACCACTATGGCCTGGAAAAGGTCAAGGAGCGCATCGTCGAGTACCTGGCCGTGCAACAGCGCGTGGACAAGGTGAAGGCGCCGATCCTGTGCCTGGTCGGGCCTCCTGGCGTGGGCAAGACCTCGCTCGGCCAGTCGATCGCCCGTGCCACCAATCGCAAGTTCATCCGCATGGCGCTGGGCGGCGTGCGCGACGAAGCCGAGATTCGCGGCCATCGCCGCACTTACATCGGATCGATGCCGGGCAAGATCCTGCAGAACATGAGCAAGGTGGGGGTCAAGAACCCGCTGTTCCTGCTCGACGAAGTCGACAAGCTGGGCATGGATTTCCGCGGCGACCCGTCCTCGGCGCTGCTGGAAGTGCTCGACCCCGAACAGAACCACACCTTCCAGGACCACTACATCGAGGTTGACTTCGACCTCTCCGACGTGATGTTCGTCGCCACGGCGAACTCGCTCAACATCCCGGCGGCGCTGCTCGACCGCCTGGAAGTGATCCGCCTGGCCGGCTACACCGAGGACGAAAAGGTCAACATCGCCGAGCGCTACCTGTGCCCGAAGCAGATGAAGAACAATGGCATCAAGCGCGAGGAACTGTCGGTCACCGAGGACGCGCTGCGCGACATCGTGCGCTACTACACCCGCGAGGCCGGCGTGCGGGCGCTGGAACGCGAGATTTCGAAGATCTGCCGCAAGGTGGTCAAGTCGCTCGTCATGAAGGCGCGCAAGAACAAGATCATCGTTAACGCCAAGAACCTCGACAAGTTCCTCGGCGTGCGCCGCTACAGCTTCGGCATGGCGGAGAAGGAAAACCAGGTTGGCCAAGTGACGGGCCTGGCCTGGACCGAGGTCGGCGGCGAACTGCTGACTATCGAGACCGTCGCCCTGCCGGGCAAGGGCAAGACCATGACCACCGGCAAGCTCGGCGAGGTGATGCAGGAGTCGATCCAGGCCGCCCTGTCGGTGGTGCGCAAGCGCAGCAAGACGCTCGGCATCGCCGATGATTTCTACCAGAACAACGACATACATATTCACCTGCCTGAGGGCGCGACGCCCAAGGATGGCCCCAGTGCCGGCATCGCTATCTGCACCGCACTGGTTTCGGTGCTGAGCGGCATTCCGGTGCGCGCGGACGTGGCGATGACCGGCGAGATCACCCTGCGCGGCGAAGTGCTGCCGATCGGCGGCCTCAAGGAAAAGCTGCTGGCGGCGGTGCGCGGCGGCATCCGTCTGGCGCTGATCCCCGAGGAGAATGTCAAGGATCTGGCCGAGATTCCGGACACCATCAAGAACCGCATCGAAATCCAGCCGGTGCGCTGGATCGACAAGGTGCTGGAACTGGCGCTGGAACGCATGCCCGAGCCCCTGCCCGACAAGACCGAGACGCCTGCCGTCGCCGTGGTTGCCGAGGGCGCCGCGGCTACCGGCGTAGTGACCCACTGAAGCGTTGACCTGATAAAATCGCGGCCCGGTTGCCCGAACCAGGCAACCCCCGTTCATCGGGTGCTTAGCTCAGTTGGTAGAGCGTCGCCCTTACAAGGCGAATGTCGGCGGTTCGACCCCGTCAGCACCCACCAAAGAACAAAGGCGAACCCCGGTTCGCCTTTTTCGCGCAGGGTACCCGCCGCATGAGCATGTTCGATATCGTTCGCAACAACAAGAAGATCACCCAGATCTTCCTCGCTGTCATCACGCTGCCCTTTGCCTTCTGGGGTGTCGAATCCTATGTGCGCAACGTCGATAGCGGCAACGAGGTCGCCACGGTCGGCACCACCAGGATCAGCCAGCAGGAATTGCAGGCCGCGATACGCGAGCAGCAGGACAAGCTGCGGGCCCAACTCGGTGGTGGCAAGCTCGATCCCGCCTTGTTCGATTCCCCGGAAATGCACCGCGCGATACTCGATACCTTGATTACCCAGCGCCTGCTGGCGGAGCAGGCGCGCACCGCGAAAATGAGCGTTGGCGACGCGCAATTGGCGCAGTTCATCGCCTCCGTGCCCTCCCTGCAGGAGAACGGCAAGTTTTCCAAGGAGCGGTACGAGGCGCTGGTCGCCAACCAGGGCATGAGCAAGGAAATGTTCGAGGCCCGGCTGCGACAGGATCTGGCCATGCAGCAACTGGCACTGCCGGTCAGCGAAGCCGGCATTTATGGTGCCGCTGCCGCCGGCCGCTGGCTGACGACCCAGCTCGAACAGCGCGAAGTCAGCGAGGCGGCGCTTTTCCCCGATGCCTATGCCAAACAGGTCAAGTTGTCGGCGGAGGCGGTACAGAAGTATTACGACGCCAACCGCAAGCAATTCGAAACGCCGGAGCAGGTTCGGGTCGAATTCGTGAGCTTGAGCCGCGATGCATTGGCGAACCAGGCTGCACCGGGCGACGAGGAAATAAAGGCCGCCTACAAGGCCAATGAGGCGCGCTACAAGGCGCCGGAAACCCGCCGCGCCAGCCACATTCTGCTGCGCCTCGACAAGTCGGCATCCGATGCCGATGTCAAGGCCGCCAGGGAAAAGGCGGAAGGCATCCTGGCGCAGGTCAAAAAAACTCCGGGCGACTTCGCCAAGCTGGCCAGGCAGCATTCGCAGGATCCGGGTTCGGCGGAAAAGGGTGGCGACCTCGATTGGTTCGGTCGTGGCGCCATGGTCAAGGCTTTCGAGGATTCCGTATTCGGCATGAAGGACGGGCAGATTTCCGAGCTGGTGCACTCGGATTTCGGTTTCCACATCATTCGTGTTACCGGGGTGCGCTCCGAGCGCGTAAAGCCGCTTGATGAAGTGCGTGTCGAGATTGCCGCCGAACTCAAGAGTGCGGCCGGCGCCAGGAAGTACGGCGAAGCGGCGGAAGCCTTCGGCAACATGGTGTACGAGCAGTCCGACAGCCTCAAGCCGGCCGCCGACAAATGGAAGCTGGAAATCAGGCAATCGCCCTGGTTGGCCAAGGGTGCCAAGCTGGCTCCGCCTTTCGACAATCCGAAGCTGGCAAACGCGCTGTTCGCCGACGACGCGGTAAAGAACAAGCGCAATACCGAAGCGATCGAAGTCGCACCTGGCACGCTGGTTTCGGCACGGGTCGCCGAGTACAAGCCGGCGGCGGTGCAGCCCCTGGACGTGGTCAAGGCCAATGTTGAGAAGCGGCTGGTGAGTGAAGAAGCCGCCGCGCTTGCGATCAAGGACGGCGAGGCCAAGCTGGCCAAGCTGCAAAAGGGGGAGGCCGTCGAGCTCAAGTGGTCGCCGACCCAGGCGGTCCGCCGCAGTGAGCCACGCGGTCTGGCACCGGAATCGGTACGCGCAATCTTCGCCGCCGACGTCGCCAAATTACCCACCTATGTCGGCACCGCGCATCCTGGCAAGGGCTATGCCTTGTACCGGATTGCCGGAGTAAAGGCCGTCGCCAATGCCAAGGATGATCCGCGTGCGGCTTCGTTGCAGGAACAGTACGCCCGCGCCGTGGCCGAAGAAGAATTCGCCGCCTGGTTATCCAGCCTGCGCGACAAGCATCCGGTCAAGGTCGATAAGGCGAAACTGGCAGCCAAGGACCGTTGATCCGACCACCCATACAGCCACGCATGCGTGGCTGTATGGTCGTGCGGCAGGGGCTCAGCCCGAAACGACAGGGTGGGCCGCTTGTGATGTCGAGCGAAGCAAGCCGATTGGGAACCCCCCGCGAGGGGGGCGAAGGGGGGCGGGTGTCCGAAAAGGGCTGATTTTCATGATGCGGGGTGATGTTTCCCGCATCATGAAAGTTAGCCCGGCAGCGGGTCCGGATTGCCCATTGCGGTGGTATGCGTCCCGCCATCGACGTAGAGCACTTCGCCGGTAATGCCGCTGGCAAGATCGGAAAGCAGGAAGGCGGCCGCATTGCCGACTTCCTCGATGGTCACATTGCGGCGCAAGGGTGCATGGTGTGCGTTGTAGGCCAGCAATTTGCCGAAGTTGCCGATGCCGGAAGCCGCCAGGGTCTTGATCGGTCCCGCCGAGAGGGCGTTGGCGCGGATGCCTTGCGGGCCGAGGCAAAACGCCAGGTAGCGGGTGGCCGCTTCCAGGCTGGCCTTGGCCAGGCCCATGGTGTTGTAGTTGGGCATGGTGCGTTCGGCGCCCAGGTAGCTCAAAGCCAGCAGGGCAGGGTTGTTGCCCTTCAGCAGCAAGGGCCGCGCCGCCTTGGCCAGCGCCGGGTAGCTGTAGGAAGAAATGTCGTGGGCGATGCGGAAGGATTCGCGCGACAAGCCATCCAGAAAGTCCCCCTCGATGGCTTCATTGGGGGCGAAGGCGATCGAGTGCACCAGGCCTTCCATGCCGTCCCAGCGCTTGCCAAGTTCGGCGAACACGGCATCGATCTCGGCATCCTGGGCGACATCGCAGGGATAGATCGCCGACGAACCGAACTCGTCGGCAAACTTCGCCATGCGGTCCTTGACGCGTTCGTTCTGGTAGGTAAAGGCCAGCTCGGCACCTTCGCGGTGGCAGGCCTTGGCAATGCCGTAGGCGATCGACCGGTTGGAGATCAGGCCGGTGATCAGGATGCGTTTGCCAGCGAGAAATCCCATTGCATGTTCCTTGGTTGAAGCCAGCGGCGGATTATAGCGGATCGGCTAAACTCGACTTCATGCGCAGCCTGCTTTCCTGCCTGTTTGCCCTGCTGCTCTCGGCCTGCGGCGCGGCGTGGAACGACCCCTATCCGGCGGCGGACGGGGAGCGCAACATTCTTTACAGCGCATTCACCGATCGGCCCAAGCATCTCGATCCGGTGCAGTCCTACAGCGAGGACGAGATCACCTTCACGGCGCAGATCTACGAGCCGCCCTTGCAGTACCACTACCTGAAACGCCCCTATGCCCTGATTCCGGCAACCGCCGTCGCCGTGCCGCAGCCGCGCTACCTGGATGCACGGGGACGCCCGCTGCCGGACGCCGCCGATCCGGCGCGGATCGCCTTCACCGACTACGTCATTTCTATCCAGCCCGGCATCCGCTATCAGCCGCACCCGGCCTTTGCCCGTGTCGGCAGCGAATTTGCCTACCATGCGCTGAATCGCGAGCAACTCGCCGGCATCAGCGTGCTGGCCGATTTCAGCCAGCGCGACAGCCGCGAGCTGGTGGCCGAGGATTATGTCTATGCCATCAAGCGCCTGGCCCATCCGCGCCTGCATTCACCGATTTTCGGACTGATGGAGGAATACATCGTCGGCCTCGGGGATTTCGCCGGGCGTCTCAAGGCGGAAAAGGAAAAGCCCTGGATCGACTTGCGCACGCACCGGCTCGATGGCGTTGAAGTCATCGACCGCCATCGCTACCGCATACGGGTCAAGGGCAAGTACCCGCAGTTCCTCTACTGGCTGGCGATGCCCTTCTTTGCGCCGATGCCCTGGGAGGCCGACAAGTTTCACGGCCAGCCCGGCATGGCGGAAAAGAACCTGACCCTGGACTGGTATCCGATCGGCACCGGGCCCTACATGCTGACCGAAAACAATCCGAACGCGCGCATGGTGCTGGAGCGGAACCCGAATTTCCGCCGCGAGACCTACCCCTGCGAGGGTGAGCCCGGCGACAAGGAGGAGGGCTTGCTGAAGGACTGCGGGCAGGTGCTGCCTTTCATCGACAAGGTGGTATTCACCCGCGAGAAGGAGCAGATCCCCTACTGGAACAAGTTCCTCCAGGGCTATTACGATGCCTCGGGGATTTCCTCGGATTCCTTCGATCAGGCGGTGCAGGTCAATGTCGGCGAAGTCACGCTGTCCGACGCCATGCGCGCGCAAGGCATCGTGCTGATCACCTCGGTGGCGACATCGAGCATGTACATGGGCTTCAACTGGCTCGACCCCGTCGTGGGCGGCGCCGATCAGAAGACGGCGGAGCGTGCGCGCAAGCTGCGCCATGCCATATCGATCGCCATCGACCAGGAGGAATTCATTTCAATCTTCCAGAATGGTCGCGGCCTGGCTGCGCAAGGTCCGATTCCGCCGGGCATCTTCGGATATCGTGAAGGTGCCGCCGGCATCAATCGCAGCGTCTACGACTGGGTCGATGGCCAAGCCCGGCGCAAGCCGGTGGCCGAGGCGCGACGCCTGCTGGCCGAAGCCGGGTGGCCCAACGGCAGGGATGCCCAGACCGGCGAACCGCTGGTGATCAACCTCGACACCACGGCCACCGGCGTCGGCGCCAAGGCGCGTATCGACTGGCTCAACAAGCAGTTCGCCAAGATCGACGTGCAACTGGTGGTGCGCAGCACCGACTACAACCGCTTCCAGGAAAAGGTGCGCAAGGGCGCGGTGCAGCTTTTCTATTGGGGCTGGAATGCCGACTATCCGGACCCGGAAAACTTCACGTTCCTGCTGCATGGCAAACAGGGCAAGGTCAAGCAGAGCGGCGAGAACGCAGCGAACTACGCCAGCAGCGAGTATGACGTACTGTTCGAGCGCATGAAGACCATGGAGAACGGGCCGCAACGGCAGGAGATCATCGATCGCATGAACCGGATCCTGCATCAGGATGCGCCCTGGGTCTGGGGCTTTCATCCCAAGGACTACAGCCTGCGCCATGCCTGGCTGCTGAACCGCAAGCCGAGCAAGGTCGGCCACAACACGCTGAAGTACCAGCGCGTCGATGCCGCCTTGCGCGCCCAGCGGCGATTGGAGTGGAATCGCCCGGTGGTCTGGCCGCTGCTGCTGGTGGCGCTGGCGCTGGCCGCCGCCATCTGGCCGGCCTGGCGCGCCTACCGGCGCCGCGAAACCGCCAGCGCGCGCTGAGTTGTCCGCGCACCGCGCGCCGAAAATCGGCTAAGGTGCGCTTTCTTCCTTTCAGCAACCGGGGCTGCCGCCATGACATCCGTTCGCCTGAATCCGCTCGACTCGGCCTGGCTGTTCACCGAAAGCCGCGCCACGCCCAACCATGTCGGCGGGCTGCTCCAGTTCAAGCTGCCCAAAGGCGCGCCCAAGGATTACATGCGGCGTCTGATGACGGAGTTCCGCGGCCATCGCGAATTCACCGCGCCGTGGAACCGGCGCCTGAAGTATGCCTTCAACAAGAACCCGGTGCCGGTGTGGATCGAGGACGGGGATATCGACCTGGAATACCATGTGCGGCATGCGGCCTTGCCCTGGCCGGGAGGCGAGCGCGAACTCGGGGAACTGGTCGGCCGGCTGCAAAGCACGCCGCTCGACCTGAGTCGGCCGCCCTGGGAGTGCACCATCATCGAGGGCCTGGAGGGCGATCGTTTCGCGCTGTTCGTCAAGATGCACCATTCGCTGATCGACGGCGTCAGCGGCATGAAGTTGTTGCAGCGCGCGATGTCGCCGGATCGCGAGAAAAGCCGGAAGCTGCCGCCCTTTTGGGCTTCGGGCCTGCCGCGCGAGACACGTTCCGGCATGGACCATTCGCTGCCCACGGTCGCCAACGCGGCGGCCTTGGCGCTGGACGCCCTGCGTGGTCAAGCCAGGACCGTGCCGCAACTGGTGGTCGCTTTTGGCAAGATGCTCAAGGGCCTGGGCACCGGCGAAGGCATGGTGGTGCCCTTCACCTCCCCGCTGTCGGTGCTGAATGGCCGCGTGCGGGAAAAGCGGCGTTTCGCCACGCAGCAGTTCGCAATGGAACGTTTGCGCAATCTGGCGAAGGCGGCCGAATGCACCCTCAACGATGTCGTGCTGGCGATCTGCGGTGGCGCCCTGCGGCGCTTCCTCGAAGAGCGCGGGGGCCTGCCGGACAGGTCGCTCACTACCGGCATTCCGGTTTCGGTGCGGCCGGCAGGCGATGAAGACGGCGGCAACGCCATCACCTTCATTATCGCCACGCTGGGCACCGACCTGGCCGATGCCAGGGAACGCCTGGCGGCGATCCGCGAGTCGGTGCGTCATGCCAAGGAACACGTGCAAAGCCTGCCCAAGCAGGCCATGATGCAATACACGGTATTGCTGATGGCGCCGACCATCCTGACCCTGCTGACCGGTATCGGTGGGCGCACGCGACCGATGTTCAACATCACGATCTCCAACGTGCCCGGCCCCGACAAACCGCTGTACTTTCGCGGCGCCGAACTCGTCGCCATCTATCCGGCATCGATCGTCACCCATGGCCAGGCCCTCAACATCACCTGCGAGAGCTATGCCGGCGCCATGAATTTCGGCTTTACCGGTTGCCACGCCTCGCTGCCGAGCATGCAACGCCTGGCGGTGTATGCGGAAGATGCCCTGGTGGAGCTGGAGGCAGCGATGGTGGCAAAGCCAGGTACGGTCAGGGCGAAGGCCTCAAGGCGGCCGACCGGGAAGGCGACGGGCGTGAAGAAATCCGTGGCGGCAAGGACTTCCAAGGCGAAGACAACCGGGAATCCGGCTGTCGCAAAAAAGGCACGCCCCGCGACTTGAACGCCCGGTGCAAACGGCGCCGGACCGGCGTGGCGCCAGCGCCGACTTTTGGGGTGGCACCCTCGGCCTATGCGGCCTTGAGCACGAAATCGACGTGCACGGCGTCGTAGGGGAAGCGGAAGCCGTCAGCATCGCGTTCGATCAGACCCACCGCCAACAGCGCGTGCGCATCCGCATGAACGCCGCGCACGTCGCGTTCCAGACGGCGCGCAATCTCGCGCAGCGCCAGTGGCCCGGCTCCGGTCATCGCCTTCAACATGCCCCAGCGTCCCGGCGTCAAGGTTTTCCACAAGGCGCGCTCGTCGGAAAAGCCGATGAACGGAGCCGCCCGGCGGCCCGTGCTCATGGCGCGAACGAAACGTGCGTTGATTTCCTCGCGCGTGGCGACGCCAATGGTTACGGTTGTCATGTCATGGTCTCCAGCTGTCGACGGCGGACCAGAAGTCCGCCAAGAGCTTTTCGAGCGAAACGAAGGAATATGGAGCTTCCTTTCCGTTCCGGTGAATGTGATCTCCTTTGCCGATTTCATTGTCGAAACGCAGCACGCAAACCCCATTCACCACGTAAGCGAGTCTGTACTTGAGCTTGTGTCGGCTGCCCCGCAGCGATTCCGCAAGCTTGAACACACGTATTGCGACGAAGGCGCGATCTCCTTGAGGATACCTGTCGTCCAGGATGGGTACGGCCTTCATGTTGCTCATCATAACAACATGCGGACATGTTGTAAATTGTAGCAACAGTGGAAGAATCGCCGTGCCGCCCGTGCCGACCTTTTTTAAGCTTGTCGGGTGGCGCAGCCTCCGACAAGCTTGACCTCGGACACGCTATCGAAACTCATTTGTCGAGATTGCGCAAGGCGGCGGCGAAGCAGGTCAACGAAGACAATGCGTGACGCCGACCGTCACCACGTCGGTACCGAGGAGGCGCGCCGCCACGCCGCGACCCAAGAAATGAGCAGGGCAGGCTTGCTGTCGCTTTCGCGCCGCCTCTTGCATACACTGCGAAGCAGCAACCTTGGCTTTGGGGGTCGCGAGGGTTTGCGCGACCCCCAAAGCCAAGGTTGTAGCTCCCTCTCTCACCCCGGATAGCTACAATAATAATCCTTGCGCTTACCGCGCTGAAGCAGTTGTAGCTCCCTCTCTCACCCCGGATAGCTACAATCATGCATTGAAGCCTCATGCATGATACGTAGTTGTAGCTCCCTCTCTCACCCCGGATAGCTACAATCGCGACGTAGGCCGCACTTTCGAACGTGACGTTGTAGCTTCCTCTCTCACCCCGGATAGATACAATCAGGCCGTTGTTGGCGAAGACGCGCGGGCCGTTGTAGCTCCCTCTCTCACCC
>JACRLX010000007.1 GCA_016235165.1 Rhodocyclales bacterium
ACCTTCATCCCGCTCTTGAACTTGCCCAAGCCCTCGGCGGCGCTGCCCGCCTTCTCCACCGCATAGCCCGCCTTGCCCAGAATGTTCGAGATCGACAACAGGATCGTCGCCGAATCGTCCACCAACATGATTGTGCTCATCGTCAAGTCCTTGGAAATTGCCGCATTCAGAGCGAGGTGCAACCGCAAATCCAGCACGGCCTCCGCTTTTTTCGCACCGGCATACTCTCAAAGGCGCAGGCTTTTGTTTATCCGTGAATTGCGCGACAAACTGCGGGATATACGTAGGCGGGAATCGAATTGCACAAACTACGTAGTTGCCTGGGGAGAAAAGCATCGCCCCAGGAAAGCCTTGTCCGACGCGCCTTTGCCGGCAGTCAGCGGCTGTCAGTGGCGGTGCGCGGGCAGGGCCGGGGATGCCGTTTTCAGGTTTTTTCTCCGTAATTTCCGCACTGGTCAGGGCTGAAATAGTCGCTATGATTGCGACCTGAATAGCCCCGCCGGGAAGTTTTCCCGGTGCTTTCCGGACACGGTTTTCATGCTCCTGATCGTCGGTTACATCATCATCCTGCTGGCTTCGGTCGGCACCTACGCGGTGCACGGTAGCCTCGCCGCGCTGTGGATGCCCATGGAGTACGTGGCGATCCTCGGCCTGGCCCTTGGCGGTTTCATCGCCGGCAACGGCCTCAAGGCGGTCAAGGCAACGATTGCCGCGCTGCCAAAGGTATTCAAGGGCTCGCACCTCAACAAGGCGCTGTACATGGATCTGCTGGCGATGTTGTTCGAGATCCTGAGCAAGGTGCGCAAGGAAGGTCTGATGTCGGTCGAAAACGACATCGAGAGCCCGGACCAGAGTCCGATCTTCGCCAAGTACCCAACGATCACGCATGACCACCACGTGATGGAATTCATTTGCGACTACCTGCGCATGATGGTGGGCGGAAACCTCAACGCTTTCGAGATCGAGAACCTGATGGACGTCGAAATCGAAACCCACCACCAGGAAGCCCATGTCCCGGTACACGTCGTGACACGCATGGCCGATGGCCTGCCGGCCTTCGGCATCGTGGTGGCGGTGATGGGCGTGGTCAACGTGATGGGCTCGGTCGGCGCGCCGCCGGCCGTACTGGGCAAGATGATTGGCGGTGCTTTGGTCGGCACCTTTCTCGGCATCCTGGTTTCCTACGGTTTCATCTCTCCGGTGGCCGGCCAGCTGGAGCAGAAGGTCGAAGAGGAAGGCAAGATCTACCAGGTGATCAAGACCGTGCTGCTCGCCAGCATGAACGGCTATGCGCCGCAGGTGGCGGTGGAATTCGGTCGCAAGGTGCTGTACTCAGGCGACCGGCCGCGTTTCATCGAGCTTGAGGACGATCTGAAGGCGCGCAAGGGCAAATAGCCCCCAGCGTGCTGCCAGGGCTGAGTCATGAGCGACGATACCCAGCAACCCATAGTCGTCAAGAAGATCAAGAAGGGCGGCGGCGGCCATCATGGTGGCGCCTGGAAGATCGCCTACGCCGACTTCGTTACGGCAATGATGGCTTTCTTCATGCTGATGTGGCTGCTGGGTTCGACCACCCAGGCGGACCTTCAGGGTATTGCCGAGTTTTTCCAGAACCCGCTCAAGGTGGCCATGCCGGGTGGCGAGGGCTCGGGCGATTCTTCGTCCGTCATCAAGGGTGGCGGTAAGGATCTGACGGCGACGGTCGGGCAGGTCAAGGCCGGTGATATCGAGGCGCCGCGCAAGACGGTCAACCTGCAAAAGCTTAAGGCGGAATATGAACGCATGGAGCGCCAACGCCTGGAAGGACTCAAGGCCGAACTGGAAGCCATGGTCGACGCCAACCCGACGTTGAAGCAGTTCAAGAACCAGTTGCTGCTGGACCTGACCAGCGAGGGACTGCGCATCCAGATCGTCGACGAAAAAAACCGGCCGATGTTCGATTCGGCCAGTTCCGAGGTCAAGCCTTACACGCGAGTGATTCTGCGCGAGATCGGCAAGCTGCTGAACAAGGTGGAAAACCGGGTCAGCCTTTCCGGCCACACCGATGCCCAGCCCTTCGCCGGCGGCAGCCGCGACTTCAGCAATTGGGAGTTATCCACCAATCGCGCCAATTCCTCGCGCCGTGAACTGATTGCCGGCGGCATGATCGATAACAAGGTGATGCGCGTGGTTGGCCTGGCGTCGACGGTGCTCTATGACAAGCAGGATCCGTACAACCCGATCAACCGCCGCATCAGCATCGTGATCATGAACAAGAAGACCGAGGAAGCCATTCTTGCCGATGGCAAGAGCGTCGAGGTCGAGGAAGCGGCAGACGTGGTAAGCGCCACCCAGGCGCCGGCCGGCCCCCGCCAGTAAAACGAGGCGCCAGGATCAGGCGATTGCTGCTGTGGGCTCCTGTTGTTTCGGTGCCATCTTGGCCGCTGCATCCCCATGTACGGTCTCGACCCGGCCGAGGAATTCTGCAACCTTGGGGAAATTTCCCTTCAGCGCAACATCGGAGGCACGTCCGGCAGGCCCCTCCGGCAAGGCGGAGGCCCCGCGCTTGATCAGCATCTGCACCATCTTGAATTCGCCTTTTTGCGCGGCGTGCATCAGCGGCGTAAAGCCATCCGCGCCCGGCAGATTGACGTCGAAATCCATGGTCAGCAAGGTCTTGAAGTAGGAGAGATTACGCTTGGCGATGGCATCGATCATCATCTGCGTGGCTTCGGGATTTTCCTTGCTCTTCTTGGGCTCCAGGCCGGAGGGCAGGGCTTTCGCCGTGTAGTTGAGTACCGACAGCGCAACCATGGCGATCAGCGCGATCAACATCGGCACCTGGCTGATGCCCAGCGAATGCGCCCATTGTTCCGGCAGGTTGGCGCCGATCGCCAGCAGGAAGTAGAGGAGGAAAAAGAAGAAGCGTACATACAGGAACAGGGCAAAAACCACCATCAGGCCGAGCATGGCCATTAGCAAGCCCTGTTCGACACCGATCCGTTCCAGTACCCAGGGCGGCAGATTGGCAACCAAGGCCATGGTTCCCACCAAGCCAAGCAGCGCCCATTCGCGGATTTGCTTTTGTCTGACGATATCCATGGCAGTCCTTCCCGTCATGTATTCAAGCCTGTGCGGAGTCTAAAACAATCCGCAAGGAATGGCAGCCCCGACAAATTCACGTTCCGACCTCGCCTTGGCCAAGGCCAAGAATCTGTTGCAATGGAATCCCCTTATCGCCAGAAAGAGCATTTGATTGCGAAAAATCACTCTGAACCGGCTAGACTTGCATTTTTGTGCAGGGCGTCAATCCGACAAGGGACATGAAAGGAAGAAAAGGGATGAAGCAGAAATGGGTATATGCCTTCGAGGAAGGCGATGGCAAGAACAAGATGCTGCTGGGCGGCAAGGGGGCCAACCTGTGCGAAATGACCCAGATCGGCCTGAATGTGCCCCCCGGTTTCACCATCAGCACCGACGCCTGCCTTGCCTATCTCGAACACGACGAGTTGCCGGCGGGCGCGATGGACGAGATCCTGAAGTACATGAAGGATCTGGAACAAAAGACCGGCAAGCAGTTTGGTGGCGCCGAGAATCCCTTGCTGGTGTCGGTGCGTTCCGGTTCCTCGATGTCCATGCCCGGCATGATGGATACCATACTCAACCTGGGCCTCAACAAGACCACGCTGAAGGGCCTGATAAAGCTGACCAACAACCCGCGCTTCGGCTATGACGCCTACCGGCGCTTCATCCAGCTCTTCGGCAAGATCGCGCTGGGCATCGACGACAAGCATTTCGACGACGCCATGGCGACCATGAAAAAACGCGTCGGCGTGTCGCAGGACGTCGATCTCAAGGCCGAGCACCTGGAGGAACTGGCCGAGGATTTCGCCAAGATCGTCGAGCACAATTCCGGGCGTCCTTTCCCGGAAGATCCCTACAAGCAGCTGGAAATCGCCATCGGCGCCGTGTTCCGCTCCTGGAACGGCAAGCGCGCGATCGACTACCGCAAGCAGTTCAAGATCACCAGGGAAATGGCCAACGGCACTGCCGTCAACATCTGCACCATGGTGTTCGGCAACATGGGCAACGATTCCGGCACCGGCGTTGGCTTCACCCGCAACCCCGGAACCGGCGAAAACATGATCTACGGCGAGTACCTGGTCAACGCCCAGGGCGAGGACGTGGTCGCCGGCATCCGCACGCCGAAAGCCATTGCCGAGATGGAGCAGGACATGCCGGAAATCTACCGGCAACTGTTGGAACTGCATAATCGCCTGGAGTCGCACTACAAGGAAGTCCAGGACTTCGAGTTCACCATCGAGCGCGGCAAGCTCTACTGCCTGCAGACGCGCAATGGCAAGATGAATGCCGCCGCCATGGTGCGCACTTCGGTCGAAATGTTCAAGGAAGGCCTGATCAGCAAGGAAAAGGCCCTGCTGCGGATTGATCCAGCGATGCTGGAACAGCTTTTGGTGCCGCAGCTGTCGCCCGATTTCAAGGGCAAGCCGCTGGCTGTTGGACTGCCGGCCTCGCCCGGCGCTGCCTCGGGCAAGATCGTGTTCGACGCCGATACCGCCGAATCGCGCGGGCGCAATGGCGAACGCATCATCCTGGTACGCGAAGAGACCAAGCCCGAGGACATCCACGGCTTCTTCCAGGCCCAGGGCATCCTCACCAGCCGCGGCGGCAAGACTTCCCACGCCGCCGTGGTGGCGCGTGGCATGGGCAAACCCTGCGTCTCCGGCTGCGATGCGATCCACATCGACGACATCAAACGCTGCGCCACCATCGGCGATACCACGCTGCACGAGGGTGACGTGGTCACCATCGACGGTGGCAACGGCAAGGTCTATGCGGGCGAAGTGCCGACGGTGCAGGCCGAATTCAGCCATGACATGGAAATCCTGCTGAAATGGGCCGACCAGGTGGCGCGGCTCAAGGTGATGGCCAACGCCGACACGCCGGAAGATGCCGCCAAGGCACGCGGTTTCGGCGCCATGGGCATCGGCCTGTGCCGTACCGAGCGCATGTTCAATGCCACCGATCGCCTGCCCATCGTGCAGGAAATGATCCTTGCCGAATCGAACGACGAACGCCAGGCCGCGCTGGATCGCCTGCTGCCGATCCAGCGTGCCGACTTCAAGGGTATCTTCAAGGCCATGAAGGGCCTGCCGGTGACGGTGCGCCTGATGGACCCCCCGCTGCACGAGTTCCTGCCTACCGCCGCCCAGCTGGAGCTGGAGATTGCCCACTTGCACCACCTGCGCGACTCGCTGAAGGCGGTCGAGGAACTGCCGGAAACCTTGAAGCTGCTGAGCCCGCGCCTGTACCAGCAATATGCCGATGGCTTGACCAAGCTGGGCCGCAGCATGGAGGAATTCAAGGACAATCACCTTGAGGAAGACGTCATCCACAAGAAGGAAAGGACGCTGAAGAAGGTGCGGGCGCTGTCCGAGGTCAACCCCATGCTCGGCCATCGCGGCGTGCGCCTGGGCATCACCTATCCCGAGATCTACGCCATGCAGATCCAGGCCATCCTCGAAGCCGCCGCGCTGTGTGCCAAGGAGGGCATCGAGGTCTATCCGGAAATCATGGTGCCGCAGGTGGCGACGGTCGAGGAATTGAAGCGCATCCATGGTGTCGTGCAGCGCATTCACAAGGTGGTCGAACTGACCCATGGCATCAATGTCGGCTTCAAGTTCGGCAGCATGCTGGAAGTGGTGCGCGCCTGTCTGCGTGCCGGACGCATGGCCGAGGATGCCCAATTCTTCAGCTTCGGCACCAACGACCTGACCCAGGCCACCTTCTCCTTCAGCCGCGAGGATGCCGAGAACAAGTTCCTGCCAGCCTATATCGAGACCGGCATCCTGCTCGACAACCCGTTCGAGGTGCTGGACCAGAAGGGCGTCGGCGAATTGATGAAGCTGGCCGTGACCGAGGGCCGCAAGACCAACCCCGAATTGAAGGTCGGCATCTGCGGCGAGCACGGCGGGCATCCGGGCTCGATCCACTTTTGCCACGGCATTGGCCTGAGCTATGTGTCCTGCTCCGGCCCGCGCGTGCCGATTGCGCGCCTGGCGGCGGCGCAAGCCCAGTTGCAGGAGTCCGGCGGCAAGGTGAGCAAGAACGCCTGAGCCTCCACGGGCCTGCCATAATCGGCCCCATGAATGACGAGGAATTCATGGGGCTGGCGCTTGACCTGGCGCGCCTGGCGGGCACGGCCGGTGAGGTTCCGGTGGGCGCCGTGGTGGTGCTGAACGGAGAGGTGGTCGGCCGCGGCTGGAACCAGCCGATTGGCCGCCACGACCCCACCTCGCATGCGGAAATCATGGCCTTGCGCGATGCTGCCCAACTGTTGGGCAACTACCGGCTGCCGGGCAGCAGCCTTTACGTCACCCTGGAACCTTGCGCCATGTGCGCCGGCGCCATCATGCATGCGCGCGTCGGCCGGGTCGTTTTCGGCACCCGCGACCCCAAGACCGGCGTCGCCGGCAGCGTGATCGACCTGTTTGCCGAAGCCCGTTTGAATCACCATGCCAGCGTCGTCGGCGGCATCCTGGCCGACCAGTGCGGCGCATTGTTGTCAAGTTTCTTTGCCGCCCGGCGCGGGCGCAGCGAAGCGGCCTGAAATTCCCAATGCATATCCGCGTCAGCCTGCCGCAACAGAGCCTCGAAGTTCACGACGACAGGGGCGACCTGCTGCACCGCTATGCGGTGTCGACCGCGATAAACGGAGCAGGGGAAGCGCAGGGCAGCAATTGCACACCGCGCGGACGCCATATCGTGCGCGCCAAGATCGGTGCTGGTGCCGCGCCCAATACAGTGTTTCGCGGCCGACGTCCCACCGGCGAGATCTGGACCCCCGCCCTGGCGAAAGAGCATCCCGGCCGCGACTGGATCCTGACCCGCATCCTCTGGCTATCCGGCATGGAGCCGGGGCGCAACCGACTGGGCGCAGTCGATACCATGCGTCGCTACATCTACCTGCACGGCTCGCCGGATACGGCAAGCATGGGCATCCCCGGTTCGATCGGCTGCGTGCGCATGCGCAACCCGGATATCGTCGAATTGTTCAACTTGGTGCCGGCCTATGCGCCGGTCGATATCGTCGAGTTCGGCGTCGAAGCCGGTTCCTGGGCCCAGCTTGCCACCGAGGCCGGCAAATTGCGCGAGACAGTCTTTGTCGGCGAGCAGGGCGTGCCGCGCGAGCTGGAAATCGATGGTCGCGATCCGGCCTGCCGTCACGTGCTGGCTCGGGGCCCGGATGGAACGGCGATCGGTACCGGCCGTTTGCTACCCGACGGACATATCGGCCGCATGGCGGTATCTGCCGCCTGGCGGGGGCAGGGCGTGGGGCGTGCCCTGCTCGAACGCCTGCTTGAGGAGGCCGCCGCGGCGGGGATGCGCGATCTGGCCCTGAATGCCCAGACCACGGCGAACGACTTCTATCGGCGCTTCGGCTTTGTCGCGGAAGGCGCGGAATTCATCGAGGCCGGGTTGCCACACCAGGCGATGCGACGCCTGGCGACATCCTGAAGCGGAAGCGCCGGCGCGGCCCGGGAATCGCCCCCGGCAGCCAGGTCTGCTCATCGAAGCTGGCCCAACCGCCACGCCCCACCGTCAATATCGTCGAACTTCGCGTGCCATAGCGCGGTGACTTGACGAAGGCGGCGGAAAGCAGGCGTTCCCACTCCAGCGCCACGCCGGTCCGCGGCAACACGTGATCGGGATGGAGACCGTCGTCGGTCAGCAGCGCCAGAAGCCCCCGCTGGTCGGGCAGCGCGTCGAGCGCCGCCGCCAGCGCCGTCTTGCCAGCGCCGACTTTTGGCCAGGGCGTATCGAGCAGATGGTTCGACAGGCCGTAAATTCCCGGCGCCAGTGCACGAGCCCTACCACCCATGTTGGATGACCACCACAGCGATTGTCCGTCGCCCAGCAGCAGGTTGTAGCCATTGCATTCCCGGCCCAGGGATTCGGTCTTCGCCAGATACGTGCCCGGCTCGTCCTGCCCGACAAGGAATCCCGACACCAGCCCGCCACGCGACGGGGTTCCGCTGCGCATCTGCGCCGGGTCGCGGTAATTGGTCAAGGCGGCGAAGCGTCCGCCGCGCGTAATGCCCATCCAGGTTCCGCCGGCTTCCAGGTCGCGTCCGGCAAGAACCGTCGACGCCTCGGCCCAGAAATCAGCCGGTGCCGTCGGGCGGACAAAGAACTCGTCGCGATTGGCGGCCACCACCAGCGGGTAGTCCGGGTGCATCTGCCAGGCGAGAAAAATGAGGCACATGACTGCCTCAGGCGGCGTCGGCTTCCGTGATGTTATAGGGCAGGGGGAGAAATTCGAGACGTTCGCCGGCCGGGCTGCCGACGCGCACCTCGCCGCCCTCCTGGGCACCGATCTGCACGCATACCAGGCACTCATGCCCGCCGTCAGGAGAGGGCGCCAGACTGACGATGGCGCCGCAGTGCTGCTCGCCAGTTTCGGGGGCATACACATGGGTGCCCGGCGCGAACGCGGAACTCACGCGCGCGCGAAAGCTGCGCCGCTTGACCTTGCCCAGGTACTGGGTGCGGGCCACGATTTCCTGGCCCGGATAACAGCCCTTGGTAAAGCTGACGCCGCCCACCGCCGGCAGTTCCATGTTCAGCATTTGCGGCACGAAGGCCTCCTGTGTGCCAGCCACCACGCGTGGCTGACCCGCGGCGATTTCCAGCCACTGCCACGTGGCCGTTCCGACCGCATGCGCTGTCCCGGCGTAAGCCTGCCAGACACCAACCGCCTCGACAGGTTCCAGCGCCAGCAGCCAGCGGTGCTGATCCAGGCGGATGGCGCGACCACCTGGAACCCTAGCCAGCGCGAAACGCGGCAATTCGGCAAGAGTCGGCGCCGGCGGCACGGCGACCGAGGCAAAGCCGACGAGATTCAGCTCGGCGGACGCATCCGTGAGTTTCACCTTGGCGCGCAGGACATACATCGACAGCTTTTTCAGTATCGACGGCAGGATCTCGCGCGGCAGCATGAGGAGGAAGTCGTCGCCATCACGCCAGACCAGAAACACCGCCAGCAATCGTCCCTTGGCAGTGCACATGCCGGCAGAACGTGCGTTGGAGGTACCAAGGCCCTTGATATCATTGGTCAGCAGGTTATGCAGAAAATCGGCGGCGTCCGGCCCGCTGGCGCGAATCAGGCCGTGGTCGAGCAGGGGCGCGAGCACGCTGCCTGAACCTGCTGCGACCAACTCCGGACCGAGATCGCCAAAGCTGCTGCCGTCGGCCACAAGGCCTTGTCCGGCAAGAAAAGTAGTCCAGTCCTGATTCATAATGTCCGTCCAGTTTGCATGGTTCGCGATGCTATTATCGCGGCACCCTTCCACGTTGCGTCGGTTTGCCACTTATTCAAGGTCATCATGCGTACTTTCAAAATAGTCCTGCTGCTGGTGATACTGGCCTTCATTGGCATCGTAGTCGGCGCGAGCTGGTTCTCCGTTCGCCATCTGCCGATGCGCAGCGATACGATCAACTTTTCCATTCCTTCCGGTGCCAGCCTGAGATCGGCAGCCCAGATCGTCGAGAACGCCGGTGTCGATATGCCCGCATGGCAACTGGAACTGCTCGGGCGCTTCAAGGGCCGTTCCTCCAAAATCAAGGCCGGCAGTTACGAAATCGAGTCAGGCCTGACGGCGATGGACCTTCTCGACAAACTGACCCGGGGCGACGTCCTGTTCAGCGAACTGGTACTGGTGGAAGGCAAGAACTTCCGGCAGCTGCGGGCAGCCCTCAATGAACACCCCGATCTTGCGCACGATACGGTGAAACTGAGCGATCAACAGCTGCTCAAGGGTATTGGTGCCAAGGAAACGCATCCCGAAGGTTTGTTCTTCCCGGATACCTATCTGTTCGCCAAGGGTACCAGCGACCTCGATGTCCTGCGGCGTGCCTACAAGGCGATGCAGCCCAAGATCGCCGATGCCTGGACAAAGCGCGAAAGCACGACGCCGCTCAGGAGTCCTTACGAGTTGCTGATCCTCGCTTCGATCGTGGAAAAGGAAACCGGCCTGGCGGCGGACCGGCCACAGATCGCCGCCGTATTCATCAATCGCCTGCGGCGCAACATGCTGATTCAATCCGACCCGACAGTCATCTACGGACTCGGCGAGAAGTTCGACGGCAACCTGCGCAAGGTCGATCTGCTGACCGACACGCCATGGAATACCTATACCCGTGTCGGCCTTCCCCCCACCCCGATTGCCGTTCCCGGTGTGGCTTCCCTGCTTGCCGCCGCCAAGCCCCCACCCAGCGACATGCTGTATTTTGTGGCGCGCGGCGATGGGTCAAGCGAATTTTCCGCAACCCTGGACGAGCACAACGCCGCGGTAGCCAAGTATCAGAAGCGTTGAGATGGTCGAGCGCGGTCGCTTCATCAGCTTTGAAGGTATCGATGGCGCCGGGAAAAGCACGCAGCACGCCTGGTTGGTCAATAGATTACGTGAATCCGGGCGTACCGTAGTCGCTACCCGCGAACCCGGCGGGACACCTCTGGGCGAGAAATTGCGTACCCTGCTGCTGGCGGAGCCGATGCACATCGAAACGGAAGCGCTGCTGATGTTTGCGGCGCGACGCGAGCATGTGGCGCATTTGATCGAACCAGCCCTTGCCCGGGGGGACTGGGTTCTTTGCGACCGATTCGTTGATGCCTCGTTTGCCTATCAGGGAGGAGGGCGCGGTCTCGACTGGCGCAAGCTTGAAACCTTGACGGCATGGACTCTCGGCGATTTGCGTCCGGACCTGACCCTGATTTTTGACGCTCCGGTAACCGTGGCGCAGCAACGTCTGCATGCCGCAACCCAGAATCCAGACCGATTCGAACAGGAGCAGGCGGAATTTTTTGAACGCGTCCGCGAGGCCTATCTGCGCATCGCTGCCGAAAACCCGACCCGGGTCCGCATTCTGGATGCCACCCGAGCCCCGAATTTTATTAACAAAGAACTTGAGAAAATAGTTGCAACATTATAATTTAAAACGTAATTATATAGAAACACCGCAAGCTGGGCTGCTGCTCAAACAGGGCCTTGATCGGCTGCCGCACGCCCTGCTGCTGACCGGCCCGGAAGGCCTGGGCAAAGCAGGTTTCGGGGCATGGCTGGCGCATCTGCTGTTATGCGAATCCCCAAAATCGAATCGGAGCGCCTGCGGAGAATGCCAAGCCTGCCATTGGATAGCCGGCGGCAATCATCCGGATTTCCGTCATGTTGCTCCCGCAGCGGAGGGCGACGAGGAAAGCGAAAGCCGCGACAAGCCAAAAAAACGCTTTGGCGGCAACATCAAGATCGACCAGGTTCGCGAACTGGAGTCGTTCATCGCGATCGGCAGTCACCGCATGGGGCGTCGCGTGGTCCTCATGACGGAGACCGAAACCATGAATGGCGCGGCGGCAAATTCTCTCCTGAAAATACTTGAAGAACCACCAGCATCTGTTTATTTCATATTGGTTTCATCAAAGCAACGCTTCCTCTTGCCAACGATTCGAAGCCGCTGCCGTGTGCTTGCCTTTGCTCCACCCGAGACCGAGGGGGCAAGGCGCATCTTGAATGACGTCGGCTGCGGAAAGGAGGCGGAAAGGTATCTTGGGCTTGCCGGCGGGGCACCGCTTCGCGTTGCGCGATGGAAGGAAAACGGGATGCTGGAGCCGCTCGGCAGCATCATCGACAGCCTGATCTCGCCGCCGGGCGATCCGATGGCACTGGCGAACCGCTGGGATGGAATACTGAAAGCCGAGTCCGGTTTCAAATTAACTGATCTTGTCGAAGCGGTTCAGCGCTGGATTTTCGATGCGATCCAGGATGCCCTGGCCGGGCAGATTCACTATCACGGCGCTTGGAATAAACCAGCCAAACCCGCCGGTGGGTATTCAGCCGAAGCGCTGATCGGGGCCTGGCAAGAGTTAATCCAGTTTCGAAGAAGCGCCAGCCACACATTGAATCAACAGCTTTTTCTTGAAAATATTGCCGCCGAATTTTTGCGCGCGCTGCGACCGGTGCGGCAATGAGCTGGCAACTTGTCGACTCCCATTGCCACCTCGATTTTCCTGAGTTTCATGGCAGGGAAAGCGAGTTCATAGCCGCCATGAAAGCGAACGGGGTCAAGGGCGCCTTGGTGGCCGGCGTTACCCTGGAACGGCTCCCGGCCGTGTTGGCCTTGGCGGAAGCCCATCCCTGCCTGGTTGCCGCAGTGGGTGTCCATCCTGACACCACGGAAGGTGCTGATCCGGGCGAATCTGAGCTGACTTCCTTGTCAACCCATCCTCGCGTCGTTGCCATCGGTGAAACCGGTCTCGACTACTACCGTTTGGAAGGGGATCTGGAGTGGCAGCGCGAACGTTTTCGTCGCCATGTGCGGGCCGCCAAAAGCTGCAACAAGCCACTGATTATTCACACCAGGGAAGCCGCAAGCGATACCCTGAGCATTCTCCGGGAAGAGGGGCAGGGAGCAGTCAGGGGCGTTTTTCACTGCTTCACAGAAAGCTGGGAAATCGCCGAAGCCGCGCTCGCGCTTGGCTTTTACATTTCCCTCTCCGGCATCGTCACCTTCAAGAAGGCAGTCCAGGTCCATGATGTGGCGCGACGCGTACCGATGGATCGGCTGCTGGTTGAAACCGATGCACCCTATCTTGCGCCGGTACCGCATCGTGGAAAGCTGAACCATCCGGCACTGGTGCGGCATGTCGCAGAAGAGCTCGCGCGCTTGAAGGGAGTTTCCTTTGAGGAATTGGCGTTCGCCACCAGCACCAACTTCGAATCATTGTTTGGAAGTCATTTCGATGCGTAATCTGCTGATCGGATTATTTTTTGTGCTTCTTTCCGGTCTCGCGGCCGGTGGTGTCTACGACGATATCCTGGATGCCGCCGAGCGAGGTGACAGTGAAGCAGTTGTCGGTCTGCTGCAAAGGGGCATGGATGTCAATACCGCCGATCGCGACGGAAATACCTTGCTGATGATTTCCGCTCGCACCGAAAATCTCGAGCTGATGCGATTTCTCGTCAGTAATCGGGCCGCCGTCAATAGACGCAATCGTTTTGGCGACACGGCACTGCTGATTGCAGCGATAAAAGGTAGTGTCGGCGGAGTCGATCTGCTGCACAAAAGCGGCGCCCAACTTGAACCCGGCGGCTGGTCGGCGCTGCACTATTCGGTATTTTCCGACAGTTTCGAATTGCTCGACTGGCTGGTGAAAAACGGAGCAAAACTCGATGCGAGGGCGCCCAACGGACAAACTGCACTCATGCTGGCTGCCAAGCAAGGGAAACTGGTGCACGTCAAGCACCTCATCGACGCGGATGCGGATATGGATCTCGAGGATTTCGATGGCAAGTCCGCACTGGCATTGGCCAGATCCGGCGGCCACGAAGAGGTTGTTGGCTATTTGAAGTCGGCTGGAGCCGTTGAGTGAATCCATCTTCAGGAGCTATTTTATTTCGCATAAATGGCATTATGTCAACTTATGTCCGCCATCAGCCGAATAGCCGACCTTCGTCGCATGAGAAACCTTTTCCGATACACTCGCCGCCTAGGAGACCAAAACATGAGTGCCGTTACCTTCGATACTTTGAAATTCGTCAAGACGCTGGAGAACGCCGGCTTCAACGCGCAACAGGCAGAAGCACTAGCCACCGCACAACAGACGGCAATCGCCGAATCCGCCGAATTGGTACTTGCCACCAAGGACGACGCGAACTTGATCCGCAGCGATGTCATGAAAGTCGACGCGGACATCAGACTCTTAAAATGGATGACAGGCGCCACCTTTGCCGCCGTCATGGCGGTACTGATTCGGCTATTCCTCGCCGTACCCACTAACCTATCCCCGATTCCTGGACACGCCTGTTGACGCGCACTGAAGATTAACGTTTTTATACAGGCAGGAATGAAAAAGGCGTACCCTCGATGCCGTTCAAGCCAGAACTTGCGCTCGGTGTCACCCTCTTGAGCCTGTGTATCAGTTCATGCACCTCGATTCCCACCCCAGAACCCGTTCCACCGACGAAACCCGAGCAAGGCACATTGCCCCCTCAAACGATTATCCAGCCTGAAAAAATACCGCACAGCCGGCCAGAGTCTGTCCGTCGCGCAAAGCCAGGGCCGATCCCGACGCGTGCCCTCAATATCGCAACCGAATGCAGCTTCCGCGATGAAACCGGATATGGCGGCAAACTAAAGCTCGCCATCAACCAAGCCAAGGTTCAGGCCTTCGAGGCGGCAGTCGATATTCCCCGCCGCGGCAGTTGCAAATTCGACCTGAAAAATTTCCGCCAAACCCGCGAAATGCCGACGGTGGAACTCAGCCACTTGCGTGACTCCTGCGTGGTTCGGGTGTGGGAACAGGGAACGCGCGTAACGATTGCCTTCCAGCAATGCCGCAAGATGTGCTCCGGCAATGCCTGGGATCACCTGTGGCCGATTCTCAACGACCGTCAGGATGGCTCCTGCGCGTGAGCCTCAGGGGCACGGATCCGGGTTGAAGCCGAAGCGGCCGGCCACATCCCGCGACAGTATCGGAACCAGTGGCAGTCCCCGCCAGTTCAATTCCGCAAGTCCCTCCGCGGCGGCCGCCAGTTCATCCTCGACGGCCGGTTGTCCTCCGCGATTGCGAAGTTCGCCGGCGAAGTCCGGCAAGTCAAGGTCGTGAAGCAGTCCAATCCCTTCCGCGCAGGCGAAGAGAATATTCCCGTCCTCGTCGATGTAGGCGAACTGAGGTATTGCATCGATCTGCCCGGCATGGGCGAACAGTTTTCCTGCGGCCAGCCGCCAGATCAGCGGTGTGTAATCCAGCCGCGCATATACCGCCTGCGGTCCGTTGCTGACAAGCCAGTTGCCGGCAGCATCGGGCGCATAGTGATTGTTCAGATACGAAACCAGGCCCGGATGGCGGACGACCCCTCCCTTGAGCCGCCAGTTTCCCCTGCGATCGAGTGACAGCCAGCCGTAACAGGCTGGCACGTTCGGCCATTTGACCTGCGGCGCCAATTCCCCGCTCAAGGGAGCGCGCTCGCCGTCAGGCACCCGTTTCAGTGATGGTGTCCGTGGGCTCCATGCACGTGGCCATGGGTGATTTCATCCTGGGTCGCAGCGCGCACGTCGGCCACGGTGCAGGAAAACAGCAGCGTGATACCCGCCAGGGGGTGATTACCGTCCACTACCACTTTGTCATCGGCAATATCGGTGATGGTGAATAGTCCGTCTTCGCTTTCGCCATCCTCCGCGCCACGTTCGAATTGCATGCCCACTTCGATGTTTTCCGGAAACAGCTGGCGCGGTTCGATGGCAACCAGATCGGCATCGTATTCGCCAAACGCATCTTCCGGCTCAAGCCGGACTTCAAGCGCGTCGCCGATCTCCTTGCCCTGCAATTCCTCTTCGATACGGTCGAAAATCCCGCCGTAGCCGCCGTGCAGGTAAACCAGCGGATTGCTGCCCTCGTCCACTGCGTCGCCGTCGCTGTCGCGAACGCTGTACTTGAGGGTGACGACGGTATTCCTAGCGATGAGCATGATGATTTCCCTTGCCGTTGAGGCTTTTCACGAATTGATAAACCTCGGCGGCATGTCCCTTGGGATTCACATCGTAGAGGGCGTAACGAACGACTCCGTCCTTATCGACGACGAAGGTCGACCGTATGACACATAATTTCTTGTGACCGTCCCGTTCACGAAACTGCGAGACTCCGAACTTCCTGCAAACCTCGCCTTCCTCGTCCGAAAGCAGGCGAATCGACAGGCCGTGCTTGTCGCGAAACTCTGCATGCGACAGGCAGTCGTCGCGCGAAACGCCGAGCACCACGCAATCCAGGCGGGTGAAGTCGCTTTCGTGGTCGGAAAAATCGGCTGCCTCAAGGGTGCAGTAGGGCGTGCCATCGCGCGGATAGAAGAACAGCACCGCGTGCTGCCGGCCGCGCAGCGATCCGAAATCGAACCACTCCATGTCGGCGTCGGGCAAAGAAAACTCGGGTGCCTTGTCCCCCACGTGCAGCATTGATGCTCCTCCTGCATCGACCTCGATTCATTGTAACCGAGAGTGCGCGGAAGAAATCAAGCCCCGCCGCCTTCCGTTTCGACGGCCAGCACATCCTCTCGGCGATGCGGGCTGGCAAGGTATTCGAGCGAGCGCATTTCGATCAGGCGGCTGACGGTTCGCGCAAACTCGCTGGCCTGGGTGCCCTCGGTATATAGCGCTTCTGCGGCGCATTCAGCGGCAACGACAAGCTTGACGCGATGGTCGTAAAGCACATCCACCAGCCAGGTGAAGCGGCGTGCCGCATTGGCCATGTCGCGGCTCATGTGCGGCACCCCGGTGAGGAACAGTGTGTGATGCCGGTTGGCCAACCAGAGATAGTCGTTCTGCGATCGGGGGCCTTCGCACAGCGTGGCGAAATCGAACCAGACCACGCCGGGCGCGCGGTGCAGCACGGGCAGTTCGCGGCCAAGCACGCTCATCGGCCGGGTATGGCCGCCGCCGCCAGCGATGCTGCTGAAGGTACGCGAAATCGTCGCGATGGCGGTCGCCGCATCCGCCACCAGGTAGACCTCCGCCTGCGCCAACGCGCGCAGGCGATAGTCGATGCCGGCATCGATCTCGATCACGTCGAGCGCGCTGCCCAGGAGGTCGATCGTGGGCAGAAACAGTTCGCGCTGGAGGCCGTTGGGATACAGGCCACGGGGTGGATAATTGGAGGTGATGCAGAACAGCACGCCGGCATCGAATAGAGCCTGCATCAGGCGGCCCAGCATCATCGCATCGGCGATATCCGAAACGTGGAACTCGTCGAAACACATCAGGCGCGTCTCGCGCGAAATGCGCGCCGCCACCTTGGCCAGCGGATCGGCTTCATTGCGATGCTTGCGCAGCGACTCATGGACCTCGCGCATGAAAGCGTGGAAATGCACGCGACGCTTGCGCTGGTAGGGAACCGCGGCAAAGAAGCAATCCATCAGGAAGCTTTTGCCGCGCCCTAC
Source organism: Rhodocyclales bacterium (assembly GCA_016235165.1). Taxonomy (GTDB): domain Bacteria; phylum Pseudomonadota; class Gammaproteobacteria; order Burkholderiales; family Rhodocyclaceae; genus Sulfuritalea. Next base: position 16,986 of record JACRLX010000007.1, read on the forward strand.
CCCGCCCCAGAACCATACTCCCCGCGGCAGCACCGGACGCACGAGAAGCTTGCGCAATTTGCTGCGCCGCGCCGCCTTGAAAGCGAGCAGGTCGTCGTAGAACTTCTGCAGGCGCATCGCCGCGACCAACTGCGCCGGATCGGCGACGATGCCACGCTCGGCCAGCGCGGCATTGAAGCCTTCGATCATGCCGTCCTTGGGGACGTTGAGGATGGTGTGCGGCATCAAGAAAAAGGGCGGCCGGGAAATCCCGCCCGCCCTGTTACGGGGTTGCGTTGATTCTAGAAGTGCAGCGGACGCTTGTCGACGGCCAGCGCGGCCTCGTGCATGACTTCGGACAGCGTCGGATGCGCATGGCAAATGCGGGCGATGTCTTCCGACGAGGCATTGAACTCCATCGCCGCGACGGCTTCGGCGATCAGCTCTGAGGCATTGGCGCCGATGATATGCACGCCGAGGATGCGGTCCGTCTTGGCGCAGGCCAGCATCTTGATGAAGCCGGTGGTATCGCCCTGCCCCAAAGCGCGGCCGTTGGCGGCAAACGGGATCTGCCCGGCGCGATACTCGACGCCCTCGTTCTTCAGCTGCTGTTCGGTCTTGCCCACCCAGGCGATCTCGGGATGGGTGTAGATCACCCAGGGCACGGTGTCGAGGTTGACATGGCCCTTCTGGCCGGCGATGCATTCCGCCACCATGACACCCTCCTCCATGCCCTTGTGCGCCAGCATCGGGCCGGGCACCACGTCACCCACCGCCCAGACATTGGGCAGGTTGGTGCGGCAGTTGTGGTCGACGTTGATGTAGCCGCTGGGACGCAGTTCGAGGCCGACATTCTCGGCACCAAGGCCTTGCGTATTGGGAACGCGACCGACCGAAACGATCAGCCGGTCGCATTGCAGGGTCTTGGCTTCGTCGCCAAATTCGTACTCGATCGTAACGCCTTTCTTGCCGGTTTCGACCTTGGTGATCTTGACGCCCAACTGGATGTCGAGGCCCTGCTTCTGGGTGAAGGTTTTCCAGGCTTCCTTGGATACGGCCTGGTCGGCGGAAGCCAGGAAATCCGGCATGGCTTCGAGGATCGTGACTTCCGAACCGAGCCGCTTCCACACCGAGCCAAGTTCGAGCCCGATCACGCCGGCGCCGATCACGCCCAGGCGCTTGGGGGTGGCGTCAAAGGACAAGGCCCCCGCGTTGTCGCAGATGATTTTGTTATCGACCGGGATGCCGGGCAGATGGCGCGCCTTGGAGCCGGTGGCGACGATGACGTGGGTGGCTTCAACGATCTCGCCGTTGACATCGACACGCCACTTGTCGTTCTCGCGATTGACGAACTTGCCGTGGCCGGGCAGCAGCGTGACCTTGTTCTTCCTGAACAAGCCCTTGATGCCTCCGGTGAGCTGGGTGACGATGTTGTCCTTGCGTTTGATCATGGTGCCGACGTCGATCTTGACGCCCTGCGCCGAAATCCCGTGCATCTGGAAACCGTGCTGAGCCTCCTCGAACAGCTCGGAGGAACGCAGCAGCGCCTTCGAGGGAATGCAGCCGACGTTGAGGCAGGTGCCACCAAGGCGTACCTCGCCCTTGGGATCGGCATAGGACTCGGACTCGATGCAGGCGGTGCTCATGCCGAGCTGCGCGCAACGGATCGCGGCAACGTAACCGCCGGGACCGGCGCCGATGACGACGACATCGAATTGCTTGTAGGCCATGGTTATCGTCCCTTTATACGTCGAGCAGCATGCGCGCCGGATCTTCCAGCGCTTCCTTCATCGTCACCAGACCCAGCACCGCCTCGCGGCCGTCGATGATGCGATGGTCGTAGGACATGGCCAGGTAGTTGATCGGGCGGATCACGATCTGGCCGTTCTCGACCACCGGGCGATCCTTGGTGGCATGGATGCCGAGGATGGCCGATTGCGGCGGGTTGATGATCGGCGTCGACAGCATCGAGCCGAACACGCCGCCATTGGAGATCGAGAAGGTACCGCCGGTGAGTTCCTCGATCGAGATCTTGCCGTCCTTGGCCTTCTGGCCGAACTCGGCAATCTTCTTCTCGATCTGCGCCAGGCTCATCTGGTCGGCATCGCGCAGGATCGGCACCACCAGGCCGCGCGGCGAACCCACGGCGATACCGATGTCGAAGTAGCCGTGATAGACGATGTCATTGCCGTCGACCGAGGCGTTGAGCACCGGGTACTTCTTCAAAGCAGCCACGGCGGCCTTGACGAAGAAGGACATGAAACCGAGGCGAACGCCGTGCTCCTTCTCGAACTTATCGAGGTATTTCTTTCGCATCTCCATCACCGGGCCCATGTTCACCTCGTTGAAGGTAGTCAGGATGGCGTTGGTGGATTGCGATTGCACCAGGCGCTCGGCGACGCGGGCGCGCAAGCGCGACATGGGCACGCGCTGCTCGGGACGTTCGGCGACGATGGCCTCGGCGCTGACCACATTGGGCTGCGGCAGGGCCGGTCGCGCGGCAACGGAAGTCGGCGCTGGGGATACGGCGACCGGAGTGGCGGCAGCGGGCTTGGCGGCGCCGCTGACGTCTTCCTTGAGGATACGGCCGCCGCGACCGGAGCCCTGCACGTCGGCGGCGGAGATGCCTTTCTCGTCCATGATCTTGCGCGCGGCGGGCATGGCGGTCGCCGCCGCAGGGGCAGCAGCCGGCACCGCGGCCTTCGCCGGGGCCGCAGCCGCCTTGGCCGCGGGAGCCACGGCAGCCTTGGCTTCGGTATCGATCTGGGCGATGACTTCGCCGGAAGCGACCGTCTCGCCGTTCTGCTTGATGAGCTTGACGATCACGCCGGCATCGGGCGCCGGCAGTTCAAGCACGACCTTGTCGGTTTCGATGTCGATCAGGTTCTGGTCGCGGGCAACGGCATCGCCTTCCTTGACATGCCAGGCCGACAACGTGGCCTCGGCGACGGATTCGGACAGCTGGGGGACTTTGACTTCGATGATCATGATTTCTCCGTAGGGCCGCCCCAAGGAGAAACGGCCAAAACATGGAGCGGGCGCAGCCCGCGAACAATGGTCATCCCCTTCCTCGGGAAGGGGGCCGGGGGGATGGTCGTCATTTCTTCCTTATTCCTTGATGCCGAGGGCAGCGTTCACGACTTCCTTCTGCTGCAGGGCGTGTTTCGAGGCGTAGCCGACGGCGGGCGACGGTGACGAGGGGCGCGCCACCGCGTCGAGGATCTGGCCAGGCTTGATCAAGCGCTCCAGGCGGTGATGCTTGGCATACCAAGCGCCCTGGTTCATCGGCTCTTCCTGGCACCAGATCAGTTCCTTGAGCTTGGGATATTTCTCCATTTCCTCGAACAGGCGACGGTCATCGAAGGGATACAGCTGTTCGACGCGGACCAGCGCGACGTTTTCGATCTTCTTCTCGCGGCGCGCGGCGAGCAAATCGAAGTAGATCTTGCCGGCGCAGGTCACCAAGCGCGTGACCTTCTTGGGGTCGAGCTTATCGACCTCGCCAATGATGGTCTGGAAAGTGCCGTTGGCCAGTTCCTCCAGCGAACTGGTGGCGTCCTTGTGGCGCAGCAAGGACTTCGGCGTCATCACCACCAGCGGCTTCCTCTGCTTCCTCAGCATCTGCCGGCGCAGCATGTGATACACCTGCGCGGCATTCGAGGGCACGCAGACTTCCCAGTTGAACTCGGCGGAAAGCTGCATATAGCGTTCGAGGCGTGCTGACGAATGCTCCGGGCCCTGCCCTTCGTAGCCGTGCGGCAGCAGCAGCACCAGGCCGCAGCCGCGACCCCACTTGGCCTCACCCGAAGAAAGGAACTGGTCGATCACCACCTGGGCACCGTTGGCAAAATCGCCGAACTGCGCTTCCCAGACCACCAGTTCGTTGGGCGCCGCCGTGGCAAAGCCGTATTCGAAGGCAAGCACGGCTTCCTCGGACAAAACCGAGTCGAAGCACATGAAGCGCCCCTGGTGCTCCTGGATATTCTGTAGCGGCCAATAGGTGCCCTCGTCCCACTTTTCGCGATTCTGGTCGTGCAGAGCGGCATGGCGGTGGAAGAAAGTGCCGCGACCGACATCCTCACCCGATACGCGGATGTTGAAACCGGCGGCCACCAGTGAGGCATAGGCCAGGTTTTCGCCCATGCCCCAGTCCACCGCCAGCTTGCCCTCGCCCATCTGGCGACGGTCGTCGATGATTTTCTGCACCCGCGAGTGCAGGGTGAAATTGGCCGGAATGCTGGTGAGTTGCTTGGACAGGCGCTGCAATTCGCTCATCGATACCGTGGTGTCGCACTTCTCGGTGTAGGGCACGCCGATGTGGGGCGTCCAATCGATCGAAAACTTGCTGTTGTAGTCGCTGATCACCGGGTCGATCAGGTGACGACCTTCGTCCAGTGCCGTGCGGTAGTCCTTGATCATGCGCTCGGCGTCGCCGTCGGCGATTACGCCCTGGGCCTGCAACTTGTCGGCGTACAGCTTGCGTGTGCCGGGATGTTGCGAGATCTTCTTGTACATCAGGGGCTGGGTGACCATCGGCTCGTCCTGCTCGTTGTGGCCGAGCTTGCGGAAGCAGACGATGTCGATCACCACGTCTTTCTTGAACTCCTGGCGATACTCCATGGCAATCTGGGTCACCAGCGCCACGGCTTCCGGGTCGTCGCCATTGACGTGGAAAATCGGTGCCTCGATCATTTTGAAGATGTCGGTGCAATACAGCGAGGAGCGGTAGTCGCGCAGGTCGGAGGTGGTGAAGCCGATCTGGTTGTTGACCACGATATGCACCGTGCCGCCAGTGCCGTAGCCTCGCGTGTTGGAGAAGTTCAGCATTTCCTGGTTGACACCCTGCCCCGCCACGGCGGCATCGCCGTGGATCAGTACCGGCAGCGCCTGCATCTTGCCCTCCGGGCCACGGCGTACCTGGCGGGCATAGACCGATCCGGCCACCACCGGGTTGACGATTTCGAGGTGTGAGGGGTTGAAGGCCAGGGTCAGGTGCACCGGGCCGCCGGGCGTGCCGACGTCAGACGAGTAGCCCATGTGGTACTTGACGTCGCCGGCGGAAAGATCGGACTTCTTCTTGCCTTCGAATTCGGCGAACAGCATCGAAGGCTGCTTGCCCAGAGTGTTGACCAGCACGTTGAGACGGCCGCGATGGGCCATGCCTATCACCATTTCCTGCACGCCGACGCTGCCGGCAGTGCGGATCAACTGGTCCATGGCCAGAATCAGCGATTCGCCGCCTTCGAGCGAGAAACGCTTCTGGCCGACATATTTGGTGTGCAGGTAGCGCTCCAGGGTCTCGGCCTGGGTCAGTTGCACCAGGAAGCGCTTCTTGTCTTCGGCGGACCAGGCCGGCGTCGAACGCATCGGCTCCAGCTTGGCCTGTAGCCAGCGCTTCTGGCCAACGTCGGAGAGATACATGAACTCGACGCCGATGGTGCCGCAGAAGGTCTGGCGGCAGGCTTCGAGAATCTCGCGCAGCGTCGCCGACTCGGGCACGGCGGCAAAGGAACCGGAATTGAAAACCTGGCCGAGATCGGCCTCGGTAAAGCCATAGTGCGAGGGCTCGAGTTCCGCCACCGCCGGACGCTCGGCGCGCTTCAAGGGATCGAGCTGGGCCCAACGGTTGCCGAGGAAACGATAGGCATTGATCAACTGCAACACCTTGATCTGCTTGCCGTCCGACTGTGCCGTGGCACGGCCGGCTTGCAGGGTGCCGTCCTTGGCGCGCTGGGCAAACGAGGTAATGACAGGATAGTGGGCAACGTCCGGCCCGGTGTAGTTGCCGGCGCCGGGCAAGGTGCCCAGCTTGTCGAAGTAATCGCGCCAGACCGGCTCGACCGAGGCCGGATTGGCGAGGTAGGCGTCGTAGAGCGCCTCGATGTACGGCGTATTGGTGCCGAACAGATACGAGTTGGACAGCATCTGCTTCATCATTGCGTCACCTGCTGATGTATGGGGAAAAAAACCGGGGGGCTGAAAACGCCCCCCGTCTTGGCCGAAAACGGATCAGCGCTGCGCCAGCGCCTTGACGTCGCGCCTGGCCGCGCCGGTGTACAACTGGCGTGGACGGCCGATCTTGTATTCCGGATCGGTGATCATCTCCTCCCACTGCGTCATCCAGCCGACGGTACGCGCCAGCGCGAAGATGCAGGTGAACATCGAAGTCGGGATGCCGAGCGCCTTCTGCACGATGCCCGAGTAGAAATCGACGTTCGGATACAGCTTTTTCTCGACGAAATACGGGTCTTCCAGGGCGATCTTCTCCAGCTCCTTGGCCAGCTTGAACAGGCGGTCGTTCTCCAGCCCCAGTTCGCCGAGGACGTCGGCGCAGACCTTGCCCATCAGCTTGGCGCGCGGATCGAAGTTCTTGTACACGCGGTGGCCAAAGCCCATCAGCTTGAAGCTGTCATTCTTGTCCTTGGCACGCTTGATGTACTCGCCGACGCGCGACACGTCGCCGATTTCTTCGAGCATCTCCAGGCAGGCTTCGTTGGCGCCGCCGTGCGCCGGACCCCAGAGGCAGGCGATGCCGGCCGAGATGCAGGCGAAGGGGTTGGCACCCGAGGAGCCGGCAAGGCGCACGGTCGAGGTCGAGGCGTTCTGCTCGTGGTCGGCATGCAGCGTGAAGATGATGTCCAGCGCGCGGGTCAGCACCGGGTTGGGCTTGTAGTCCTCGCAGGGCGTGCCGAACATCATGTGCATGAAGTTGGCCGTGTAATCGAGGTCGTTGCGCGGATACATGAAAGGCTGGCCGGTGTTGTACTTGTAGGCCATGGCAACGATGGTCGGCAGCTTGGCGATCAGCCGGTTGAAGGAAATGCTGCGATCCGTCGGATTGGCGAAGTCGGTGACATCGTGATAGAAGGCCGACAGCGCACCAACCACGCCGACCATGACCGCCATCGGGTGCGCATCGCGACGGAAGCCCTGGAAGAACTTGACCAGTTGCTCATGCACCATGGTGTGCTTTTTTATCGTGCTTTCGAAGTCGGTTTTCTGCTTCGCATTCGGCAGTTCTCCGTTCTTCAGCAGGTAGGCCACCTCAAGGAAGTTGCACTGTTCCGCCAATTGCTCGATCGGGTAACCGCGGTACAGCAGCTCGCCCTTGTCGCCGTCGATGAAGGTCACCTTCGACTGGCAGCTCGCAGTCGACAGGAAGCCGGAGTCATACGTGAACAGTCCGGTTTTGGCGCCCAGGGTACGGATGTCGATCACATCCTGGCCATGGGTGCCGACCATCACGGGGAATTCCACGGTCTTGCCGTCGACGGTCAGGGTTGCGGTGCGATTCGTGCTCATGTTCAGATCCTTTTCAAGGTCCGTGATTGCGATACCACTCAAAAATTGGCTGCGGGAGAAACCTCCCTCAGCCGCTCAATCATTGCCGCCTGTCGGGGGTCAGCGGTGGTTTCCCTTCCGCTGACCAAGGCCCACAGCTCATGGTCTTCCAGTTCCAGCAAAGCTCCCAAAACTGCTTCGCCCTGCTCATCGAGGCTGCCCTCGTAACGCTCCCAGAAGCGATCGAATACCAGATCCAGTTCCAGCAAGGCGCGCCGGCAATGCCACTTGAGACGGTTGATGCGTGCCTGGCGTTCCTCGTCCATCGTCAGATGGCCCGCCGGACCATCATTTCCTTGATTTTCCCGATCGCCTTGGTCGGGTTCAGGCCCTTCGGGCAGACATCGACGCAGTTCATGATGGTGTGGCAACGGAACAGGCGGTACGGGTCTTCGAGGTTGTCGAGGCGCTCGTTGGTTGCCTGGTCGCGCGTGTCGGCGATGAAGCGGTAGGCCGCCAGCAGTCCCGCAGGGCCGACAAACTTGTCCGGGTTCCACCAGAACGATGGACAGGAGGTCGAGCAGCAGGCGCAGAGGATGCACTCGTAGAGGCCGTTGAGTTCCTCGCGGTCTTCCGGCGACTGCAGGCGCTCGCGCTCGGGTGGCGGGTCGTTGTTGATCAGGTAGGGTTTGATCGAGTGGTATTGCTTGAAGAACTGTGTCATGTCCACGATCAGGTCGCGGATCACCGGCAGGCCCGGCAAGGGCCGCAGAACGACCGGCTTGCCCTCCGGGAAGCTGTCCATCGCGGTCAGGCAGGCCAGGCCGTTCTTGCCGTTGATGTTCATCGCGTCGGAACCGCAGACGCCTTCGCGGCAGGAACGGCGGAAGGCGATCGAGTCGTCCTTGGCCTTGAGCTTGACCATGGCGTCGAGCAACTTGCGGTCGGTCGAATCCAACTCTACCGAAATGTCCTGCATGTAGGGCTTGGCGTCCTTGTCCGGATCGTAGCGGTAGATCTTGAACTGGACGGTACGGGTGGCGTTCGTCATCGTCATTCCTTGTCAGTAGGCGCGCTTTTTCAGCTCGATGGTGTCTACGGTCATCGGCTTCATCTGCACCGGCTTGTAGTCGAGGCGATTGCCATCGCGGTACCAGAGAGTGTGCTTGAGCCAGTTCTTGTCGTCGCGTCCGTCCGGTGTCTCCGGCGTGTCGACCGCGTCGTCACGGACGTGGGCGCCGCGCGATTCGGTGCGGGCATTGGCCGAAACGATGGTGGCCTTGGCGACCTCGATCAGGTTGTCGAGTTCCAGTGCCTCGATGCGCGCCGTGTTGAACACCTTGGACTTGTCCTTGATCTGGGTCTGGGCCACCTGGCCGGCGATTTCGTTGATGCGCGTCACGCCCTCGGCCAGCATGTCCTTGAAGCGGAATACGCCCGCGTGCTTCTGCATGGTACGCTGCATGGCGAGTCGCGTCTCGTGCACATCGGCGCCGTCCTTCTGGTTGTTGAGGCGATCGACGCGCGCCAGGGCGCGCTCGATCGACTCGGTTGCCAGCGGCTTGTGCGCCTTGACGGTGTTGCGCAAATCATTGACCGCCGTTTCGCCAGCCGACTTGCCGAACACCAGCAGGTCGAGCAGGGAGTTGGTGCCGAGACGGTTGGCGCCATGCACCGAGGCGCAGGCGCACTCGCCGGCGGCATAGAAGCCGAGTACCGGCTCGCTCGGGTTGCCGCCCTTGGGGACGACGACCTGGCCCAGGTAGTTGGTCGGAATGCCGCCCATCTGGTAATGACATGTGGGTACAACCGGCAGCGGTTCCTTGAGGCAATCGACGCCGGCGAACTGGATGCCGATTTCATGAATGCCGGGCAGACGCTTCATGATGGTCTCCGGCGGCAGGTGGGTAATGTCGAGCAGCACGAAATCCTTGTTCGGACCGCAGCCCCGACCTTCGTTGATCTCGGTGGTCATCGCCCGCGACACCACGTCGCGCGAGGCCAGATCCTTGGCGTTGGGCGCGTAGCGCTCCATGAAACGCTCGCCGGCCGAATTGCGCAGGATGCCGCCTTCGCCACGCACGCCTTCGGTGATCAGCACACCGGCGCCGGCGACGCCGGTCGGGTGGAACTGCCAGAACTCCATGTCTTCGAGCGGAATGCCGGCGCGCGCCGCCATGCCCAGGCCGTCGCCGGTATTGATGAAGGCGTTGGTAGAAGAATAATAGATGCGGCCCGATCCGCCCGTGGCGAAGATGGTGGCCTTGGCGTGGAAAACCACGATCTCGCCGGTTTCCATGTCCATCGCCGTGACGCCCAGCACGTCGCCATCGGCATCACGCACCAAGTCGAGCGCCTGCCATTCGACGAAGAACTGGGTGTTGACCTTGACATTGCGCTGGTACATCGCGTGCAACATGGCGTGGCCGGTGCGGTCGGCGGCGGCGCAGGAACGACGCACGGGCTTTTCGCCGAAGTTCGACATGTGGCCGCCGAAGGGGCGCTGGTAGATCTTGCCGTTGTCGAGGCGATCGAAGGGCATGCCGTAGTGTTCGAGTTCGACCACGACTTCATTGGCCTTGCGGCACATGAACTCGATTGCGTCCTGGTCGCCGAGCCAGTCGGAACCCTTGACGGTATCGTACATGTGCCAGTGCCAGTGATCCTCTTCCGAATTGCCCAGGCTGGCGGCGACACCGCCCTGCGCCGCGACGGTGTGCGAGCGGGTGGGGAAGACCTTGGTAAGAACCGCAGTCTTGAAGCCGGCTTCGGACAACTGGATCGCGGCGCGCAGGCCGGCGCCGCCGGCGCCGACGATGACCGCATCGAATTTGCGAACGGTATAGGACACTGTCACAGCCTCCAGATGATCTGTATGGCCCAGCCAGCATAGCCGACCAGGGCGAGCAGCGTCATCACATGCAGGAACAGACGCAGCGCTGCGGAATTGAGATAGTCCATCCAGATGTCACGCACGCCGACCCAGGCGTGGTAGCAAAGGCTGACGATGAACAGGAAGCTGAGGAAGCGGATCAAGCCGTTGGCCATGAAGGCCTGCCAGGCTTCGCGCGAGGACATGGCGCCACCGAGCGCGGCGGCGAACATGATCAGCGTAAATACGGCCATGACAACGCCGGTGATGCGCTGTGCCAGCCAATCCTTGAGGCCGTAGCCGGCCCCGACGACGAGTCTTTGCATGTCAGTAGGCTCCCAGAAGTTTCAGGCCGAAGACGGCTGTAAGCGCCAGGCTGACGACCATCACCGCCATCGCCGAGCTGTGTGCCTGCTGCTTTTCGACGCCGACGTGGATGTCGATCAGCAGGATGCGGATACCCATGCAGAAGTGGTGCAGGAAGGCCCACATCAAACCGAGCAGGACCAGCTTGACCAGCCAGTTGCCGGTGATCGCGGCAAAGGTTTCGGCGCTGGCTTGGGTCGATCCGAGCGAGAGTTGCAATAGCCAGATCAGCAGGGGCAAGAGCAAAAACAGACCGGCGCCGCTGATGCGATGCAAGATCGAGGCGAAGCCCGCGAGAGGCAATCGTATTTCGTTAAGCGCCAAATGTTTTGGACGCTGCTTTGTCATCTCGGGCATTTCAAGCGTTCTCCTATTTTGACGCGGCGCACTATAAAACAAAACACCTTGAAGTTAAACAAATCTTATGGTGGGTCAGCCAAGCTCGTTGAAATAGCAATGCTCACTGGTCTGATATAGTCCGCGACGCCACTCGACCGGCTTGTCGGCATAGGAAAAACTGACCCGCTCCACCGACAGCAGCGGGCTGCCTTCGGCAACCCTGAGCAGTTCGGCGCTGGCACGATCGGCGGGTACCGCGCGCAAGCGTTCCTCGGCGCGGATCATGCGGACGCCAAACTTGGATTCAAAAAAGCTGTACAGGGAACCTTCGAAATCGCGCAGCATTTCCAGTGTCAGCGTGCCGAAGATGCTGCCGGGAAGATAGATTTCATCGACTACCACCGGCTTGCCGGCAAACTGGAGCAGGCGCCGCACGATGTTGATCGGGTCGCCGATATTCAGTTCGAGCATGCGTGCTACTTCCGGCCCGGCCTTGGCGCGCCAGCATTCCAGCGGTACGCTCTGCGCCTGTTCGATGCCGCCGGAGAGCGGCACCAGGCGCAGGAAGCGGAAGAAGGCACGGGGGTCATCGTGCGATGCAACGAAAGTTCCTTTCCCCTGGCGACGCAACAACAGGTTTTCGGCCGCCAGTTCGTCGATGGCCTTGCGCACGGTTCCTTGGCTGACGCTGAAGCGGACGGCCAGTTCCGATTCGCTCGGGATGGCCTCCCCTGGCCGCCATTCGCCAGATTCGAGACGTTGCATCAGCAGGCTCTTGATCTGGCGATAAAGAGGGCTGAAAGTCGGCGATGGCGAGACGCTGGATTCAGACATGATGCGCATTTGAGCATTTTTTTCTTTGCGTGTCCACCCATCGTCTTATGTCTTATATAAGACAACAATTAGATATTGACACAGCGCAGCATAGGTTTTAATATTTCCCCATCGCCTGACGTATCATCGCCGTCCGCAATCCAACCCGCATCGCCCACGCAGCAACAGACGCAATCTCGACCAATCGACTCAACCTGATACAGGAGTTCTACAAATGGCAAAAGCCCCCGTTCGTGTCGCAGTGACCGGCGCCGCCGGCCAGATCGGTTACGCCGCAATCTTTCGCATTGCCGCCGGCGACATGCTGGGCAAGGATCAACCCGTGATCCTGCAACTGCTCGAGCACCCCTCCGAGAAGCCCCAGGCCGCGCTCAAGGGCGTGATGATGGAACTCGACGATTGCGCCTTCCCGCTGCTCGCCGGCGTGGTTGGCACGGGCGATGCGCGGGTGGCGTTCAAGGATGCCGACTATGCGCTGCTGATCGGCGCCAAGCCGCGCGGCCCCGGCATGGAACGCAAGGACCTGCTGATGGACAACGCCAAGATCTTCATCGAACAGGGCGGCGCCCTCAACGACGTGGCCTCGCGCAACGTCAAGGTGCTGGTGGTCGGCAACCCCGCCAACACAAACGCCTATATCGCCATGAAGTCGGCCAAGAGCCTGCCGGCCAAGAACTTCACTGCCATGCTGCGCCTCGACCACAACCGCGCGGTGTCGCAACTGGCCACGCGCACCGGCAAGTCGGTCAACGACATCGAAAAGATGATCGTCTGGGGCAACCACTCGCCCACCATGTATCCCGACCTGCGCTTCTGCACCGTCGCCGGCCAGGCCGCACCGGCCGCCGTCAATGACGAAGCCTGGTACAGGAACGAGTACATCCCCACCGTCGGCAAGCGTGGTGCAGCCATCATTGCCGCCCGCGGTGCCTCGTCGGCCGCCTCGGCAGCCAATGCCGCCATCGACCACATGCGCGACTGGGCACTGGGCACCAACGGCAAGTGGGTCACCATGGGCGTACCGTCGGATGGCTCCTACGGCATTCCCAAGGACATCATCTACGGCGTTCCCGTCACCTGCGAGAACGGCGAGTACAAGCGCATCGAAGGCCTGGCCATCGACGACTACTCGCGCGGCATGATGGACAAGACACTGGCCGAGCTGCAGGAAGAGCAAGCCGGCGTCGCCAGCCTCCTCGGCTGATGGAACCCGGCAGGATGATCGCCAGCGCCGATGGTGCAACACGGTGACCACGGTGCTGCATCCTGCCGACGTCCTTTATCGCGGGGAGAAGCCCTTCCCCGCCCTTCCCGCCTGCGAGCACTACGCCGGCTCGGAAAAGAACCTGCGCAAGGCCCTGCAACTGCAGGGCGATCTCGCCAATGACGGACGCCCGGTATTCGATGTCACCGGCGATTGCGAGGATGGCGCGCCGGCCGGCCGCGAGGCCGAACACGCCGCGATGATCGCCGGCCTGATCCTCGATCCGGCAAACCGCTACGGCCGCCTCGGCGCCCGCATTCACGACCTCACCCATGCCCACTGGCGTGCCGACCTCGAAATCATCGTCGGCAACGCCGGCCACCAGGTTGCCTACATCGTGCTGCCCAAGGTCGCGGGTGCCGACGACGCCCTGACCCAGATCCAGGCGCTGGACGATGCTCGGGCCCGCCATGGCGTCGAGCGCCAGATCCCGGTGCATGTGCTGATCGAAACCCCGGGCGCGCTGAACGAAGCCTGGAAGATTGCCGCCCTGCCCCATGTCGAGACCATCGATTTTGGCCTGATGGATTTCGTCAGTGCCCACCACGGCGCCATCCCCGGCAGTGCAATGCGCTCGCCGGGGCAGTTTTCGCACCCATTGGTGATGCGCGCCAAGTGCGAAATCGCCGCGGCTGCGCTGGGCAATGGCGTGGTTCCGGCGCACAACGTCACCACCGAACTCAACGACCCCGACGTCGTTCGCGAGGATGCCCGCCGGGCGCGCAGCGAATTCGGCTTCCTGCGCATGTGGAGCATCCACCCGCGCCAGATCCAGCCCATCGTCGAAGCCATGCGTCCGGACTTTGCCGAGGTCACCGAGGCGTCCGGCATCCTGCTTGCCGCCCAGAATGCGCACTGGGGCCCGATCGCCTGGGAAGGCAAGCTGCATGACCGCGCCTCCTACCGCTACTACTGGGAGCTGCTGCGCCGTGCCCATGCCACTGGTGCGGCTTTGCCCGCCGCGGCGAGTAAACATTTCTTCAATTCCGGGGCTGCAAGAAACCACTGACCCCGACCACTGTCAAACCCGATTCCAACGAGAGGACCTCACCATGCTTGAAGCCTATCGCCAACACGTCGCTGAACGCGCAGCCCTCGGCATTCCGCCCCTGCCCCTGGGCAAGCAGCAGACCACGGAGCTGGTCGAACTGCTGAAGAATCCCCCCAAGGGCGAGGAAGCCACACTGGTCGAACTGATCACGCACCGCGTCCCAGCCGGCGTCGATGATGCCGCAAAGGTCAAGGCCGAATTCCTGGCGAAAGTTGCCGCCGGCCAGACGGCGTGCCAGTTGATCAGCCGCGAAAAGGCCACCGAACTGCTCGGTACCATGGTCGGCGGCTACAACGTCAAGCCGCTGATCGATCTGCTCGACGACGCCGTATGTGGGGCCGCCGCCGCCAAGACGCTGAAGAGCACCCTGCTGATGTTCGACTACTTCAACGACGTCGCCGAAAAAGCCAAGGCCGGCAGCGCCAACGCCAAGGCCGTGATGCAGTCCTGGGCCGATGCCGAGTGGTTCACCTCGCGCCCCGAAGTGCCGAAGAAGATTTCCGTTACCGTGTTCAAGGTCACCGGCGAAACCAACACCGACGACCTCTCGCCCGCGCCCGACGCCTGGAGCCGCCCCGACATCCCGCTGCACGGCCTGGCCATGCTGAAGAACCCGCGCGACGGCATCACGCCCGAGAAGCCTGGCGAGCGCGGCCCGATCACGCTGATCGAGGACCTGAAGAAAAAGGGCCACCCGGTGGCTTATGTCGGCGACGTGGTCGGCACCGGCTCCAGCCGCAAGTCAGCCACCAACTCGGTGATCTGGTGGACTGGCGACGACATCCCCTTCGTTCCCAACAAGCGCTACGGCGGCTTCTGCCTCGGCGGCAAGATCGCGCCGATCTTCTTCAACACCCAGGAAGACGCGGGCGCCTTCCCCATCGAGTGCGATGGCGCGCAGATGAACATGGGCGACGTGGTCGACATCTTCCCCTATGACAAGAAAGTGGAGAAGAACGGTGCCGTGATCTCCACTTTCGACTACAAATCGGAAGTGCTGCTCGACGAAGTCCGCGCCGGGGCGCGCGAGGCGCTCGGCCTGGCGGCCTCGACCTTGTTCCGCCTGCCCGTCGCGCCCAAGGATTCCGGCAAGGGCTACTCGCTGGCACAGAAGATGGTTGGCCGCGCCTGCGGCATGCCCGAAGGCAAGGGTGTTCGCCCCGGCACCTACTGCGAGCCGCGCATGACCTCGGTCGGCAGCCAGGACACCACCGGCCCGATGACCCGCGACGAGCTCAAGGACCTTGCCTGCCTCGGCTTCTCCGCCGACCTGGTGATGCAGTCCTTCTGCCACACCGCCGCCTACCCGAAACTGGTGGACGTGAAGACCCACCGCACCCTGCCCTCCTTCATCACGGCGCGCGGCGGCATCTCGCTGCGTCCCGGTGACGGCGTGATCCACAGCTGGCTCAACCGCTTCCTGCTGCCCGACACCGTCGGTACCGGCGGCGACAGCCACACCCGCTTCCCGATTGGCATTTCCTTCCCGGCCGGGTCCGGCCTGGTGGCCTTTGCTGCCGCCACCGGCGTGATGCCGCTCGACATGCCCGAATCCGTGCTGGTGCGCTTCAAGGGCCAGCTCAACCCTGGTATCACCTTGCGCGACCTGGTCAATGCCATTCCCTACTACGCCATCAAGCAAGGCCTGCTGACCGTCGAGAAGAAGGGCAAGAAGAACATCTTCTCCGGCCGCATCCTCGAAATCGAAGGCCTGCCCGACCTCAAGGTGGAACAGGCTTTCGAACTTTCCGACGCCGCCGCCGAGCGTTCCGCCGCCGCCTGCTCCGTGCGCCTGAACAAGGAACCCATCGTCGAGTACCTGCGCTCCAACATCACCCTGATGAAGTGGATGATCGCCGAAGGCTACGAGGACAAGCGCACCCTGGGTCGCCGCATCAAGGCCATGGAAGAGTGGATCGCCAAGGGCACGCTGCTGGCTCCGGACGCCGATGCCGAATACGCCGCCGTGATCGAGATCGACTTGGCCGATGTCACGGAGCCGCTGATGGCCTGCCCCAACGATCCGGACGACGTCAAGCTGCTGTCCGAAGTCGCCGGCGACAAGATCGACGAAGTTTTCATCGGCTCCTGCATGACCAACATCGGCCACTTCCGCGCTGCCGGCAAGGTGCTCGACGGCAAGAGCGACATCCCGACCCGCCTGTGGATTGCGCCACCGACCAAGATGGACGCCATGATCCTCAACGAGGAAGGCTATTACTCGGTACTCGGCAAGTCCGGTGCGCGCATGGAAATGCCCGGCTGCAGCCTGTGCATGGGCAACCAGGCGCAGATCCGCAAGGGCAGCACGGCGGTGTCCACCTCGACCCGCAACTTCCCCAACCGCCTCGGCATCGACACCCGCGTCTATCTCTCGTCCGCCGAACTGGCGGCGGTCTGCGCGCTGATGGGCAGGATCCCGACCGTGGCCGAATACATGGAGCAGGTCAAGACGCTGGAATCCAAGGCGGCCGATGTCTATCGCTACATGAACTTCGACCAGATCCAGGACTTCAAGGAAATCGCGGATACGGTCACGGTGTAATTTCTCCTGTGGCAACAAAAAGCCCCGCGCTTGCGGGGCTTTTTGCTTTTTGGCGCCGTGGTACCAGCTGTCCGCAAGGGATACCGTCTCCGGCCCGAGCCGGAGACATAACTTTTATTCGCCGCGCCGCATCTCGCGGCGGCGTTCGCGCATGCGTTCTGGATACAGGTCGCGCCCGGCATCGTGCACATCGCGCCGCAGCTGCCTGCGCTCCTCGGGAGTCATGCGCTGCCGCTGCGCCGCATCGCCCTCGGCGTTGAACTGAGTCGGCCGCGCCTCCGGCATCATGCGCTGCGGTGCGGGTCCGCCACCGCGCTCGCGCCGCGGGCCCGGCACACCCTGCGCAGAGACCTCGGCCGCCAGCAGCAGTGCCGTAGCCAGCATTATCCAAAACGACCTGCGTCCCGCGTTCACGACAATTCCTTTCAATCCGCTCAACGAAGCATACTGGAAATCTGCTCGCCGGCGATGTGGCTTGCTGCCATCAGGTGATCGATGCCCGCCTGTGGATCGGCGCCCCAGAGCGCCAACGCAAGTCCAAGTGCAATGCTGAGGAACAATGCTTTCATGGTGGTCTCCGTGTTGCGGCCGGTGTTTCGGCACGCTTGCAGTTTCATGCCGCCCTGTAAGCCAAGTGTTGCGCCGGCCCCGGCTTTGTAAGCCTTTGTTAAAGGTGTTGGCAGGACGGCATCGATCCCGCTACGATTGGCCCCCATGAACGAGACCCGATCCAAGATTCTTGTCGTCGATGACGACCTGCGGCTGCGCCAACTGCTCGAACGCTACCTTTCCGACCAGGGCTTCACGGTCAAGGCGGTGCCCGATGCGCCATCCATGGACAGGGCGCTGGAGCGTGAGCTCTACGACCTGATCGTGCTCGACCTGATGCTGCCGGGCGAAGATGGCCTGGCGATCTGCCGCCGCCTGCGCGGTGCCGCCAACCCGGTAAGCATCATCATGCTGACCGCCAAGGGCGATGAAGTCGATCGCATCGTCGGCCTGGAGATCGGCGCCGACGATTACCTGCCCAAACCCTTCAATCCGCGCGAGCTGGTGGCCCGCATCGGTGCGGTGTTGCGGCGCCGCGCCGCGCCGCCGCCTCCGGGCGCCCCGGCGATCACCGAGGCAGTGGTGCGTTTCGGCAAGGTCGCGATCAACCTCGGCACGCGAGAACTGGAGTGTGAGGGCGAAACCACGCTGCTGACCTCGGGCGAGTTCGGCCTGCTGCGCGTGCTGCTGGAACATCCGCGCCAGCCGATGAGCCGCGACAAGCTGATGGAACTGGCGCGCGGCCGCGAATACGAAGTCTTCGACCGCGCCATCGACGTGCAGATCTCGCGCCTGCGCAAGCTGGTCGAGGAAGATCCGGGCAAGCCCCGTTACATCCAGACCGTCTGGGGCTTCGGCTATGTTTTCGTTCCTGACGGCAGGAAGCACGAGTAATCACCGCCAGTCATGAGGCTCCTGCCGCGCTCGCTGCTGTGGCGTACCTTCCTCCTGCTTGCGGTGCTGATGCTGATTTCGGTCACCGCCTGGTTTGCCATCTTCCGCGCCTACGAGCGCGAACCGCGTGCCCGGCAGTTGGCGCAAACTCTGGTCAGCGTGGCCAATCTGACGCGCGCGGCATTGATTTCGGCGCGCGCAGATTCACGCCGCGAACTGCTGCGCGAGCTTTCCGACCGCGAAGGCATCCACATCTATCCGGCCGAGCCGGGCGACCGCATCGAACCCCTGCCCGACCGCGCCTTCCTCCTGCGCGTCGAGGAGCTGGTGCGCGATCAGCTTGGACCGACGACGCGCCTGACGCTGGAACGCGAAGGCGAGCGCGCCCTCTTCCTCAATTTCCGCATCGACGACAGCGAAGACGGCAACTACTGGCTGACGTTGCCGCGCGAACGCATCGAACGCGTGTTTCCGCTGGGCTGGCTGGGCTGGGGTGTTGCCGCGCTGCTCCTTTCCCTGGGCGGCGCCTGGCTGATCGTGTTCCGCATCACCCGCCCGCTCAAGGCCCTGCAACACGCAGCGCGGGAAGTCGGCGCCGGTGGCACGCCGACGCGGCTCGACGAAAACGGCCCGACAGAGCTGGCCACCGTGGCCCACGCCTTCAACCAGATGAGCGCCGACCTGGCGCGAATCGATCAGGATCGGGCGCTGATCCTGGCCGGCATTTCCCACGACTTGCGCACTCCGCTGACGCGCCTGCGCATGGGCATCGAAATGGCTGGCGACGAGTTGCTGCGCGAAGGTATGACGGCGGATGTCGAGGAGATGGACAAGACCATCGGCCAGTTCCTCGATTTCGCCCGCTCCGAGGGCGGCGAGGCGATCGCGGAAGTCGACCTGCCCGCCTTGCTGAATGAGATCGCCGGGCAGTACCGACGACGCGGATACGCCGTCGACTGTTCCGGGAGCATCGATGTTCCCCGTCTGCGACTGCGGCCCCAGGCCATGCGCCGCGCCGTGAGCAATCTCATCGACAACGCACTGCGTCACGCTGGCCGCGACCAGCCGGTGGAAATCGCTCTCGCAGGTGACGACGACGGCTGGACCGTGCAGGTACGAGATCATGGACCCGGGATCCCCCCCGCCGAAATCGAGCGGGTCAAACGACCCTTCGCCCGCCTCGAATCCGCGCGCAGTAACGCCGTTGGCGCCGGCCTCGGCCTCGCCATCGTTGACCGCGTGGCCCGCGGTCATGGGGGAAAACTCGCTCTCCTGCCGCGCGATGGCGGCGGACTCGTGGCCTGCATTCGACTGCCTCTGGCAGGCCATCCCTCCTGAGCCACGCACATCCGTCAGCTTTTTTTTGCAACGACAGGACGGTGTTGGCACGAAAACGCTGCGGGAAATGCTGAGTCCATTGCGGAAACCTCGGGTTGACCTCCGGTTTCCAGGGCAAGGATACTCGCCGCATCGTGAATAAATTGGCAAACCAGGACTCGGGCCTGGAAATCGCGCAGCTCCTTGTGCAGGCCGGAGTGCTGGCAGCGGAGCGGCTGGATTACGCCCTGCGGGTGCATGCCAAGCTGAGTGCCGGACGAACCCTGCTTTCGGTCCTCAGGGAACTTGGCCTGGTGACCGACGAGCAGGTGCGGGAAACGCTGCGCGTTAACCGGCACAGTGTGCGGCTTGGTTCGCTTCTGGTTGAACTCGGGCAAATCAAGCCGACCGAGCTCGATGCCGCGCTCCAGACCCAACGGACTTCACCTGAGCGAAAGAAGCTGGGCGAAGTGCTGCTCGACCTGCGTTTCATCGAGGAACATCGGTTGATCGAAGTGCTATCGAGTCAGCTCGGATTTCCGCGTGCCGAGCCTGATGCCGCATCGCTCGATCGGGAGCAGTTTGCAAAGGTAAATGCCCGCTGGTGTGTGCAGCATCAACTGGTTCCGCTCCGCAATGATGGCGGCGGAACGCTCGTGGCAATGGCGGACCCCATGGACCGCGGCGCGCGCGACGCGGCGAGCGCGATGTTCGGCCGTGGCATCGTGTTCGCGATTGCCGGCAAGCGCTCCATCCTTGAGACCATTGCGGCTACCGACCGCTCGTCGGCACCCCAGACACGCATTCAGAACGACGAGAGCGGAGTCGTCCAACTGGTGGATGCGATCATCCTCGAAGCACTGAGGGCCGGGGCAAGCGACATCCACATCGAACCGTTGAAGAGCGTCCTGCGTGTTCGCATGCGCTGCGACGGCGTGCTGGTGCACCACGCCGACTACGACATGGAAATCGCCGCAAAACTTGCCAGCCGCATCAAGGTCATGGCAGGCGCCGACATCGCGGAGCGTCGCCGGCACCAGGACGGTCGCATTCGCTTC
This sequence comes from Rhodocyclales bacterium, assembly GCA_016235165.1. Classification (GTDB taxonomy): domain Bacteria; phylum Pseudomonadota; class Gammaproteobacteria; order Burkholderiales; family Rhodocyclaceae; genus Sulfuritalea. The sequence continues at coordinate 37,335 of JACRLX010000007.1, forward strand.
CTGCACGAGCCGAGCGGCGCCTCCTGCGACATCCGGGTCTCCATATTCAGCACGCTGAATGGGCAAAAGCTCGTGCTGCGCCTGCTAAGCCGCAAAGCCCAGCTGCTCGACATCCGTGAGACAGGAATGGCGCCACGCATGCTCGAACACTTCCTGCAGGATGCGCTCGACATCCCGAGCGGCGTAATCCTGATTACCGGGCCGACCGGCTCGGGCAAGACCACCACGCTCTACGGAGCCATCAACTATTTGAACGATGCCGAGTCCTGCATCGTTACCGCCGAAGACCCGGTCGAATATGTGATCGACGGCATCGCACAGTGCTCGATCAATCCGCAGTTGAACCTGACTTTCGAAGAGACTTTGCGGCACATGGTGCGGCAGGATCCGGACGTCATCGTGTTGGGCGAGATCCGCGATCGGTTTTCGGCGGAGACGGCGATCCAGGCCGCCCTCACCGGACACAAGGTGCTGACCACCTTTCACACCGAAGACACCATCGGTGGCTTGCTGCGGCTGATGAACATGGACATCGAGACCTTCATGATCTCGTCTACCGTGGTCTCGGTGGTCGCCCAGAGGCTCCTGCGGCGCATCTGCGAATCCTGCGCCGAACCCTACCGCGCAAGCGCAAGCGACTTGCGACGCCTGAGCTACGGCGCCCATGATCTCGCCGGTGCCCAGCTCCGCATCGGGCATGGTTGCCCGGCTTGCCGGCACACGGGATACACTGGCCGCGTTGGCGTGTTCGAGCTTCTGGTGCTCAACGAACAGGTGAAGGAAGCAATCCTCGCCCGCCGTACATCGACCGAGATTCGTCGCATCAGCGTCGAAACCTCGGGGCTCGTCACGCTGCTGGAGGATGGCATCACCAAGGCCGCCCAGGGCCAGACCACGCTCGCCGAGATCTACCGTCATCTGCCCAGGCTCGACAAACCCCGCCCGCTTGCCGAACTGAGGCGCATTTTGGGAAACTGAAATGACATCCCCAAAACCCATCAAGGAGCAGATCCGCGAATACCTGAACCGCTCGGGAGTGCAACTGCCGGTCTTCAACCCCGTCGCCCTCGAACTCAATGCCGCGCTCGGCAACGAAGATGCGTCGCCAGCGAAGGTCGAGGCCATGATCTGCAAGGATCCGGCGCTGGCCGGGCAGGTGTTGCGCATGGCCAATTCCAGTGCTTTTGCCGGGCTGACGCAGATCGTCACCGTCAGGCAGGCACTGATGCGCCTTGGCATGAAGCAGGTGGCAAGGCTGGCCATCGCCGCTTCGCAACACAGCCTGTATCGCTCGCAGGACAGTATTGCGAGTGACTGGCTGGCGCGCCTCTGGCGTCAGGCTTATGCCAGTGCGACCGGCGCCAGCTGGATCGCCGAGTGCACGGGGCGGCGGCACGCCGCCGAGTCAGCCTTCCTCGCCGGCCTGCTGCACGACATCGGCAAGCTGCTGATCCTCCGTGCGATCGAGGATCTGACTGCGCACGGTGACGCGGAAAAAACGCAGATCACCCCCGAGCTGCTGCTGGAGGTGCTCGATAGCCTGCATTGCGAAATGGGTTTCGAACTGATGCAACACTGGAACCTGCCTGAGGCTTACTGCCTCGTCGGACGCGACCACCATGCCGAGCGTTTCGATTCGACGCAGGAATTACTCGTCATCGTGCGCCTGCTCGACCAGGTGTGCGCCAAGCTGGGTATCGGTGGCACGCCAGACCCGGAGATGATGCCGGCTGCGAGTGCCGAAGCCCAGGCGCTTGGCTTGAGCGAGGTGCAGATTGCGGAGCTGGAGATCTTTCTCGAAGACGGTGCCGCGTTTGCATGATGCGTCATAGCTTGTGTCAATGCCTGCCTTGGCGATCCATGGCCCGGTGGCAGCTGCTTGCGCGTATCCTGCCGCCATTCCAGATTACACACGACGTGAAATGAGCGCCCAGCCTGCTTCCACCCCCTACGACCGCATGGGCGGCGAACCGGCCGTACGCCGCCTCGTCGCACGTTTCTACGAACTGATGGACACGCTGCCCGAAACCTACGGCATACGCAAGCTGCACCAGCCCGACCTGGCCAGTGCCGAGCAGAAGCTCTACCTGTATCTCACCGGCTGGCTCGGCGGTCCCCAGCTCTATGTCGAAAAATACGGCCATCCGCGCCTGCGCTCGTGCCACCTGCCCTTCCCCATCGGCAGCAGCGAAGCCGGGCAGTGGATGCTGTGTATGCGCCAGGCGATGGCTGAAGTAATCGCCGACGAAGCCCTGCGTGCATCGCTGGACAAGGCCCTGAACGACCTCGCCTACTTCATGCGCAACCGGGAAGACACGCCCGCGGCCTGACCCGCGGGCTCAAAGGTCGACGCTGGCCTGGCGCCGGCGCAGTGCGCGCGCATGGCGATGCCGTGCCATCAGGCGCGGATCGGAGACGATGATGCCGATCGTCTCGCCGATCACCATCACCACGCCGAGCACCGGCAACACCAGCATCAGGCCGGAAATCCCCGCCACGGCACCGCCGGCGAAAATCATCAGCACCGTGATCAGCGGATGCAGTTCCAGGCTCTTGCCGATGGTCATTGGCATATAGAAAAAATCGTCGAGCAGGCGCACCAGGACGAACAGGCCGATCGCCCAGTAGGCCATGCCCGGATCGGCGGGGAAATCGGTGGCGGCCACCAGTACCACCAGCAGGCCACCGAGGATCGAACCGACATAGGGCACCCAGGCCAGTACGGCGCAGATCAGGCCCAGCATCAGCGGCCCCGGAATGCCGAGCAGCCACAGCCCTGCCGCCAGCGTCAGGGTATCGAGGATGGTCAGGTTGATCAGCCCCTGGAAGTAGGCGCGCGCCGTGCGATCGATTTCATGCAGCAGGTAAAGCGTTTTCTCGAAGAAGGCATTGGGTACCGCCGCCCCGAGAAAGCGCTTGAAACGGCGCCCGTCGCGCAGGAAAAAAAACGCCAGGAAGGGTGCCAGCAGCAGCGATGGGGTCCAGGCCATGATGCCCAGCGCCACCGGCTCCAGGTGATCACTGATGTTGCCGGCGCCTTGCGACAGGCGCTTGGCCACGGTATCCGCCAGCTTTGCCCGTTCCAGCGTGGCCCAATGACGTTCAAGGGAACGCAATGAGGAATCCAGCAACTGGGTACCGCCCTGGACGTAGCGATCGACGGTGTCCTGCCAGTGCGTGGCCTGGCTGGCGATCCTCGGCGTCAGCGAAACCACCGACAGGGTCAGCAGTACGAGGAAGGCCACGATCACCGTGCTCGACGCCGCATCGCGGCTCATGCCGCGGAACACCAGCAGCCGCACCAGCGGGAACAGGAAGTAGTAAAGGATCAGCGCCAGCAGAAAGGGCACCACCAGCCAGAGTACCTTCTGGAACACCAGCAACAGCAGGCAGGTGGTGGCGATGATGGCCACCCACACCACCGGCCCGGAGCCGGTGTGGGTATGGCTGTCCGGCGTACCGTTGCTGGCCTGGCTCACCGCTCAGACCGCGTGCTGGTGATTGCCCATGGCCTGCGCCATGGCACGCATCCGCGCGCCCAGGTGGCAGGCAAGCTGACGCGAGATCTTCGACGCAATCCGGGCGTGGGTATCGAGCAGCCCGACGAAATCGTCGCGAAAAAACACGATCAACTGGCAGGCGCCGGCGGCACGGGCCTGGGCCGAGCGCGGCGAGTTGTCGAGCAAGGCAAGCTCGCCGAAGAAGGTGCCGGGACCCAGCTGGGCAACGCGCCCGGTATCGCCCTGGCGACGCCGGGGCAGATCGCCGCCAGCCTGAACGGCAACGAGCTCGGATTGCTCCTGGCGCGAAATCAGTACTTCGCCCGAGGCGATGATGTAGATCGCCTGCCCCTCTTCGCCTTCGTCGAAGATCACTTCTCCGGGAAGGTAGCTGCGTTCGTGCAACAGCCCATCGACGATGCGCAATTCGCCTACCGTCAGATTGACGAACAGGCTCAGGCCATGCAGGCGTTCCAGGCGCGGCGAGGATTTTGTGGGACCGAACAGCTTGACCACGATGTATGGCTCCGGAGGAATGACGCGATTCTAATTCAAGGCGGGTCGGCAACGGCGAGCGGAAAGCGCGCGAGGGTGCGATAGCTGGCGGCGCCCGGATGCAAGTGGCTTTCCACCAGGGCGAACTCGTCCACATGCCAGGCGATTGGCGTATCCAGGCGCGGCAGGTTGCGGCAGCGCACTCGGCGCGCCAGCGTGACGTGGGGAATCAGACCCTGTCCGCCATGGCGCTCGAAGCGGAAATCGGCGGCCGTCAGCGCTTCCGACAAGCTTGCGAAAAGTCGGCGCAGGGGCGACGGCGTTTGTTCGCATCCGGCCCAGAGTATGCCCCGCTGTGGCCAGAAGCCAAGCCTGTCGAGCCTCACGTCGAAGGCCTCGGCATGGATGCCCTCGGCGATGGCATGCAGTTGCCCCAGTTGTGCCGATGTCACCGAGCCGATGAAAACCAGCGTCAGGTGCAGCGAATGCGCACGCAGCGGCCGGCTGCCGGGCGATGCCAACGCTTGCCCCAGCGAGGCCAGATGCGACATGGCTTCGGCATCCGGCCAAAGCGCAAAGAAGACCCGGTGCGAACGCGCGCCGTCGATCTCAGCCCGATTCATGATGGACCAGCAGCACCACCGCCGCGGTGGCGATGCCTTCGCCGCGCCCTTCGAAACCGAGGCGCTCGTTGGTCTTGCCCTTGACGTTGACCGCCGCCGGATCGATGCCAAGGTCGGCCGCGATATTCGCGCGCATGGCCGCGACGTGGGGGGCGATGCGCGGTGCCTGGGCGATGATCGTGGCATCGACGTTGCCCACGCGCCAGCCCGTGGCACGCACCGCATCCATGGCGCCACGCAGCAGTCGACGGCTGTCGGCGCCCTGCCACTGCGGGCTGGTGTCGGGAAACATGCCACCGATGTCGCCCAGGCCGGCGGCGCCGAGGATGGCATCGGTGATGGCGTGCAGCAGCGCATCGGCGTCGGAATGCCCGAGCAGGCCGCGATCGAAAGGAATCTCGACGCCGCCGAGAATCAGTTTGCGTCCCGGCGTCAGGGCATGGACGTCGTAGCCCTGGCCGATGCGAAATGCCGTATTCATTGCGCGAGCCCCTTCGGTGATCCCTCCATGCATGCCAGCGCCTGCGCGATCGATGCGACATCGGCCGGGCGCACCAGGCGCGCCGTTTCCTGGCCGTCGCGCAGGAACACCAGCGTCGGCCACAGCTTGACCCGGTACTGTCGGCCGAGGCGTCGCCCGGGGCCGTCTTCCACCTTGATCCGGCGTACCTGCGGATACGCGTCGAGTGCGGCGGCGATCAAGGGCTGGGCGGCGGCGCAGTGGCCGCACCAGGAGGTGCCGAATTCGATCAGCGCCGGGCCGGAGATCGCCGCGACCTCGTCCTGGGTCAATTCGTCGGTCGATCCCGTTTCATCCATGGGCGGTCGCCGGCGGTACGGCCTGACGGCTGCGCAGTATCCACTCCGCAAGTTTCAAATCCTGCGGATAGGTCACCTTGAGGTTGCCGATGTCGGCAGCCACCAGTTTGGGCATCAGGCCCAGGGACTCCATGGCGCTGGCCTCGTCGGTCACCTGCGGCGCAAATTCGAGCGCATCGAGCAGCAGGCGATGGCGGAACATCTGCGGCGTTTGCGCCTGCCAGAGCCCATCGCGCGGCACCGTCTGGCGCACGCGCCCGTGCTCCTCGCACAGTTTCAGGGTATCGGCCACGGGCACCGCCAGCAGGCCGCCGGCATCATCGTCGCCGACTTCCGCAATCAGCCGCTCGACCATCGCCACGTCGAGGCAGGGACGCGCCGCGTCATGCACCAGCACCCAGTCGTCGTCGATCATGCCGAGCTCGGAAACCATGCCGCGCAGGCCATTGGTGACGCTCTCGGCACGGGTTTCGCCACCACAGCGCAGCACATGCAGGCGCTCGCCCAGGGCGGCCATTTCTTCGCCCGGCCAGGCCACGTCGTCCGGCGCGAGGACGACGAAGACGGCGGCGATCGCCGGCGTCGCGCACAGCGCGGACAAGGCGTGCCAGATCAGCGGCTTTCCCGCCAGCGGCAGGTATTGCTTGGGTAGCGCGCGGCCCGATGACGCCCCCATGCGGGAGCCCGAACCGGCGGCGGGAACCAGGGCGTAGTAGCTCATGACCCGATTCTATAATGAGCTTGAGGGGCAACTTTCCGGAATCGCCATGCTCGCAGCGGAAAATGGATACGAAGTCTTGCAGGCCTTTGCCACCAGCATCGGCATCGGGCTGTTGATCGGCCTGGAGCGGGAGCGCCAGTCCGACCTCAAGGCCGGCTTGCGCACCTTCGCCCTGGTCGGCATGCTCGGCAGCCTGTGCGCGATGCTGACCCAGATCACCGGCAGCGGCTGGGTGCTCGCCGCCGGGCTGCTGGCCATCGCCGCGATGATCATCGCGGCCCACGTTTCCGATCCGCTGGATAGCGGCGATCCCGGCACCACCTCGGTGGTCGCCCTGCTGGTCTGCTACGCCCTCGGCGCGCTGGTCTGGTTCGGCCACGGCGGCAGCGCGGTAATGCTGGCGGTCGCCACTACGGTATTGCTCTACTTCAAGGCCGAGCTGCACGGCATTTCACGCAGCCTGACGCCGCTCGACCTGCTTTCCATCCTGCAATTCGGCGTCCTTGCGCTGGTCATCCTGCCGATCCTTCCCGACCGCAACTTCGGCCCCTACGACGCCCTCAACCCGCGCAACATCTGGCTCATGGTGGTGCTGATCTCGGGCGTTTCGCTGGCCGGCTATGCAGCCTTGCGCATCGTCGGCGCGAGCCACGGCGCGGCCCTGATCGGCCTCTTCGGCGGCCTGGTGTCGTCCACCGCCACGACCATGATCTTCGCCCGCCACGCGCGGGCCCATGCCGCGCTGGCACGCACGGCGATGGTGGTCATCCTGCTCGCCAACATCGTGGTCCTGGTGCGCCTGGGCGTGGTGTCCTTCATCGTCGCGCCAGCGATACTGCCCAGCCTGCTTGCCGTGCTGGGCAGCGGCATGTTGCTGGGCGTGGCCGCCACCCTGTGGGGCTGGCGCCAACTCGAAGGCGGCGACGAACTGCCCCTGCCCCAGGTCAGCAACCCCACCGAAATCCGGACCGCGCTCGGCTTCGGCCTGCTCTATGCCCTGGTGCTGGTGCTCTCGGCCTGGTTGCAGGACGTCGCCGGCAGTCGCGGCCTCTACCTGCTGGCGCTGGCCTCGGGCCTGACCGATGTCGATGCCATCACGCTTTCCTCGCTGCGCATGTACGGCATGGAAAAACTGGATGCCGCGCAAACTGTTACCGCCATCACCCTGGCCACGCTCTCCAACCTGGCCTTCAAGGGCGGACTGTTGGTGGTGATCGGCGGTAGCGCACTGGCCCGCTACACCCTGCCGGGCTTTCTTGCCATTGCCGCCGGGCTGGTCGGCGGCCTGCTCCTGATGGGCTGATCATGATCACTGCCACTACCCTGCGCCCGCCCGCCGTCGCCGGCATGTTCTATCCCGGCGATCCCGCCGTCCTGAGCGACGAACTGGCGACCTGCCTGTCAGTCGCCGCAGTACCAGCGCCGACTTCCACTGGCCTGCTGAAAGCCCTGATCGTGCCGCATGCCGGGTACGTCTATTCCGGCGCTACCGCCGGCCAGGCCTATGCGCTACTCGCCCCGCTGGCAGAGCGTATCCGGCGCGTGGTGCTGCTGGGGCCCTGCCATCGCGTTGCGGTGAATGGCCTTGCCGTACCAACCGTGCAGGCCTTCGCCACGCCGCTGGGCAGCATTCCGCTCGACCGCGCCGCGCTCGATTCCCTTGCCGGGCTGCCGCAAGTGGTCGCCAGCGACGCCGCCCATGCCCAGGAGCACTCGCTGGAAGTGCAACTGCCCTTCCTGCAAACCGTGCTCGGGGACATCAAGCTGGTACCCCTGGCCGTGGGCAGGACCGGCGCGCGCGAGGTTGCCGACGTGATTGCCCGACTTTGGGGTGGCCCCGAAACCCTGATCGTGATCAGTTCCGATCTGTCGCACTTCCACGGCTACGCCGAGGCCCGGCGCATCGATGGCGAAACCGCCGACCACATCCTCGCCCTGGAACAGCTGAGCAGCTTCGACCAGGCCTGCGGCGCCTTGCCGATCAACGGCCTGCTGCTTGTGGCGAAACAGCTTGGGCTGGGCATCGAACGCATCGCCCAGTGCAACTCCGGCGATACCGCGGGCGACAAGTCGCGCGTGGTCGGCTATGCCAGCTTCGCGCTCTACGAACCGGCCCCTGCGGCGGCCGACGACCCCGGCCCGGCGCTGCTGGCGCGCGCGCGCAACGCCATTGCCGGCCAGCTCAAGCAGGCTCTGCGTCCCGAGCCCGACCATGCGGCATTGGCACAGCCCGGTGCCACCTTCGTCACGCTGACACAGAACGGCGCCTTGCGCGGCTGCATCGGTTCGCTACAGGCCCACCGGCCGCTTGATCAGGACGTGCGCGCCAATGCCATCGCCGCCGCCTTCCGCGATCCGCGCTTTGCGCCCCTGACGGCCGAGGAACTGCCGCGCACGCGGGTCGAGGTCTCCCTGCTCACGGCACCACAGCCGATGCGCTTCTCCGATGAGGCCGACGCCCTGCGCCAGTTGCGGCCAAATGTCGATGGCGTGATCTTCAGCGCCGGCAACCACCGCAGCACCTTCCTGCCCCAAGTCTGGGAACAACTGCCCGAACCGCGCCAGTTCATGGCCCATCTCAAGCAGAAGGCCGGATTGCCCGCTGACTACTGGTCGTCCGAAGTCGAACTGCAACGCTATGAGGTCCGCAAATGGAAAGAAGCACCGATCCCCTAGCCGGAGTGCCCGCCCGCTGGTGGCACAAACTCGATGATGGTCGCATCCAGTGCGACCTCTGCCCGCGCGAATGCAAATTGCACGAAGGCCAGCGCGCCGCCTGCTTCGTGCGCGCCATGCAGGACGGCAAGCTGATCCTGACCACTTACGGCCGCAGTTCCGGCTTCTGCATCGACCCCGTCGAAAAGAAGCCGCTCAACAACTTTTACCCGGGATCGAGCATCCTGTCCTTCGGCACGGCCGGCTGCAACCTGGCCTGCAAGTTCTGCCAGAACTGGGACATTTCGAAATCGCGCGACATGGACCGCCTGATGGACGACGCCACGCCGCAGGCCATCGCCCGGGCGGCCAAACAGACGGGCGCGCAGAGCGTGGCCTTCACCTACAACGACCCGGTGATCTTCGCCGAGTACGCGATGGACACCGCCGACGCCTGCCATGCGCTGGGCATCAAGACCGTCGCCGTCACCGCCGGCTACATGCACCAGGCACCGGCGCGCGAGTTCTACGCCAAGATGGACGCCGCCAACATCGACCTCAAGGCCTTCAGCGACGGGTTCTACGAAAAGCTCTGCGGTGCCAGGCTACAGGCCGTGCTCGACCTGATCGCCACGGTGCATCACGAGACCGCCTGCTGGGTCGAGCTGACCACGCTGCTGATCCCCGGCAAGAACGATTCCGACGCCGAGCTGAAGGCACTTGCCGCGTGGGTGGCGAAGGAGCTCGGCCCCGACGTACCCATCCATTTCAGCGCCTTCCACCCGGACTGGAAGATGAACGACATCCCCGCCACGCCGCCCGCCACCCTGGCGCGCGCACGGAGCATCGCGCTGGAGGCCGGCCTGCGCTACGTCTATACCGGCAACGTGCATGACAAGGCCGGCGACGCCACCCACTGCCCCGGCTGCGGCAAGGTGGTGATCCAGCGCGACTGGTACAACATCCTTGCCTACGAACTCGACGACACGGGGCATTGCCGTCACTGCGGCACGGCAATCGCCGGCCGTTACGGAAAGTTCGAAAAGCCCTTCGGCGCGCGGCGGATACCTGTCCGGCTGCACGCGGCCTGATTCTGAGAAAAGTCGGCGCTGGCGGGACGGCGACTACAGCGTTACCCGCGTCCCCAGTTCCACCACCTGGTTGGGCGGCAGGCCAAAGAAATCGGCGGCGGTGCCGGCATTGCGGTACATGCGGGCGAACAGGGACTCGCGCCAGTAGGGCATCGCGTCGCCAACCCTGGGCACCACGGTTTCGCGGCCGAGGAAGAAGGAAGTCGTCATCGGGTCGAGTTCCAGTCCCTGCTCCCCGCACCACTCCAGCGCCGCCGGGACGTCGGGCGTGTCCATGAAGCCGAAATGAATGCCGACGTGGAAGAAGCGATGGCTGAGGCGGGCCACCGCCACACGCTGCGCATCGGGCACGCGCGGCACTGATTCCATGGTGACCGTGACCAGCGCCACCTGTTCGTGCAGCACCTTGTTGTGCTTGAGGTTGTGCAGCATGGCGTGCGGCACATGCTCCGGATAGGGCGTCATGAACACCGCGGTGCCGGGCACGCTGATCGTGTCCGGGGTCTCGATGGCGGGAATGAAGTCCTTCAGCAGCAGGGCCTGGGTGTCGAGTCTCTCCTGCAGGAGTTCGCGCCCGGCTTTCCAAGTGGTCAGCAGCAGGTAGACCGCGCCGCCGAACACCAGCGGGAACCAACCGCCGTCGAGGAGCTTGGTCGAATTGGCGGCAAGAAAGGTCAGGTCCAGCACCAGCAGCGCGCCGAATACCGGCAGCGCCAGGCGGCGGCGCCAGCCCCACTGCCGGCGCGCGACCAGCCAGGCGAACAGCGAGGTGATGATCATGGTGCCGGTCACCGCGATGCCGTAGGCCGCCGCCAGGTTGGTCGATGACTTGAAGGCCAGCACCAGCGCGATCACGCCCAGCAGCATCAGCCAGTTCACGCCGGGCATGTAGATCTGCCCCATCTGGCTGCCCGAGGTGTGCAGCAGTTCCATGCGCGGTGCATAGCCGAGCTGGATCGCCTGCTGGGTGATCGAATACACCCCGGTGATCACCGCCTGCGAGGCGATCACCGTGGCCGCCGTGGCCAGGCCCACCAGCGGCAGCAGGAACCAGTCCGGCGCCATCAGGTAGAAGGGGTTCCTGATCGTGGTCGGGTCGTCCAGCAGCAGCGCGCCCTGGCCGAAGTAGTTGAGCAACAAGGCTGGCAGCACCAGGCCGAACCAGGCCAGGCGGATTGGCCGCCGGCCGAAGTGGCCCATGTCGGCATACAGCGCCTCGGCCCCGGTGACGACGAGAAAGACGCTGCCCATGGCGAGAAAGCCGAGGCCAGGATCGGTGGCGAGGAAGGCCAGCGCATGGCCCGGCCAGAGCCCGGCCAGAACCGCCGGATGGCGCAGGATCTGCATCACGCCCATGGCCGCCAGGGCGACGAACCAGACGCAGGTGATCGGCCCGAAGGCGACGCCGACCCGCGCCGTGCCGTGGCGCTGGATCCAGAACAGCGCGACGAGTATCCCCAGCGTGATCGGCACGATGTAGGGCGCGAACACCGGGGTGGCCACCTCCAGGCCTTCCACCGCCGAGAGCACCGATATCGCCGGCGTGATCAGGCCGTCGCCGTAGAACAGCGCGGCGCCGAACAGGCCGAGCAGGATCACCGCCTGCCGGGTTCGCCCTGTAAATCCCTGATCGGCGAGGACGCGCGCCATCAGCGCCATGATGCCGCCCTCGCCCTTGTTGTCGGCGCGCAGGATCAGCGCCACGTACTTGAAGGACACCACGACGATCAGCGCCCAGAACACCAGCGAGAGTATGCCCAGCACGTTGTCCGGCGTAATAGGCACCGGGTGGTGGGCATTGCCGAAGACTTCCTTGATGGCATACAGCGGGCTGGTGCCGATGTCGCCATAGACCACGCCCAGCGCGGCAAGGGCGAGGATGGCGGTACTGTCTTTCTGATCTTCGTGGCTCATGTCGCGGCATCCTGGAGTTGAAAGCGATAGCCGACGCCGGTTTCGGTCAGCAGGTGGCATGGCCGCGCCGGGTCGGCTTCGAGCTTCTGCCGTAAATGACCGATGTAGATGCGCAGGTAGTGGCCGCGCTCGGCGTGGCCGGGGCCCCAGACTTCCTTGAGCAGTTGGCGGTGGGTCAGCACGCGCCCGGCATTGGCCAGCAGCACGCCGAGCAGGCGGTATTCGATCGGCGTCAGGTGGATCGCCGCCCCGTCGCGCGTCACCGCGCGATGCACGCGGTCGACGCGGATCGCGCCGAACTCGATCACCGTCTCGCCGGCGCCGACTTTCGGCCGCCGCAAGAGGGCCCGCACCCGTGCCCGCAGTTCGAGGACACCGAAAGGCTTGGTCAGGTAGTCGTCGGCCCCGGCATCCAGCGCCGCGACCTTCTCCGCTTCGGCCGAGCGGGCGGACAGGACCAGGATCGGCAACCGGGTCCAACCGCGCAGTTCGCGGATCAGCTCGACGCCATCGCGGTCCGGCAGGCCGAGGTCGACGATGGCAAGCGCAGGCAGCGGCCCGGTGAAGGCCTCCAGCGCCGCGGCAGCCGTCGCGGCTTCGAGCACGCCGCCCTCGTCTTCCAGCGCGGCGCCGACGAAGCGGCGGATCTGCGGCTCGTCCTCGACCACCAGGATCAGCGGTCTTTCGTCATTCACCGGCATCCTCCTCCAGCAGCGGCGGCGTGCCCAGCGGCAGCGTGAATGCCATGCGGGTGCCGCCCCGCGCCTCGACTTCCGCCCGGATGGCGCCGCCATGGGCTTCGACGATGGCGCGGCAGATCGCCAGGCCGAGGCCGACACCGCTGCCCGTCTGGCTGCCGCGCTCGAAGGGATCGAAGGCGCTAACGCGCAACTGCGGCGGCAGGCCGGGGCCGGCATCGGCCACCGCCACTTCGACCGCGTCGCCAGCCACCCGCGCGCTGATCGCGATCTCGCCCTGCGGCGCATATTTGGCGGCGTTCTCCAGCAGGTTGCAGAACACGCGCTCCAGCAGCACGGCGTCGAATTCCAGCGGTGGCAGGTCCGGCGCCAGGTCGACGCGCACCGCGCGCCCCGACAGCGGCCCTGCCATCGCCCGCAGGCTGCTGCCGACCACTTCCTCCAACGGCTGCCATTCCTTGTTCAGGATGACCTTGCCGGTCTGCAGGCGCGCCATGTCGAGCAGCTTGTGCACCAAGCCCGACAGGCGCAGGGCCTGCTCGCGAATCGCTATGGCCGATTCCAGCGCCGCCGCCGGCAGCGCCGGACGCGCCAGCGTCAAGCCATCGGCCATGCCGACCAGCACCGTCAGCGGCGTGCGCAAGTCATGCGAGACGGCAGACAGCAGGGCGCTGCGCAGGCGCTCCGACTCCATGCGCAGCGTGACCTCCTGCAAGACCTCGCCGTAATGCAGACGCTCGACGACGATGGCGGTCAGCGAGACCACCGCATCGAGCAGCGGACGCCGCTCGGTGGCGCAGACCTGTTCGGCGTGCTCACCGCAGACCAGCAGCACGCCGCGCGTCTGCAACGGTGAGGCCAGGGGCAGCGCCAGCGCTGGCCGATAGCCGCTCTCCTCGGCGGCAAGGTACATCGGCTGGCCTTGCTCATGGACTGCGCGCACGTGGTCCTGGCAACATGCCCCGCCCTGCGGTGCCGGCATCGCCACCAGCATGCCGTCGGCCCCTGGCAGGTAAAGTACCGCTTCGAGTTCCAGGCGGCGCCCGATGAAAGCGCGCACGACATCGGCCACCCGCTCCACCGCAATGGCCCCCGACAATTCCTTGGCCACGTCGTAGAGCGCGCGCATCTCCTCCTCGCTGCGGGCAGCAAGCAAAGCCTTCTCGCGCAGGCGGGCGGCGAGCTGGCCGATCACCAGCGCCACCACCAGCATTACGGCGAAGGTGATCAGGTACTGGGCGTCGGCCACCGCCATCGAATAATGCGGCGGCACGAAGAAGAAATCGAACAAAGCCACGCTGCCGAAGGCCGCCTGGAGCGCCGGTCCGCTGCCCAGCCGGACCGCCACCAGCGCCACGGCCAGGAGGAAGATCATGACGATGTTGGCGGCATCGACCACGTCGCGCAGGGGCAGGGTCAGCAGCGTGGCTGCCACGCAGGCCAGAATTGCCTTGAGATATCCGCCACGCCCGAAAGATGGGTTCGTTGCAAACATGGATCGATGCTACGCCCGGCGATATAAAAAGGGCGTAAACACCCGGTGCCGACTACACCGAGGCACTGCTGATTCGCTGAACCCGGACCTGTCTGCGGAGAGCTCTGCGGCGCCACGTATAATTTGCGCCCCCTGCGCCCGAGCTCCCGATGAAGTCCCTGCCGACGCCGCCCGGCCCTGTCAAACCGGGCCAACGCCTCGCACTGCCACCGCTGTCTCCGTCCGCCGATGCGCTGGCACTCTCGCGGCTCGCCCGTTCCGGCCGGCTGCTCGCGGTGATAAGCGCCAGCCCGCTGGAAGCCCAGCGCCTGGCCGAGGAAATCGGCTGGTTTGCGCCTGAGCTGCGCACGCATCTGCTACCGGACTGGGAAACCCTGCCCTACGACAACTTCTCGCCGCACCAGGATCTGGTTTCCGAGCGGCTGGCGACGCTGCATGCAGTCTCGTGCAACGAGTGCGAGATACTGATTGCCGCCGCACCGACCGCGGTGACGCGGCTGGCACCGCCCAGCTTCCTCGCCGGCCACACCTTCTTCATGAAAAAGGGCGAGCGCCTCCAGCTCGACAAGCTGCGCGCGCAACTCACGCTCGCCGGCTACCAGCACGTGACCCAGGTGGTCGCCGCCGGCGAGTACAGCGTGCGCGGCGGCCTGGTCGACCTGTTCCCGATGGGCACCCAGCTGCCCTACCGCATCGAACTGTTCGACGACGAGATCGAAACCATCCGCAGCTTCGACGTCGACAGCCAGCGCAGCCTCTACCCGGTGCCCGAAATCCGCCTCCTGCCGGCGCGCGAGTTCCCCACCGGCGAGGCCGGGCGCACCCTGTTCCGCCAGCGCTTCCGCGAGACCTTCGAAGGCGATGCCTCGCGCATCGGCCTTTACAAGGATGTCTCGAACGGCATCCTGCCCGCAGGCATCGAGTACTACCTGCCGCTGTTCTTCGAGTCCACGGCAACGCTGTTCGACTACCTGCCGCCGCAGGCCACCCTGCTGCTGCATGGCGACGTGCCCGCCGCGATCGCCGAATTCTGGGCCGACACCCGGGGGCGTCACAAAATGCTGGGCGGCGACCGCTCGCGGCCCGTGCTGCCGCCTGAAGCCCTGTTCCTGCGCGACGAGGAGTTCTTCGTCGCGGCAAAAGCCCTGCCGCAATACCTGCTGAAAGCAAGAGTCGGCGCTGAAGCTACGGCGACTCCTGCGGAAGACCTGCCGCCGCTGGCCGTTGATCGCAAGGCCGACGATCCGCTTTCCCTGCTGCGCGCATTCCTCGGTCGCTTCGCCGGGCGCGTGCTGCTGCTGGCCGAATCGCCGGGCCGGCGCCAGACCCTGGCCGACTTCCTTGCCGAATACGGCATGCTGCCCACGCCCTGCGAAGACTTCGCCGGCTTCCTCGCCGCACCGGAGCGCTTCCTGCTCGGTGTCGGGCCGCTCTCGGGCGGCTTTCAGCTCGACGCTCCGAAGGAAGTCCCCTTGGGGGACGACCTGGCCGTCGTCACCGAGAACGAGCTCTACGCCGCCACCGCCCGTCCGCGCGGACGGCGCTCCGACGCCCGCCGCGCCAACCTCGACGGCTGGCTGCGCGACCTCTCCGAACTCAAGATCGGCGACCCGGTGGTGCACGAAGCCCACGGCATCGGCCGCTACCTCGGCCTCGCCCACATGGATTTTGGCGAGGGCGCCACGGAAATGCTGCACCTCGAATACGCCAACGGCGCCAAGCTCTACGTGCCGGTGGCGCAGCTCCAGGTGATCTCGCGCTACAGCGGCGCCGATCCGGAATCCGTGCAGTTGCACACCCTCGGCTCCGGGCAGTGGGAAAAGGCGAAGAAGAAAGCCGCCCTGCAGGTGCACGACACCGCCGCCGAGCTGCTGCATCTCTATGCCCAGCGCGCCGCGCGCGAGGGCCACAAATTCGATTTCAAGCAGCACGACCTGGAGGCCTTCGCCGACGGCTTCGGCTTCGAGGAAACCCCGGACCAGCAGGCCGCGATCAACGCCGTGGTCGAGGACATGAAATCCGGCAAACCGATGGATCGCCTGGTCTGCGGCGACGTCGGCTTCGGCAAGACCGAGGTGGCAATGCGCGCCGCCTTCGTCGCCGTGGCCGACGGCAAGCAGGTGGCGATCCTCTGCCCGACCACGCTGCTGGCCGAGCAGCACTACCAGAACTTCGCCGACCGCTTTGCCAACTGGCCGGTGAAGGTGGCCGAGATCTCGCGCTTCAAATCGGCGAAGGAACAGGACGAGGCCGTCGCGCTGCTGGCGCAAGGCAGGATCGACATCCTGATTGGCACCCACCGCCTGCTGCAGCAGGACGTCAAGTTCGAGCGCCTGGGCCTCGTCATCATCGACGAGGAGCACCGCTTCGGTGTGCGCCAGAAGGAGGCGCTGAAGGCCCTGCGCGCCGCGGTGGACGTGTTGACCCTGACCGCGACGCCGATCCCGCGCACCCTGGGGCTGTCGCTGGAAGGCCTGCGCGATTTTTCGGTGATCGCCACGCCGCCGCAGAAGCGCCTGGCGATCAAGACCTTCGTCTCCAAGTGGTCCAACGGCCAGGTGCGCGAGGCCTGCCTGCGCGAGTTCAAGCGCGGCGGCCAGGTGTACTTCCTGCACAACGAGGTCGACACCATCGCCAACATGAACGAGCGGCTGGCAGCCCTGCTGCCCGAAGCGCGCATCGTGGTCGGCCACGGCCAGCTGCCCGAGCGCGAGCTGGAACGCGTGATGCGCGAGTTCACCCAGCAGAAGCACAACCTGCTGCTCTGCTCGACCATCATCGAGACCGGCATCGACAACCCGCACGCCAACACCATCGTCATCAACCGCGCCGACAAGTTCGGCCTGGCCCAGTTGCACCAGTTGCGCGGCCGCGTCGGCCGCAGCCACCACCAGGCCTACGCCTACCTGCTGACCCACGAGGACGCCAAGCCCACGGCGCAGGCCAAGCGGCGTCTGGAGGCCATCCAGGCCATGGAGGAACTCGGTTCCGGCTTCTTCCTCGCCATGCACGACCTCGAAATCCGCGGCGCCGGCGAGGTGTTGGGCGAATCACAGAGCGGCGAGATCCACGAGGTCGGCTTCGCCATGTACACCAACATGCTCAACGCCGCGGTGCGCGCGCTCAAGGCCGGCGAGAAGATCCCCGACCTGACCCAGCCCCTCTCGATCACCTCGGAAATCAACCTGCGCGTGCCGGCACTGCTGACCAAGGACTACTGCCCCGACGTGCATGAACGCCTGACGCTCTACAAGCGCCTCGCCAACTGCGACAGCGAGGATGATCTGCGCGCCATGCAGGAGGAACTGATCGACCGCTACGGCGAGATGCCGGCGCAGACCTTGGCCCTGATCGAAACCCACCGCCTGCGCCTGGCCGGAAGGTCGTTGGGACTGGCCAGGCTGGATGCCGGGCCGCAGGCGATACAGGTGCAGTTCGTGCCCAACCCACCCATCGATCCGGCCGACATCATCGGGCTGATCCAGTCCGACCGCAGCTTCAAGTTCGCCGGCCCGGACAGGCTGACCTGGCAAAAGGCGACACCCGCGCTGCCGGAGCGGGTGGCGGCGGTAAAGGAATTGTTCCGCCGGCTGAAAAACTGACGGGAAGTTATGGCTTCGGCGACGCCGAAGACGGCACCCTTGCGGACGGCGCTGGCGGCAAGACGCAGGCCGGGGCGTTTTGTTGCGGACTACCCAATTCGCTTGCCTTGACCCGCGACGGTTGGTCATCTAAAATGACCAACATTCAAGGAGCAGGTCATGCAACAGTTCAACATCGCCGAAGCCAAGGCCCATCTTTCGGAGCTGGTGCAGAAAGCCATGATGGGCGAGGAAATCGTAATTGCCCGCGACAACAAGCCGCTGGCGATGCTGGTGCCAATCCGGCGCACCGGCAAGCGGCGCCAGCCCGGTTCCGGGAAGGGGCAAATCCTGTTCATGGCCGAGAACTTCGAGGCGATTCCACAAGGCTTCGAGGATTACACCGGGTGATTGCGCTGCTCGACACCAATGCCTTTCTGCGTTGGGTAGAGGGCGACGACAAGCTTTCGACCAGGGCGAAATCCTGCATTGCCAATCCGGACAACGAAATCCTGGTTAGCGTGGTCGTCGCCTGGGAGCTGGCGATCAAGTCCGGCCAGGGCAGCATCCGTTTGGCGCAGCCGGTCGGGCGCTATGTGGCGAGCCATATCGAGGCCAACGGCTTTCGCCTCCTCGGCATCGAGCTCGACGATGCGGCGGCGGTCGAAACCCTGCCCTTGCATCACCGCGATCCCTTCGATCGCCTGCTGATCACCCAGGCCCTCAACCGCAAGTTGCCCGTGGTCAGTTCCGACCGGGCGTTTTCCGACTATGGCATCAAACGCATCTGGTAAACAATATGCAACAAACCGAAAACCTCAACATTGACGCCTTCGACCTCCTGCCCACGCCGGAGGAAGTCCATGCCCGCCTGCCGCTGTCCGACGCTGCCGCCGAGACCGTGCTGGCCGGGCGTCGCGGCCTGGAGAAGATTCTCGACGGCAGCGATCCGCGCCTGTTCATCGTGGTCGGCCCCTGCTCCATCCACGATCCGGTGGCCGGCATCGACTATGCGCGCCGTTTGAAGGCGCTGGCCGACGAAGTCGCCGACACCCTGCTGCTGGTGATGCGCGTGTATTTCGAAAAACCGCGCACCTCCACCGGCTGGAAGGGCTATATCAACGATCCGCGCATGGACGACTCCTTCCATATCGAGGAAGGCCTGCACAAGGCGCGCGAATTCCTGCTGGCGGTGAACGAGCTTGGCCTGCCTGCCGGTACCGAGGCGCTCGACCCGATCGCGCCGCAATACCTGGGTGACCTGATCGCCTGGACCGCGATCGGCGCCCGCACCTCGGAATCGCAGACCCACCGCGAGATGTCATCCGGGTTATCGACGCCGGTCGGCTTCAAGAACGGCACCGACGGCTCGTTCGATGCCGCCGTGAATGCCATCATTTCGGCCTCCAGTCCGCACAGCTTCCTCGGCATCAACATGCAGGGCCGCTCCTGCGTGGTGCGCACCGCCGGCAACCGCTACGGCCACCTGGTGCTGCGCGGCGGCGGCGGCCGGCCCAACTACGACACCGTCAGCGTCGCCATGGCGGAAGCCGCCCTGAAGAAGGCCAAGCTGGCCAACAAGCTGGTGGTCGATTGCTCGCATGCCAACAGCTACAAGAATCCCGAGTTGCAGCCGCTGGTGATGCAGGACTGCATCAACCAGGTGCTGAACCAGCGCAAGGGCGGTCACGGCTCCATTGTCGGCCTGATGATCGAGAGCTTCATCGAGGCCGGCAACCAGCCGATTCCCGCCGACCCCGCCTTGCATGGGCAACTGAAATACGGCTGTTCCGTCACCGATGCCTGCGTCGATTGGGCGACCACCGAAACCATGATTCGCGAAGCCGCCGCCGCCCTGCGCGGCACGACGACCTGAGAATGCGAGAGCGAAAATGAGCCTGATCCGCCCCTTCCGTGGCCTGCGCCCCGCCCCCGGCCGTGCCGGTGAAGTTGCCGCACCGCCCTATGACGTGTTGTCCAGCGACGAAGCACGCCGCCGTGCCGCCGGCAAGCCCTGGTCTTTCCTGCACATCTCCAAGCCGGAAATCGACCTCGACGTGAATATCGACATCTACGCGCCCGAGGTCTATGCCAAGGCCGCCGAAAACCTGAAGAAGATGCTCGATGCCGGCATCCTGGTGCGCGACGATACTCCCTGCTACTACGCCTATCGCCTGACCATGGGTGCGCATGTGCAAACCGGCCTGGTGGTCGCCGCCAATGTCGCCGACTACGACAGCAACCGCATTCGCAAGCACGAGTTCACCCGCCCGGACAAGGAAGATGACCGCGTGCGCCAGATCGAGGCGCTCGACGCCCAGACCGGCCCGGTGCTGCTGGCTTATCCCTCATCGAAGACCGCCGATGAACTGATCGCCGGCATCGCCAGCGGCGCACCGGCCGCCGACGTGACGGCCGACGACGGCATCCGGCACCAGATCTGGGTGCTGCGCGACCCGGCAAAAATCGAGGCCATCACCCGCTGCTTCGACGCCATGAAGGCGCTCTACATCGCCGACGGCCACCATCGTTCCGCGGCCGCGTCACGGGTTGCCGCCGCCCGCCACAAGGCAAGTGTCATACAGCCGGCGGACAGCTTCCTGGCCGTGATCTATCCGCAGGACCAGATGAAGATCCTCGACTACAACCGCGTGGTCAAGGACCTGCACGGCCTCGACGAAGCCGGGCTGCTGCATCGCCTGGCCCAGGATTTCACGATCGAGGACAGTGCGACCCAGGTGCATCCGGCCCGCCCCGGCGAGTTCGGCATGTACCTGGCCGGGCGCTGGCGCAAGCTCACCATCAAACCCGTGCGGGTGCCGCAGGACCCGGTGGATAGCCTCGATGTTTCGCTGCTGTCCGACCATGTGCTGGGGCCACTGCTCGGCATCGCCGACCTGCGCCGCGACAAGCGCATCGATTTCGTCGGCGGCATTCGCGGCCTGGCGGAACTGGAAAAGCGCGTGGACTCCGGTGAGATGGCCGTGGCCTTCGCGCTGCATCCCACGCGCATGGAGCAGCTGATGGCGGTGGCCGACAGCAACGAGGTGATGCCGCCGAAATCCACCTGGTTCGAGCCCAAGCTGGCCGATGGGCTGGTATCGCACGTGCTCGACTAAGTGCAACCGGGCAAACAAAAAGGGCAACCCTCGGGTTGCCCTTTTTGTTTGAAACGGAAAGCTTACTTCTTCTTCGCGGCCGGCTTCTTGGCTGCGGGCTTGGCGGCGGCCTTCTTGGCCGGAGCAGCCTTCTTGGCGGCGGGCTTCTTGCCGGCCACGGCGGCCTTCAGGCCGGCGCCGGCGGTGAACTTCGGCACGGCCTTGGCGGCGATCTTCAGGGGGGCACCGGTCTTCGGGTTCTTGCCGGTACGGGCGGAGCGCATCACCGACTTGAAGGTACCGAAGCCGATCAGTGCCACCGGATTGCCCTTGGCGATAACGGAGGTGATCACATCGGTCAGCGCATCAATCGCCTTGTTGACAGCCGCTTTGGAAAGTTCGGCACGCTCGGCAACGGCATCGATCAGTTCGGTCTTGTTCATCAGGTTCCCCTTTGGTTTGGAAAGGCGCATTGAAACACTAATCGCGGCGCGGAAGCAAGCCCCGCGCGCGTCTTCGATGAAAATAATTTGCGCGGAAAGAACAGGCCGCGAATCACATGCCCTTCACGGCGTACACCGCCGGCAGGTTGCGCCAGGCCCCTTTTACATCCATGCCATAACCAAAGACATAGCGATTCGGCAGACGCAGGCCGACGAAGTCGGCGGCGACCGGCTTGGCGCGACCGAGATCCTTCTCCGCGAACACGGCGCTCAGCACCTCGTGCGCGCCCAGCTCGCGCAGGCGTTGCACGATGGCGGCCATGGTCACGCCTTCGTCGAGGATGTCATCCAGCACCAGCACCGTGCGCCCGGCCACCGGCAGGCGCGGCTCGACCAGCCAGTTCAGGCGGCCGCCCACCGTGACATCGCCATAGCGGGTGACATGCAGGTAATCGAAATCGAGGGGAAAGGCGAGCTGCGGCAGCAACTGGCCGGTGAACACCACGGCACCGCCCATCACCGCCAGCAGCAGCGGATTGGCGTCGGCCAGGCGCGCCGTGATTTCGGCGGCGACGCGCCGTACCGCCAGCGCCGACTCCTGTTCGGAATGCAGCAGGTCGGCCTCGGCGAGGATGGTCCGCGCTTCAGCGGGTGTCATGGCATCTTCTTCAGCATGGCAGCGAAGGCCGTGCCCACCTCGGGGTGGCGCAGGCCGAAGGCCACCGTGGCTTCGAGATAGCCCAGCTTGGCGCCGCAGTCGTAGCGCTTGCCCTGGTAGCGATAGGCCAGCACCTGCTCTTCGGCCAGCAGCGCGGCGATGCCGTCGGTCAGCTGGATCTCGCCGCCGGAGCCCTTGCCGATGCGCGCCAGGTGATGAAAGATGCGCGGCGTCAGCACATAGCGCCCGACCACGCCCAGGGTCGATGGCGCCTCTTCGGGTTTGGGCTTTTCGACGATGCGCTGGATCTCCTCGATGCGCTCCGAAATCGCCTTGCTGTCGACAATGCCGTAGGACTTGGTCTCCTCACGCGCCACCTGCTGCACGCCGATCACCGAGCTTTCATGGCTGGCATACACATCGACCATCTGCTTCATTACCGGCGGATCGTTGTCCAGCAGATCGTCGGCCAGGATCACGGCAAAGGGCTCATCGCCCACTGCCGGGTAGGCACAGAGCACGGCGTGCCCCAGCCCCAGCGGCTCGGGCTGGCGGATGTAGATGCAGTTGATGTTCTTCGGGATCATGTTGCGCACGAATTCGAGCAGTTCGGCCTTGCCGCGATGTTCGAGTTCGCTTTCGAGTTCGTAGGCCTTGTCGAAGTGGTCCTCGATGGCGCGTTTGGAACGGCCGGTGACGAAGATCATGTCGGTGATCCCGGCGGCCACGGCCTCCTCCACCGCATACTGGATCAGCGGCTTGTCCACGATGGGCATCATTTCCTTCGGGCTGGCCTTGGTCGCCGGCAGGAAGCGGGTGCCGAGGCCGGCCACCGGAAAGACCGCCTTGGTGACTTTTTTCATTTCAATCCCTTTTCAAGGCGGTCTTCGGTGAAGGCTAACGCCCGCGCAGCGGGGGTTAAGCCAATCGGTTTTTGATTGGCGGCCGTAGCCAAAACGGCTTTTGTGACTTTCTTCATTGTCCTATCAACTCCCTGAACTGAATCTCGTCGAGGATGGCGAGGCCAAGTGCCTGCGCCTTCTCCAGCTTTGTGCCGGCATCAAAGCCGGCCACCACGTAATCCGTCTTCTTCGACACCGAGCCGGCCACCTTGCCGCCCAGTGCCTCGATCATGTCCTTGGCTTCGTCCCGGCTCAGCGTCGGCAAGCTGCCGGTGAGGACGAAAGTCTTGCCCGAAATCGGCGAACTGACCACGGCGGCCGCCTCGCCTTCGATCCAGTGCACCCCGGCGGCACGTAACTGCTCAATGACTTCGACATTATGCGGCTCGGCGAAGAAGCGGGCAATCGAGGCCGCCACCACCGGGCCGACATCCGGCACCTGTTGCAAACGATCCATGCCGGCCTGCATCAAGGCGTCGAGGCTGCCGAAGAAGCGCGCCAGATCCTTCGCCGTCGCCTCGCCGACATTGCGGATGCCAAGGGCGAAGATGAAGCGCGCCAGCGTGGTCTGCCTGCTTCTGTCTATCGCCGCCAGCAAGTTCGCGGCGGATTTCTCCGCCATGCGCTCCAGGCTGGCCATCGCCAGCAGGCCTAACTTATAGAGATCGGCCGGGGTCTTGACGATGGCATTGTCCACCAGTTGCTCGACCAGCTTGTCGCCGAGGCCCTCGATATCCATCGCGCGCCGGCCGGCAAAATGCAGCAGCGCTTGCTTGCGCTGCGCCGGGCAGATCAGGCCGCCAGTGCAACGGGCAATCGCCTCGTCTTCGGGGCGTTCGACCGCCGAGCCGCAAACCGGACAGAGCCTGGGCAATTCGAAGGGCGGATGCAGTGGCTCATCGCCCAGCAGATCGCGCTTCGGCCGCCGCTCCAGCACCACGGACACGACTTCCGGAATCACGTCGCCGGCGCGGCGCACGATCACCGTGTCGCCGACGCGCACATCCTTGCGCCGCGCCTCGATTTCGTTGTGCAAGGTGGCGTTGGTCACCGTCACGCCGCCCACAAAGACCGGCGCCAGGCGTGCCACCGGCGTGATCGCGCCGGTGCGTCCGACCTGCACTTCGATGGCTTCCACCGTGGTCAGCATTTCTTCGGCCGGGTACTTGTGCGCCACCGCCCAGCGTGGCTCGCGGGTGACGAAACCCAGGCGCTGCTGGAGCGCCAGCGAGTTCACCTTGTACACCACGCCGTCGATGTCGAAGGGCAGCGTATCGCGCAGCTCGCGGATACGCGCATGGAATTCAACCAGGCCTTCACCACCTCGAACCACGGCGCGATGCTCGCAAACGGGAAGACCAAAGGCGGCCAGGGCATCGAGCACATCGGCATGACTGGTCGGCAGGTCCCAGCCGGCGATGTCACCCAACCCATAGGCATAGAAGGACAGCGGTCGGGCGGCACACAAGGCGGGATCGAGCTGGCGCACGCTGCCGGCGGCACCATTGCGCGGATTGACCAGGGCCGGCTTGCCCTGGGCGCGTTGCCTTTCGTTGTAGCGCTCGAAATCGGCACGGCTCATGTAGGCCTCGCCGCGCACTTCGAGCAGTTCAGGTACTTTGCCGCTCAGGCGCAGCGGAATCTGGCGTACGGTGCGAATGTTCTGCGTCACCTCCTCGCCGGTTTCGCCGTCGCCGCGTGTGGCCGCCTGCACCAGCAGGCCTTGCTCGTAACGCAGGTTGATCGCCAGGCCATCGAACTTGAGCTCGGCCGCATACTCGACGGCCGGATCGGATTCGCCAAAGCCGAGCTCGCGCCGGATGCGGGCATCGAAGGCCAGCGCACCGGAGGCTTCGGTATCGGTTTCAGTGCGGATCGAGAGCATCGGCACGGCATGTCGTACCGGGGAAAATCCGTCGAGGGGCTTGCCGCCGACGCGTTGCGTTGGCGAGTCGGCGGTCAGCAGTTGCGGGTGCGCGACCTCGATCGCCTGGAGTTCGCGGAACAGGCGGTCGTACTCGGCATCGGGAAGCGTCGGCCGGTCGAGCACATAGTAGGCGTGGTTGTGCCGCTCGATCTCGCGGCGCAGAACTTCCGCCCGCGCCGCCGCGTCCGCCAGTTGCATCAGGAGAAGAGTCGCAATGCCCGCCGGCTGCCCGGATCGATGCCGCCGTCGCGCATGCGCTGTTGCAACTCGACGATCTTGGCGCGTATCGCCGCGATCATGGCCTCGGCCAGGGGCGCGCGCTGGGCATCGACCAGCACGCCGCCGAGGGCGCCGGCAAGCTGGCGCGCGGCGCCCAGCATGCGCTCGAAGGCCGCCTTGCCGTCGCCAACGCGCGGCACGTCGATGCTGAAAGTGACGCCAGGCGTGTTCAGGCTGCGCAGGCTCTCGGCGGTGAAGTTCTCGGGGCCAAGGTTGCCCAGGCTGAAAGCTTCGCCACCGGCCTCGTCACGGGCATGGAACAGGCCATCATCTTCGAGCACCATGCCGGCTGCCTCGGCCAGGCCACGCAGCTTGGTGCCGGGGAAGCTTCCGCCGGTGGCATCCACCACGTGCAACACAAACTGGATATCCACACCGGCGCAGAACTGGTCGAGCGCCTGCGCGTGTGCCGCCAGTTCTTCGGCATCGCGAACCGCTTCCAACGTGGCGCCGGTCTGCTGCGCCAGCGCGGCCACGCCTTCCAAAAACCGTGTGAGTTCGCCATCGCTCACCGCACCACGCCGATCAACCAGTTGCAAGGCAGCACACCATTCGCGATGGCTGCCCGTGCTGTCCACGTTCATGGTTTGCCAGGCACCGGCATCGCCGCAGCGCGCAAACCAACTGATCGGCTTGGAAATATCGCCGCTCCAGCTGCGCTGGACGCTGTAAAGAATCGGTGCCGCTATTGGGGTTGCGGCACTGAAGCGCAGCGCGCAATCGACAATGGGGTCGGTGTCGTCGGCCGGAATGGCGGAAGCCGACGCGACTTCGGCACCAAGCTCGGTGCTCGCCTCGGGACCAACCGTGTCACCCACGGCATCGGGCGCCGCCTCGTCATTGCGCGGTGCCTGGCTCTCCGGCAAGGACTCGAAGGTCGGTTCGACACGCTCATCGCCGATACCCTGGGCGGGCTCGCCGCCAGCCAGCGCATCGGGCTTGCCGCCATTGAAAATGCGTTCCGCCGTCTGGCGGTGCTTGCGATCCTGCCAGACGTTGTAGCCCCAGACCATCAGCACGCCGGCGGTGCCGGCACCGATCAGGGCAAGGTGAAGTTCGCTCAATGCCATGTTCAAGCCACCTTCTGTTCGTCGGCGAGGCGCAGCGCCTCCTCGATATCGACTTCCACCACGCGCGACACGCCCTGCTCCTGCATGGTGACGCCGATCAGCTGTTGCGCCATTTCCATGGCGATCTTGTTGTGCGAAATGAATACGAACTGGGTCTGCGTCGACATGCGCTTGACCATCTCGCAGAAACGCACCGTATTTGAATCGTCGAGCGGGGCATCGACCTCGTCGAGCATGCAGAAGGGCGCCGGGTTGAGGTTGAAGATGGCGAACACCAGGGCAATCGCGGTCAGCGCCTTTTCGCCGCCAGACAACAGGTGGATGGTCGAATTTTTCTTGCCCGGCGGCTGGGCCATGATCTGGATGCCGGAATCCAGGATCTCCTCGCCGGTCAGGATCAGGCGCGCCTCGCCGCCGCCGAACAGCTGCGGGAACAGGCTGCCAAAATGGCGATTGACGGTGTCATAGGTCTCCTGCAACTGTTCGCGCGTTTCGCGGTCGATGCGACGGATGGCATCTTCCAGGGTACCGATGGCTTCCGCCAGGTCGGTCGACTGCGCATCGAGGAAGCCCTTGCGTTCGGTCGCCGTCGCCAGTTCTTCCAGTGCCGCCAGATTGACCGGGCCCAGGGCTTCGATTTCCGCCGTCAGGCGCGCGATGTCGCCCTGCAAGACGCTGTCCTTGAGGCGCTCGGCGCCGCCCGCGGAAAGCTCGGCCTGGAACGGCGCCTCGTCTTCCTCGCTGATGATGCGCACTTCCGCCAGGCGCTCGCGGAACTGCTCTTCGCTCAGTTGTGCCGCCTGCGCCTTGAGACGCAGATCGTTGATCCGGTCGCGCAAGGGGCTCAAGCCCTGCTCCAGGCGCAGGCGTTGCTCGTCGAGTCCACGCAGGTCGGCGGCCATGGTTTCGAGCACATTGCGCCGTTCCGCCAGCACCGACTCCTTGACCTGGCGCGCATCCAGCGCGGCATGCAGCTGTTCCAGCAACACGGTGTCGCTGATGCCGGACACTTCGGCGCGAGCGGCAGCCGTCTCGGCTTCGATGCGCTGCAACTGGCTGCCGGCGGTGGCGCCGGCACGATGGTTGTCGTCCAGCTTGGACAGACACTCGCGCTCGGAGAAACCGGCTTCCTGCACTTCGCGCCCGAGCTGGGTTTCCACGGCGCGCGCGTCGCGCAGCGCCATGTCCCGCTGCCGATGCTGATCGATCGCCCGTTCAACGCGCTCGCGCACCGTGGCCAGGCGTTCGCGTTGCATCTCACCGTCGCCCTCGGCGCGTTCGATGCGGGTGCTTTCCGCCTCCACCTGGCGCAGCAACTCGGCCAGATCGCGGTCGATCTGCGCGCTGCGCTCTTCGAAGCGGGCCTGGGCCTGGGCCAGTTTCAGCGCCTCGACCTGGGCGGCATGCAGCGCCTGCTGGGCTTCCTGCGCGCTGCGGCGGGCCGCCGTCAACTGCGCCTGGAGATCGGCCAGTTCCTGCTCGACCGACTGCTGCTTCCGGCGTGCCTCGTCTTCGGCCGCGGCACGGATATCAAGTTGCACCGCCAGTTCGTCGATCTCGCGCTGGCGCTCGATGACGCCATGGGTGCGCGCATCCGGAACGTAGAGCGTCAGCCCCGCCGGCGTCAGCAAATGACCGGCACGCGAAACACGGCGCCCCGCCGCCAGCGGCACGCTGGCCGCAATGTCCTCGGCCACAGCAACGTCCGCCAGCCACTCGTCGAGCACGCCGGACCAGCGCGGATCGTCGCAGCGCACCTTCGAGCGCAGGCTGTCGGCAACAGTGGAAGTGGAAAGCGCCGGCGCATTCATGGCCAGCGTCAGAATTGCCGGA
Organism: Rhodocyclales bacterium; assembly: GCA_016235165.1. Classification (GTDB taxonomy): domain Bacteria; phylum Pseudomonadota; class Gammaproteobacteria; order Burkholderiales; family Rhodocyclaceae; genus Sulfuritalea. Next base: position 65,137 of record JACRLX010000007.1, read on the forward strand.
GGCGGCGAGACCAGCGCCGCACGCAGCACATCGGCATCGGCCGCCAGCGCCGAGAAGCGTTCGCGCAGCACCGCCTCGACAGCAGTTTCCCAACCGCTGTCGACCTGGATCTGTTGCCACAGCGGTTTGGCATCGGCAAGCCCGCGCGCCTTCAGCCAGTCACCGATCTCGCCGCCCCTGGCCACCTTGGATTGCAGCTGCACCAGGGCGTCGTGGCGGGCGCGGGTTTCGGTGAGACCGCGATGCGCCGCCTGTAGCGCTTCGCGCGCGGCACGCAGGGCTGCTTCGGCCGTGGGTACCGCGGATTGGAGCGTGGTGAGCCTATCCTGCGCAACCTCCAGCGCCTCTTCGCCACGCGCCTCGGCTTCCCGTGAAGCCGCCAGCAAGGCCGGATCGGGGGCGCCCAGTGCCTGCTTGTCCTGCTCCAGGCGGGCACGCCGCTGGGCGAGGTTTTCCAGTGCGCGCTGGGCATGGCCGCGATCGGCTTCGGCCAGGCGCAGCGCCTGTTCGGCTTCACTCAGGGCGCGACGCGCCTCGGTAACTTCACCGCCGGCACTTTGCACCGCGTCTTCGCATTCGGGCAAACGCGCGGCCGCCTCTTCGTGCCTTGCGGCGGCGGCGGCAACACGGGCGCGGGAATTTTCCAGCAAGCTGTTCCAGCGTGCGGCATCGTCGGCCAGCGTGGTTTGCTGAGCCAGCCAGTGCGCATGTTCGGTATCCAGTTGCGCCAAACGCGCCTCCAGGCGGCTGCGCGAATCGCGCAAATGACCGAGTTCGCTTTCAAGCCGGCTCACCTCGCTGCCGGCGGCATAATTTTCGGCCTGCGCCGCGTGCAGGGCATCGGATGCCGCGTAGTGATTCTCGCGGGCGTGCTCAACGCGGGCCTCGATTTCGCGCAACTGCGCAGTTTCGGCCTCGACCCGGGTCACCGATTCCTCGATCTGGCGGCTCAGGCGCTGGCCGTCGTTGCGCGCATCGTTGCGCTTCTTCAGCCAGAGCAGGCTTTGCTTGCGCGACATTTCCTGGTGCAGGCCGCGATACTGCTGCGCCACCGTGGCCTGCGCCTGGAGATGGACGACCTGGTTTTCGAGTTCGTTGCGGATGTCGTCGACGCGGGCGATGTTCTCCCGCGCATCCTCCAGGCGATGCTCGGTTTCGCGGCGACGTTCCTTGTACTTGGTGACGCCGGCGGCTTCTTCGAGATAGAAGCGCAGCTCCTCGGGCTTGGCCTCGACGATGCGCGAGATCATGCCCTGGCCGATGATGGCGTAGGCGCGCGGGCCGAGGCCGGTGCCGAGGAACAGGTCGATCACGTCGCGGCGGCGCACGTGAAGGTTGTTGATGTAGTAGCTGGAATTGCCCTCGCGGTCGAGCACGCGCTTGACCGTGATTTCGGCGTACTGGCTCCACTGCCCGGCGGCACGCCCTTCGCTGTTGTCGAAAAACAGCTCGACGCTGGCGCGGCTGACTTCCTTGCGGTTGCCCGAGCCCTTGAAAATCACGTCCTGGATCGACTCGCCGCGCAGCTCCGAGGCCTTGGACTCGCCCAGCACCCAGCGCACGGCATCGATGATGTTGGATTTGCCGCAGCCATTGGGGCCGACCACCCCCGCCAGTTGGCCGGGGAACAGCACCGTGGTGGGCTCGACAAAGGACTTGAAGCCCGAGAGTTTCAGCTTGGTAAGACGCACGTGGGAGAACCGGAAATAAGGACGCAGGACTGCCCCGAGGCAGGCCGGCCATTATAATCTCTCCCGCCCTTCATACCTGCCGTCCAGCCGCATGCCCAACCACGCAAAACCAAGCCGAATCAGCGCCCGTCCGGCGGCCGCGAACCTCGCATCGAAGGCGCTTGAAACCTTCGCCAACCCGGCGCCGCAGCGGGATTACCAGATCCACATGGAAATCCCCGAATTCACCTGCCTCTGCCCCAAGACCGGGCAGCCGGATTTCGCCGCGCTGACGCTGGACTACGTCGCCGACAAGCTCTGCGTCGAGCTGAAGAGCCTCAAGCTCTACATCTGGAGTTTCCGCGACGAAGGGCATTTCCACGAGGACGTCACGAATCGCATCCTCGACGACCTGGTGGCGGCCGTGAAACCGCGTTTCATGCGGCTCACCGCCCGCTTCTACGTGCGCGGCGGCATATTCACCAACGTGGTTGCCGAGCATCGCAAGAAGGGCTGGCAGCCAGCCCCGCGCGTCGAACTGGCGGAGTTTCCTGCATCGTCGAATACGCGCGGCTGAATTCGCCGGGCCGAAAGTCGGCGCTGACGGGACGGCGATGCGGCGGCTTCAGACCGGGATGAACGGCACTTTGCGCGCTGGCTGATCGCCCTCGGGACGCACCACCCGGGCATTGACCCAAGTCTTGCCGAAGCTGCTTTCGGTCACCGGCTGGCCGAAGCGGAAACCCTGCAGGATGTCGCAATCCTGCGCCATCAGGAAAGTCCACTGCTCGTCGGTTTCGACGCCTTCGGCGATGATCTGCAAGCCCAGGGCCTGGGCCATTCGCACGGCGGCGATGACCAGGGCGCGATCGCTGCGGTCTTCCGACACATCGTTGATGAAACTGCGGTCGATCTTCACGGTGTGGAAAGGGAATTCGCGCAAATAGCTGAGCGAGGAATAGCCGGTGCCGAAGTCGTCCATCGACAGGCGCACGCCGAGGCCGTGCAGCTCATCGAGGATGGCGCGCACCTCGCCCTGGTTACGCAGCAGCAAACCCTCGGTGATTTCGATTTCCAGCTGCTGGGCCGGCACGTCGAACTCCCCCAGGCACTCGCGCACCATGGCGACAAAGCCGCTGCTGCGGAACTGGCGCGGCGAGACGTTCACGGCCATGACGAAGCCTTCCTGTTGCAGGCGCCAGCGCGCCAGCGTGGCGCAAGCCTCGCGCAGCACCCAGCGTCCGAGGTCCACGATCAGTCCGTTCTGCTCGGCCACCGGAATGAAGGTGGAGGGCTGAACCTCACCCAGCTCGGGGCTGTTCCAGCGCAATAGCGCCTCGGCACCGACGATGCACCCATTGTCGGCGCGCACCAGCGGATGGTAGACCACATGCAGCTCCTGGCGCTCCAGCGCGCCGCGCAGGCAACGGCCGATCTCCAGGCGTTGCAGCGAGAGATCGTGGATCGAACGGTTATAGAAGCGATACATGTTGCGGCCCGAATCCTTGGCTTCGTACATTGCCAGGTCGGCATTGCGCATCAGCACCATCGGGTCGGTGCCATCGTCGGGATAGATCGCAATGCCGATGCTGGGCGACGTCGTCAATTCGCGTTCATCGACGACAAACGGCGCGACAAACGCGGCAATCATCTTTTCCGCCACGGCGGCGGCCTCGTCGCCGTGCGTCAGGCCACCCGCGACGATCAGGAACTCGTCGCCGCCCAGGCGGGCCACCACGTCTTCGCCGCGCACCGCGGCAGAAAGGCGTTGCGCCACCTGGCGCAGCAGGGCGTCGCCGGTGGCATGCCCGAGGGTGTCATTGACCTCCTTGAAGTTATCGAGGTCGAGATACATCGCGGCGACCTTGCCGCCATCGCGTCGCGCGCGACTTACCGCCTGGATCAGGCGGTCGTTGGCCAGGACCCGGTTGGGCAGCCCGGTGAGCAGGTCATAGTGGGCCTGATAGGTGATTTTTTCCATCTGCGAGCGTTGCTCGGTGATGTCTTCGCAGGAGAGCAGCAGATGGGTCGGGCGCCCTTTTTCATCATGCACCGCGCCGAGGCGCAGCCGTTCCCAATAGGCGCTGTCGCCGCGCCGGCTGGGCTGCTCGATCTCCCAGATGCCGCCAGCGGCGGCAACCCTCAAGGCATTGTCGGCGTCGAGCGGATCGGCGGTGCGCATCACCTCGATCAGCGGCTGTTCGATCAGGTCGTCGGGATTGCGCCCGGTGATGCGACCGAAGGCCGGATTGACGAACTCGACCATGCCGCCGATCCTGGCGATCAAAATGCCAACCGGATTCTGCTCCACCACCTGGGAGAAGCGGACCAGGCGACGATTGGCGCTCTTCAGGTCGGCGGTGCGTTCGGCGACGCGCTGCTCCAGCTCGACCTGGGAGGCGCGCAGCGCCGCCTCGCGCGTCAAAACCTGTTGCCGCATGCTGCCGAATGCCTCGGCCAGATCGCCGATCTCGTCGTGGCGCGCAATCGCGATGGTGCCGCTCTCTTCCCCGGCGGCAAGCTTGCGCGCATGTTCATGAAGAATGCCGACGCGGCGCACCACGGTCTGCCCCGAATAGGCCAGGCCGGCGAAAATCACCATGCCACCCAGCAGCACCAGCCAGAGAAAATCCCGGCGTTGCGCCTGCTGTTCCTGGGTGGCTTTCTGGTAGGCCTGGTCGGCGGCGGACTCCGTCTGCTCCGCCACTTCGGTAAGCAAGGCCTGAATCGAAAGATAGGGGATGTGCGAACCGCCCGAGGTAATCCCGCGCACACCGGCAAGATCCATGTCTGTCGCCAGCCGCGCCTGCTGATCGAGGCGCGATCGATATTCGCGCCAGTGGCCGGCCAGGCGCTGGGCCTCATTGGGCGACTGTTTGCCGAGCACCACCGAAAAGGCACCGATCTCGCGATCGAGGATCGCAATCTCGCCGCGCAGGCGCGTTATCTGCGATTGCAGGGCGAACACATCTTCCAGGTGCCCGAGTTCCAGTTCCATGTTGCGCAGGTTGCCCACCCGTGCCTGCAAGCCATGCAGGCGCGCCAAGGGTCGCACATGCCGTTCGAGCGTATCCACCAAGCGTTCGGTCGATTGTTCCAGCATCCGGCTTCCGGCATACAGCAGCGTCAGCACCAGCAGGCCCGCCCCGGCAAAGCCGAGCAGCAATTGCTGCAAGAGGCCGAAGCGGGACGGGAGTTTCACTACCTGGTCGCCTTCGAACCTGCTTCGGAGACAGTCAGACCGTCGTTGAATATTTTCAGCCAGGACGACAATTTTTCGCGGCCATTGCGCTGGGTGATCTTGTCCCATTCCTGCGCCGTGCGGCGCATGGCCTCGGCGGCTGACTGCCTGCCGCCAGCGGCCAGCCAGAGATTCTGGTCGAGGACTTCGAGGTAGTCGCCGTCGCCCGGCAAGCCGGTACCCGGCGACACGGCCGCCTCCCATTCCCGCGCAAAAACAGCAAGCGCATCCGCGGTGTAAAGCTCGCGTATCCGTGCATCGTTCAGGTGATTCCAGCGGAAAGGATCGGTAAAGCCGCCCTTGACCCCCACGGTCCTCACCGAAATATCGGGATCCGTGAGCCACATGGTGAACAAAAACGCCAGCTTGCGTTGCGCACCGCGAGTGGATACCACCAGGTTGTTGCCGTAAATCGGCACGTTGCGGCGCACCAGGGTCTTGCCCTGCATGGTGCCTGGAATCGGAACCGCCATGAATTTGCCCCGCACCGAGGAGTTGGCTGAATTCAGCAGCTTCGCCCCAGCCACCGTGAATATCGAGGCAAACGCCTTGCCTTGCATGAACAACGGCATGGTATAGCTGTAATCCTTGCCGTCGGCAAGAATGTCGGCCGGCGAATGGCGAATCACCCGGATATAGCTCTCGGTAGCGGCAATGCCGGCCGGTGAATCGATCTGCGCCTTGAGCTTGTCGTCGAACAGGCGCGGCATCTGCTCCGCCTGGCTGTAATAGCGCGGCATCCAGAACATCCAGCCACCGGTACGTTCGCGCTGCTCGGCAACGCCATGCAGGCCTTGCTGCGGACGATGGAAAAAGCCGACCAGTCGATCGTACTCCTGCCAGGTCCTGGGCACCTCCAGCTCACGCCCGAAGGCCTTGCGAAAGGCAGCCTTCTCCACCGGGCTTTCGAGCAGGTCGCGCCGCAAATACAGCAGCATCACGTCGCCGTCGGCGGGAACCGCCACCAGCCGTTCGCCGAGATAGCCTTGCAGCCGCGGCCGGATGTAACCCGTCGGCGGTTTGCCATCGATGCTGAAACCGAATTGCTTCGCCATCGGCAGCAAGTCCTCGACCAGGCCCTGGTCCAGTAAATCCGGAAATTCGTTGGTGCGCGCAACCGTCAGATCGATATCCGGATTCGCCTTCAGGTTGAGCAGCGCAGGTTGTTGCGGAATCACGCGCGCGTTGATCATGACGCCGGTGCGCTGCTCCCATTCCTGTTGCAACTCCAGGGCGGGTCCCAGCAGCGCCGCGATGTTGCCCGACTTGAATGCCACCTTGATCACCGCGTCGCGCCGCACCTCGCCCGAGGCGATCATGGCATTTGTCGCCGCTATGGCGCGCTCGGCCTGCTCGCCGGCGAACACCTGCGATGCACAAAGCATGAACGCCAGGCAGAGCATGCCGGCGAGTTGTCGAGCCCACTGGTTTTTCACCATTCTTGTTCTCCCTTTCGCGCCGGATCACCGAACACCGCGTGATTTTATGGGATGGCGCGTGTCGCTAGCAAGGAAGGTTTCCCGCCTGGAATTCCCAGTTTTGAGAAGGCGATGGAAAGTTTGGACCCGCGCCGGCGTTCAGCGCGTCGCGTTGGTGAGATGCAGGGCCAGCGCAAAAAAAATCGCGCCGGCGCAGCGGTCCAGCCAGATCGCCAGCGCCGGCTGGCGTTGCAGGCGCTTGCCGATGCCGCCGGCAAACCAGCCCAGGCTGCCGAAGATCAGCACTGTCTGCGCGGCAAAAAGGGCGCCGAGCAGCACCATTTGCAACCAAACCGCACCCCGCGCCGGATCGACGAACTGCGGCAGGAAGGCGATGAAGAACAGCGCCACCTTCGGGTTGATGACATTGGCGATGAAGCCGCGGCGCAGGTGGGCGCTGATCGGCTCGACGGCGCCGTCATCGAGCTTGACCAGGGTCGCCTGTCCGGCAAAGCGCCAGGACATGACGCCGATATAGACCAGGTACGCCGCGCCGGCCATCTTGAGCACGGTGAAGGTGTGTTCCGAGGCCACCACCACCGCGCCGATGCCCAGCGCGGCCCACAAGGTATGCACAAAGCATCCCAGCGCGCAACCGAGACCGAAACCGATACCGGCACGCTGGCCACGGCTGATGCCAACCGAAAGCACCATCAGGTTGTCCGGGCCCGGCGCGATGGTGATCAACGCCGAGGCGGCAAGAAAGGCAAGCAGGACTTCCATAGTCGGCATGTCGATACGGTCCGCGTTGTGCGCTGATGCTTACAGCCCGGCCATCGCCAGGTACTTCATTTCCAGGTATTCCTCGATGCCGTGACGCGAGCCCTCGCGTCCAAGCCCCGACTGCTTGACGCCGCCGAAGGGCGCCACTTCATTCGAGATCATTCCCGAATTGACCCCGACCATGCCGTAATCCAGCGCCTCCGCCACGCGCCAGACGCGTGCGATGTCGCGGCTGTAGAAATAGGCGGCGAGGCCGAACTCGGTGTCGTTGGCCATGCGCACGGCTTCCGCCTCGTCCCGGAAGCCATAGATCGGCGCCACGGGGCCGAAGATTTCCTCGCGCGCGATGCGCATCGCACTGGTGGCGCCGGTCAATACGGTAGGCTCGAAGAAGGTGCCACCGCGCGCATGGCGCTTGCCGCCGCAGACCACGCGGGCGCCGCCGGCAACAGCATCGGCCAGCAGTTCCTCGACCTTGGCCAGGGCCGGCGCATCGATCAACGGCCCCTGGGTCACACCCTCGTCGGTACCGGCGCCAACCTTGAGCGCGGCGACGGCGGCGGCAAGCTTTTCGGCGAACACCTGCTGCACGCTTTCCTGCACCAGGAAGCGATTGGCACAGACGCAAGTCTGACCGGCATTGCGATACTTGGAAACCATGGCGCCGGCAACGGCGGCATCGAGATCGGCGTCCTCGAACACGATGAAGGGCGCATTGCCGCCGAGTTCGAGGGACATTTTCTTGATCGTCGGCGCGCACTGCGCCATCAGCAGCCGGCCGATCTCGGTGGAGCCGGTGAAGGACAGCTTGAGCACCTTGGGATGCGAGGTAAGTTCCGCTCCGATCGGCGCCGGATCGCCGGTGACGATGTTGAGCACGCCGGGCGGAATGCCCGCCTGCTGCCCCAGCCAGGCCAGTGCCAGGGCCGACAGCGGCGTTTGCTCGGCCGGCTTGACCACCATGGTGCAGCCCGCCGCCAGCGCCGGCGCGGCCTTGCGCGTGATCATAGCGGCGGGAAAGTTCCACGGCGTAATCGCGGCACACACGCCCACCGGCTGCTTGATCACCACCAGGCGCCGATCCGGCAGCGGCGATGGAATGACCTCGCCATAGACTCGCCGCGCCTCCTCGGCGAACCATTCGATGAAGGACGCCGCATAGGCGATCTCGCCGCGTGCCTCGGCCAGCGGCTTGCCCTGCTCGGCCGTCATCAGCCGCGCCAGATCCTCCTGGTTTTCCATCATCAGTTCGAACCAGCGCTTGAGGATCCTGGCTCGCTCGGCGGCGGTCTTGTTGCGCCAGGGGATGAAGGCGGACTGCGCCGCCTCGATGGCGCGTCGCGTCTCCGCGGCACCAAAGTTCGGCACGCATCCAAGCAGTTCGCCACTGGCGGGATTGCGTACTGCCAGCGTGGAACTGCCGGCCTTGACCCATTCGCCGCCGATCAGGCAGGCATCGCGCAGGAGTTCGGGGTTCGTCATGACTGGCTCGACCTTGATGGCGGGAAAGGGGCTGCATTATCGCGGAAAGCGGCAACCAGTTTCAGCGCCGCATTGCGCAGCAGGGAGGTATCGCCGCCGATGGCGACGAAGCTGGCGCCCAACTGACGATATTTTTCCGCCAATGCGGGATCGGTGACGAAAATTCCCGCCGCCTTGCCTGCCACCGCGATCCGGCGCAAGGCATCCTCGATTGCGGCGCGCACCTCGGGATGGCTGGATTCGCCCAGGTGACCGAGGGAAGCGGCAAGGTCGGCGGGGCCGATGAAGACGCCATCAACGCCCTCCACCGCCAGGATCTGATCGAGATTTTCCAACCCGCGTCGGGTCTCGACCTGCACCACCAGGCAAGTCTCGGCATCGGCATGGGCAAGGTAATCCTTGATGCCGTTCCAGCGCGAGGCGCGCGTGATCGATGCCGCCACGCCGCGAATGCCTGCCGGCGGATAGCGTACCGCCCGCACCAGCGCGGCGGCCTGGGCCGCGTCATCGACCATGGGCGCCAGTATGGTCTGCGCACCGACATCCAGGTATTGCTTGATCAGGTTCGGGTCGTGACTGGTCGGCCGCACCCCCACCGGCACCGGGTAGGCCGCCGCGGCCTGTAACTGGGCCAGCACGCTGGCCGGATCATTGGGCGCGTGCTCGGCATCGATCAGCAGCCAGTCGAAACCGGCACCGGCCAGAATCTCCATGCTGATCGGACTGGTGAGGCCGAGAAACAGTCCGACCTGCCAGCGACCTTCGCGCAGCCCCTGCTTGAAACGGTTGCCCGGCATCTCCATGGCACGCTACTCCAGGCCCAGGCCCCGATCCCAATAGGGCTCGGGGCCAAGGCGGGTGGACAGAAAATCGACGAAGGCACGCACCCGCCGCGGCACGAAGCGATGCCCCGGGAATACCGCGCACATGTCGAGACGCGGAGTGCCATAGGCCTTGAGGATGGGCACCAGACTGCCCTGTCGCAGGGCATCGGCAACCATGAAGGTTGGTTGGTAGGCAATGCCCATGTCGCGCAACGCCGCTTCCAGCAGGACATTGCCATTATTGGCGGTCAGCGGTCCGCCAATCTCGACCGCGCGCGGCTGGCCATCGATGATGAAATGCCAGCTACTGCGCGAGGCCAGCGAATACGCCAGGCAGGCGTGCCGCGCCAGTTCGTCGGGATGGGCCGGTTCGCCATGCCGGCGCAGGTAAGCCGGCGACGCAACCACGACGAAACGACAGGCGGTCAACCGCCTCGCCACGGTGGTATCGGGCAGCCGATCGGTGATGCGCAAGGCGAGATCCATGCCCTCCTCGATCAGGTTCACCCGCCTGTCGTTGAAATCGACATCGATATGGATGTCCGGATGAAGCTGTGAAAAATCCAGGATCAGGGGTGTCAGGTGCAGCAGGCCAAAACTCAGCGGCACGGTGGTACGGATCACGCCGCGCAAGGTCTGCCCTTCGCCAGCCAGATCACCTTCCGCCGCGTCGACGCGATCGAGGATTTCGCGACACTGTTCCAGATAGGTTGCGCCGGCGGAGGTCAGCGACAGGCGCCGCGTGCTGCGCGCCATCAGCTTGACGCCAAGATGGGATTCGAGTGCGGCAATCTGGCGTGTCACCGCGGATCGCGCGACATTCATCTGATCGGCCACGGCGGTAAAGCTGCCTGCCTCGGCCACCCGCACGAACACCTGCATTGCCGCCAAACGGTCCATATGAAATGTCTCCGTCGCAAAAATTTCAGTTGCCGGGCATTGTATGGGGAACGCTGCCTTAAAATTCCGCTCAAAGCTTCTTTCCACGGAGAACCTCATGAAACGACTGCTTGCCCTGCTTTTCGCCACCGTCATTACTTCCTTCGGCATTGCGGGTTCCACCTTTGCGGCCGACCCGCAGGCCGGACGCGAATTCAAGCCGATCAACCCGCCGCTGGCGAGCCCCAAGGACAAGATCGAGGTCGTCGAATTCTTCTCCTACGGTTGCCCCCATTGCAGCGATTTCCATCCCATCATCGGCCAATGGGCGGCCAAGCTGCCCAAGGACGTCAGCTTTCGCCGGGTTCCGGTGAGCTTCGGTCGCGCCGAATGGGCACGTCTGTCGAAGATCTTCTATTCGCTCGAAGCCACCGGCGATCTGGCCAAGCTGGATACCGCCGTATTCATCGCCATCCACGAGCAGCGCGTGGCGTTCAAGACCGACGACGCCGTCTTCGCCTGGGTGGGCAGCAAGGGCACCGATGCCAAGCGCTTTGCCGACGCCTTCAATGGTTTCTCGATGCAGAGCAAGGTGCAGCGCGCCGACCAGGACGCCACGGCCGCCAGGATCGGCGGCGTACCCTCGCTCGCGGTCGACGGCAAATACCTGATCAACAACGAAGCCGCCAGCAGCTACGAAGACTTGCTGCGCATCACCGACGCCGTCATCGCCAAGGCGCGCCAGGAACGCAAGGGCAAGTGAGACTTGCCTTCCCCTAGCTTTCTTTTCTCCACACGCGGACTAATCGGCGCCACCGGCCTGACGGCGTTCGGCCTGGTCGCCGGTGGCGTGGTTCTGGCGCAGACCATGAACCTCGCCGCCTGTCCGCTGTGCATCCTGCAACGCATGCTTTACCTGTTGCTGGCGCTGGAAGCCAGCCTGGCCTTGAGCCTGGCACGCACGGCAACGGCAAAACGCCTCGCCGCACTGCCGATGCTGGCCACCGCACTCATCGGCGCCGGCATAGCCGCCTACCAGACCTGGCTGCAACGCTTTGCCAAAGGTGTCAGTTGTACGGCCGACCAGCCCTGGTGGGAGCATTTCGTGAATTGGGCCGGCAGCCAATGGCCGCTGCTGTTCGAGGCCTCCGGCCTGTGCTCGGAAGCCGGTTGGCGCTTTCTCGGCCTGTCGATCGCGGAATGGTCGCTGGCGGCTTTCACCGCCATGAGCGTAGCGATGCTTGCGGCATTCCTGAAGCGCAAGGACGCCTGATTCCGGTCCGGGCAGTTCCCTGTCGCCGTGGTACCAGCGCCGACTTTCGGGCGCGGGAGCCAAATCCTTTCAACGAATCAGCGCATGCTGCAAGGCATACTGGGTCAGACCGGCATTTGTCGCAATGCCCATCTTGCGCAGGATGCGACTGCGATACGTGCTGATGGTGGTCGGGCTGCGCGACATCGATTCCGCAATTTCCGAAATCGCCTTGCCTGCCGACAGCAGGCAAAACACCTGGTATTCGCGTTCCGAAAGCCGCTCATGCGGCAAGCCTTCCCGGTGACCGCTGACATCGAGGGCCAGCCACTCGGCAAGCGCCGGGCTGATGTACTTGCGCCCCCGTTGCAGCGTGGCGATTGCCTTCAGCAGCTCGTCCGGTGCTGCCTCCTTGCTCAGGTAGCCGCTGGCGCCAAGTTTTAGCGCCCGCACCGCCATGTGTTCCTCCGGCTGGATGCTCATGATCAGGACCATCAGCGACGGCCGATGTCGCACCGACTCCTGCAATACGACAAAGCCATTCTGGTCCGGCAGGTTCAGATCCAGGATCAACAAGTCGATCTCGGCATTCGGACGCCTCAGGATATCAATCGCCGAGGCGGCGTTGGTCGCCTCAAGACAGACGTCGAGCGAGGGATCCGCCGCGAGCATCAAACGAATTCCCTGACGCACCACCGGGTGGTCGTCGACCAGCATTATTTTCATCGTGTCGGCTCCTGGATCTCAACTGGCTTGGCACGCGCCAGCGGAATGACAATGGCAGTTCGGGTACCCGAGGCTTCCGCGTCGGGATTGGCGGGGCCAATGTCGATGATACCTCCCCAACGCTCCAGTCGCTCGCGCATTCCAAGTAGCCCAAGCGAAGGCCTCGCCTGATCGCGCAACTCAATGCCTCGGCCATCGTCCTTCACTTCCAGATGAATGGCGGTATCGGTTGCCTCAAGTATTACGTCTACCCGCCGCGCCTCGGCGTGGCGCGAAATATTCGTCAGCAGCTCCTGGAAGATGCGGAACAGGTCGGTGGCCATTTCCGCCGGAACATCCAGCTCGCCTTCGGGAAGATCGACGCTGCAACGAATATTCATGCGTCGCGCGAAATCCTGCGCCTGCCATTCGATGGCCGCCACCAGGCCAAGCGAATCCAGCACGCTCGGACGCAGTTCCCAGGAAATCACGCGCACCACCCTTATCAATTCGTCGATCTGGCCGGCGACCGGCCGGCCGCTATCGCCCGGAGCCAAGCGTGCGACTTCGAATTTCAGGCTGGTCAAACGCTGTCCGAGTTCATCATGGATTTCATGCGATATGCGGGTTCGCTCCTCCTCGCGCACGGCGCGCATGCGCGCCGACAGGGAACGCAAGTCTTCCACCAGCTGTTCCAGGCGCAGCGCCTGGGTATGCATCTGCTGGTCGCGGCGGATAATCGAATCGAGCATCAGGTTGAAGGCTTCCGCCAGTTTTCCGACTTCGTCGCCGAACTCCGCCACCGGACGCGGAAGGTTCTCCAGTACCGCCTCGGCACGGGCCTGGTTTGCCACGCCCGTGGCTATCCCGACCAGCTCGTCGAGCGGCGCGACAATCGAACGCACAATGCGACTGAACAAGGCCAATCCAAGGTAAAAACCGATGCCGAGCAGGATCAGCGTTGAAATTGCCACCCGGAACAATCTTTCGATTTCCTCGCCCAAGTCCACCAGGATCACGACCTGTCCACGCACCGATCCCAAGTGAGTAATCGGGGCCCGGATCAGCATTTCGCGAAAACCCATTTGCACCTGCTCCGCACCCATGCGTGCAAGCAGGCGCCCCGGATCGTCGGGTGCAGCCAGGTAGCGGACCACGGGCAGCGGCAGATCGACGGCCGTCGGCACGATCACCCCCCAGCGCAAGCCCTCCAGATCCTTGATCGAGGCAAGGTTCTCGCGCAGGACCTGGATATCCCCGAACATCAATGCGGCGGAACTCTGCGTGGCCACGACGTTCACCATGGCCAGCGAGGACTGGCGCATCTCACCCCGCTCCCATTGAAAGAAATACACCAGGCTGCCAATCCAGATCAGCAGCAACAGGCTGCCCAACAGCAGTTTGTAGGCCCTGAGCAGGCGGGTCAGCAGGGTATGGCGTCGGCTGAGCATCAGTACACCCTTCGCGCCAGTTGCAACAACCTGGCATTGATATCCAGTCCGGCCGCCCTGGCCGCCGTGAGGTTCACGTCGAATCCGAACCGGCCGCCACCGGTCGCCACCAGGCTCAAGGCCGCGCCCAGGGGTGCGCCTCCGTCGAACTCGGTAATGATCAACAAGGGCTGCTTCGCGCTCGCATCCAGCACCGCCGGCAACCTGGCTGCATTGGCCGTATCGAGGAAGAATGCCCGGCAGGCATGGAGCTCGCCCAACGACTTGAGGCGGCGCACGACCAGCACCGGAGCGCGGCGATCCATTGCCCCCAGGTGCGACAAGGGATCCCCTTCAAGATGGCTTTCGAGGCCACAGAGGGTAATGCTGGCCGGGTTGCCGGGCCAGCGCGTAAATTGGATGAAGTTGCTGATGAACCCCGCCTTCAGGCGCTCCTCGGCCAAGGGCTCGCCGGCGAATGCAAGGTCGCCCATGGCGCAGGCCGCCACGATCGCGAGAAATCGCCTCAACCAGCCCATGCCTTGGCCACCGATCAGAAACTCCAGCGCAGCTGCGCCGACAGCGTGCGTCCGTCCTGGATCACCAAAGGCATTGGCGACTGCTGAACACCGGGGAAGTTATTGCTGAACTCGGTGCCAACCACATTCCCATAATTTCTGTCGAACAGATTGCTGATCTTCAACTGCCACTCGAATTCGCGACTGAACATTCCGCCCAGCGTGAGATGGGAAACTGAATTTCCTCCGACCTCGGACCCGCCGCGACTTATTTGTCCTGAATCCGCTGTTCTGGCGCCGGTGTAACGGGTTTCGAACCCAAGTCGCAGGCCGTCATGCAGCGGCAGGTCGACCAGCAGCTTCGCCAGCTGACGCGGTGTATTGGCCAACTCGGCCCCGCTTTCGTGTCGAACCGATTGCCAGGCAAGGCTGCCACGCAATGTCGCCGCCCCGATCCGACCGCGCCCATACACTTCCAGGCCACGCGCCACGACGCGCCCTACGTTGTGATGTTGTTGCAGATTCGTTCCGGGATTGCGTTCGATGGTGATCAGGTCTTCCAACCGGGTTCGATACAACGAGCCGCCCACATCGGCCGTATTGCCCAACTCGTGCAAGAGCCCGAGTTCGCCAGTGCGGCTTCGTTCCGAGCGAAGGTCGGGATTGGCGATGTTGGTCCCGGTGAACGCGTAATCGGTTTCATAGGCATTCGGTGGCCGAAACGCGGAGCCGGCAATCGCCTTGATCACGGTTCGCGGCCCGGGGCGATATATGAGCGCAAAGCGCGGACTTGAATGCCGGTGGCCGCCACTGACCTGATCGAAACGCAGTCCGGCGGACAAGGTGAAACTTTCTCCGAACGCCATGTCATCCTGGACGAAAACGCCGACGGCGCTCCTTGGCGAATTGCTGTCGAGCGAAGCGTTGAACTGCCGGCGCGTGCCATCGCGCCTCAGCGAAACCCCGGCCAACCAGGTATGTCCGGCCCAGGCTCGGCTGGTCAGGCTGGCCTCCCCGCCCAGGCTGCGCGCCTCCATGCCATCGGGTTGATCGACTCCGCTGTAGAACCAGTGGCCATCGTAACGAATGTCCATTGCATAGGCGCCAAGGTTCAAGCTCGTCATCGGGTCAATCTGATGTTCGTAGCGCAGGTTGCCCTGCATGCGCCGATCACGCACCTGGCTGCCCGGATGATTGAGGTCGATGCCAAAGGGACCTCCAGGCAGCCCCTTTTGTCGCTCGTGCAGGATCAGTGCGGCGGCAAAGCCGCCACGACGAAACTGGGCGAACAGGCTGTCGTTGGCTTCATGGTCGAGGCCGCGGCTCCAGGCGTTGGCCGCGCCGGATTGATAGCTCTCGAAATACAGGTCGCGACCGCGACTGCGTTCGCGCGCGACAGACACTACGCCGTCGTTCCCCGACGCGTCACGCCACCCGGCTGTCGCGATTGCCCCAACGCCGCCGCCCGTAGCGAGATCCACGCTCAAGCTGCGCCCGACACCGGCACCGGTTCGGGTAACCAGGTTGACCACGGCAAGAATCGCGTTACCACCGTACATCACCGATCCGGCGCCCGGCACATACTCGATCCGATCAACCAGGCTCATGTCGAGCGGAAACTCCGATCCGACGGAGGCCTGATCGTAAATGCCGTCATTGATCGGATGGCCGTCAATCATCAGGAGAACCCGGCTGGTGAAGTCTCCGGGACGCCCAAACCCCCGAATCCCCATGTAACTGTAACTGCGGTCGTAAGAAACATGCACCCCGCTGAGGGAGGACAAGGCTTCACCGAGATTGCGCCAGCCAAAACTGCGAATCTCCGCCGCCGTAATGACGCTGACCATGGACGGCGCCTCCGCGGGGGACTGGGGACGTCGCGCGGCGCTGCTGACCGTCATTTCCAGCAGGTCTTCAATCTGCGGCACCTCGCCGGCGGTGGCCGGTGTGCAAACGACAGCCACGGCCAGCCACAGACAGCCCGTGACCGCCCGCAGCCGTTCGCGGCAAAGTGTAGTCATTATTCCCATGCCCCCATTTTCGGCAAATCATGCCGTCCAACATGTCTTCTTGTAATCGTCAATCCGAGCGAATACAAGAGTTGTTATTTGACGTCGTTATAGTATTTACGCTACCTGCGATACGAATACCCCATTCTCGGCGCGTTTAATCCCATTGCTGCCGAAGTTCGATCCCGCCCCGGATTTGCACGAAACATATCGGCTACGTGGGCGTATCAGCCTCAGGTTTACCTGATGGTAAAAACGAAAAACAGTCGCCAGAATGTAGTTTGTCTACTACAACCAAATAAATCACAGGCGTCGAATTGTGACCTATCAAGCCAGACCGCAGGCAGCCAAACGTGGCCCCCCCACCCGTGGCTTCACCTTGGTTGAACTCCTTATCGCCATGCTGGTGTTGGGCATCCTTTTGAGTATTGCCCTCCCCGGCTACAAGGATTACATGATTCGGGCCAACAAGTCGGCGGTAAAAGCGGTAATGCTCGAAGTTTCCAGTCGCCAGGAGCAGTTTGTGATGACTACCGGTGCCTACGGCAGTCTGGCGCAATTGAACTACACGGTTCCGAGCGAAGTCAGTGCCGTGTTTGACATCACTCTGACGACGGGAACAAATTCCGGATCGACCGTCACCGCGTTGCAGGGTTTGCCGACTTTCACCCTCACGGCCAGCGGCAAGGCGGGAACCATCCAGGCCGGGTACCCGGCGGCTGGCGCCACGACCCAACTGTCAATCAACCAGTTCGGCCTCAAGCTTCCGCTCAACGAATGGTAGCCAGGCGCCGCCGGGCCCACGGGTTCACCCTGGTCGAACTGATGGTCACGATCGCCATCGCGGGAACCTTGATGGCCATCGGCTTCCCGAGCGTCAAAAGCCTGCTGAACTCACAAAAAATGAAATCGGCCACTTTCGACCTGGTCACCACGGCGATGCTGGCACGCAGCGAAGCCATCAAATGGAGTGGCGCCTCGTCGTCCTCGATTTCGATCGTTGCCCCTTCCAACAACTTCAGCAACGGATGGTGCATCGTCTTTACCAGTTCCACGACATGCAGCACCAGCGCTCCGGGCGACGGCGTCATGCAGGTAATCAAGCCTACCGCGGGCGTCACCTATGCCTACCAGGGTACCGCGGCACCGATCATTTTCACGCGCACTGGTCGCCTTTCCGGTGGCGTGGCGATAACCCTGCTGGTGACCGATGACGATGGAGCCGCGACTCCGCGCTGCGTCACCTTCGACACCAACGGCAACGCCAGGGTACGCGTGATGGCCGCAGGGACAACGACATGCTCATGATTTTCCGCCCTGTGCGCAGCGGCCAGAGGGGCTTTTCCCTGCTCGAAGTCATTCTGACCATGGCGATACTGGCCGTCGGTCTTCTGGGGCTGGCGGGATTGCAGGCCAGGGCCCTGAATGCCGAGGCCGACTCCTTCTCCCGTGCACAGGCGATGATGCTGGCCAACGACATGGCCGACCGCATGAACTCCAACCTGGCGGAGGTAAAGACCAGCACATCCGCCGCAACGGGTTACAACCAGCAAAGCGCAGGGAACGTCAAGACGGAGTTCGGCGCCAGCTACAGCAACGACTGCATCACGGTGACAAACAACACACAGGCCTTGCAGGCGAGTTGCTGCGCGGCCAAGGCGTCGAACGCGGCGCGCGACCTGTGCGAATGGGACCTGGCCCTGAAAGGCATAGGCGAGGCACTGGGTACCTCCAAGGTCGGCGGCATGACGAGCGCTCGTGCCTGTGTTTTCAATACCGGCACGACCGGCATTTTCCAGATCGACGTGGTCTGGCAAGGCCGCGATATCGGCGTAGTGCCGAGCGACAACAGTTGCGGTTCGACCGCGATCACCAGCCGACGCAGCGGCGTCAGCCGCGTCATCCGCGTCGCCGACCTGGACGGAACCTGACCCAAAATGAGCGACGCACGGCCAAATATCATCGTATCCCGAGGTTTCAGCCTGATGGAACTGCTGGTCGCCATGGCCATTGCCATGACCTTGCTGGCAGCCCTCTCCTCGGTATTCAGCCAATCGATCTCCGCCCGCGAGAAAATCGACCTCGAAGGCCAGAAAATTGAAACCGCACGCTATTCGCTGGACACACTGGCGGAAGATATCCGCCTTGCCGGGTATTACGGAACCTTGGCGCCCTCGTTGTCGGGCTCCACGCTCGTCAATGGCGCAACGCCAACCGACTGGAAGTATGCGGATCCCTGTTCCACAGCCAGCGGCAACCTGCCGGGCTGGGATTCTTCCACCAATCCGATCCAGGTTCCATTTGCCATCTTCGGCTACGAGGCCCATGGCACCGGCACCCTGCCGGCTGCGTTAACGGCCTGCCTCGACAACTACAAGACCGGCACCGATGTCTTCGTCATTCGTCGTGCCAGCACCTCCACGGTTACCGTCGGCGGCACCGGTTACGTTGCAGGCGAACCTTACTTTCAAGTGTCCACCTGCCCGGATGGTGCCGTCGACGCGCTTCCGGCGCAACCACCGCCGTTCATCAGCAAATCGACCACCACCAGTACCGACTACAACCTGCATTCGCTGGGCTGCACGCCGACCACACCTGGCGCCAATGCCCCGCTACGCAAGCTGCTGACGCGGATTTACTACGTGTCGCGTTGCGACGACTGTACCAACAACCTCGACAACGACACGTCCACGACGGGTGACGGCGTCCCGACATTGAAAATGCTCGAACTCGGCATCCCCACAAGTGGTGGAACGACCATGGCGATGAACCTGCGCACCATCGCCCCGGGCGTCGACAACATGCATCTTGAGTATGGCATCGATACCGACGACAACGGCTCGATCGATGCATGGGTAATATCCAATGAAGACCCGCGCCAGACGGGAACCACCGGCACGGCGGTGACGGGCATGCGGCTCGATACAGCCAGCGAGAACCGCTGGGAAGATGTCATGGCCATCAAACTGTTCATGGTCACGCGCGATTCCAAAAAGACCAACGGCTACACCGATACCAAGTCGTTCGTCCTCGGCACCCGATCGATCGCGGCCGCGGGTGATTCCTTTTATCGCAAACTGATGTCTTCGACCATAAAGCTGGTCAACCTGGCCGGCCGCAGGGAGGCACCATGACCAGCTTCCGTAGCCGGCAGCGTGGCATCGTGCTGATCCTGAGCCTGATCATGCTGATGGTTCTGACCTTGATTGCCGTCTCGGCGATCCGACTTTCCACAGTCAATCTGCGCAGCGTTGCCAATGCGCAAACGCGCACCGAAGCCATGTCAGCCGCACAGCGGACGGTCGACCTGATTTTATCGACCAACTTTACCGACAACATCGCAGGCACCGCGCAGACCCTGACGGTCAGCGAAGGTGGCAAGAGCTACTCCGTGGTGGTCGCCCGGCCTTGCATTGTTCGCACCGTGCCAGTGCAGAACATTTCACTCGACGTCTCCCGACCCGATGACGCCAAGTGCCTCGACACCTCGACCAACCCCTTTTCGGCCTGCGCGGATACCGTCTGGCAAATTCAGGCCACGTCGAGTTCAGGCTGGTTCGGCGCCAATGTATCGATCAGTCAGGGAACCGGAATACGCATGGACAACGGCGCCACCTCAGCCTATTCCAACGACGCGAGTTACCGCTGCTCCAGTTCCTGAAATGCCGCAGCTTGCGGCAGGAGACATGACATGAAGCTTATTCCCAAGAAACTGCTCTGCGTCACGCTCAGTGCCGCCGCCCTGCTCTCCACCCAGCTTCGCGCAGACGACATAGACCTGTATACCGGTGGCGCCTCGGCCACCGGTTCCAACCCCAATGTGCTGATCGTGCTCGACAACTCCACCAACTGGGCGGCGGCAAATCAGGGTTGGCCTTCCGGCAAACAGGGCGAAGCGGAGTTGGAGGCAATGGCTGAAGTTATCGGCACCCTGGGTGACAGCGTCAACGTCGGCCTGTTGATGGCGGCAGGATCGAACGGCGGCTATGTTCGCTTCGCGGTGCGCGCGATGGACAGCACCAACAAGACGGCCTTCCAGAACATGCTGAATACCATGAAGGCCAACTTCGGCAACGACGGCGACAACGACGACAAGGTAAACTCGGCCTCCATCGTCTATGACAGCATGATGAATGCTGCCTTCCGCTATTTCAATGGCTTCGCCCGCTTCGGTACCACCGACCTTCCCAGCGGCAGCCAGGCCGATCTGCGGGATTTCCAAGGCAGCACTGTCAATACGAGCAAGATGCCGGCTGGCTCCCTGTCGGGCAATTCCCTGCTCGGTTCCACCGCCGCCATCGCACAGGCGGCGACCACCTACAACAAGCCCGGCTCGGCTGCCGATGGCTGCGCCAAGAACTACATCATCTTCATCGGCAATGGCTATCCCAACCAGTCCGGCGCGACAACCGACCTTTCCGACGCCGCCACCCTTGCCGGCATTACCAGTTCTTCAACCATAACCAGCATCACCACCGCGGTGCCAGGCGGTAGCGCGCGCCTGGCCGACGAATGGGCACGCTTCATGTACACCTATGGCGTCAAGTCGACCGTGGACGATCCCAAAAGTACCACTACCCCGAAGGCAAAGCTGGTGAACCGGATCGCCACCTTCACCATCGACGTCTGCAAGGATGCCTGCGATTCCGATCAAGCCACGCTCCTGAAGAGCATGGCCAACGTTGGCGGTGGCCACTATTACAAGTCCACCAGCAAGTCCGAGATCAAGAACGCGCTGGCGAGGATCTTTTCCGAAATTCAGGCCGTCAACAGTGTGTTTGCGTCGGCCACGCTGCCAATTTCGGTGAACACGCAAGGCACATTCGAGAATCAGGTCTATATCGGCGTCTTCCGTCCCGATGGCGGCGCGCGTCCCCGCTGGCTAGGCAACCTCAAGGAATACAAGTTCGGTCGCTACTGCGATGCAGACCGTAACGGAAAGGCAAAGATCGACACCACCCGCGCCCTGGTCAACGGCATGATTCCAGCCACATTGACAGGAAACGCAACCGGCACCGTAACAGGTAGCTTCACCGGCAACATTACCAACCAGGCTGGTACCACATCATCGGTAACCGGTACCGTAAGCGGATCCATTAGTGGCACGGCGAGCGCGACGCTTGCCGCTACCTTCGGCACTTCCGCGGGCACCACGGATAGCCCGATGGCGGATCGCGGATCCGGCAATGTCACGGGTTCGGTAACCGATTCTTCGGGCCGCACTTCCACCTTCACCGGAGTTCTCAATGGCACGGCGTCGGTATCGGGAGGGACGACAAGCACCGACGAACGGATCGGCGATGATGTTCCGGCGCCCGATTGCGGATCCGATGCCACTGGCAAGATTCCGCTTAGCCTCTACATGGGCGACAAGAATGGTTACCGGGCCATCGACGAGGACGGCAACACCGGATTCATCGACCTTTCAGCCAAGAGCTACTGGACCGCGGCATCTACCTTCTGGTCCTTCCGTCCGGAAGATCCCGCCGGAAGCAGCGACCTGCCAGACGGACCAAGCGTGGAAAGGGGCGCCGCGGCCTTCCGCCTGCGCAATGTCTGGGGTGCTACGCCCGCCACCAACCAGACCGACGGCCGCAACATCTATACCTGCCTCAGCGCCTGCCTCAACGCGACGCGAACCGACACGACCCAGGACACCACCAACCTCACCCTGAGCACGCACCACTTTACTGTAAACAATTCGGCGGTCACCACCGCCCTGGCGGCACCCAGCACCTCGGCCATCAGCGTTACCTTGGCCCGCAGTGGCAATACCGTGACAGCAACGGCCGCCTCGCACAGCTTCAACACGGGCGATGCCGTGGCGATCAGCGGGGCCAACCAGAGCGAGTACAACAGCCCTACCGGCGGCTCATTTACGGTAACCAAGCTCTCGTCAACCCAATTTACGTACACGGTTACCGAAACGCCGGCAACATCCGGTAGCGGCACGGTAGCGCTAGCGTCGAATACGACGACGGTATCGTCGATCGTGCTGTCGTCTGCCACCGCCGGCGATTGCACCAGCGGCGCCTGCAAGCCCGGCAAGACCGTCACCGCGACCATGTCGACTTCCGCGATACCGAGCGATCCGGTCAATGTGACGGGAACCAACAAGTCCTACCTCGATGTCGCCGGCATGGCCCTGGCCTCGGGTAGCGGCACCAGCACGGTGACGTTTACCACCACGACGCCAACCGCCCCCGCTGGAGCAACCGATCTCAAGGCCGGAGTGAGTTCAGGCACCTGGATCGAAACCGGGCTGACGGGCGCCTTTGACGCCACCAACAACCGATTCACCGTGACCAAGACCGCCGGCGGCAACTACCCGAACTCGCTCAAGAATCTTACCGCCGGCGCCTCGGTGATCATCAGCAGCGCGACCGAATCCAAATACAACGGCACCTGGCAGCTCGCCTCCAACGCCGGCAACACCGTTATGACCTTCACCTATGTGACCTACTCCGGATGCAGCCCCTGCACCGGAGCCACGGCGTCAACCCCGGGGGCCTCCGACACCTTCACCTTGGTGCGCACCACGGGAAGCACGACGGTCACCGGCTCGCGCACCACCAACAACCTCGTCGGCGGCAGCGCACTGTCTGCCGGAATGACGGTGACCATCTCCGGAATCACCGGCTACAACGGCAACCACGTGCTTGACGCTGTCGATAACGGTGCCGCCAAGTCTTTCACTTTCAGCGACAACGTGACCCTCTCCCCGGCCACGCCGGCGACCGGTACCATCTCGGCGATCGCCGCCGGCTCGACCGGCGGCCCCACCACGACCAACCTGATCAACTGGACCCGCGGCAAGGATCTCTGGGAGGACGAAAACCTCAACAGTTCGCTGACGGACGTCCGTGCCAGTATCCATGGCGACGTGCTGCACGGCCGCCCGGCGGTGGTCAACTATGGAGGATCGATAGGCATTTACGCCTTTTACGGATCGAACGACGGTTTCCTGCGCGGCGTGCATGGAGGCTTGTCGAGCGTGGATGGCGAGGAAAAATGGGCTTTCATACCGGAGGAATTCGTCACCTACAGCAAACTGTCCCGGCTCTATACCGACAGCCCACTGATCCGCTTCCCCAACTCGCTGTGCTCGGTTTCGCCCTCTCCCACAGCGCGTACCTACTTTTGGGACGGAGTCACGGCTGCCTACCAAAGCACCAACACGGTGTACTACACCACCAACCCCGCCAGCACCTCGACAACCGAACCGACCTCGGGCTGCTACGCAGCCGGCACTTGCTACAAGCGTCCGGAAAAATCCTGGATTTTTGCCGGCATGCGACGCGGTGGGCGTTCCATCTATGCCATCGACGTCAGCGTGCCCAATACTCCCAAGTTCATGTGGCGGGTAACCAATACCATGACCGGGTTTTCCGAACTGGCGCAAACATGGTCGGAACCAAAGATCAGCAAACTGAAGGGTACTTTCACGCGTTCGGGCGGATGGGTACCGATCACCGATCCGCTGGTCGTGATTTTCGGCGCCGGCTATGACGATGCTCAGGAGGACAAACCGGTCGGCACTCAGGTCACACCAACCAAGGGACGCGGTGTTTTCGTGGTCGACGCCGAATCCGGGCAACTGATCCAGTTCCTGCAGCCGACCTCCGGCGTCACCGGCTACAGCTTTACCGCCGACGTCAACGTACTCGACATGAACAACGATGGCTACGCGGACCGCATCTACGCCGCCGACACGAATGCCAACCTGTTCCGCTTCGACACGGTACAGACCGTGACCAACGTTGCCGACAGCGCCTATTGGAAGCGATATCACATCGCCAAACTGGGTGACGTCGACAACAATGGCGGCGCCAACGCCCGCAAGTTCATGTTCCAGCCCGAGGTTCTGCCCTTCACCTACTCCGGTACGTCCAAGGCACTGGTATTGCTCGGCAGCGGCAATCGCGAGAAGCCCCTGCCCAATTTCGAGACCACCGGGCATTCCAGAAGGCTCACCTGCCAGAGTTCGCCGGGACCGTTCTATGGCGACACCTACTACCCACCTTACAGCAGCGCCGATGATGACAACGACTACAAGGTCAATGATCGCTTCTTCGGTCTCATCGATGCCGTGCAGTCGGGAGCCACCGAATCGACGGTGAACGGCGATCCGATTCGGCTCAACGATCTGACATGGGTAAATCAGGACCCGGCTGCTCTCACGGCTTTCAGCCTTTCCGGCACTGCTCGCGGCTGGCAGATCCTGTTGCGGAACGACCCCGACGGCGACACCGCCAGTAACCTTACTGAAGAAAAGACGGTAAACGCGGCGCGAGTGGTGGCGGGAACAGTATTCTTCGGTACCAACTCTCCGGTCCTGCCGAATCCAAGTGCCGGCATCTGTTCCAACCTTGGCGAAGCACTTGGCTATGCGGTCGATCCATTCACCGGCTTGCCCGCATTCAATCGCGACGGATCGGTGAACGGTTCTGGTCAAGCGACCCTCACCGCCACCGACTATGCGACCAAATTTGTCGGCGGCGGGCTGCCGCCAACCGTTACCAGCGGCGTGGTCACCATCGGAGGAACCCCCTACCGCTTCGCGATCGGTACCGGCAGTGCCACGCTCACCTCGGCGTCGTCGATTGGAGGCGGCAGGGTGACGCTGAACCTGACCGGCACGAGAACCAAGCTCTACTGGTCCTACGGCGCCGATTGATAGTCAATGGACGTCGACTGCCATGACATCGGGAATGCCGGTTCCTTCGCGCCCCCTGAAACGGATCGTCGACCACCTCCCCGAGGCCGCCAATGACTCCGTGTCGCATTTCGCCGCGAACAGCTTGGGGGCGGATGCGCTTCCGGCTTCCTCGGGGTTCAGCCTGCCCGCCGCTTTTCTCGCCTCCGCGATGATCCATTTCGGGCTGGCCCTGATACTTTCGTCTCCCCTTGGCTACGAGGCGGTCTCTGATACGAGCCCGCCACCGCTGACCGTCAAGCTGGCACAGGCGGACCCACCATCCCGCGCCCGCCCGATGAAGGCGTCGGAACCTCGCGTAATCCAGGCTCCCGACGTCGCACCGGGTTCCAGGGAAAGCGCGGATGAACCGAAGCGTTCGGCGCGCTTCCTGGCCGATCCCGACCTGTCGATCCTGGAAACCATTCCGGCGACGATGCCCGGCGCCGTTTCGCTGCGCCTCCATGTGACATCCCTCGGCCATGTCGAACGCGTCACCGTGGTGCGTTCCGATCCAGTACCGAAGGAACTGCTCGACGGACTGATCGAGCGCTTCCGCGAGGCTCGCCTTTCACCGGCGTCGATAGGCAATACACCAGTGGCGAGCACCCTGGAAATCACCGTCCGCGTTGATCCAGGTGCCCAACTGCTGGACTTGCGGTAGTACGAACCGGCCTTCAGCCCTTCTGCCCGACCACCCGCCGGTACAGCGCCACCGATTCGCCGACGATGCCGCGACGGAAGGCCAGCACGCAGACGACGAAGATCGTGCCCATGATCACCGTCACCAGCGAGCCGACCTTGTCGGCCAGTTCGTTTTGCAGCGTGACGATGACCGTGGCGCCGACCACGGGGCCGAACACCGTGCCCATGCCGCCCAGGAGCGTCATCAGCACCACCTCGCCCGAGGTATGCCAGTGGGCATCGGTCAAGGTGGCGAACTTGAACACCAGGGTCTTGGTGGCACCCGCCAGTCCTGCGAGGCCAGCGGAAAGCACGAAGGCCAGCAGCTTGTATTTGGCCACGTCGTAGCCCAGCGAGATCGCCCGCGGCTCGTTTTCGCGTATCGCCTTGAGGATCTGCCCGAAAGGCGAATGGATGGTGCGCTGGATCAGCCAGAAGGCACCGGCAAAGATCGCCAGCACCAGGTAGTAAAGATTGATGTCGTCGGCGAGATCAAGGCCGAACAGGCTGCCGCGCGGCACGCCCTGCAGGCCGTCCTCGCCGCCGGTGAAGGGCGCCTGGAGGAAGAAGAAGAACACCATCTGCGCCAGCGCCCGCCGGTACCGGCCAGCAAGCCGAGCAGCGTCGGCAATTGCCAGACCTTCAGCGCATGGCCGGTGACATAGGCGGCGCTGCCGAGGAACACCGCGTGGCCGAAGGACAGCAGCCCCGTGTAACCCAGCAGCAGGTTGAAGGCGCAGGCAAACAGTGCGAAGCACAGCACCTTCATCACCAGGATCGGGTAGACGAACATCGGCGCCAGCAGCAGCAGGCCGAGCCCGATCAGGTAGGCGATGCCGACGCGCCGACTCATTTCTCCCTCCCGAACAGGCCCGCCGGACGGATCATCAACACCACGGCCATGATCATGAACACCACCGTGGCGCTGGCCTCGGGCCAGAACACCTTGGTCATGCCCTCGATGATGCCCAGGCCAAGGCCGGTGACCACCGAACCGAGGATCGACCCCATGCCGCCGATCACCACCACGGCGAAGACGACGATGATCAGGTTGGAACCCATCAGCGGTCCGACCTGGGACGCCGGGGCGGCCAGCACGCCGGCAAAGCCGGCCAGGCCGACGCCGAAGCCGTAGGTCAGCATCACCATCAGCGGCACGTTGATGCCGAAGGCCTGCGTCAGTTTGGGGTTTTCGGTGGCGGCGCGCAGGTAGGCGCCCAGGCGCGTGCGCTCGATCAGGTACCAGGTCAGCAGGCAGACCGTCAGCGAAGCCACCACCACCCAGGCGCGATACTTGGGCAGGAACATGAAGCCGAGGTTGAAGGCGCCGGCGAACTCCTCGGGAATCGAGTAAGGCTGGCCGGCGACGCCATACAGGTCACGGAAGAAGCCCTCGATGATCAGCGCCAGGCCGAAGGTCAGCAGCAGGCCGTAGAGGTGGTCGAGCTTGTACAGCCATTGCAGCATCAGGCGTTCGATGACGATGCCGACCAGGCCGACGCCGATCGGCGCCAGCAGCAGCATCCACCAGTAGCCGATGCCGAGGTACTCCATCCCCATCCAGGCGAACATGGCGCCCGCCATGTAGAGGGCGCCATGCGCGAAGTTGATGATGTTCAGCATGCCGAAGATCACGGCCAGCCCCAGGCTCAGCATGGCATAGAAGGAGCCGTTGACCAGCCCGAGCATGAGCTGGCCGAACAGCGCCTGTATGGGTACGCCGAAGATCTCGGTCATGCGGACATCATCCCGCCGGGATTACTTCTTGACCGCCGCGCAACGCGACAGCGCCATCGGCTGGAAGGCTTCCTCGGCGGGGATCACCTGTTTCACGTTGTAGTAGTCCCAGGGCTCCTTCGACTCGCTCTGCTTCTTCACCTCCACCAGGTACATGTCATGGATCATGCGGCCGTCGTCGCGGATCCTGCCGCCCTTGGCGAAGGCGTCGTTGATCGGCGTCGCCTTCATCTGCTTCATCACGGTCGCCGTGTCGTCGGTACCCGCTGCCTGTACCGCCTTCAGGTAATGCAGTACGGCCGAATAGGTCCCGGCCGGCAGCATGTTGGGCATGCCCTTGTGCTTGCTGAAGAAGCGGCGGCTGAATTCGCGCGTTTCCTTGTTCAGGTTCCAGTAGAAGCCCTCGGTGAACATCATGCCCTGCGTGGTCGGCAGGCCCAGCGCGTGAATGTCGACAATGGTGGTCAGCAGGCCGACCACGGTCTGGTTCTTGGTCAGGCCGAACTCGTTGGCCGCCTTGATCGAATTGATGGTATCGCCACCGGCATTGGCGAGGCCGACCACCTTGGCCTTCGAGGCCTGGGCCTGCAACAGGAAGGAGGAGAAATCCGAAGCGTTCAGCGGATGGCGGACGGCGCCGAGCACCTTGCCGCCATTGGCCTTGACCGCCTCCGCAGTGTCCTTTTCCAGCGAATGGCCGAAGGCATAGTCGGCGGTGAGGAAGAACCAGGAGTCCTTGCCCTGCTTGGTCACCGCCTTGCCCGGACCGTTGGCCAGCGCATAGGTGTCATAGGTGTAATGCACCACGTTGGTCGGCGCGCAATCCTCGTTGGTCAGGCGCGTCGATGCGGCGCCGGTATTGAGCATGATCTTGTTCTTTTCGGTGGTGACCTTGGCCACGGCAATGGCGACGCCGGAGTTCAGCACGTCGGTGACCATGTCCACGCCCTGCGTGTCGTACCACTCGCGCACCTTGTTGGAGCCGACGTCGGCCTTGTTCTGGTGGTCGGCGGAGACCAGTTCGATCTTGAACTTGGGCTTGAACTGCGCCTTGAAATCCTCGATCGCCATCTCGGCTCCGAGCACCGAGCCCTTGCCGCCCAGGGCCGAATACACCCCCGACATGTCGGTCAGGACGCCGATCTTGACCACGTCGCCGGAAATCTTGCCGGCCTGCGCCAGCGCCGAACCGGCGGCCGGCAGAAGCGATGCGGAAATGGCCAGGGCCAACAGTTTGCGTTTCATCATGGTGCCTCCTCGAATGAAAAATGGCGGGGCAAACATCAGACCCCGAGGTACTCCTGCAACAGGCCTTGCTTTTCGGCCATCTCGCCTTGCGCAATCTCGGCCATTACCTGGCCGTGCTCGACGATGAACATGCGGTCGGCCAGCGGCGCCGCGAAGCGAAAATTCTGTTCCACCAGCACGATGGTGTAGTCGCGCTCCTTGAGCTTGCGGATCACCTCGCCCAGCTTCTGCACGATGACCGGCGCCAGGCCTTCGGAAATCTCGTCGAGCAGCAACAGGCGCGCGCCGGTGCGCAGCACGCGCGCCATCGCCAGCATCTGCTGCTCGCCGCCGGACAAACGGGTGCCCTGGCTGTTGCGGCGCTCCCTGAGATTGGGGAACATGTCGTAGATCTCGTCGAGGCTCAGGCCGCCGCTGCCGACTTGCGGCGGCAAGAGGAGGTTCTCCTCGCACGAGAGGCTGGCATAGATGCCGCGCTCCTCGGGACAATAGCCGACACCCAGCTGGGCAATGCGGTGGGTCGCCATGTTGATGACTTCGCGACCGTTGAGCATGATCGAGCCGGTGCGCCGCCCGGTCAGGCCGAGGATGGCGCGCAGCGTCGTGGTGCGCCCCGCCCCGTTGCGCCCCAGCAGCGAGATGCATTCGCCGCGCCGCACCGTGAAATCCATGCCATGCAGCACGTGCGACTCGCCATAGAAGGCGTGCAGGTCGGAGACCCTGAGATACTCGGTGGCACTCATCTCACTGGCCCCACCGCACGGTGCCCCACCCGCGACCGACATAAAAGCCAACCGCCTTCACCGCAGAGTTCGCAGAGGCGCGGAGGACGCAGAGGATTCCTGTCTGATGGCATTTCTCCGCGAACTCTGCGCCTCTGCGTTCTCTGCGTCGGAAGAGTCTGGTTTTCATGCCAATACCCCCGCCGATGAGGCCAGTTCGGTGACCTCGGTGCCCATGTAGGCTTCGATCACGGCCGGATCGGCGGCGACTTCCGCATAGGGCCCCTCGGCCAGCACCGAACCGCGCGCCAGCACGGTGATGGTGTCGGAAATGCCGGCCACCACTTTCATGTTGTGCTCGACCATCAGGATGTGCCGGCCACCACTTTCATGTTGTGCTCGACCATCAGGATGCTGCGGTTGGCGGAAACCTTCTTGATCAGTTGCATCACGCGGTCGACGTCTTCATGGCCCATGCCCTGGGTCGGTTCGTCGAGCAGCATCAGTTCGGGGTCGAGCGCCAGGGTGGTGGCGATTTCCAGGGCGCGCTTGCGCCCGTAGGGCATTTCCACGGTAACCATGCCGGCGTACTCTTCGAGGCCGACGGCAGCCAGCAATTCCATGCAGCGCTCATTGAGGGAATTCAGGCTGCGCTCGGACTTCCAGAAGTGGAAGCTGGTGCCGAGCTTGCGCTGCAAGGCCACGCGCACATTTTCCAGCACCGTGAGATGGGGAAACACCGCCGAAATCTGGAAGGAGCGCACCATGCCGCGGCGGGCGATGTGTTCCGGCGTTTCGCCCGTGATGTCGATGCCATTGAAATGGATGGTGCCGCGCGTCGGTTCGAGGAACTTGGTCAGCAGGTTGAAGCAGGAGGTCTTGCCAGCGCCGTTGGGGCCGATCAGCGCATGGATATGACCTCGCCTTATCCGGAGGTTCACATCATTGACGGCGACAAAGCCGCGAAACTCCTTGACCAGTCCGGTCGTTTCCAGAATGCAGTCTTCCGCCATCAAGCTCTTTTCAATTGAATCGCTGCGGGGTGGTGGCGCCAATCCGTGACGCGTATCGTTGTGCGGCCGATTATGCTGTGCCGTGACGGATTGCGCAAGGACGCACCGCAGCAATGCGCCCCGGCTTCGGTGCTACACTTTTCGCCCCATGCCGCCCCGCCCCGCCCTTCGTTTTCTGGCCCTCGCTGCCTGCCTCGCGCCTCTCGCGCCATGCATGGCGCAGCCAGTCATTCCCGGCTCGACGGCCTTCTGCCTCTACGAAGTTCCCGCCGATGACACTGGCAAGCGGCGCTGGGTCAACCTCGGGATCGTGCAGTTCGTCGAGGCGACAGCCAGGGAAGTGCGCATCGTCTATGGCGGAGGCGCTTTCGGCGCCGGCCACGAAAGCAGGATCCAGGTCAACAGCATGGAAGAGGCGCAGACCGTGCTCGAAAAGCTGCGCCGCGTCGCCGCCGCCTGCCGCTGATTCAGGCGGATCGCGCCAGCGCGTCCGGCTCGCCGCAATTGGCGAGAATTGCAGCTCGCGTCGCATCGCGCAAGGCCAGCACTGCTGTCCAGTCGGCGCCATGTGGAACAAGCGGCGCCCCGAAGTCGACGCCCGGCCGTATCCGTCGCGGCCACCAGCGACCGTCGCGCAACAGTTCGCGCGTACCCGTGAGCGTCAGGGGCAGCACCGGGATGCCGCGCCCCGCCGCCACCTGGAAGGCGCCGAGGCGGAAGGCGCGCAGCCCTGCTGCTGGGCCGAAAGTACCCTCCGCAAAGAACAGCAATCGCGGTCCGTCGGCAAGCCCGCCCAGGCGCCGCGCATCCTCTGCGCCCTGGCGGGGATCGGCACGTTCGACGAAATGCACCCCCATTCGGCGCAGCAGAGGTCCGAGCACGGGATGCCCGGCGAGTTCCCGCTTGGCGACAAAGGCGACGGGCTCGGGTAGCACCGCGGCCAGCAGCAGCGCATCGATGTAGCTGGCGTGGTTGGCGACCAGCACCGCCGGGCCGCTGGCAAGTTGGCCGCGCACGCGCGGCGTCAGGCCGCACAAGGCGAAGGCAAGGCGCAACACGGCGCGGACAGCGCGCCAGCGCAGATCCGGGCCGGGCAGCAACAGCACCGCAAGAGTCGGCGCCAGGCAGACGGCGCCTGCCATCCAGGCCCAGCCCCCGTAGGCGATGCGCACCAGCGCGCGGCCCCTTCTGGCGCCCGTCTGCGCCAGCCCGGCGACGGCCAAACGCAGGACCTGCGCCCACAGCCTGCGCTCGCCGTGGGCGAAGCCGGCGCCGAGATAAAGTTCGCGGGTCGCGGCGCGGCGAATCTTGCCGCTCGATGTCTTCAGCACCGCGTGCGGCGGCGCCAGCACCACGTCGTCGGGCGGCGCGCCCAGCAAGTCGATGCCAAGTTCGTTGATCCGGGTCACGATGGCCCGCCGTACCTCGGCAGCGGATTCCCGTGTCTCGGCGACGACGACCAGCTTCTCGGTCCCCTGCTCCGCCACGGGAACGCCGAACACCGCCACGCAACCGCGCCTCACCCCCGGCAGCGCACCGACAGACTCTTCAAGCTCGTAGGGGTAGAGATTGCGGCCGCCGCGGATGATCATGTCCTTGGCGCGACCGGTGATCACCACATCGCCATCGGCGAGATAGCCGAGATCGCCCGAATCCAGCCAGCCATCCCGGATCAATCTGGCGCTCGCCTCTGTGTTGTTCCAGTAGCCGCGCGTCGCCGACGGACCGCAAAACTCGATGCGCCCAATGCGACGTGGCGGCAGTTCCTCGCCCTCGAAGCCGACGATGCGCAAGCGATGACCGGGCAGCGGCAGACCGCAGGCCACCAGCCGCACTGCCTCCGCATCGTCGGCGGCGGCGGCAACGGCCTGGCCCTCGGCCAGCGCCGCCCGCTGTACCCGAACTATCACCGGGCCGCGTCCCGGCGGCGAGACGGCGAGCCCCACCGAGCATTCGGCGAGGCCGTACACCGGCGCCAGCGCGCTGGCATGAAAGCCATAGGGCCGGAAGGCGGCGGCGAAGCGGGCCAAGGTCTCGGCAGCCACCGGCTCGGCGCCGTTCGCCGCATAACGCCACGAAGAGAGATCCAGCCCCTGCAAGCGCTGCGGATCGGCATGGCGCAGACAGAGCTCGAAGGCAAAGTTCGGCGCCGCGGTCACCGTGCCGCGATGGGCGTGGATCGCCCACAGCCAGCGCTCGGGCCGCGCCAGGAAGTCCAGCGGCGACATCAGCACCAGCGGGCAGGCGTGGTAGAGGCTGCCCAGCCAGGCGCCGATCAGCCCCATGTCGTGGTATAGCGGCAGCCAGCTCACCACGACATCGGCGGGCCCCAGGCCTACGGCTTCACCCCAGGCACGGATATTGGCCAGCAGATTGCCGTGGTCCAGCGTCACCCCCTTGGGATCGCCAGTCGAGCCCGAGGTGTATTGCAGGAAGGCGACCTCCTCGGGCCAGCCCGCGTAGTCCTCGCCCGCGCCGCCCCCCGCTCGCAGCGCGGCGACGGTTTCGATGCCGCGCAGGCTTGTCACCAGGCCGGAAAGCATGTGCGCCGCCATCCGCGCCGCGTCGAAACCGAGCAGCATCACCGCCTCGCAATTGTTCAGGATCACCGCCTGGCGGCGCAGGTGGTCCTCGACCTGGGCCGGCCGGGTTGGCGGGTAGATAGGCACCGGGACAGCGCCCGCCAGCAGCACGCCATAGAAGGCAAGGAAGAAATCGAGCCCGCTCGGCAGCATCAGCGCGACGCGCTCGGTCGGCCGGATACCGCGGCGTCGCAGCCCCGTGGCGACCTCGCGCGCGCCGGCCAGCAGTTCGCCGTAGCTGAGCAGCGCACCGTCTTGCCCACCCTCCCGGAACACGACATGGGTGCGCTCCGGATGACGTGCGGCGTGCCATTGCAGGACATCGACCAGGGTATTTGCCGTAGCCGGAAGCCCCTCGACGACAACCGTCGCGGCCACCGCCGCAGCCACGTGCGGCTTGGCGTCGATCGGGATACCGCCCGCCGCCAGCGCCGCCAGCAGATCGCGCGGCGTCTCGGCACTGCCGAGGACCTGCTCGTCCAGTCGCACACCGAACGCCGCCTCGATGCGGGCAAGCAATTCGACCAGCGCCAGACTGTCGAGGCCGAGGTCGCGATCGAGCCGGCTGTCCAGCGCGGCCTTGACCGGCGCCGCGGGCCGCAATTCGCCGACCAGCGTTTCCACCAGCGCCAGCAAGCGCCGGGCGGAATCGGTGCTCACGCCGCCGCTGCTCCGCGATCCAGCCAGCAAAGCAGGATGCCGTAAAGCCGCTCCGTTTCGAAGGGCTTGACCAGGCGCTCGTTCATGCCGACGGCAAGACACAGCGCGAGATCTTCGTCGAAGGCATTTGCGGTCAGGGCGATGATCGGCACCTCGGCATAACCGGCCAGGGCACGAATGCGGCGCGTAGCGTCGAGACCGTTGAGTTCGGGCATCTGCATGTCCATGAAAATCGCATCATAGGCGATCGACCGTGCCATGGCCACCGCCTCGATGCCATTGCCGGCCTCCGCGACAAGCAAGCCGACGGCTTCGAGCAGCTGTGCCACGACCTCGCGATTCAGCGGCTCATCGTCGACCACGAGGATGCGCGAGCCGCCGAAGCGGCGTTCGAGCTCGGCCCCGACACCGGCGTTGTCCGTGGTATCGGTCCGCAGCGCCAAGCCGGGGATGATCGACCGCCGCAGTCGAGCAGTAAACCAGAACACGCTGCCGACTCCCGGCGTGCTGTCGACGCCGACTTCGCCACCCATCAGCCGGGCCAGGCGCCGCGTGATGGCAAGGCCAAGCCCGGTCCCGCCATAGCGCCGCGTCATCGACTTGTCCGCCTGCTCGAAGGCGGCGAACAGGCGCGGAATCGCCTCGGGTGGAATTCCGATCCCGGTATCCTCGACCTCGAAGCGGACCAGCACCGCCGCCTCGCTCTCATGCAGCTTCATGGCGCGCACCGTCACGGCACCGCGCTCGGTGAACTTGATGGCATTCGAGACGTAATTCAGCAAGGCTTGTTCGAGGCGCGTCGGATCGCCGATCAACCCGTCGGGAAAAAGCTCGCTCTCGATGCGTAGTTCAAGCCGGTTTTCCTCGATGCGCGAGGCGAGCAGAGGGCGAACCGCTTCGAGCAACGCCGGAATTTCAACGGTGGATTCGGCGATGACGAACTTGCCGGCCTCGATCTTGGAAATGTCGAGCACGTTGTTGAGCACGCTCATCAAGTGATTGGCCGCCGAGGTGATCGTTTCCAGGCGCTCGCGCTGCCTTGCCGTCAGGGTATCGCGACTCAGGATGTACGCCATGCCCAGGATGCCGTTCATCGGTGTGCGGATCTCGTGACTCATGTTGGCGAGAAAGGCGCTTTTGGCGATGTTCGCGGCCTCGGCCGCCTCCTTGGCCTGGAGCAGTTCCACGGTACGCTCCTGCACCCGTTCTTCGAGGCGATGGCGGTGCGCGTCGAGTTCGACCTCAGCCTGCTTGCGCTGGCTGATGTCCAGGTTGGTTCCGCTCATGCGCAGAACCCGGCCGCGCTCGTCGCGGCGCACGGCCTTGCCACGCGAATGCACCCAGACCCAGTGGCCGTCCTTGTGGCGCACGCGGTATTCGACATCGAGCGCCGGGGCACGCTGGTTCAGGTGGTCCTCATAAGCCCGACGCAGGGACCCAAGCTCGTCCGGGTGCACACGCGCCATGAGTTCGGGCAAGCTGGTGCCCGGTTCGCCGTCGCGGAAGCCATACATCTCGACCAGGCGGGCGTTGTGGGTGAACTCGCCGCTTTCCGGAAAGACGTCCCAGAGCCCGAGATCGGCGCCCGCCAGCGCCAGTTCCACCCGCTCCTGCTGCTCAGCCCGTTGCGCTTCCTGCCGCCTCTGTTCGCTGACGTCCTCGACGAGAGACCAGATGCGCGGCTCCCCTTCCGGCCCGACCACCCTGACGCCGTTGAGCCGCAGCGGAATCAGGCTGCCATCCTTGCGGATGTACTCCTTGAAGTAGGGCCCGTAGTGTCCCGTGCGCTCGATCGCGTCGAGCTGGCGCGCCTCGTCCGCCGCATAGCGCGTCGGGGTCAGCTTCCAGTAGTCGAGGCGCCGCAGTTCATCCCCCGTATAGCCGGTGATGCGGCGAAAACTCTCATTGAACTCCAGAAAGCGTCCCTGCATGTCGACCAGGGCAATGCCCATCGGACTCAGCGTGTACAGGCTGCGCAGCAGTTCTTCACTGGCGCGCAGCGCGGCTTCGGCGCGCCGGCGCTCGGTGATGTCACGCGTAACCGCAAGAATGCCGTTGACCGCGCCTGCCTCGTCGCGCAGCGGTACCGCGTGCGACTCCATCCAGCGTGCACGCCCCTTGAGACCGATGATCTCGAACGCCAGCATCCCCGGCTCGCCGCCCGCGACGCGGCGGTTGAAGGCCTCGAAGGCCTCGTGCGAGTGGGGTGCGATCAGGCTGCCCACCTGCTTGCCGAGTACCTCGGCTTCGGAGGCGGCGTCGATCATGGCCAGCCCGGCCCGGTTCATCTGCCGCAGGCGCCCATCGAGCTCCATCACCTTCACGCATTCGGGTTCGGCGTCGATGATGGCCTGCAGGCGGTGTTGATCCTCGGCCGCCCGACCGCGATCCCTCGCCGCCGCCTGAAGTGCCTCCGTGAAAATGGACGAGTAGCTGAGAGTCATCCAGCCGATCAGTAGAACTTCGATCAGGAAGATCACGGCGAAGTACATCGCACCGCCGATCGTCGCCGGGCTTGGCCCCGGCAGCAATTCCACTTTCTGCAATACCAGCAGGGTGACGATGCTGAGCAGGCACAGGCTCATGTAGGAAATCGCGGCGCGTCTGTCCCAGCCGAACCCGAGCAACATGACGGCCGCCGGCCAGAGTGCGATCCCGATGGAGTACACCCCCACGCCGACCACCAGCGCGGAAATCATCGGCATCAGGTATAGCACGCCGGCGAACAACGCCACGGCAGCCCGCACCCAACCTCTCCGCAGCAGGAGCAATCCGCCCGCCGCAGAGAGTGGCACCACTGTGGAAAGAGCCATGCGGATGGCGCGCACTTCCAGATCCGCACCGGATGGAGCCCCGGAAAACAAGACGAGCGCCAAGCCCGCTGTCGGCAACAGCACCAACACCCAAAGGCTGACGTGTACTACCTTGGCGGCAATCTCACGCCGTTCGTCGCCGAGAACCGGCACGCGAACTCTCCTTTTCCCTCCCCTGGGACGGAACCCATGATCCGCCCGCCTATTGCGAAAGCAATAAACAGACTAACTATATCAGGCGCAAGCGGATTGAATCTTGAGCATGGTCAAGCTACGGGCGCCGTATCGCCTCAGCGATGCTTCCATTCCGGCTTGCGCTTTGCCATGAAGGCATCGATGCCGGAACCGGCATCCTCGGCCATCATGTTGCAGGCCATGGTCTCCGACGCCAGCTGATAGGCGCCTTCGAGGCCCATTTCCATCTGCCGGTAGAACATCTGCTTGCCCATGCCCACGGCCACGGCGGATTTCGCAACGATCGAGTCGCTCAGCTTTTTCACCTCGGCATCGAGCTGATCGGCGGCCACCACACGGTTGATCAGGCCACGGCGCTGGGCTTCGGCGGCATCGATGAATTCGCCGGTAAGCAGCATTTCCATTGCCTGCTTGCGCCCCATGGCGCGGCCCAGGGCCACCGACGGCGTCGAGCAGAACAATCCGAGGTTGATGCCCGAGACGGCGAATTTCGCCTCATGCACGGCCACGGCCAGGTCGCACATGGCCACCAGTTGGCATCCCGCCGCCGTGGCAATGCCATGAACCCGCGCGATCACCGGCTGCGGCATCTCGATCAGGGTCATCATCACGCGACCGCACTGCCTGAACAGCTTTTGCATATAGGCCTTGCCATGGTTGGCACGCATCTGCTTGAGGTCGTGCCCGGAGCAGAAGGCCTTGCCGGCACCGGCAATGACCACGACACGCACCGATGCGTCCCTGGCGATGGCGTCGAGTGCCGCCTGCAATTCGGTCAGCAGCTCTTCCGACAGGGAATTGAACTGCCCGGGGCGGTTCAGCGTCAGCCTGGCAACGCCATCGCTGTCTTCGCGCAGCAGGATAGGCAGCGTGGTCTCGTTGGGTGCGTTCATTGTTATTTCCTCCCGATGGATGGCAGTTACTCGATCGCCGAGGTCGACTTGGCTTTTTCGCGCAGCACGAATTTCTGGATCTTGCCGGTCGAGGTCTTGGGCAACGTCTCGAAGATGAACTTCTTCGGCACCTTGAAGCGCGCCATGCGCTCGCGGCAGAACTCGGTCAGCTCCTCGGCGCTGACACTGGTGCCCTCGCGCAGCTCGATGAAGGCACAGGGCACCTCGCCCCACTTCGAATCGGGCGTCGCCACCACCGCCGCAGCCATTACCGCCGGATGACGATACAGCGTGTCCTCGACTTCGATCGAGGAAATATTTTCGCCGCCGGAGATGATCACGTCCTTGCTGCGGTCCTTGATCTTGACGTAACCGTCGGGCTGCATCACGGCGAGGTCGCCGGTATGGTACCAGCCGCCGCGAAACGCTTCCTCGGTCGCCTTGGGGTTCTTCAGGTAGCCCTTCATCACGATGTTGCCGCGGAACATGATCTCGCCCATGGTCTGGTCGTCCCAGGGCACCGGCAGCATGGTCTCCGGGTCCATCACCGTGATGCCCTCCTGGCAGTGGTAGCGCACGCCCTGGCGACCGTTGAGGCGCACCTGTTCGTCGAGCGGCAGATCGAGCCAGGCCTCGTGCTTGGCACAGACCGAGGCCGGTCCGTAGGTTTCGGTCAGGCCATAGACGTGGGTGATGTTGAAACCGATCTTGCCCATGCCCTCGATCACCGCCGCCGGCGGCGGAGCCGCGGCGACCAGGGCCGACACCTTGTGGTCGATGCCCTCGCGCCAGGCCGCCGGGGCACTGACCAGCATCGAATGCACGATCGGCGCGCCGCAGTAGTGACTGACCTTGTGCTCGCGGATGGCATCGAGGATCAGCTTGGGATCGACGCGGCGCAGGCAGACATTGGTGCCGGAATTCGCCGCCACGGTCCAGGGAAAGCACCAGCCGTTGCAGTGGAACATCGGCAGGGTCCACAAATAGACGGCCTGTGGCGGCATGCCCCAGGAGACGATGTTCGACAGCGCGTTGAGGTAGGCGCCGCGATGGTGGTAGACCACGCCCTTGGGGTTGCCCGTGGTGCCCGAGGTGTAGTTGAGCGAAATCGCGTCCCATTCGTCGCCGGGGGTCTTCCACCCGTAGTCTGCTCTCCCGCCTGCGAGGAAGGCTTCATACTCCACTGTCCCCAGGCGCTCCCCCGGCCCGCCGTATTCCGGATCATCCACGTCGACCACCAGAATCTCGCGGCCCAGCGCTGCCAGGGCAGGCTTCACCGTCGCCGAGTACTCGCGGTCGGTGATCAGCACCCTGGCCTCGCCATGGTTCAGCATGAAGGCGATCGATTCGGCATCCAGGCGCGTGTTCAGGGTGTTCAGCACGGCACCGGCCATCGGCACGCCAAAATGACACTCGAACATTTCCGGCGTGTTGTTCAGCATCGCCGCCACCGTATCGCCAGCGCCGACTCCTCGCGCCGCCAGGGCGGAGGCCAGACGACGCGCCCGATCATATTCCTGGCGCCAGGTATAGCGTCGGGCGCCGTGGATGGTCGCCACATGGTCGGGATAGATGTATGCCGATCGCTCGATGAAGCTGAGCGGAGTCAGCGGCACATAGTTCGCGGGGTTCTTGTCCAGCCCGTTGGCGTAAGGATTGCTCATGCACTCGGTCCTTTGCTTGAATTTCAGTGTCGACAACGCTCGACAACCGCCGGCCTGTCTCGCGCCAGATCATTGGTCCATGCCGCTATGTCGCCGGCCGCCGCCAACGCCACTTCGCGGGCGGCGCCCGCGCCGCCGCGGGCATCGGCGCTGGAGGCCGGCCTTTCGAGGCGAAACGCGCGTCGTGCCAGCATATCGCTACCGTGAGCCGGCAACAAGACCGCGTGCAGCTCGATTCGCACCTGACTGACCTGCGGACTGTCGAAACGCTGTTCCAGTTCATCGAGCACCAGTTGCAGGCGGCAGCCCGTCCCCGCTGCTTCCTCGACCGCCCTGGCGTGGTGGCGCCTGAGCATGTTTTCCAGCAGTTCCGCCGGAGGCGCTGCCCAGCGGCTTTCAACGTAGGTCTGGCGGCGCAGCGGCTCGGCATAGGCCAGCCGGTAATGCATGGCCTCCGTGTCCAGCCAGGAAGCCGCCCGGACCTCGATCTCCGCCAATGGCAGGCGCCAGCTGTTGGCGCCCGCGGCGATAACCCCAAAATCGTAACGCTGCGGTTCCACGGCACGCGGCGTCGCGGCGCAGGCACTCAACACGGCCGCCGCAGCCAACAACCCCATCCTGATCATTGTTTCGCTCCCATCGGTGCCGGCGCGACAAACCCGGCTTCGCCTGGACCGGCAACCACTCCCTGACGGCCGAACAACAGCATCTGCGGATTGCTTTCCAGATTGTCGAGAATGCGCGACAGTTGCCGCGAGCTGCCCGCCAGTTCGTTCATCAGGGCCTTTGCCCGCGGCAAGGTGCCGGTGCTCAATTCATCGCCGGTACTGCCGGCAACCTGTTCCAGACGAAGCGCCAGCGAGCCCATGGTTTTCAGCAACTCCCGCATCTCGACGGCCAGGGGTGCCGCATCGCCGGCAGTCTTTTCGACATGGCTCAGGATCTGCCGCAGGCTGCGCAGATTACGTTCGGACAATGCCTCGCGCAAGGAGACCATGACCTGGGGCATTTCGCGCAAGCCCTCCGACGCCAGCGCCAGATTCTCCATGGTGCGCGACAGGTTTTTCAGGTTCTTTTCGTCGAGCAACTGATTGAGCCGGATCGAGACCGCGCTGATCTGGCCGACGATATCGCCGGCCCGCTCGCCCAGCGTGTCGAACAAGGTCGGCTTCATCGCCAGTCGCGCCGGATCCCCGTTGGCGGAAAGCAGAGGTTCCGCGGACGAGCCGTCATCCTCGATCAAGACATAGGCCAGTCCCGTGACCCCCTGATAGCCGAGGGTGGCCGTACTGCCCTTGGTGAGCTTGAATCGGCTATCGATGTTGATCTTGACCAGCAGCACGCGCGGATCTTTTTCATCGGGTTCGATCGACTCCACCTTGCCGGCGCGAATCCCCCGATAACGCACCTGGGCCTGCACGTTGAGCCCGGTGACATTGCGCCGCGTCTCCAACAGATAGCTGGTGGTCGAATCGTTGCTCTGCCCCAGCCACCAGATGGCGATCGCCGCCGCAATGCCGAGCACGATGGTGAATAGTCCGGCGGCCAGTGCATGCGCTCGATTTTCCATGAATGTCCCAGTCTAGGAAGCAGCGTGCCCGGAGTTCTGCAAGGCGCGGACGCTGCGTTCGGAAAGAAAAAAATTGCGTATGAACGGATGATCGACATGCATGATCTCGTCGGCCGAGCCGTAGGCCAGGATGCGCTGTTCCGCCAACACGGCAACGCGCGTTGACAATGCCGCCAGTGTATCGAGGTCATGGGTCACCAGCATCACCGTGAGCCCGAGTTCCTCGCTCAACATGCGGATCAGCCGCACGAAACTGTCAGAGCGGTCGGGATCGAGGCCGGCGGTCGGCTCGTCGAGCAGCAGCAACTCAGGCTCCAGTGCCAGCGCGCGGGCCAGCGCCACACGCTTGACCATGCCGCCGGAAAGTTCGGCCGGCATCAGGCGACCATGACGCGGCAGCAACTCGACCATGGACAGCTTGAGCATCACCAGATCGTGGATCGCATCCTCGTCATAGCGCTTGAGTTCGCGCAAGGGAAAGGCGATGTTGTCGAATACATTGAAGGCCGAAAACAGCGCGCCGTGCTGGAAAAGCACGCCGAAGCGCTGCCGCAGCGCGCGCTCGCGCGCCACGCCGCCGCCGAACAGTGGCTCGCCGAACAGTTCGATGCTGCCTCGATTGGGCAACAGCAAGCCGATCACCTGACGTAGCAGCGTCGTCTTGCCGCTGCCGGAACCGCCGACCAACGAAACCAGTTCTCCGCGTGCCACCTCAAGATTGAGCCCGTTGTGGATCCATACTTCGCCAAAGCGGGTAGCCAGATCGCGGATGCAGATGACCGGAACGCCCATCGCCTACCCCGGCAGGCCGATGCCGCGAGTGGCGATGGCAAAGATCGCATCGAGGATGATCACCACGGTAATCGCGGTCACCACCGATGCCGTCGTGTTCGCGGACAGGCTTTCCGTATTTGGCCGCACGCGAAGGCCAAAGTGGCAGGCAACCAGCGCAATGAACATGCCGAATACTGCACCCTTGGCAAGCCCGATCCAGAGGTTGGCGGCCGGTACCACGCGCGGCAAGGTCTGGAAAAAAAAGCCGTAGGAAATATCGAGCTGAACCTGCGCCGAGACCATGCCGCCTATCAGCGCAATCGACGTGCTCCACAGCACCAGCAGCGGCAGCGCCACGGTCAATGCGGCAACCTTGGGGAAAATCAGCCGCAGGCCGCGTTGCACCCCCATGGTCGCCAGCGCGTCGATCTCCTCGGTGACGCGCATGACGCCGAGCTGGGCCGTCATCGCCGAACCCGAGCGTCCGGCGACCAGGATGGCGACCAGTACCGGCCCAAGTTCACGCACAATGCCAAGGCCGATAATATTGACGATGAATATGTCGGCGCCAAATTGCTTGAGTTGCAGCGCCGAGAGGTAGGAAAGCACGACACCGATCAGGAAGCCGACCAGGGCTGTAACCGGCATGGCGCGCACCCCGCTCTTGTAAAGGTTGGCGGAAATCTCGCGTCGCGGCAGGTCCGTCGGAACACGCAATACATGTAGCAGGTTAAGCGAGAACTGCCCGATCAAGGCCATGAAGTCGAGCAGGTGACGCACCACGCCGATGCCAGCCGATCCCAGGACCATGACCCCGTGCAAGGGAGACAGCGGCGGCGGCACCGCGCGCGGCTCATGATCGGCAGCATCAATGCGTTCAAAAACACGGCGATGCTCGGGCCGGATCAGCAGCAGTTCGGGAAACGCACGCCCCCATGCGCGCCACAGCAACATGGCGCCGGCGCTGTCGATCGCCTCCAGGTTCGTGCAGTCCCAGGTGCTTTCGCGCCGGGCGGCACGATCCAGCTCCGTAACCAATTCAAGCGAACGCTCCGAGGTGGTGGCCAAGGTCCAGCGCCCGGACAGGCGCACCAATGCTGCGCCCGGGTGGTCGGTCAGCTCGATGCTGGCAACAGACATCCGGTTCGGACTCGGCGAAAAGAATGAAGGAAGCGAATCAGCGTCGGATTCTACCGACGCCCGATGCCGACGCGCCATCCGCGACGCCGGTTTCCCAACGCCCGCTCAATCATGGTGTTCGACCCTGAGTTCGCCGCCGATGCCGGTCCATTGCATGGCCTCGTCATCGAGGGCCGCTGCGGTCAGCGGCAATTCGTTGCGATACGCGGCACTGAGCCGGAGCAGGAAACCATTGCGCGTAAAGTCGGCGACGCAAGGCGGTGGCGGCAGGTCGTCGCGCGAACGATGCAACAGC
This sequence comes from Rhodocyclales bacterium, assembly GCA_016235165.1. Classification (GTDB taxonomy): domain Bacteria; phylum Pseudomonadota; class Gammaproteobacteria; order Burkholderiales; family Rhodocyclaceae; genus Sulfuritalea. Next base: position 108,033 of record JACRLX010000007.1, read on the forward strand.
ACGGCGATACGCAAACAGAAGATCAGTGTCCATTCGGGCGCTTCGCCGCGCAGGGGCTGGGCACGTTCCAGCTTGCCGCGATGCGCCAGCACCAGGCGCGAAAGGCGGCCCTGGTCGCGCCGCGAGAAGCCCGGCATGTCGGCATTGCCTATGATGTAGGCGCTGTGCTTGTGATAGCTGGAATGGGCGATCGAGATGCCAACTTCATGCAGCCACGCCGCCCAGACCATGAACTGCGCGTCCGGATGATCCGCCTGTCGGCTGCCCGGCACCAGCTGGTGCAGCAGATTGACGGCGGTATGTGCGACTCGCGCCGCCTGACGCCGGTCGACGTCATAGCGCTGCATGAAACGATTGACCGTAAGCTCGCGCAGATCGTCGTGGTGGTGACGCCCGAGCAGATCGTAAAGCACGCCGAGGCGCAAGGCGCCTTCGGAAAATGCCATGCGATCGAGGCCGAACTCCTTGAAGATCGCGGACATGATCGCAAGCCCGCCGGGCAACACCGGAATCCGGTCCGGACGCAGGCCCTCCAGCTTGAGCCGCCCGACGCTGCCGGCATCGATCAGGAGCGCCCGCAGCTTCTCCATGCCCTCGCGGGTCAGGCCATGATCGGACCAGCCGTTCAGCTCCAGCAGATCGACAATCGCCTTGGCGGTGCCCGAGGAACCGATGGCCTCGTCCCAGCCGGTTTCGCGGAATTCATGAACAATGGTTTGCAGTTCGCGCCGCGCCGCGAGTTCGGCTTCCTTGAAGCTGCGCTTGTCAACCTTGCCGTCGGGAAAGAAGCGCAAGCTGAAGCTGACGCAGCCCATGTAGAGTGATTCGAGACGGATCGGATCGATGTTCTGGCCGATGATGAATTCGGTCGAGCCGCCGCCGATATCCACCACCAGCTGACGCTTTTCCGGTTGCGCCAGGGTGTGGGCAACACCGAGATAAATCAGACGGGCCTCTTCCCGCCCTGCGATCACCTCGATCGGAAAACCCAGCGCCGCCTCGGCCCTTTCCAGGAACTGGGCACTGTTCTTCGCCACGCGCAAGGTATTGGTGGCAACTGCCCGCACCGCAGCTTCGTCGAATCCGCGCAAACGTTCGGCAAAGCGGGCCAGGGCATCGACGCCGCGGGCCTGGGCGTCGGCGTCCAGGCGTTTGTCGGCCTTGAGTCCGGCAGCAAGACGTACCGGCTCCTTCAGCCCGTCGAGCGGATAGATCTGGTTGGCGACGATCCGGCCTACCTGAAGTCGGAAGCTGTTGGAGCCGAGATCCACCGCTGCAATCAGTTCGTAGGCCATGTCCGGATTCTAACCTCTGACCACTCTTTGATCCCCGTCATGAAACGGTAATCGAAGTGTCACATAATCAAAAAGTCGCTCAAGAGAAGAAGATCATGCCAGCATCCCACAGCTTCGCCGCCGAACATTTTCTGAACCGCGAACTCTCGCTGCTCGCATTCAACCGCCGCGTCCTCGCCCAGGCCGCCGACACGCGCGTACCCTTGCTGGAACGCCTGCGCTTCCTCTGCATTGTCTCGTCCAACCTCGACGAGTTCTTCGAAATACGAGTCGCCGGCCTCAAGGAGCAGATCAAATTTGGCAGCCACGGTGTCGGTGCCGATGGCATGGCGCCGCACGAGGTTTTTCGGCGCGTGACCGAACAGGCGCACGACCTGATCCGCGAACAATATGCGCTCCTCAACGAGGTGATCCTGCCCGAACTGGAAACGGAAGGCATCGCTTTCCTGCGTCGCAGCCTTTGGTCCAGCGAGCAGCGGGAATGGATACGCGAACATTTCCTCAACGAGGTGATGCCGGTGCTGACGCCGATCGGCCTCGACCCCTCGCACCCCTTTCCGCGCGTGCTGAACAAAAGCCTGAACTTTGCCGTCGAACTGGAAGGCACCGATGCCTTTGGTCGCAACTCCGGTGCCGCCATCGTCCAGGCACCGCGTGCCTTGCCGCGGGTGATCCGCCTGCCTCGCAAATTGAGCGGGGTCGACCATGGCTTCGTCTTCCTGTCATCCGTGCTCCACGCCTATGTCGGCGAACTGTTCAGCGGCATGAATGTGCTCGGCTGTTACCAGTTCCGTGTCACGCGCAATTCGGACCTGTTTGTCGATGACGAAGAAGTGAAGAACCTGCGCATCGCGCTGCAGGGCGAACTGCCGCAACGCCACTTCGGCGACGCGGTGCGCCTGGAGGTTGCCGACAACTGCTCCGAGGTGATGACCGAGTTTTTGCTACAGCAATTCGCCCTCGAACGCAGCGACCTGTACCGCGTTCCAGGCATCGTCAACCTGGTGCGGCTGATGTCGGTACCGGACCAGATCGATCGTCCCGACCTGATGTATCCACCCTTCCAGCCCGGCCTGCCGAAGGTGCTGACCAAGCGTTACGACATCTTCGAAAGCATCCGCAAGCAGGACATCCTGATGCACCATCCCTTCCAGTCCTTCTCGCCGGTGATCCAGTTGCTGGAGCAAGCAGCCGACGACCCGCTGGTGGTGGCAATCAAGATGACGGTATATCGCACCGGCACCGACTCGGTGCTCATGGAGCACCTGTTGCGCGCTGCCGGCAAGGGCAAAGAAGTCACCGTGGTGGTCGAACTCATGGCCCGCTTCGACGAAGAGGCGAACCTTTCGATTGCCTCGCGCCTGGAGGAAGTCGGTGCCCATGTGGTCTACGGCGTGGTCGGCTACAAAACCCACGCCAAGATGCTGATGGTCCTGCGCCGGGAGGACCACGGCTACCGCCGTTACGTGCATCTCGGCACCGGCAACTACCACCCCCGCACCACCCGCTTCTACACCGACTTCGGCCTGCTGACGGCGAACCCGGAAATCGGTGACGACGTCAATGAAGTGTTCAAGCAACTCACCGGCCTGGGCAAGGCGAGCGCGCTAAAGCACCTGTGGCAGGCACCGTTTTCACTGCATCGAAACATGCTGATGGCAATCCGTGGCGAGATCGAGGCCGCGCAATCGGGCAAGCCGGCGCGCATCATCGCCAAGATGAATTCCCTGCTGGAACCGGAAATCATCAACGCGCTCTACGAAGCCAGCGCGGCGGGGGTAACCATCGACCTGATCGTGCGCGGTGTCTGCTCCCTGCGCCCCGGTGTGAAGGGCCTGTCGGACAACATCCGGGTGCGTTCGGTGGTCGGACGCTTCCTCGAACACCACCGCATTTTTTATTTCCATGCCGATGGCAAGCAGGCCATCTACCTGTCGAGTGCCGACTGGATGGAACGCAATTTCTTCCGCCGCATCGAGATCTGCTTTCCGGTGCTGGAACCCAAACTCAAGCGCCGGGTACTCAAGGAAGGGCTGAAACCCTACCTGGCCGACAACGCCCAGGCCTGGGAGATGAACGGTAGCGGCGACTACCGCATCAAGACTTCACGTCGCACGCGCATTTGCGCCCAGGAGCTGCTGCTGGCGGACATGCGCGTGGGTGCGATCAACGTAGCGTAACGCGCGTCAAGACATTCGCCAGGCTGTCGGCGACGTTGGCGCCCAGCTGCTTGGCAAATTTCTCGGCGAAGTTCTGCTTGACCGTGAAGTCTCGCACCTCAGCCGCATTGATCACATCGCGCGCCACGCTTTCGACCGAGCCATAGCCGTCAGCCAGACCAAGCTCGATGCTCTTGGCACCGCTCCACATCAGGCCGGAAAACATCTCCGGTGTTTCCTTGAGACGCTTGCCGCGCCCCTTGCGCACCACGTCGATGAACTGCTGGTGGATTTCCCCCAGCATTTGTTTGGCATGATCCTTGTGGCTTTCGTTCTGCGGCGAGAAGGGATCGAGAAAGCCCTTGCTCTCGCCCGCGGTCAGGAGGCGGCGCTCGACCCCGAGCTTGTCCATCGCGCCGGTGAAGCCGAAGCCGTCCATGAGCACGCCGATGGAGCCGACGATACTGGCCTTGTCCACGAAGATCTTGTCCGCCGCCGCCGCCACATAATAGCCACCGGAAGCACAGACGTCTTCCACCACCACATGCAGCGGAATCGCCGGGTACTTCCCGCGCAGGCGGCGCATTTCATCGTTGATGATGCCGGACTGCACCGGGCTGCCGCCAGGGCTGTTGATACGCAGGATGACACCCGCCGTATGCTTGTCCTCGAAGGCCGCCTGGAGGGCGCCGATCACATGTTCGGCGTTCGCATCGCCCTTGGCCTTGATTACGCCATTCAGGTCGACCAATGCAGTGTACTTCGCGCCGTCGGCGACATGCTCGCCCTTGCCCAAATCCAGCGCGACCACCAGCAGCAGGGCCAGGTAGCCAAAGCCCAGCAGCTTGAAGAAAATTCCCCAGCGACGTCCGCGCTTCTGCTCCGCCAGCGCTTCCAGCGCAAGCTTTTCGAGCACCTTGCGCTCCCAGTTCACTTCATTGCCATCAGACACCTTGCCCACCTTCCTCGTGCAACACGACCCAGCCGTCGATTTCGCCAACGACCACTTCCTTAAGGCCCTCACCGTGGCAACGGCCACTCAGACAGTGCCCGGTATCCGGAGCATACAGCGCGCCATGCGTGGCGCAAATCAAGTATAAGCCTGAAGTATCGAAGAACTTCCCTTCCTGCCAGTCGAGTTGGACCGGCAGATGGCCGCATCGGTTCAGGTAGGCATGTACCCGACCCCGGTGACGTACCGCAAACGCTGGAAGATCCTCGCCATCACGCCTTACGGTAAAACGCAGCCCCTCACCGCCGTCAAGCAAGTCGCTACTGGCGCACAGCCGAGTCCGGTTCATGCCTGCTGGCGCAGCCATTGTGCCAATTCATCAATATTGGCGGCACAATACAAGGGGGCCTCGGCCTCCAGACTCGCGCGCGGATGGGCACCATACGCCACGCCAAGCGCGGATACCCCCGCATTGCGCGCCATCAGCAAATCATGCGTGGTATCGCCGATCATCAGGGTGGATTCCGCCGTGACCCCGAACTCGGTCATCAATTCTTCCAGCATCTGGGGATGCGGCTTGGAATGGCATTCATCGGCGCAACGCGAAGCATGAAAGCGCGGACCAAGGCCGCTGACCTCGAACGCGCGATCCAGTCCCGCCCGGGTCTTGCCTGTCGCCACCGCCAACATATGGCCCGCCGTCGCCAGTTCCTCGATCAGGGCCTCGGCGCCCGCGAACAGCAGCAGATCCTGATCCTGCGCCAGATAATGGTGCCGGTAACGCATGGCGACTTCCTGATAGCGCTCGGCCGGCAGGTCCGGCAGCGCATGGCGCAAGGCATCGATCAAGCCCAGGCCGATGATGTGGCGCGCGCGTTCATCACTCGGCGGGGCGATGCCCAGGTCGGTGGCGGCAGCCTTGATGCTGGCGACGATGGCGCCGGTGGAATCCATCAGCGTACCGTCCCAATCGAAGACGATCAGATCAAAGCGCCTGCCCATATTCCAGTTTCTCGTTCTTGTTGAGTTGTTCGATGAAGCCGCGCAGGTCGGCCGGCAGCGGAGACTCTAGCGCGAGCGACGCCTGCGACAGCGGATGCTGTAGCGACAAGCTCGCCGCATGAAGGAACATGCGTCCGAGCCCTGCCTTCTGCAAGACCTTGTTCAACGCAAAGTCACCGTATTTGTCGTCGCCGGCAATGGGAAAACCCAGGTGGGCGAGGTGTACTCGGATTTGATGGGTACGCCCGGTCCTGAGTTCGACTTCGACCAGGCTGAAATTCTCCCAGCGCGCCACCAGCCGCACGATGGAATGTGCCGCCTTGCCTTCGGCGTCGACGCTGACCCGGCGCTCGCCGTCGGCCGTCAGATATTTGTGCAGGGGCAGGCGCACATGTTGCAACTCGTTGCGCCAGCGGCCCTTGACCAGGGCCAGGTAACGCTTGTTGATCCCGCCGTCACGAAACATGTCGTGCAGTCGGGTGAGCGCCGCGCGTTTTTTCGCCACCACCAGCAAACCGGAGGTTTCGCGATCCAGGCGATGGGCCAATTCGAGGAATTTCGCCAGCGGTCGCGCCCGACGCAGTTGTTCGATAACGCCAAAGCTGACGCCGCTGCCGCCGTGCACTGCCACGCCGCAGGGCTTGTCCACCACGATCAGCGCCTCATCTTCCCATGCGACCTCAAAATTTCGCGCCGGAACAGCGGCTTGCGCCGGACGCTCGGCGGTGCGGATGGGCGGTATGCGCAGTGTATCGCCAGGCTGGAGCCGATATTCGGCACCGACGCGCCCTTTATTCACACGCACTTCGCCGCTGCGCAGGATGCGATAAATATGGCTTTTTGGCACCCCCTTGGCGATCTTCAGCAGGAAGTTGTCGATGCGTTGCCCGTCGGCCTCGTCGCCAACCTCAAGCCAGGTAACCGAATCTTTGCTTAAGTCCTTCATTTCCAATATACTGGCCGCTTGGTCAGCCGTCCCGTGACGGTGTGCCCGGCGGCCCGAAGTGGCGTCGGTGGCACTGCTCCCGGGATGTCGCCGCCGCCGATGCCGAGTCACCTACAGGTGACGGATGCGCCGCAGCAGCGAGGGCTTGCAGGAATACCGCCGCCGGGACTTACAAACCGGCGGACGACTCAGCCAGCCGACCTCAGGGTGTTTCGCTCGCCCGAAAGAGCGATACTACTTGATTGCGCGCAACACACGGCAGGGCACAGATTGCCGGGCGCTGAACGACCTTCAGCTTCCGCATTACCGAAGACAAGTCCAAAAATTCGTTTGCAAGGTTCATTGAAGGCACCATGAAACTGCCACAGCAACAGCAAACCCGAGGCACACCGCCCGCGTCCTGACGCCGGCGGCGTGCGACTTGTCGTGCCCTTCCGCCGCACTGCGCGCGGGAGCACACATGAAACGCATGCTTTTCAATGCGACGCAGGCCGAGGAACTCCGCGTCGCGATCGTCGATGGTCAGAAACTGATTGACCTCGACATCGAGTCGGCCACCAAGGAACAACGCAAGAGCAATATTTACAAGGCGGTCATCACCCGCATCGAGCCCAGTCTCGAAGCCGCCTTCGTCGATTACGGCGCCGAGCGCCACGGCTTCCTGCCCTTCAAGGAAATCTCGCGCAGCTACTTCAAGCCGGGTGTCGACGTCGCCAAGGCCCGCATCCAGGACGTGCTGCAGAACGGCCAGGAACTCATCGTCCAGGTTGAAAAGGACGAGCGCGGCAACAAGGGCGCGGCGCTGACCACCTATGTCTCGCTGGCCGGCCGCTACCTGGTGCTGATGCCCAACAATCCGCGCGGCGGCGGCGTCTCGCGCCGCGTCGAGGGCGAGGATCGCCAGGAGCTGCGCGAAGTCATGGATCAGTTGGTGGTTCCGCAAGGTGCCAGCCTGATCGCCCGCACCGCCGGCATCGGCCGCAACCTCGAAGAGCTGCAATGGGACCTCAACTACCTGTTGCAGCTGTGGACCGCCATCGATGGCGCGGCCAAGGCCCAGGGCGGCGCCTTCCTGATCTACCAGGAGTCCAGCCTGGTGATCCGCGCCATCCGCGACTACTTCCACGCCGAAATCGGCGAGATCCTGATCGACACCGACGACATCTTCGAACAGGCCCAGCAGTTCATGAGCCACGTGATGCCGGGCACCGTGAATCGCGTCAAGCGCTACCACGATGACGTGCCGCTGTTCTCGCGCTTCCAGATCGAACACCAGATCGAGTCAGCCTATTCGCGCCAGGTCAACCTGCCCTCTGGCGGTGCCATCGTGATCGACCACACCGAGGCCCTGGTCTCGGTGGACGTTAACTCCGGGCGCGCCACCAAGGGCAGCGACATCGAGGAAACCGCCTTCCGCACCAACTGCGAGGCGGCCGACGAAATCGCCCGCCAGCTGCGCCTGCGCGACCTCGGTGGCCTGATCGTGATCGACTTCATCGACATGGAATCGACCAAGAACCAGCGCGAAGTCGAGAACCGCCTGCGCGACGCCCTGCGCCACGACCGTGCGCGCGTCCAGACCGGCAAGATCAGCCGCTTCGGCCTGCTCGAACTCTCGCGCCAGCGCCTGCGCCCGGCGCTGGCCGAAACCAGCTACATCACCTGCCCGCGTTGCACCGGCACCGGCCACATCCGTTCCACCGAATCCGCCGCGCTGCACATCCTGCGCATCCTCGAAGAGGAGGCGATGAAGGAGAACACCGGCGCCCTGCACTGCCAGGTTCCGGTCGATGTCGGCACCTTCCTGCTCAACGAAAAGCGCGTGGATATCTCGCGCATCGAAATGCGCCACCGAGTCAATCTGGTGATCGTTCCCAATCGTCATCTGGAAACACCAGCCCACGAAATCGTGCGCCTGCGTCACGACCAGCTCAATGCCGAGGGAACCGCACTGGCCAGCTATCAGATGGCTGAAAAGCCGGCCGAAGAAAGCTATCAGCCGCCATCCGCGCAAACCGGAGACGCCAAGCCTGCCCGCGCCGAAGCCGCGGTGAAGGGCATCACGCCAGACCAGCCGGCACCCATCGTCGAACCCAAGGCAGCCCCCGCGCCGGCGCCGCAAGCCGTCGCCGCCAACGAAGGCGGTTTCTTCAGCCGCCTGTTCTCCTTCCTCACCGGCGGCAAGAAGGAGGAAGCGCCGGCCGCCAGTGAAATCAGGCCGGCCAATATGCAGCGGCGGGAGGGTGGCCGCGACGGCAATCGCGACCGCAATGGCCGCGGTCGTGACCGCGACCGCCGCCGTGACGGACGCGACGAGCGCAAGTCGGAACCCCGTCCGGCGCAAGCCAAACGCGAGGACCAGCCGCAGGGCGAGGGCAATCGCAAGCCACGCGAGCCGCGTAACGAGCAGCGTGACGGCGAAAAAAATCGTGAGCCGCGCGAGCAGAAAGACCCGCAACAGCGCGAAGCGCGCGCGCCGCGCGAACCTCGCGAACCGCGTGAGCCACGTCCGCCGCGCAACAACGATGCAGCCGCGCAAAATCAAGCCGCAGGCGACAACGCAACGGGTATGAGAAACAATGCGCAAACTGCCGATGCTCAGGCCGCCGACGGCGAAGCCCGCAGCGGTCGTCGCGGACGGCGCGGTCGCGGCCGTGGTCGCGGCAGCGAGGAAGGTGCTCCGCTCGATGCCGGCGCGGCATCGGCTGTGGCGGCGAACGCCACCGAGCCCCTGAGCTCCCCCGCTGCACCTGCCCAGGAAGCTCCCGCGACTCCGGTTGCTCATTGGTTCCCGACTCCGGTTCAAACCGCACCGGCACCAACACCAGCCATCGAACCCTTGCCAGCCGCCGAGCCCGTGACTGCAACCGAGCCGGTCACGGTTACCGTGGTCGCCGTGTCGCCAGCGCCGACTCCTGTGATTGCCGAGGCCCCGGCCCCGGTGGTGACCGAGCCGATTCAGGTCATCGCAGCCGCACCGGCGGCACCAGCGCCTACCCCCGATCCGATCGTGCTTCCCCCGGTACCCGCACCTGCCCCCGTCGATCTCTCCGCCTCGCTGCAACAAGCCGGGTTGGTGATGATCGAAACCAGCAGCGCCGCGCCGCGCGAACAGCCACAGCCGGAAGCGCCCAAGCTAGGCCGCAAGCCGCGTCCGACCCAGGTCGTTGCCACCGAACCACTGCAAATGGTGGAAACCCGACGCGAGTAAGCAAGCCGCCGCATGGTGCAAACGGGCGCCGGGGCGCCCGTTTCTATTTCCGCCGGCCCAATTCGCGCAGCAGTCCGCCCGCCGCGTCCTCCACCAGATCGAGCACGAGTTCAAAGCCGTCCGCGCCGCCGTAATAGGGATCGGGCACTTCGCCGCCACCATTGCGCCCGAAATCGAGAAAGAGCCGTAGCTTGTGCGCGTGTATGCGCGGACACGCCCGTCGCAGCGACTCAAGATGGTCGGCGCCCATCGCCAGCAGCAAATCGAACTGCTCAAAATCGAAATCGGTAACGCGTCGCGCGCGCTGTCCGCTCAAATCGTAGCCACGCTCGCGGGCAGCCCTTACGGTGCGCAGATCTGGTGCTTCCCCAACGTGATAGCCATGGGTTCCAGCCGAATCAAAATGAAAACCCTCGGCCAGCCCCAGCCTGGACGCCATGCCGCGCGCCACCCCTTCCGCCGTCGGCGAACGGCAGATATTCCCCGTGCAGACAAAAAGAATCCGAAGCTTGGTCAATTGGCTGTCACCACATCGAAACAAACGTCACCGTAGGCCTTCTTGAGAATCCAAATTCGCAGCGATCATAATCGGTTGGCGGGTTAGACTCGGCTCATTCTACGAAAAGACGCAACGTGGCCTGGACCAGAATAAATCAAGAACTGCGGGGATATGCCACCGACGGCTTGATCGCCTGCCGCTCATGCGATTGCATCCATCAGATAGTAGACATTCCGGCAGGAGCCCGTGCTTGCTGCCGCCGCTGCCACGATGTTCTTTACCATTACCTGCCGAACAGCCTGGACCATGCCGCCGCACTCTATCTGGCAGCTTTCATTTTGCTTCTCCTGGCAAACACATTTCCATTCGTCGCCCTGCAATATGGGGATCGTATCGAGCAAAGCCTCCTGATCTCGGGCGGATTTGCATTGCTGCAGGCCGGAATGGGTGAAATCGGACTCCTGGTACTGTTGACCAGCGTGGTATTTCCCGTTCTGATCATTCTTTCGATGCTTTACCTGCTGCTGCCGTTGCGGATCGGCATACGCCCCCCTCGGATGGCAACGGTGTGGAGGCTGGTGCGCCTGTTGAGCCCCTGGAGCCTGATCGGAGTATTCATGCTCGGTCTGCTTGTGTCGGTGGTGAAACTTCAAGACCTTGCAATGATCATACCCGGCGTCGCGTTCTATGCGTTCATTGGCTTGCTCGTCGTTTCCGCCGCAGCGTCGGCCAGCTTCGATCCGGCGGTGCTCTGGCCGCGCCAGGGGCCCGTGCCGGAATCCGGGACGAGTGCAGTCGCCAGCGCGAGTGCCGCCAGCCTCGGCTATGCGGCCTGCCCATGCTGCGAACTTCTGGTGAAGCTGCCTGCCAGCGGGCGCTGCCAGTGCCCGCGCTGCGATTCCAGGATGGAGAGCCCGCGACAGCCCGATAGTGTCTCGCGCAGTGCGGCCTTGCTGGCGTCGGCGGCCCTCCTCCTGGTGCCTGCCAACATTTATCCCGTGATGACGGTCACGCGCCTTGGGCAGGGGGAGCCGAGCACGATCATCGCTGGCGTGATTCATCTGATAGAGGATGGCGCCTGGCCATTGGGGCTGCTAGTATTGTTCGCCAGCTTCGTCGTTCCCATTACAAAAATAGTTGTGCTTGCGTTCCTTCTATTTTCCGTTCAGCGCGGCAGTTCGTCGCGCCTTCGTGATCGCACCCGTTTGTACCATGTCACGGAAGCCATCGGCGCCTGGTCCATGGTCGACATCTTCCTTGTCGGGATTCTGGTGGCATTGGTCCGCATGGACGGCCTGGCGACGGTGTACCCAGGTTTGGGAGCGAGCTTTTTCGGCGCCGCGGTGGTGCTCACCATGATGGCCGCGCATGCCTTCGATCCGCGCACCATCTGGGACCGCGCGGCCCCGGAACGTATCCGGGCGGATGAGATGCCGGCATGAACGAACCAGTAGTCCGTGAGCGCGGCGGTCTGTCGCTGGTCTGGATCATTCCGGCGCTAACCGCGGTCATTGGCGCTTGGCTGATCTTGCATACCTTGACCGACCAGGGACCGCTGGTAACGATCACATTTCGTACCGCGGACGGAATCGAAGTCGACAAGACACGGATCAAGTACAAGAGCCTGAGCATCGGAATCGTTGAAAGCGTACGTTTCAGCCCGGATTTTTCCCGAGTGGAAGTCCTGGCCAGACTGAAAAAGGATGCCGCGCATTTCCTGCGACGCGATTCCAGATTCTGGGTGGTCAGACCCACCCTCAGCGCGCGGGGAATCTCCGGCCTCGGTACGCTGATGTCGGGTACCTACATCGAAATCGAGCCGGGACAGGGCGCGCCGCAGACCTTGTTTGTCGGCCTGGAGTCGCCGCCCGTAGTCCACTCCGATACGGCAGGCAAACAAATCACCCTGCTGGCGCGACAACTCGGATCGCTGGACCGCGGATCGCCAATTTATTATCAGGGCATCGTAGCCGGCGAAGTTCTTGGCCACGAAATGGCGAATGATTTCCGCAACGTCCTGATCCATGCGTTCGTCAAGGCTCCGTTCGACGGCCTGGTGCGCAGCAATTCGCGTTTCTGGACCGACAGCGGCATCGACCTGACCGTCGGCCCCGACGGATTGCGTCTCAAGACCGAGTCCTTGCAATCGCTCCTGTTCGGCGGTATTGCCTTCGATACGCCGGACTTGCAGGACGGGGGCGTCGAGGACATCGGCGGACTGATCTTCACGCTGCATGACGACCTGAAGTCGCTCAAGGATCAGGCTTACACCAGCAAGCTGCGCTACGTCCTGTATTTCGAGGACTCCATGCGCGGGCTGACGGTTGGTGCCCCCGTCGAGTTCAAGGGTATCAAGGTCGGCACGGTGCTCGACGTAAAGCTTGAGTACGACGATGCCAAGTCCGCCTTCCGCATCCCCGTGGTCATCGAACTCGAACCGGAGCGCATCGCGACCCGAGGCGACCGGATGAAGCGCGCCCCGCGCGAATCCTTTCAGAACCTGGTCAAGAAAGGTTTGCGCGCCCGGCTACAGGCGGGGAATTTGCTGACCGGGCAGTTGTTTGTCGATCTGGTGATGCAGCCGAAGGCACCGCTACGGCTGGTGAACGCCGGCCATGCCGATCCGGAACTGCCTACCATGCGCGGCGGCGGCTTTGACCAGATGATTGCTTCAGCCTCGGGCATCCTGGAACAACTGGAAAAGGTGGATTACGCGGCCCTGGGTGCCGACCTCCAGGGAGCCCTCAAAGGCGCCAACGCGATGACCAACGGGCCGCAAATGCAGGCGGCACTGTCCGATCTGGCGGCGTCGCTGGCTAGCGTGCGGGGCATCCTGCGCGCCCTGGATGCCCGCGCCGAGCCCATTGCAACAAACTTGGAGCAGGCATTGGCCGCGGCACGCGATGCCCTCGACAAGTCGAAAAAGACCATGGCCCTGGTCGATGGTGCAATCGCACCGGATGCCCCCCTGCATCAACACTCGCTGCGGCTGATGCAGGAGTTGGGAAGCACGGCGCGCTCGCTGAGGCACCTGGTTGACATGCTGGAACGCAATCCGCAAGCCCTGCTGCTGGGCAAGGCGCCAGCCAAGGAACAGGAGCAAAAATGAAAGCCGGGTTCCAACTCATCGCCGCCAGCCTGATCGCAGCCCTTGGACTTGCAGGCTGCCTTGGCAGTGCGCCGACCACCCGCTTCTACCAGCTTCAATCGGTGATTGACAAACCCGCGACACACACCGCGCAGGAATCACCAACATTGCTCGTCCGCGAAGTACGCCTTCCCCACTATCTCGACCGCCCCCAGATCGTCACGCGCGAGGCTGGTAACCGCCTTCAACTGGCAGAGTTCGATCGCTGGGGCGGCGACCTGCGCGAGGACATGACGCGAGTCCTGATTCAAAACCTTGGCCGCGTACTCGGCGGCAAGCAAGTTTTTGCCGCGCCCCTTGGTGTCGTCGTGCAACCAGACTATCGCCTGGAAGTGGAAGTGCTTCGCTTCGAACGCGATGGCGGCGGTCAGGTTCGGCTCCATGCCCGCTGGTGGCTGACCCGCGGTAGCGACCTGAATCTGCTGGCCACCCATGAGTCATGGTTTTCCGGCAGCAGCGCGAGCGGCAGTTATCCCGATCTTGTCGCCACCATGAACAGCGTTTATGCCGAACTGGCAAGCGTCATCGCGACGAACATCCGCAAGCTGGATGGCACATGACTTCCAGTCTGCTCGCCATGCTAAGCGTATTCATTGGGCTCACCGGCCATTGCTGGGCTCAGACCGGATCGGCTCTGGTCGAGCAGTCCCTGCAACGCCACGCCCCCCCCAACGACGTCTTCGAAGAACACGTGCTGGTGATGACGGATCGCCTTGGCCATTACAGCCTGCGCTCAACCCGTTTCTACGCCCGACGCGATGAAAAGACCTCTCGGCAGCTCTATGTAATCGAATCCCCGGCTGAATTGAAGGGCGCGACAGTGCGCATCGACCGAGATGCGGACGCCGGCACCCGCAGGGGACCGGCGCCGTCGACACCCCTGTTCGGAACGAATCTCCTCGTGGCGGATCTCGAAGGCGAGCAGTCCGGAAATTTCCGGTACTCCCGCGAAGGCGACCTGGCCCTGGAGCGGATTCCTCATTTCGTGATTCGCGCCGAACCGGCGGACGCGTCCATCGTGCGGACAAGCAGTTATCACGATCGGCGCATCTATATGCGCAAGGACAATCTTTTTGTCAGCCGCATCGATTATTTCGACGGCAAGGGACGCATGGCGCGCCGTCTCGCCATGCGCGATCCGCGTCCGGACGCGCTGGGAATCTGGCGCGCGACAATGCTGCTGATGGAGGATTTTCGCGATGGCCGCCGCACCCTGCTCAAGGTGGAGCGGCGGGTACATTCGCCCGACTACATTCCTCCCGGCGTTTTTGATTGGCCGCGGGGCTGGCAATGAACGACGAATCGGCAAATTTGCCGCGTTTTCTGAGCGTCGGAGTCCGCCGTCCGGGGCACGCCCTGTTCATCGTGTTCTTCGTCAGCGTCCTGGCGCTGCTGGGCACCTTTCGGATAAAGACCGACACCAGCCTCGCGCGCATGATTCGACAGGATGGCATCGAACGCCAGGCCTACCTGCAGGTGGCAAGAGAATTCGGCTCCGACCAGCGCAGCTACGTCTATGTGCGCGACGAGGCCCTGTGGTCCCCGGGAAAGCTTGCCGCCCTGGAACAGTTGCACGAGGAGTTGAGGCGGCTTCCCTTCGTGGAACGGATCGACGATCTATTCACCCTGTCGGCAGTAAGCAGCACCGACGGCCAACTCTATGCCCAACCGCTTTTGCCGTCAGCCCCGAGCGATGACGCGAGCGCCAACAGGTTGCGCAAACAGGCGGTCGAGAATCCACTTGCCCTCCGCAACGTGGTCAGTGAAGACGGCAAGGCAACCGTCATCGGCATCGCCATTCGCGAAAAATACGTCGGCTCCGACGTCGAAGGGATCGGTGAAAAGCTTGAGGCGGTGTTGAATCCGGCGCGCAGCCAGTTCTCCACGGTACAGCACATCGGACCTTCGCCGGTCGAGGCCAGCATGCAGCACGGATTGCAGAAGGATCTGAAGGTACTGCTGCCGAGTGCCGGACTGGCGGCCGCAATGGTCATAGCCCTGCTGTGCGGCAGCCTCGGCGCCGCCCTCCTTGCCGTGGCGGTCGGGGCCCTGACCCTGCTCTGGACCCTGGGCATGATGGGATTCGCCGGGATACCCCTGACGCTGATGACCGCAACACTACCCGTGATGACCCTGGTGCTGATCACCATCAAGTTGATACGCATGACCTACCGCGTGGCCCCCGGGGGAGACCCGGAAGGGCAGCTCAGCGCCGCGCCGAATGACGATCAACTGAGGGAATTCATGGCCGGAAATTTTGGCGTCCCCTTCCTGGCCACCGTTCTCGCAATAACAATGGGTTTTGCCCTCAACGTATTCACTGAGATCCAGCCGATTCGGGAATTCGGACTGGTCGTTGCGTTTTCAACCCTTGCCGGCGGCCTGGTCTCGATTCTTCTGATACCGGCCTTGTATGCGAAATACGGCGCCAGCAGGCTAAATCTTCGACGCTCCGCCGCAATCGACTATGTCGCCGGGATGACATCGCGCGCCATCGGTGTTCTGCGTCACCGAGCCATGGCCTGGACGATCTTGCTCGCCTCCATCCTTGGTAGCGGGCTGATTCAGCAAACCGGCGAACTGCGCATCAGCACCGAACCGCTTGGTTTCTTCCGCGCCAGTCATCCGTTGCTCGAAACGGCGGACCGCATGCATCGTGAGCTGGCAGGAACCCATGTCTTCTACGTCACGCTCGACGCCAATACGGCTGGAGCCTTCCGCGATCCCGCCAACCTGAAACGGATAGCCGACATCCAGGCCTTCATCGCCAAGCAGCCCGTATTCGACCGCAGTCTTTCCGTGGCCGACCTGATTTCCCTGGCAAATCAGGAGGCCTCTGGCGGTCGCGCCGATGCCTATGCCGTGCCGGCATCAAGAAAGCTGGTTGGACAATACCTGATGCTTTATCCGCCCCAGGCCCTGGAGCCATTCGTCAGCCACGACATGCGCCGAGCCAATATCGTGGTTCGTCACACCGTCCGTGAGTCATCATTGCTGAACGCGCACATCCATGAATTGCGGCAGGCGGTATCGAGCTACGCAGGCCCCACCATGGTAACCGCCGTGGTCGGGGAAAACCTGCTGATCAACGCGCCAGCCCAACGCATGCTGATCGACCTGGCCAAGGTTTCAGCCGCGATCCTGATCCTTGTATTCATTGGCGTATCGGCAACCTACACATCGATCAAGGGCGGCATCATCGCCTTGATGCCCAGCGTGCTGCCCATGGTCATCATCCTGGGCGGCATGAGGATCCTCGAAATTCCGGTCAGCACGACCACCATACTCATCGCGGTGATCATCATGAGCGTGTCCATCGACGGCACGCTCCACCTGTTCTCCCGCTACAGTGAACTCTGCCGCCGCACCCACGACTATCGAAACGCCGTGGTGGCGACCTTGAACAGTGAAGCCGCGCCGATGACAGCCATTTGCCTGGCCCTGGCGGCGGTCCTGGGTACCTTGGCCTTGTCCGACTTTGCCTTGATCGCCCAGTTCGGCTTGCTGGCAGCCGCCGCCATGGCTGTGGCCCTGTTTGCCAACCTGCTGATGACACCGCTGGTCATGTCGCGTATCCGCCTGGTCGGCCTCTATGAAATTCTCGCCATGTCCATGGATCGCGACACCCTGACCAACAGTCCGCTTTTCCGTGGCATGAGCAACTACCAGATCCGCAAGACCATCCTCATTTCCGAACTTTGCAAGTTTCAGGACGGGGAGCGCCTGATCGAACAGGGCACGCGTGGGCGCAGCATGTACCTGGTGATACGCGGACAACTGGAAGTCGTGCGTCGCGACGATGGACGCAGCCGGCGCCAGGCCTTGCTAGGGCCGGGCGACGTCTTCGGCGAAATCGGCTTCGTCAACTCCACCTATCGAACCGCCGACGTCCGCGCACTGGGCGATGTCTCCACGCTGCGCTTCGACTACGATCGACTCGAGGGCGACCTGCTGCTCTTCCCGCGCATCATGGCGAAGTTGAATTTCAACATCAGCGGCATCCTTGGTCGCCGCCTGGCGGAGGTAGTCGAGGAAACGCAATCGCCCGCCGCCGAAGCGGCTGCATCCCAGGCGACACCCGCGCGCGGTTCCTGACCAAACCTAGGCGGCGTCTCCCGGCGCATCGTGCGCCTCGCCACCGAAGGCCAGTTGCTTGAGGCGGAAGAGCTCGTCGCGGGCAGCGGCGGCTTGCTCGAATTCCAGGTTTTTGGCGTGGTCCTGCATGGCCTTTTCCAGGCGCCGGATCTCTTTCGCCATCTGCTTCTCGCTCATCGCCTCGTAGCGCGCCGCTTCCTGCGCCGCCTTGAGTTCGCGCACCGCGCCGTCAGCGTCGTAGATACCGTCGATGATGTCCTTGATGCGCTTCCTGACGCCGGTCGGGGTGATGCCGTGCGCGGCATTGTGCGACAACTGCTTGCCGCGCCGGCGCTCGGTCTCGGCCAGCGCGCGCTTGATCGACTCGGTAAGAGTATCGGCATAAAGAATCGCCGTGCCGTTCAGGTGGCGGGCGGCGCGGCCTATGGTCTGGATCAGTGAACGCGTCGAGCGCAGGAATCCTTCCTTGTCGGCATCGAGGATGGCCACCAGCGAGACCTCGGGGATGTCCAGGCCCTCGCGCAGCAGGTTGATGCCGACCAGCACATCGAACTCGCCCAGGCGCAGGTCGCGGATGATTTCGACCCGCTCCACGGTGTCGATGTCCGAGTGCAGATAGCGCACCTTGATGCCGTTATCGGCCAGGTATTCGGTCAATTGCTCCGACAGGCGCTTGGTCAGTGTCGTCACCAGCACGCGCTCGCCGGCGGCAATGCGCTTCTTCGCTTCCGCCAGCAAGTCGTCCACCTGGGTGCTGGCGGGCCGTATCTGCACCACCGGATCGACCAGCCCGGTGGGCCGCACCACCTGCTCCACCACCTGGCCCTGGTGCTTTTCCTCGTAGTCGGCCGGCGTCGCCGAGACGAACACGGTCTGCGGCATCAGGCGCTCGAATTCCTCGAACTTGAGCGGCCGGTTGTCCAGCGCCGAGGGCAGGCGGAAGCCGTAGTCGACGAGGTTCTCCTTGCGCGAACGGTCGCCCTTGTACATGCCGCCGACCTGAGGAACTGTCACGTGTGACTCGTCGACGAACATGATCGCGTCCGGCGGCAGGTAATCGTAGAGCGTCGGCGGCGGCTCGCCGGCCTGGCGTCCCGAGAGGTGGCGCGAGTAATTCTCGATGCCCTTGCAGAAGCCCAATTGATCGAGCATTTCGAGGTCGAAGCGGGTGCGCTGCTCGATGCGCTGGCATTCGACCAGCTTCTGGTTCGCCTGGAAGAACTCGATGCGCTCGCGCAACTCGTCCTTGATCTTTTCGATTGCCTGCAACACCGTGGCGCGCGGCGTGACGTAATGGCTGGAGGGAAACACCGTGAAGCGGCCCAGCTTCTGCCGCGTGTGGCCAGTAAGCGGATCGAACACCGTCAGCCCCTCGATCTCGTCGTCGAACAGGCTGATGCGAACCGCATGTTCGGCGTTTTCCGCCGGGAAGACGTCGATCACGTCGCCGCGCACGCGATAGACCCCGCGCTTGAAGTCGATCTCGTTGCGCTCGTACTGCATCTCGGTCAAGCGCCTGATGATCTCGCGCTGACCGATCTTCTCGCCCTGCTTCAGGTGCAGGATCATGCTGTGGTAATCGACCGGATCGCCGATGCCGTAGATCGCCGAAACGGTGCACACAATCACCACATCGCGCCGTTCGAGCAGGCTCTTGGTCGCCGACAGGCGCATCTGCTCGATGTGCTCGTTGATCGAGGAATCCTTCTCGATGAACAGGTCGCGCGAAGGAACGTAGGCCTCTGGCTGGTAGTAGTCGTAGTAGGAAACGAAATACTCGACGGCGTTCTCGGGGAAGAACTCGCGGAACTCCGAGTAGAGCTGGGCCGCCAGGGTCTTGTTCGGCGCCAACACCAGCGCCGGGCGCCCGAGGCGGGCGATGACATTGGCCATGGTGTAGGTCTTGCCCGATCCGGTCACACCGAGCAGGGTCTGGAAGGAAAGGCCGTCGTTGAAACCCTCGGTCAGCAGGCGGATCGCCTCGGGCTGGTCGCCGGCCGGCGGAAAGGGCTGGTGCAGGCGCCACGGACTGCCCGCAAACTCGACCACCCTGCCCTTCAGTTCATGTATCTCCGCCAAAGCCTACTCTCTTGTTTATTTATGGAAACCCGGCGAAATCCTGATGACGGGGCACCGCGGCTATCGGGTATTATTGCGCGCTTTGCGCTGGCGCAAGAAAATCGCCGTCCCGCCAGCGCCGACTTTCACAATCTCAAGTATCCGGAGCCCCCATGTCCTCACTCTTCGCCGCCGTCGAAATGGCCCCCCGCGACCCCATCCTGGGCCTCAACGAAGCCTTCAACGCCGACACGAATCCGAACAAGGTGAACCTCGGCGTCGGCGTCTATTTCGGCGACGACGGCAAGATCCCGCTACTGGGCGCGGTCAAGGCGGCCGAGAAGGCCCGCCTGGAAACCCAGCCGGCGCGTGGCTACCAACCGATCGAGGGTATCCCCGCCTACAACAACGCGGTGCAGAACCTGCTTTTCGGCAAGGATTCGGAACTGCTCGCCGCCGGCCGCGCCATCACCTGCGAATGCCTGGGTGGCACCGGCGCGCTCAAGGTCGGCGCCGATTACCTGAAGCGCCTGCTGCCCGAGTCCAAGGTCTATATCAGCGACCCGAGCTGGGAAAACCACCGCGCCCTGTTCGAATCGGCCGGCTTCACGGTCGAAAACTACGCCTATTACGACGCGGCGACGCGCGGCGTGAACTTCGCCGGCATGAAGGCGGCGCTGGCCGCGATGCCGGCCAAGTCCATCGTCGTGCTGCACGCCTGCTGCCACAACCCCACCGGCGCCGACCTGTCGGGCGAGCAGTGGAAAGAAGTCGTCGAACTGGTCAAGCAGCGCGACCTCGTCGCCTTCATCGACATGGCCTACCAGGGCTTCGCCGATGGCATCAAGCCCGACGCCATCGCGCTCGACCTGTTCGCTGCCTCCGGCCTGCAGTTCGTGGTTTCCAGCAGTTTCAGCAAATCCTTCTCGCTGTATGGCGAGCGTGTCGGCGCACTGACCATCGTCACCGCCGGCAAGGACGAATCGGCCCGCGTGCTGTCGCAGGTCAAGCGCGTGATCCGCACCAACTATAGCAACCCGCCGACCCATGGCGGCGCCGTGGTCGCCGCCGTGCTTGCCAGCCCCGAACTGCGCCAGCAGTGGGAAGATGAACTCGCCGGCATGCGCGAGCGCATCCGCACCATGCGCAACAGCCTGGTAGACAAGCTCACCGCCGCTGGCGCCGCCGGCTTCGACTTCATCAAGGTGCAGCGCGGCATGTTCAGCTACACCGGCCTCAGCGCCGCCCAGGTCGAACGCCTGAAGACTGAGTTCGGCATCTACGCCGTCAGCACCGGCCGCATCTGCGTCGCCGCGCTCAACACGCGCAACATCGACTACGTGGCCAAGGCCATCGCCACCGTGATCAAGTAAGGCTTTCGTGTTGCGGTGCGAGGCGGAAGCCCTTATAATTCGCCCCGCTTCAATTCCTCGATAGCTCAGTCGGTAGAGCGCCGGACTGTTAATCCGTAGGTCCCTGGTTCGAGCCCAGGTCGAGGAGCCATCCAATCCGATGACGGGCACCTTTAACAGGGTGCCCGTTTTCTCTTGTTCCGCAACGAAAGATCGGCCCCGTCATCTGGAGCGAGGGCCAGCGCGGACGCGCTTGAGTTCATGCCAGGGTTCTCCAGCCCACCGACCGGCAGTGATATCCTTTCCCTGCAGTCTCATCCTCGCGGACAGGCGTGAAATTCCACCGGCAACAATCGATTCCGAACGCTAGAATCCGCCACTCTTGGTTTTCTCGATAAGGAAAGGTCATCCATGACTATGAACCTCATGCAGGGCAAGGCCGCGCGCTTCGTTCCCATCATTCTGGGCCTGCTGGCCCTGATATTCGCCGCACTGGCGGCCATGTTCGCAAGTCAGGCCGGCGATCTCGAAGCCTCTCTGGCCGAAGCCCACGCCGGCGCAAGCAAAGCCCAGCAGGATGCGCAGGCGGCGAAGAAGAAGGCTGACGACGCGCTCAAGACTGCCAGCACAAAGATTGCCGCCCTGGAAGCCGAACGCGCCGAAGCCGAGAAACTGAAATTGCTCCTGGCCGCCATCGAGCCCCAGATTGCCCCCGCGCTTGAGGCAGCCAGCAGGGTACGTGTCGGCAAGCCTGATGCTCGTGCCGCCGGATTGGTTGGCCTCGGCCTGATCGGGCAAGTTGCCCACGGCACCAAGAATGAAACCGCACTCCAGACCCTTGATCGCGGACTCGCCATCGACCCGGCAAACTGCGCCGCGATCCACGCGGTCAACCTCGGAGGCGCGAAGAAGATCGACGTCACTCCTGAATGCGCTGCGCTTCTCCCCGCCGCGGCACCGGCACCCGCTGCCGCCGCAGCACCGGCAAAGGATGCCAAGGCGGCCGAAGCCAAGCCTGCCGCGGACGCCAAACCTGCCGCCGAAGCAAAGCCGGCAACACCGGCCGCCCCCGCCGCAGCGCCAGCCGCCAAGGGCTGAGCCTGCTTCGGCACCGCGCCATGGCCGGCGTGGTGCCGAATGCCCGACTCATGGCGCGTCGGGCATGAAACGCCGCAATCAACCCGAAAGACCGCATGAACTCCCTGCCGCCCTGCCCGCAATGCAAATCCGAATTCACCTATGAGGACGGCGAGAATTTCGTCTGCCCCGAGTGCGCCCACGAATGGCCCAGGCGGCCGGCAAGCGCCACGGAGGAAATCCGCGTCGTGCGCGATGCCAATGGCAACGAACTGCATGACGGTGACAGCGTCACGGTGATCAAGGACCTCAAGATCAAGGGATCGTCCTCGGTGGTCAAGGTCGGCACCAAGGTCAAGAACATCCGCCTGGTCGATGGCGACCACGACATCGACTGCAAGATCGACGGCATCGGCGCGATGTCGCTCAAGTCGGAATTCGTGCGCAAGGCCTGAAAAGCACGCACACGCGCGACTGATACTTTCCTGGCAGCCGTCACCCACCGGCATGTAAGGCGCCCAGAAGAAGGCCCTTACTCGCGATCCGCTTCCTGGAACTGACGATATCGGGAATAGTCGGGCGGTTGAATTCGCCTCAAGCTTCCGAAATCATTTCCTGGGTGCTACCGGCGCATCCTGTTTTGCGTCGCCCGATTTTCCGTCGGTCTTGGTCTTGGCCTGATCGTCGGCCGGCGGATTCTTCTTGACGCTGCGGGTCGCGCCGCCCACCGTCTTGGTCGGCTTGCCCATTGCGGATGGCGCCAGCCCGGTCGAGGCATCGGCACCGGCCGGTGCCGCGTCCTTGCCGGCGGCTGGGGTCGTTTGCGCCAGAACGGAGGCCGAGGCAAGAACAGCACAGGATGCAACTATCGCAAGAACTTTCATTGATTTCACCTTAACCACGTATGCCATTATCGATTTGACCGACTATCCGCACCAACTGGTCGCGGGTAGCCACCAAAGTCTCCTTGAAAAATTCCGTTCCCCCGCCGGCGGATCCCGACCCGCGTCGCGAATGCGACGCCAGGTAGGTGGCCAGCCTGGGCAGGAGTTTGCCCAGCAGTTCTGGATTCTCGCATAGATCAAGCAAGGACAAAATGCCGATCCTGGCCTTGCTTTCCGGCTTGAAACCGCCTGGAACCGCGCCCTGTGGCTGGGTACCGCAAATCCATACCAGATCGCCACGCCCGGCACAAAAAGGGCCATCGCGGGTCGCGATGTCCACCCTGCCGTCAAGCACAAACGCCACGTCCGCCTGCCCCGGCTGGAACACGCCGACGTCGCCGGCATTCCACACGCGGTAGGCGTTGGCCAAACGCCGATACTCGGTTTGTTCCAGCCCCTCGAACAAGCCGATTCCCATCTGCCGGAAGGCTTCGGCGGCAACATCGCCAAGCGTCTCGCCCGCATGGGCGGAACTGCGCGGCGACAAGGCTGCGCCGAAGGCTTCCCAAGTCGGGAATCGATCCGAAGGCAGCTTGGCCAGGGCACGATTGATGGCTGCCGCCAGCCCCGCAGGCAAATCCGGGCGCAGGCTTTCGACCGGAGCGTGGGGCTCGTAGAGAATCCGGAACGAAACCGCCTGCGAATCCGGGGCATCGAAGGGAAGCTGCCCGGTAAGCAGCTGGTACAGCACCACACCAAAGGAAAACATGTCGGAGCGCGAATCCAGGTTGTCGCCGCGTACCTGTTCCGGCGACATGAAGGCCGGCGAGCCAAAGTTGGCGATGGCGGATTTGTCCAGGTTGCGAAAGATCGCGCCGCCGAAATCCGTGATCCGGACTTCGCCCGGCGCCACGCGCAGGATGTTGGCCGGCTTGATATCACGATGGATAACCCCGCAGCGCGAGGCGTAGCCAAGCGCGGTGCAGCACTTGCGCGCGATTTCGACGATCTCGTCGAGCGGCAGGCGCCTGTCGGCCGTGGTGTAGGGTTGCAAGTCACCACCGCCGACATACTCCATCACCACGTAGTCGTATTCGTTGTCGTCGAAGGTCTCGAACACCGTGATCAAATAAGGATGGAACAGCTTCCAGCTCAGGGTGGTCTCGTTGGCCACCAGAATCCGCCGATGCTCGGAGTCCTGGCCGCCGCCCTCGCCGCGTATCACCTTGATCGCCAGCTGGGCCGAGGATCGCTCGCTGCTGGCGATGAATACCTTGCCGCTGGCGCCTCTGCCCAGTTCACGGCCAACGACATAACCGTGCTCGCGCAGCCTGGCTTCCAACTCGGCCATTTTCATTTGGCGGCCTCCCGCGTATCCGCAACACGACCGAGAACATGGTGCACCTCGACCATTTCGCGCTTGCCGTGCAGGCGGAATTCGCCCAGCCGCTCGACGCTGAAGCTCGCATCGAGGCAATGGCGCGTGGTCTCGCTGATCAGGATGCGGCTCGACCGATCGCCGCGCCCACCCTTGTCCAGCCCTTCCAGGCGCGCCGCGACATTGACCGTATCGCCGATCACCGTGTATTCCATGCGCTGGGTGCTGCCGATGCTGCCCGCCACCACCGGCCCGGTGTGGATGCCCATGCGCACCGCGATGGTCGGCAACCCGGCGGCGACAAAGCCTTCGTTGAGCCTGTCGATCGCCGCGCCGAACTCGATGGCCGAGGCCACGGCGCGGCGCGCATCGGCAAAGATTTCCTCCTTGCTCAGGCGCGGAATCGGCACGCCGAAGACCGCCATCACGGCGTCGCCGATGAACTTGTCGATCGAGCCGCCATTGCGATGGATGATGGAAACGGCGGCCTCGAAGTAGGCGTTGAGCAAGCTGGTCAGTTCCTTCGGCGAGAGCACCTCGGCCTTGGAAGTAAAACCGGCCAGGTCGCAGAAGAACACCGTGGCGACCAGCTGTTGGGGCGCGGGCATGCCGCCGCTGCCGAGCACCTCGTTGCGCCGGGTCCAGATCTGTTCGGCGACATCGTGGGAAAAGTAGCGGCTGAACAGGCTCATCATCTGCCTGCGCAGTTGGGACTGCGAATGCATGGCATAGGCGATGGCCCAACCGAGGCCGCCAACCCAGGCCAGCAATGCCGGCGTCAGCGCCAGCCACCATCCGGCCTGGAACAGGGCGGCATGGATGACCACAAGGGCCAGCACGCCACCCGATCCGGCGAGCAGCAACAACGGCAGGCGTTGCAGGCGCCAGCCGAGCGCCAGGGCCAGGGCGGCCAGCGCCAGAACCCAGGCCTGGCCGAGCGGGGCCGGCATGCTGAGAAGCTGACGCCCTTCGCCCTCGGCCAAACGCAGGAGCTGCGCCACGATCTGGGCATGGACCTCGATGCCGAAGGCCTGGCGATCGCCAACGATCCGGTTCGACGGCACGGAAAAGAAATCCTTCACGCCCTGCGCCGCGGTACCGACGATGACCAGGCGTCCCTTGAAATTCTGCGCCGCGGCACGCCCCTCGATCACGTCGGCGACGCTGAAGCGGCGGAAACCGTCGACCGCATCGCGGTAGTCGATCAGGAGTTGATAACCCCCGTTATCGACATCGTGGTACGGACCTTCGCCGGCATCGATGGGGCGAATCGTGCGCGCGCCAAGCCGGATGCGCGCGGTATCGCCGACGCGCTCCGGCTTGATGCCTTTCGCTTCCAGCGCGCGAAGCGCCAGTCGCAGTCCGAACGAAGTCTGGCTACGGTTGCCATCCTCGGCAAACAGCAAGGCCCGCCGCGTCACGCCATCGTCATCGATCGGAATGTCGGCGAAGCCGATCTGGCTGGTACCGCGGATGCTCCGCGGCCCTTCGATGGCCACCTGCCGGCCCGAGGAAAGCTTGGATACGAAGACGACATTGCGTCGCTTGCGCAACAGCTCGGCCAGCACTTCCTCGTCGCCGCCAACCGGGCGATCCCGATACAGATCGACGCCGACGGCGACGGCGCCGGCGGCGACGACCTGCTCGATCACGGCCGCAAGCTTGTCGTCGGGCAGCGGCCAGCCGTATTTCTGCAAGTCCTCGTCGGTGGACCCCACCAGCACCACGGGAAGTTCGCCGCGCGGCTGGCTTGACAGGGCAATTGCCGTGTCATACACCAGCAGCTCGATGCGCTCCAGCCAGCCCAGCCAGCCGGCGGCGCCGATCAGGCCGCAGATCATCAGCCAGGCCAGGGCCAGCTTTCCGGCCGCGCCGGCGCGCAGCGCCTGCACTACAGGTTTCAGGGATTTCAGCTTGGACAGGGACACGGCGGCTCCCGGGAATTTCAGCGGGCGATTATCACCCAGCCGCCCGACTTCGCGCTCAGGCCTTCAGTTCCTCGCTGCGAAAGGGCAGGCGCCCCGGAAACCTTCCGGTCGCTGCGCCGATGGCATTCGCCACGGCCGGCGCCAGCGGCGGCACGCCGGGTTCGCCGATGCCTGTCGGGTTGGCCTGCGAGGGCAGGATGTGCACCTCGACCCTGGGCATCTCGTTGATGCGCAGGATCGGGTAGGCGTCGAAGTTGCCCGCCGTCACCACGCCGTCCTTGAGCGCGATCTCGCCGTACAGCGCCGCCGAGAGCGCGAAGCCCACCGCGCCCTCGACCTGGGAGCGCACGTTGTCCGGATTAACGGCGATGCCGCAATCGACAGCGCAGACGACGCGGTCGACCTTGATCGTGCCGTCGGCGGCCAGCGTCACCTCGGCCACCTGCGCCACACAGGAGCGGAAGGACTCATGCACGGCGACGCCGCGCCCGCGCCGCGTGCCCGGCTTGCCCGCCGCCAGCGGCTTGTCCCAGCCGGCCTTCTCCGCCGCCAGGCGCAGCACGGCGGCATGGCGCGGATGCTTGCCCAGCAGATCGAGGCGCAGCGCCACCGGGTCCTTGCCCATGGCTTTCGCCACCTGGTCGAGGAAAACCTCGGTCGAGTAAGCGGTATGCGACGACCCAACCGAACGCCACCACAGCACCGGCACCGGAATGTCTTCGGGCGTGTGCAGGTCGACGCGCATGTTGGGGATCGCGTAAGGCAGGTTGGCGGCGCCCTCGACCGAAACCGCGTCGATGCCGTTCTTGACCATGCCCTCGAAGGGCGAGCCCTTGAGGATGGACTGGCCCACCAGCCGGTGGCGCCAGCCGGCGAGCCGGCCCTCGGCGTCGATCGCGGCTTCCAGCGCGTGGTGGAACAGCGGCCGGTAGTAGCCGCCGCGCATGTCGTCCTCGCGCAGCCAGACCAGCTTGACCGGCGCGCGGCCGTCGATCGCCTTGACGATGTTCGCCGCCTCGACCACGTAGTCCGACTTGGTATTGGCGCGGCGGCCGAAGCTGCCGCCGGCGTAGAGCATGTTGATCTTCACCTGCTCCGCCTTGATGCCGAACACGCCCGCCAGCGCGTACTGGTCGCCGGTGTGCAACTGCTCGCCGTTCCACACCTCGCAGCCCTCGGCCGTGCGCTTCACGACGCAGTTCATCGGCTCCATCGCCGCATGCGCCAGGTAGGGAAAGTCGAATCCGGCGCGGATCACCTTGGCGGCTTTGGCGAAGGCGGCATCGGCGTCGCCCGCGGTATGTGCGACCAGCCCCGGCGTCTTCGCCAGTTCCTTGTACTTGGCCAGGATCTCGTCCGTGCCGAGCTTGAAGGCCCTGGCTTCGTCCCAGTCGAGCTTGAGTGCATCGCGCCCCTTCTTCGCTGACCAGGTATCGGCGGCCAGCACGGCCACGCCCGAGGGGATCTGCACCACCTCGACCACGCCCTTGACGCGCTTCGCCGCCGCCGCGTCGAAGCCGCGCAGCACGGCGCCGTAGCGCGGCGCGTGGGCGACCACGGCGACCAGCATGCCGGGCAATTGCACGTCCTGGGTGAACAGCGCCTTGCCATTGACCTTGTCGGCGCTGTCCAGGCGTCGCGCATGGCGGCCGACGAGGCGGAAGTCGGCGGGCTTCTTCAGCGCCACGTCGATCAGCAGCTTCTCCTGTGCCGCTGCCTCGGCCAGTTCGCCGAAGCGGGCCTTGCGCTTCGAGGCGGCGTGGCTGACCACACCCTCGCGCACGGTGATCTCGGCGCCCGGCACCTGCCAGCGCTTCGCCGCCGCCGCGACCAGCATGGCCCGTGCCGTCGCCCCGGCGGCGCGCAACTGGCCCCAGGAATTGGCGATCGCGGTGCTGCCGCCAGTGCCCTGCGCCGGGCCCCAGAACAGGTTGTTGTAGCGGCTGGCGTCGGCCGGCGCACCCTCGACGCGTACCGTCTTCCAGTCGGCGTCGAGCTCCTCGGCGAGTATCGTCGCCAGGCCGGTGTAAGTGCCCTGCCCCATTTCCAGGTGCTTGGAGATCACGGTCACGCTGTCGTCGCTGGCTATGCGCAGGAAGGCATTGAAGCCGAAAGTCGGCGCTGGTGACACGCCGATTCTGGCCAGCGCGGCCGGCGCGAAGGGCGCCGAGATGCAAAAGCCCAGCGTCAGTCCGCCGACCCCTTGCAGGAAGCCGCGGCGGCTCAGGTTCTCGATGGCGGGTGCGTTCATGCCTGCTTCTCCTTCGCCAGGTTGCGCGCCGCCTCGTGGATCGCGGCGCGGATGCGCTGGTAGGTGGCGCAGCGACAGAGGTTGCCCGACATCGCGTTGTCGATGTCGGCGTCAGAGGGCTTGCGATTGGTCGTCAGCAGCGCCACCGCGCTCATGATCTGGCCGGACTGGCAGTAGCCGCACTGGACGACGTCGAGCCTGCGCCAGGCCTCCTGCACCGCGCGGCCGACCTTGCCGGCATCGACGGCCTCGATGGTGCTGATGCTGCGCCCGGCCACGGCCGACACCGGGGTGACGCAGGCGCGCGTCGGCACGCCATCGACATGCACAGTGCAGGCGCCGCACAGCGCCTGGCCGCAGCCGTACTTGGTGCCCGTTAGTTGCAGCGTGTCGCGCAGCGCCCAGAGCAGCGGCGTGTCGGGGGCGACGTCGATTTGGCGGGACTTGCCATTGACTTTCAGGCTGATCATGTGCGGCCTCCGTCGGGGATTTGCCAGCGGTTATGATGCACCGGTTTGCCACCCTTTGGATGACCCGATGACCAGCTTGTTCGATCCCCTGCGCCTCGGCGCCCTCAGCGTCCCCAACCGCATCTTCATGGCGCCGCTGACGCGCTGCCGCGCCGGCGAGGAACACGTCGCCAATGCGCTGATGGCCGAATACTATGCGCAGCGCGCCGGCGCCGGCCTGCTGATCGCCGAAGCCACGATGGCCATGGAGGGCAACTCGGCCTTCTGGCGCGAACCGGGCATCTACGGCCCGGCCCAGGTCGCCGGCTGGAAGCTGGTCACCGATGCCGTGCATGCCGCCGGCGGGCGCATCTTCCTCCAGGTCTGGCATGGCGGCCGCGCCTGCCACCCGGATCTCAACGGCGATCGCCAGCCGGTGAGTGCAAGCGCGCTGGCGATCCGCAACGACACGGTGCATACGCCCAGGGGCAAGCAGCCCTACGTGGTGCCGCGCGTGCTCGATGACGCCGAGATTCCCGGCATCGTCGCCGGCTTCCGCAGCGCCTTCGACAATGCCAGGGCGGCCGGCTTCGACGGCGTCGAGGTGCATGGCGCCAACGGCTATCTCATCGACCAGTTCCTGCGCGACGGCGCAAACCAGCGCAGCGGCCCCTACGGCGGCCCGCGGGAGAACCGCGCACGCCTGCTGTTCGAGGTGCTCGATGCCGCCGCCGCGGTCTGGGGTGCCGACCGCGTCGGCCTGCGCATCTCGCCGCTCAACAGCTACAACGACATGATCGACAGCGATCCGGTCGGCCTCGCCACCTGGCTCGCGCAGCGGCTCAACGATTTCAAGCTGGCCTACCTTCATCTGATGCGCGGCGACTTCTTCGGCAAGCAGCAGGGCGACGTGCTGACGCCGGTACGCGCCAATTTCAGGGGCGTGCTGGTCGGCAACATGGGCTACACGCCGGACGAGGCGCAGGCCGCGGTGGCCGCCGGCAAGCTCGATGCCGTGGCCTTCGGCAGCGGCTTCCTCGCCAACCCCGACCTGCCGGCGCGCATCAAGGCCGGCGCGCCGCTCAACGCGCCGGACCCGAAGACCTTCTACACGCCGGGCGCCGCGGGCTATACCGACTACCCGGCGTGGCAGGGATGAGGGGGACAGCATGAGCGCATTGCGCCCCGAAGTCACGATCGAGATCCTCAACCAGCGCGGTGGCGAGTACCTGCCCGGCTACCTCGGCATCCAGATGCTCGAACTCGGCCAGGACTTCCTCAGGAGCCGCATGCCGGTGAAGAAGCTGCATTTCGCGCCCAACAACTTCCTCCATGCCGCGAGCATCGTGGCGCTGGCCGACACCACCTGCGGCTATGCCACGGTGGCCCACCTGCCGCAGGGTGCGCAGTCCTTCACCACCATCGAACTGAAGAGCAACCACCTCGGCACGGTCATGGAAGGCGCCATCGCCTGCCACGCCACGGCCCAGCACCTGGGCCGCAACACCCAGGTCTGGGACGCCGTGGTCACCGACGAGGCCAGCGGCAAGAAGATCGCGCTGTTCCGCTGCACGCAGATGATCCTCTGGCCCAGGGCCTGACGCCCATGCTCGAACTGCGCCACATCGATCTCGCCAACGATCCGCTGGCCGCGCGCTACGTCAAGGAGGAAACCGTCAGCGTCGAATTCGCCCGCGCGGCCGGCGAACTGATCAGCCTCGAAGGCCCCAATCGCTACCAAACCGGCGATGCCATCATCACCGGCAGCACCGGTACCCGCTGGAGCGTCGCCCGCCAGCGCTTCGAGGCCAAATACGCCGCGGTGGCGCCGACGCGGATGGGCGAGGACGGCCGCTACGCCGCACGCCCGGTACCGGTACTGGCGCGGCAGATCCATGAAGCCTTCAGCGCCGAACGCTCGACCGGCGGCGACCGCTTGACTGGCAAGGCCGGCGACTGGCTGCTGCAATACGGCCCCGGCGATTACGGCGTCGCCGGGCAGGAACGCTTCGCGCGGATCTACCGCAAGCTGGACCAAGGGGCCGTTTAGTGCCCTTCCTTCTTCCGCCGCGACGCGAAGGCCGGCTTGCGTGAAAACGTTCCACCGATGTTGCCAGTTCCAATGATCCCGATTTTCATTTGGTGATCACCCGATTCTCCAATACGGCTGCGCCCCACTTGCGTCAAGCCCCCGGCACATCGAAAACAAAGCAGGTGGTCGTCGCGTGGGCGTACAGCCTGCCTTTCTCGTCCTCGACACGAGCCTCCGCGGTAGCCATCTGACGGCCGCCGTGGACCACCGTGGCGACGGCTCGCAACGGCCCCGTCTTGTGGGAAGCCGAGCGCACGATTTTCATGCCGAGATCTGCCGTCGTGTAGGAGCGCCCGGCTGGCAGCGTGGATTGCACTGCACAGCCGAGCGCCGAGTCCAGAAGCGTGGCGAACCAGCCGCCGTGCACCGTGCCCAGGGGGTTGTAGTGC
This sequence comes from Rhodocyclales bacterium, assembly GCA_016235165.1. Lineage (GTDB taxonomy): Bacteria > Pseudomonadota > Gammaproteobacteria > Burkholderiales > Rhodocyclaceae > Sulfuritalea. The sequence continues at coordinate 139,198 of JACRLX010000007.1, forward strand.
TGCAGTAGCGGGATGCCCTGGAACACGGCGCGGCCGTCATCCACCTCGAGCAGTGTCATGTTCATGGTTTCGTTCATGGGCGGATACGGCAGCTCGCCCAACATCATGGCGACGAGAATCTCTCGCCCGCTCTTGCCGGCGAGGTGCTCCATTCGGGCAAGGCCAGGCAATCCACCGCCAGCGCGCATCCGTTGATTGGCGTCCGACTGCTGGTTTGCCCAGTCAGATGGGTTCTTGTCGGTTTCCATGGTCTTCTCCTGTACGGTTGGTGAACATTGCGTGATGCAAAGTGTTTTGGCTCGGGATCGGCTCACGATCTTCTTGCAATGGTTGTGGGCGAGGTGTTGACGGGCAGGCACAAGGCTGCGGTCAGCAGTGCCAAAGTCACATGCCAGAGATAGACGAAATTGAAATCGACACGCTGCAAACTGGAACTGCCGAGCAGAAGCACTGTGAGAGCGACCCCCATGACCGAGCCGATTTGCCGGATCGCCTGGTTGATGGCACTGCCTACGGCGTACTGGCTTGCCGGCAGGTGGCTGACGGCTGCGCCCGACAGCGAAGGCAGGACCATGCCCACTCCGATGCCGCCGAGCACCATGCCCGGCAGCCAATGCGTCAGGTACGCGGGTTCAAGGCCCGGTACCGCCAGAAACCACAATCCGCTGATGGCGTAGATCACACAGCCCGTCAGCAAGAGCGGGCGATGGCCATGCCTGCCCGCAAGCCGCCCCGACAGGGCGGCAACCGGAACCACCAGCAGCGGCCCAGGCGCAATCGCCAGTCCAGCCAGTGGCAATGGGTAATTCCAGATTGCATGCATGTAGAAAAAGAAGGCAAAAAACATCATCGAGAACGCCGTGCCGAAACTCAAGGTGGCGAGATTGACGTAGCGGTATGTGGGGTTGCGAAACAAGCCCAGGTCCACCAAGGGCGCCGTGGCAAACCGCGCCCAGGCGACGAAGCCGAGGATGCTCGCCAAGCCGATGCCGGCAATTCCCTGCAACTCATCGCGAGACCAGCCGGGGGACTCCGCTTGCACGATGGACAGCGCCAGGGCACCGATGCCAATGATCAGCAGGCCCATCCCCGCCAGATCCAAGGGGCGCCCACCGGTCGCTTGCTTCGCTTCCGTCAGCAGCCTTGCACCGCGCCATATGGCAAGAATGCCCAAGGGCACATTCAGGTAGAACGCCCATTGCCATCCGAGTGAGGCAATCACGAACGCGCCCAGGCTGGGGCCCACCGCCGCAGCCAGACCACCGACCGCCCCCCAAAGACTGACAGCCACCGCACGCTTGTTGGTCGGGAACGCTGCCAGGACGAGCGAAAGCGATGCCGGCGTCAGCATTGCTGCGCCCATGGCCTGCAGGACTCGTGCCGCGACCAGCCACTCCACGCTGACCGCCAGGCCACAGGCAACGGAAGCCACCAGAAACAGAGCAACGCCAGCGAGAAACACCCTCTTGCGCCCATGCTTGTCTGCCACGCCGCCGGACGGGATCAGCATCGCGGCATAAACCACGGTGTAGGCATTGAGCACCCACGAAAGGTCTGCCGCCGTGGCCTGCGGAAATCCGGCCCGCAAGGCGCTGAAGGCAGCGAACAGCATGGTGCCGTCCATGGAGACCAGAAACACCGCCACGCTGGCCACCCAGAACACCGGCCATGGTGAGGTAGTGCCCAGGCGCGCGCCCGGCAAAGCCTGTGTTGAATCGATGATTGGCGAGGGCATGAGGCCTGACTCAGGCAAGTCCGAACGTCTTGCGCAGACCTTTCTCCACCGGACCTGCAGGCATGAAGCGGCGCAATTTGGCCAGAAGAGACGCCTCGCCCCTGGGCGTGTGGCGCATTTTCCAAGCCCCCAACGCGGCATTCACAATCGTGGCGGCGACCCCATCTGGCTGGGGCGCTTTTTGGACACCGTTTTGAATGGCCCGGGAGACGACGCCTAGCTCCTTGCCGTAGTCAGGGATTCTGGAGACGGTCTCGGGTGCGTTGAGATCCAGGCTGGTCTTGGTGAAGGAGGGTTCGACCAGCACCACGCGGATGCCGAATTGGCGCACCTCGTGATCCAGTGTTTCGGACAGTCCTTCAACGGCATGCTTGGATGCCGAATAGACCGCCATGTACGGTGCAGGCAGGAAGCCCAGCACCGAGCTGACATTGACGATGCGACCGGAACGCTGCGCACGCATGTGCGGCAGCACCGCCTTGACCATGCGCAAAATGCCGAAGAGGTTGGTGTCGAACAGCGTCCGGGCTTCGTCTATCGAAGTTTCCTCCGCCGCACCCAGCAGGGTCACCCCCGCATTGTTGACCAGCACGTCGATTCGCCCGGCTTGAGCGATGATCGTCTGGATTCCGCGCTCGATGGACGCTTGGTCACGGACATCCATCTCGATGAGTGCAACGCCGGGTATCGCCCCAGCTTTTGCCGTGTTGCGCACGGTGCCGAATACCCGGCAACCCTGGCTGGCAAACTTCATTGCGGCGGCACGCCCGATACCCGATGACACGCCGGTGACGACGACAACCAATGTTTCTGACATGGTGGTTCCTTCCTTTAGATTTTGAGAAGACAGGACGTTTCTCCCTTGCTTCCTGTTCATCGGGACCGCCGGGAGAGCGCACTTGTCATGTCGCTTGCAATACGCAAGTCACATCCTACGCCAGTCACTTGCTGTTTGCAAGCCGCTAAGCTACAATTCGTCTCCATGAAGAAAGCAAACGCTGACGCTTCCTGTCCCGAGGGCTATCGCTCGACCTGTCCGATCGCGAACGTCCTGGACATCGTCGGGGACAAATGGACCTTGCTCGTGGTGCGTGACCTGCTCATACTGGGCAAACACCGTTACGGTGAATTTCAGAATTCGCCCGAGGCAATTCCAACAAATATTCTGGCGGACCGCTTGAAGCGCCTTGAGGCGGCTGGACTGGTCAAGAAAGAGTTCTATCAGGACAATCCGCCGCGGGCGGAATACTTCCTCACTCGCAAAGGCGCCGATCTCGGCCCTGTCTTGAAAGCCATGGGGCAATGGGGTCAGCGCTACATTCCGGGCGTAGTCATCCCAAAGCAATTTGCGTCGGCCGAAATCAGGGATTAGCCGGATCCAGCCTGGGGGCGCCTGGCCGAGCGCTACGTCAAGGATGAAATGGTCAGCGTCGAATTCGCCCGCCGGGCCGACGAACTCCTGCGCCTGGAAGGCCCCCATCGCTACCGCGTCGGCGATGCTCTGATCACCGGCTTCACCGGCACGCGCTGGAGCGTGGCGCGCGAGCGCTTCGAGGCCAAGTATCGAGCGGTGGCACAAACGCCAATGGACGAGGATGGCCCTTACGCCGCGCGCCCGGTGCCGGTGCTGGGGCGACAGATCCATGAAGCCCTCAGCGCCGAACGCTCGACCGGCGGCGATCGCCTACACGGCCAGCCCGGCGACTGGCTGCTGCAATACGGCCCCGGCGATTACGGCGTCGCCGGACAGGAACGCTTCGCGCGGATCTACCGCAAGCTGCCCTGACGGGCCGCGCTAGCGGCCTTCCTTCTTCTGCCGCGCTTCGAGGAAGCGAGTGTACTTCTCAGACACCAGCGCGGCGCAGGCCGGTTGCAGCTTGTCGCGCAGCTCGTACATGCACTTCATCTGCCGGCCCTCGCCCGGCTCGACATTGCGGCAATGCTTCTCCATGTCGGCACGGCAGGCGGCCAGCTCGTTCTTGCCATCGTCCTTGGCCTGTGCGGCGGTGGGCAGCATCAGGACGACGATGGCGGACAGCACGGCAGGAATGGCGTTTTTCATGATTTGTCTCCGGTTTTGATGTCAAGGTAAAGTGCGGCGGTCACTCGCGAGAATGCCTGAAACGTATCACTCGGACGGGAAGCGCAGCCTGGAAAAGTTGCGCCCGGCCTGAATGGCGCGCCGCTCGATCTCTGCCGCCGACGCCAGCCAGCCTTGCTGTTCCAGGAACAGCAGGTAGGCACGGGTGCTGATCTTGCGGCAGTTGCCGGGCAGCAAAAAGCTGGCACGGGCGATTTTATGGTCCTCGAACAGAAACACGGCCGTTCGTTGCGGCTGGTCCAGGGCGAAGTCGTTCATGGCCTCCTGGATCGCCAGTTCGCCGAGATTGGCGCTGCGCGCAGCGGCGGGGTCAGTCAACGACCTCTGCTGGTAATTCCGGAAAGTGCGGGTCGCGCGCACCGATACCCGGCTGGCGGCGGCCCACTGCACCAGCTTCTCGCTGGTCGGCGTCTGGTTGCGCGTCACTTCGTGCAGCACCATATCGACCAGCACGATCGGCCAGCCGGGCTTGAACAGCAGGTCGAGCGCATCGGCATAGGCCAGCGTGATCAGCGGCCCGGCGTCGGGCAGCAGGGCGGTGTTTGCGGCCACCGCGAAAGGCTCAGCCGGCCAGCGACTTCAGTTGATCGACCATGTCGCGCGTGTCGGCCTCCGGCAGGCGCGGCATCGGCAGATGGGCTTGCGCCATCAACAGGAAGAGGTCTTCCTCGCTGTCGATCCCCAGTGCGCGCATGGCCTCGTCGCCCGCGATCCGCCCCAGCGAAAAGTCGAGCAGCCGCCGGAAATTCTGGTTGCCCGTGGCTTCGGCCGCCTCGAAGGTTTCAACCAGATGGCGAAGCTCGGCATTGAACAAGGCATTCACCGAGGTGTCGGTCTTCGCGGCAATGATCTTGGCGCGCTTGAGCAGATCGCGATCGACGGCGCCGGTGAAATTGACGGTGCTGGCCATTTCTTGCCCCCATGGAATTAACACATAATTAAGTGTATCACTCCAATATGTGCCCCAGTCATTCTCCTTGGTATTGACGGACTTTCTACCTTCAACTGGTTCGACCCAAAGGCGGCGGGTCACATTGGGCTAACGCCGCCCAAGGCCGAACGGACGCAGGAGGCTGCCGATTTGGCGGACGCCGCGGCGAGGAGTCGTGCCAGGGGTAGTCCGCTGGCGCTGTCCGACGACGACGCCCCGAAGGAAGTCCTCTTGGGGGATGCCAGCCTCATCGCCATCGGCTGGTTTCGCCAGCGGCCTGGCGCGGCCCCGTAGCAAGGGAACCCGCAGGGCGGAAGCCCATGAGGCAGCAGCCTGCGTCCGGCCGGCCGGGTTCATCCACGAAATTCGCCGTCCCGTCAGCGCCGACTCTTATGGCTTTACTTGCGCGGCAACGAGTTGCATCAGTACGTGCAGGTCAGCACTGCGGTCCGGACAAGTTCATTGGCCAGAAAGCGGGGTTCGTCGAACCCGGCCACAAAGCGTTCAATGGCCTCGATGGCGTCAAGAATGTCCGCCAGATAAAGTGCGTCACTCCGCATGAATGATCAGCACGTTCACATCACAGTCCGTCTGCCGCCAGCGCCCGCACGATGCCGGCAATCCCTTCCCGCGCCCCAACCGCCACCCCGACATCGCGCCGATGCGGCACCTGCGATTCGCGTGGATTGATGCGGATCAGCGGTGCGTCGAGGCTGTGCACGAAGGCACGCACCGTGGCCACCGTGCTGCCGGCGCCGACTTCCACCACCACCGGCCGCTCGACCGTTTGCAGCCAGGCCGCCAGCCGCCGTTCCTGTTCGCGGCTGCGTGCCTCGATCCAGTCCCAGTCGCCGAACATCAGGATCGCCGGCCGCGCCAGGCCGCCGCACTTTGGGCAGCGCGGCAGCGGCGACGTCAGGCGACAGGTCTCCGTATCCACCTCGGGCACCAGTTGGTCCGCGCTCCAGATCGCATCGCCGCAGGGCGCCAGGCATTGCAGCCAGTGGATAGCGCCGTGGCATTCGACGATGCACTCATCGGTGAAGCCGGCGCGCTGGAACTGGCCGTCGACATTGCTGGTGAACACGAAGCCGCCGCGCGGCATGCTGGCGGCAAGATCGCGCAACTGAGTGAAGCCGTCGTGCGGCTGCGTTGCCCGGTAAAGATTGAGGCGATGGCCGTAGAAGCCCCAGGCCAGTTCCGGGTCGGCGCGGAAGGCCGCCGGGGCGGCGATCTCCTCGAAGAGCATGCGCGCCCGGCCCAGCGCCGGGTAGGCGCGCCAGAAACCTTCGGCGCCGCGAAAATCCGGCAGCCCGGAATCCACGCCGATGCCGGCGCCGGCGGCGATCACCAGCGCGTCGGCCTCTTCGATCAGGCGCGCGGCGGTAGCGTAGCCGGCAGGCAGATCGCTCACGCGGCGAACTGCAGCCGCGCCAGGTGGGCGTAGAGCCCATCCCGGCGCACCAGCTCGTCATGCGTGCCGGCCTCGACGATGCGCCCCTGCTCCATGACCACGATGCGATCGGCGCGCTGCACGGTGGCGAGGCGATGGGCGATGACCAGGGTCGTGCGGTTCTTCATCAGGCCTTCGAGGGCCGCCTGCACCAGGCGCTCGCTTTCGGCATCGAGCGCCGAGGTCGCCTCGTCGAGCAACAGGATGGGCCGGTCGGCGAGCAGCGCGCGGGCGATGGCGATGCGCTGGCGCTGCCCGCCCGACAGGCGCACGCCGCGTTCGCCGAGATCCGTGTCGTAGCCCTGCGGCAAGGCGGCGACGAAGTCATCGGCATAGGCGGCGGCGCAGGCCGCGCGCACTTCCTCGGGACTGGCCTCGGGCCGCGCGTAACGCACGTTCTCCAGCACGCTGGTGGCAAAGATCACCGCCTCCTGCGGCACCAGGGCGGTGGCGCGGCGCACCGCCAGCGGGTCGGCCTCGGCCAAGGGCACACCGTCGAGCAGGAGTCGCCCCGATTGCGGATCGTAGAAGCGCAGCAGCAGCTGGAACACCGTGGTCTTGCCTGCGCCCGAAGGCCCGACCAGGGCCACGGTCTCGCCCGCGGCGACGGTGAGGCTGAAGTCCTCCAGGGCCGGCGTATCCGGCCGCGAGGGATAACGGAAGCCGACCGCCTCGAAGGCGATCTCGCCGCGCGGGCGCGCCGGCAGCGGAGTCGGCGCTGGCGGTACGGCGACGTCCGGCCGCGCATCGAGCAGTTCCAGCAGCCTCTCGGTGGCGCCGGCCGCGCGCTGCAGGTCGCCCCAGGATTCCGACAGCGCGCCGACCGAGCCGCCGACCAGCGCCGCGTAAAAGACGAAGGCCGAGAGCTGCCCCGGCGTGATCTCGCCGGCCAGTACGTCGTGGCCGCCGACCCAGAGGATCAGCGAAATGGCGCCGAACACCAGCACCAGCACCACGGCCACCAGCGTGGCGCGGTTGCGGATGCGCGCCAGCGCCGTGTTGAAGCCGCGCTCGATGAGGCCGGCGAATTCGCGCCGGTCGGCGGCCTCGTGGCCATAGGCCTGGACGATGCGGATTTCATGGATGGTCTCGTCGATGCGGTTGCCCAGGTCGGCGACGCGGTCCTGGCTGATGCGCGACAGCCGCCGCACGCGACGGCCGAAGAGCACGATGGGCGCCACCACCAGCGGCACGCCACCGAGCACCAGCAGGGTCAGCTTGAGGTTGGTGGTGAACAGCATGACCAGCCCGCCGACCAGGATCAGCAGGTTGCGCAGCGCGATCGACAGGCTCGATCCCACCGCGTTTTCGATCAGCGCGGTGTCCGAGGTCAGGCGCGAAATCACCGCGCCGGTGCGCCCGGCCTCGAACCAGGACGGCGGCAGCGTCAGCAGGTGGTCGAAGACGCGGCGGCGCAGGTCGGCCGTGACCCGCTCGCCCAGCCAGGAGACGTTGTAGAAGCGCGTGTAGGTCGCCAGCGCGAGCAGCAGGATGATGCCGAACATCATCATCAGCGCGCGGTCCAGCCAGGCCGGGTCGCCGGCGGCAAAGCCACGGTCGATCACCGCGCGCAGGCCCTGGCCGACGCCAAGCATGGCCAGCGCCGCGACCACCAGGGCGATGGCGGCGACGACGACGCGGCCGCGATGCGGGCGCAGCAGCGACCAGGCGATGCGGGCGGGAGTCTTCAGGCTGGCCATGGGCTACCCCGCTTTGCGCCGCAACAGCCGCGGGCGCAGGACCAGGCCCACCGCCAGCGCCAGCAGGCCGCAGCCGAACAGCACCGCTTGCACACCGACCCACTGGGCCAGTTGCCCGACCATGAAACTGCCCAGCGGCGCGATGCCGAGGAAGGCCATCGAGAAGATGCCCATCACGCGGCCGCGATAGGCGTCGTCTACCTCCAGCTGCACCAGGGTGTTGCTGCCGGCGATGAAGGCGATCACGGCGAAGCCTATTGTCATGACGACGGCGAAGCCGACCGCGAGCACGGTATTGAAGGCAAACAGCATCAGGCCGGCGGCGCCCAGCAGCATGGCATCGGCCACGCGTCGCGGCAGGCGTTCGGTGCCCTGGCGGCTGGCGAGATAGAGCCCGGCGAACAGGGCGCCGGCGCCGGCGCTGCCGATCAGCAGGCCGTAGGTGCGCGCATCGCCGCCGTAGATCGCGTTGGCGTAGAGCGGCATCATCACGGCATAGGGCGTGAGCAGGAAGCTCAGCGTCGCCACCGCCAGCAGGCGATGGCGGATGGTGGCGTGGCTCCAGGCGTAGGCCACGCCCTCGCGGAATGCCTGCCAGGCCGGTTCGCTCGCCCGCGCCTGGGGACCAAGCCGCATTGCCAGCAGGGCGAGGATCACGGCCAGGTAGCTGGCGGCATTGATGACGAAGCACCAGGCCTCGCCGAAGGCCGCCACGGCAAAGCCGGCCAGCGCCGGGCCGATGAAGCGCGCCGTGTTCATCAGCAGCGAATTCAGCGCGATGGCGTTCGGCAGGTCTTCGCGCTTTTCCACCAGTTGGGCCGAAAACGCCTGGCGCGTCGGCAGATCCACGGCGTTGATGGCGCCGAGCACGAAGGCCAGCGCGATCAGCCAGCCGGGCGTCGCTTCCCCGTGCCAGGCCAGCGCGGCCAGGGCCAGCGCCTGCCCCAGGGCGGCGCATTGGGTGGCGAGCAGGATGCGGCGGCGGTCGTAGCGGTCGGTCAGCACCCCGGCGATCGGCCCGATCAGCAGGATCGGGATCTGGCTGGCGAAGCCGACCATGCCCAGCACCGCGGCCGAGTTCGACAGCCGCCAGGCCAGCCAGATCATGGCGATCTGCTGCATCCAGGTGCCGGCCAGCGAAACCAGTTGGCCAGCGAAGTAAAGGCGGTAGTTGCGCGAAGCCAAAGCGCGCGCGAACACGGCGTCGAGGAATCCCATTGCCGCGATTATCGCCGACACGAGCATCCGGCTTGAGCCCGATCAAGAACGCCGTGCCGCCAGCGCCGACTCCGGGCCTACAATTCCGCCCCATGATGACCACTACCCTCCCCACCCGCCTGCGCGCCTTGCTCGACTGCCTCGAAGCCGGTCTGGTTGAGCGCCGCCAGAGCGTGAGACTCGCCCTGCTGGCCGCACTGGCCGGCGAACATACCCTGCTGGTCGGCCCGCCCGGCACGGCCAAGAGCGAACTGGCGCGGCGGCTGCACGCGGTGTTCCGCGATGCGCGCTACTTCGAGCGCCTGCTGACCCGCTTCTCGGTGCCCGAAGAGCTGTTCGGCCCGCTCTCGATCAAGGCCCTGGAAGAAGACCGCTACGAGCGCCATACCGCCGGCTTCCTGCCCGATGCCTCGATTGCCTTCATCGACGAGGTGTTCAAGGCCAACAGCGCCATCCTCAATGCCCTGCTGACGCTGCTCAACGAGCGCGAGTTCGACAACGGCGCCGGGCGCCAGCGCTGTCCGCTGATCAGCGCCATCGGCGCCACCAACGAGGTGCCCGAGGACGAAGTCGGCGAAGCCTTTTTCGACCGCTTCCTTGTGCGCCTGCCGGTTTCGCCCGTGAGCCAGGAGGCCTTCGGCGCCCTGCTCGCCGCCGGCAGCCTGCGCTCCTGGCAGGCGCCACCGGAGGCGCAGCGGCTCGACCCGACCGAGCTTGCCGCCCTGGGCCAACGCGCCGCGCAGGTCGCGCTGCCGGCAGGCATCACCGCCGTGATGGCCGAGCTGCGCCGTCACCTGGCCACGCTGCCACTGGTTGTCTCCGACCGCCGCTGGGTGCGGATCGTCTGGCTGCTGCGCGTGGCCGCCGCCAGCGAAGGCCGGCCGCGACTCGATGACTGGGACCTGCTCCTGCTGCCCTGGCTGACCGCACCCGACGCACCGCGCCAGGCCATCGTCGCCGACTGGCTGGCGGCGCGTCTCGGCGTGCGCGAAGCCTTCGCGCCCGAGCGCCTGTCGCGCGTGGTGCAGGCCTTCGAGGCCCAGTTGCAGGCTGAGCGGGAAGCCAACGACCTCGATTACGACGAGCTCGGCCGGCTGCGCTTCTCGGCCGTGGAACTCGCCGGCGAGGTCGGCGACGCCAAGGGTGGCGCCTCCGCGCCGCGCATGAAGTACAGTCGGCGCCGGCGCTACGGCGAAAGCCACGTCCGGGCCCGCCTGCGCCAGATCGACGAGCTGCTGGCGCGCATCGCCGCCTATGCCGAGGAGATTGCCGCCCGGCGCGCGGAACTCGCCGCCTTCGCCGCCACCAGCCTGTGGCTCAACGAAGCCCTCACGGCGCGCGCCCAGGCCTGCCTGGAGGCCACCGCCGGCGCCATCGCCGAACTCTCGGCGCGAACACGCTCCGCGCGCCAGGGTTTCGTCGACCTGCCGCGCCTGGAAGCCGACGACGGCCACGTGCCCGAGCCGATAGCGCACGACGAGCTCGCGGCGTGACGACTCCGGCCACCGCGCCTGCCCCCGCCCTGCCCCCGCCGCGGCTGTTCGCCGCCGGCGAAGCGCGTCTCGCCGCGCTCGACGGGCTGGCCCGCGCACAATGGCTGGGCAGCCTGACGAATTCGCAGGGCTGGCTGGAACCGCGACTTGCGGCCCTCGCCGACTTGCGTCGGGCCTTGCACCAGGGTCGCGGCCCCGAGGCCGGCGCACGCGACTGGCCACCCGCGCCGGTCGCCACGGCGGTCACGGCCACCTTTGCCGAGCTCGACCTGCCGCGCTACTGCCAAGGACAGGCCGAACTCACCGACACGGTGCTGATGAGCCTGCTGTTCCAGCTCGACCTGATCGTCGATTACATCGACCGCGGCGCCAGCGAGGCCGAAGCGCTGGCGATGGCCATGCAGGCCTTCCGCGAGGACTGGGCCAAGCACTGTGGCGAGATCGACGAATTGGTCGAGGTCTTCGGCATGGTGCCCGACGACTGCGAGCACAGCCGCTGGGACGAGCTGCGCGGCCTGTTGCACTCGGCGGGCTGGCAGGAAATGCTGCGCATCCGGCGCCTGATCGCCGGCCTGCCCGAGCTGGTGAAAATCATCCGCGAGCTGGGCCGCGCGCGGCCCACCGACGAGGACGACGTGGCCAGCCAGTCGCTGGTCGAGGTGATGGAACAGGCGCTCGCCCTGCGTGCCGAGGCGCGCAGCGTGCGCGTGCCGGACATGCCGGGCGAGACGCGCGGCATCCACCGCGCCGACCGCCTGGCGCGCATGCTGCCGGCCGAAGCCATGCTGCTCGGCCATCCGCGCCTGCGCCTGGTGTGGCATGCGCGCCGCGCCGAGCGCACGCTGCTTTGTTACGAAGACGACGACCGCATGACCGAGACGCGTCTGCACGAGGCCCCGGTGCTGCAACCGCGCCCCGGCCTGATGCCGGCGAAGAAGCTGGAGCTGGGCCCGATGCTGGTCTGCGTCGATACCTCGGGCTCGATGCAGGGCGGCTCCGAGGCGGTGGCCAAGGCCGTGGTGCTGGAAGCCATGCGCGCCGCCCATGCCCGGGGGCGGGCCTGCCGCGTGTTCGCCTTTGGCGGCCCCGAAGAAGTGATCGAAATGGACCTGCCGGTGGACCGCGCCGGCATCGAACGCGCGACACGCTTTCTCGGCCAGTCCTTCCGTGGCGGCACCGACATCTGCGCACCGCTGGAAAAGGTGATCGCCGCCGTCGAGCAGGAGCGCTGGCGCCAGGCCGACCTGCTGCTGGCCACCGACGGCGAGTTCGGCGCCACCCCGGCACTCGCCGCGCGGCTCAATGCGGTGAAGCGGGAACTCGGGCTACGCGTGCAGGGCGTGCTGATCGCCGACCGCGAGACCGTGGGCCTGCTGGAAATCGCCGACCACATCTTTCCGGTGCGCGACTGGCGCCGCTTCGGCGGCAGCGATGCCGAATCGCCGATCCATTCCCACCGCCTCACCGCGCTCTATTTCCCCGGCGCGCTGCGCAACGAGGCCACGCGCGAAGGCACGGTGGACGGCGCCACGGCCTCCGCCGCGCTGCGCTCCGGCCAGCACCAGGACATCAAATGAACTTCGCCAGCGACTACCTCGCCCAGCTCGACGCCTTCGCCGCCGCCGTGCCGTTACCGCGCGTGCGCGCCCTGCACCTGCCGCCGCCGCCCAGCGCCGACGCCAGCGCCAACAAGGGCGAATTCTGCGCGCTGGAACTCGATGACGGTTCGCTCGGCCTCTCCTATGTGCTGTTCGACGACACGCTGGCCCGGCTGCGCGCCGCCGGCGACGGACTCGGCCTGGCCGGCGCCGACGCGCTGGCCGTGGCACGCCGTTACGCCAGCGCCGACTCTTTCGGCCGCACCGTCGGCTTTGCCGCCGCCAATGCGCTGACGCGTTGCCTTTACGATCGCGCCGGCTTTGCCCCCCCGGCCAGCCGCGATTCGATAGGCCAGATGGAGCCGCGCGCCGGCGAGCACATCGGCATGATCGGCCTGTTTCGCCCACTGCTCGGTCGCGTGCTGGAAAGCGGCGCGCGCCTGACGGTGGTCGAGCTGAATCCGGCGCTGGCCGGCGCGGCCGAGGGCTACCGCGTCACGCTCGATGCCGGCGAACTGGAAACTTGCGACAAGGTCGTCTCGACCAGCACCCTGCTGCTCAACGACACCCTTGACCGCATGCTCGGCCACTGCAGCCAGGCGCGCTGGTTCGCCATGGTCGGCCCCGGCGCCGGCTGCCTGCCGGACGCGCTGTTCGCGCGTGGCGTGACGCTGATCGGCGGCAACCGGATCGACGACGGCGCGGGCTTCGTCGCCGCCCTGTGCCGCGGCGAATCGACCAGCGCCTTCAGCACCAAATCGGCGCTGACGCCGGACGGCTATCCAGGCTTCAGCGCCCTGCTCGAACGCGCGAAACGCGCCTGAGCATGCCGACACCCGAACTCGTCGGCCTGGCGCTGCTGGGCGCCCTGGCCTGGCTCTGGTACGACAGCGTGCATGTGCGCGAGATCGGCATCCGCGCGGCGAAGGCCGCCTGCCGCGCCGACGAATTGCAATTGCTCGACGATACCGTGGCCATTGCCAGCCTGAGCCTGGCGCGCGACGACGAGGGTCGGCTGCGCCTGCGCCGCGCCTACGGCTTCGATTACAGCGATACCGGGGACAACCGGCGCCGGGGCAGCCTGGTGATGCTGGGGGAAGAGGTGCTGGTAATCAACACCGGGCCGCGACTTGTGGTCACCAAGCCGACGCTGCATTGACGGCCCGGATCAGAAATGGGCGAACTGGTTGTGCGGCGCCCCGGTTCCCATCCGCGCGTGGACGTCGAGCGCCATCTTGCGGTCGGTATGCAGGATGTGCTCCATCAGCCAGGCGGTGAGGAAGGCCAGCAATTCATCGGCGGCAGTGTCGCTGCCGGCGAGATGGCTGCCCCACAGCTCGTCGATGCGCATCACGAAGTTGTCGTGGGCGGCACGGTGGCGGGCAATGTAGGCTGCATCGAGGCCGGATTCCGTCATGAAGCGTTCCTCCAGGGCGAAATGCTCGCGCACGTAGTCGCGCAAGTCGGCAAAGGCCTGTTCGAGAAGCTCCGCGCGCTGGCCATTGGCGTCATGCAGCCGGTTGGCGAGGGCAAACAGCGCCTCGTGCTGCCGGTCTACCTCGGGCAATCCGGTAAAGAAATCGACACTCCATTGCATCACGGTCATGCGCGCCCTCTCCTCTTGTCTTGTCATCGGCATCGTCCGCCGTGGCGGCAAGGCCTGTTCGGGCGAGTATCCCGCAGCCCCCGCCCCGGCGTCAAATGCCCTGAAGGCCGTGTGCGATGAACCCGCAAAGAGCATTTGGTCCGCAGATTTCGCCGATTACCGCTCGGGGATGGCGAGGCGCCACGAATGCAAAAGCCCGTTGCGGCGACGTGCCGGAACGGGCTTTTTCGCTTTAGCCGGATTTATTTTGCGCCCGCAAGCTGTGTCTCAAATCGGCGCGGCCCGTTGGGGCCAGGGTCCGCAATCAGCGGACCGGTCTTGGAAGCATTAATCGCGGAAAGGGTTTCAGCGCTAAGGTCCTCCGTCGGGTAGCTCCATGCTCGAAGCGGTTCCACTGTATGCCCGCATCGGGGTAAAGTCAATCGTAAAGTCCGCAAGCTTGGCACTGGTTTTCTGGTGTCTAATTGGCGGTTTCGCGCTTCCTGACATGGCCCTCAAGTCGACCATCTTCAAGGCGGAACTCCAGATCGCCGACCTGGACCGCAACTACTACGCGACGCATGCGCTGACGCTGGCACGGCATCCCTCGGAAACCGACGAGCGCATGATGGTGCGCCTGCTGGCCTTCATGCTCTGCGCCGACGAGGATCTGGTGTTTGGCAAGGGCCTCTCGGCGGACGACGAACCCGACCTCTGGCGCAAGGACCTCACCGGCGCCATCGAACTCTGGATCGAGGTCGGCCTGCCCGACGAAAAGCGCCTGCGCCGCGCCTGCGGCCGCGCCAGCCGGGTGCTGGTGCTCAACTATGGCGGCCGCATCGCCGAGATGTGGTGGCAGCAGAACCAGTCCGCCCTGCGCAAGCTGGACAAGCTGACGGTGCTCGATCTGGCGGCCGAGGAAACCATGGCGCTGGCAGCGTTGGCGCAACGCGGCATGAGCCTGCAATGTACCGTACAGGAGAAGGAAATCTGGCTGATCGCCGCCGGCGAAAGCCTGCACATCGCGCCCCGAATCCGCCTGGCGCCGGGAAGCGAATAAGGCTCAGGCGCGGCCGAGTGCGTGCAGGGCTTCGGCCAAACCGCCCTGCACCAGCTGCACCGGCACCGCCAGCATCAGGTTCAGCGGCAGGCCGAAATCCTCCACCACCAGCCCCTCGCCATCGCGACAACAACCGTCGCCGGCCGCCACCGCATGCAGGCGTTCGCGCAAGGGTCGCAGATCCGTCGCATAGCCGATGATGGGCTTGCCCAGCGCCAGGGCATAGCCGATCTCGACGCAGGTGCCCGAATCGGGCTCGGCGCCGCGAAAGGGGTTCAGGTTGGCCAACACGGCGTCGGCCTCGGCCAGCAGGCGCAGGTTGTTGCGGTAAATGGCATCGGCGCCGGCCAGGCCTTCATCCAGCGGCAGGAGCGCCCGATGACCGGCGTCCGCGCACAGCACCTGTGATCGATCCGCCCACTGCCGGGCATCGGCACGGAACACGTCGGGACCGGCAAGATAGAGCTTCATGCAGGCGGCAACCGGATCACTCGCGGTTTTCTTCCTGGCCGAGCATCATCAGGTCGTAGATGACCTTGGGCGTGCCTGGCAGCTGCGCCAGATGCACCGCCGTCATGCCATCCAGGCGCGCAATGTCCATGTCGGCGCCCACCGCCAGCAGCAGTTCCACCGGGCCGGCCTGGCCATGCAGCACGGCGGCGATCAGCGGCGTGTTGCCGTCCTCGTCCTGCGGATCGATCTCGCAGCCGGCGCTGACCAGGGTGGCAGCGAGGTTGGTATGGCCATTGGCCGCCGCCGCATGCAGCGGCCGTTCGCGGCGCGGCCCCAGCACTTCGAGATGGGTGCCGGCTTCGGTCATGACGCGCGTCGCGGCGACGCAG
Source organism: Rhodocyclales bacterium (assembly GCA_016235165.1). Taxonomy (GTDB): domain Bacteria; phylum Pseudomonadota; class Gammaproteobacteria; order Burkholderiales; family Rhodocyclaceae; genus Sulfuritalea. Next base: position 154,914 of record JACRLX010000007.1, read on the forward strand.
CCGAGCTTGGCGGCGACATACAAGGGCGGGCCATCGCGCGCCAGCATCGCCTCGGTGAGGCTGATATTGACCCAGTCGGCGGGGGTGAGTTCGGGTGTGGCCATCAGGCGAGGTTCTTGGCGAGGAATGCCATCATGCGTTCCCAGGCTTGGTTGGCGCAGGCGGCGTCATAGACCTCAGGCCGCCGTTCGTTGCAGAAGGCGTGGTCGGCCACGTAGCTGTAAAGCTCGGGCGGATTGCCGGCGCCGCGCATGGCGGCTTCCAGTGCATCGACGGCGGCCGGCGTGCACCAGTCGTCCTTGCTGGCGAAATGGCCCTGGAAGGGAATCCGTATGTTGACCGGGTCGGCGAATTCCGCGGGCGGAATGCCGTAGAAGCAGACCCCGGCGGCAAGGTTCGGCACATGCACGGCGGCGGCGATGGTCAGCGCGCCGCCCATGCAAAAGCCCATCGCCACGACCTTGCCGCCCAGCCCACGGAGGTGATCGACGGCGCCGCGAATGTCCTGGTGGGTGGCGCCGGGGAAATCCAGGCCGTTCATCAGGTGGCTGGCCTCGTCGGGCTGCTGGGTCACGCGCCCTTTGAACAGGTCCGGCGCCAGCGCGTTGTAGTCGGCGCGGGCGAAGCGGTCGGCGACGCCGCAGATCTGGTCGTTCAGCCCCCACCACTCCTGGATCACCACCACACCGGGCTTGCCGTGACCGGCGCTGGCGAGGTAGCCGCGACAGGCGCTGCCGTCGGGCCGCTTGAAGTCGATCATCTGTCCCATGCCGCTCTCCTCCGAGGTAGAGAGAGCGGAATTTACCGGAAATCGCAAAGCATCGCCCTCGTATAATGCCGGCTCGCTTTCCCGTCGAAAAATCCAGTGAATTCCGACCTCGCCCTGCTCCAGCCCTACCCGTTTGAAAAGCTCCGGCAGCTGTTTGCCGGCGTAGTGCCAGCGCCGACTGTTAAAGAAATCAAGCTCTCGATCGGCGAGCCGCAGCACGAAACACCGCCCTTCATCAAGCAGGCGCTGGCCGACAAGCTCGCCGGCCTGGCCAATTACCCGACCACCCAGGGCAGCGACGCCCTGCGCCAGGCCATCGCCGGCTGGATAGCCCGCCGCTATGGCGTGCCCACTCCCGATGCGGCGACCCAGGTGATCCCGGTGAATGGCTCGCGCGAAGCCCTGTTCGCCTTCGCCCAGACCGTGATCGACCGCCGCCGGGCTGCGCCCAAGGTGGTCTGTCCCAATCCCTTCTACCAGATCTACGAAGGCGCGGCCCTGCTCGCCGGGGCGCAGCCGGTGTACCTCAATACCCTGGCACACACCGACTTCGCCATGGAATGGGCCGATCTGCCGGAAGCCACCTGGCGCGAGGTGCAGCTGGTGTATGTCTGCTCCCCCGGCAATCCGACCGGCAAGGTGATGGACCTCGCGGCGTGGAAGACATTGTTCGAGCTGTCCGACCGTTACGGCTTCGTCATCGCCTCGGACGAGTGTTACTCCGAAATCCATTTCGACGAAGCGAACCCGCCGCTGGGCGGCCTCGCCGCCGCCGCGCAGCTCGGCCGCCACGACTACCGCAAGCTGGTGATGTTCTCCAGCCTTTCCAAGCGCTCCAACGTGCCCGGCCTGCGTTCCGGCTTCGTCGCCGGTGATGCCGCAATCCTGAAGAATTTCCTGCTCTACCGCACCTACCACGGCGGCGCCATGAACCCGGCGGTGCAGGCGGCCAGCATTGCCGCCTGGAACGATGAAGCCCATGTGCGTGACAACCGCCGCCTGTATGCCGAAAAGTTCCACGAAGTGACGCCGCTGATCGCGCGCCACCTCGACTGCCGCATCCCCGATGCCGGCTTCTACCTCTGGGCCTCGGTTGCCAAGTTCGCGCCGATCGCCGACACCGACTTCGCGCGCGAGCTGCTGCGGCAGAAGAACGTTGTCGTCCTTCCTGGCAGCTACCTGGCGCGCGACAATGCCGGCATCAATCCCGGCGCCGGCTTCGTCCGCATCGCCCTGGTCGCCGGCCACGAGGAATGCCGCGAGGCCGCCGCGCGCATCAACGATTTCTGTCTTTCCCTTTGAGGCCAAGATCATGTCCGAACTCCAGCAAATCATCGAACAGGCGTGGGAAGACCGCGCCAGCCTGAGCCCCAGCGCCGCCCCGGCGCGCATCCGCGACGCCGTCGGCCATGTGCTGGGCGAGCTCGACGCCGGCAGCCTGCGCGTCGCCGAGAAGATAGCCGGCGACTGGGTCACCCATCAATGGATCAAGAAGGCGGTGCTGCTGTCCTTCCGCCTCGAAGACAACGTGTTGATGGACGGCGGACCGCAGCGCTGGTACGACAAGGTGCCGACCAAGTTCGCCCAGTACGATGCCCAGCAGTTCCAGAAGGGCGGCTTTCGCGTCGTGCCCGGCGCGGTGGTGCGTCGCGGCTCCTTCATCGCCCCCAGTGCGGTGCTGATGCCGAGCTTCGTCAACATCGGCGCCTATGTCGGCGAAGCCACCATGGTCGATACCTGGGTCACCGTCGGCTCCTGCGCCCAGATCGGCAAGAACGTGCATCTGTCGGGCGGCGTCGGCATCGGCGGCGTGCTGGAGCCCTTGCAGGCCAATCCGACCATCATCGGCGACAACTGCTTCGTCGGTGCCCGCTCCGAGGTGGTCGAGGGCGTCATCGTCGAGGACAACTGCGTGATCTCGATGGGCGTCTTCATCGGCCAGAGCACCAAGATTCTCGACCGCGCCAGCGGCGAGATCATCTACGGCCGCGTTCCCGCGGGTTCGGTGGTGGTCAGCGGCAACCTGCCGTCCAAGGATGGCAGCTACAGCCTCTACTGCGCGGTGATCGTCAAGAAGGTGGACGCGCAGACCCGTTCCAAGACCAGCATCAACGAATTGCTGCGCGACTGATTCCGCAGCCTCAGGCAAAGAGGAGACACCATGGGCACGATGCAACGACTGTTCCAGTTGATGGCCGAGAAAAAGGCTTCCGACCTCTTCGTTTCGGTCGGTTCGCCGATCAACATCAAGATCAACGGCAATGCCGTGCCGATCAACCAGACCATCATGGATTCGGCGACCATCATGGGCCTCTTCGCCGAGGTGCTGACCGAGAAGCAGATGAACGAGTTCATCGAGGAACTTGAGTTCAACGGCGCCTACAACATGCCCGGCACCGGCAATTTCCGCCTCTCCTGCTTCCGCCAGAAAGGCTCGCCGGCGATGGTGGTGCGTTACATTCCGGCCGACATCCCGGCCTTCGAGACCCTGCACCTGCCGCCGGTGCTGACCGAAGTGATCATGGAGAAACGCGGCCTGATCCTGATGGTCGGCGCCACCGGCTCGGGCAAGTCCACCACCCTGACCTCGATGCTCGATTTCCGCAACGCGCGCAAGGCCGGCCACATCCTGACCTTGGAAGACCCGGTCGAATTCATCTTCCAGAACAAGAAATCCATCGTCAACCAGCGCGAGGTCGGCTCCGACACCAAGGCCTTCCACATCGCGCTGAAGAACGCCCTGCGCCAGGCCCCGGACGTGATTTTCATCGGCGAAATCCGCGACAAGGACACCATGAGCCAGTCCATCGCCTACGCCCAGTCCGGCCACTTGTGCATCGCCACGCTGCACGCCAACAACAGCTACCACGCGATGAGCCGCATCATCAGCTTCTACCCGCTGGAAAACCGCCCGGCCCTGCTCGCCGACCTCGGCGTGACGCTGAAGTGCGTGATCTCCCAGCGTCTGGTGAAGAAGCCGGACGGCGGCCGCGCCCCGGCGGTCGAAGTGCTGCTCAATTCGCGCTACATCGCCGAACTGATCGAAAAGGGCGAGTTGGGCGAGATCAAGGACGCGATGGAAAAGTCCATGGTGCCCGGCAGCCAGACCTTCGAGCAGTGCCTCTACCAGCTCTACGCCACCGGCATCATTACCCTGGAAGAAGCACTCAACAACGCCGACTCGGCCAATAACCTGCAGCAGGTGATCAACAACGCCGCCGCCCCCGCCCCGGCCAGCGGCGACACGCCGGCGCAGGACATGACCAAGTCGGTGGCGCCCGGCTCCTTCAGCGAATTCAAGCTGGACATGCCCTCCGAATGAGCGTGCTGGAAAAAGTCCAGGCCCTGATCGCGCGACCCTCGGTCACACCCGACGATGCCGGTTGTCTGGAACTGATTGGCTCCTGGCTGACACCCCTCGGCTTCACGCTCGAACGCATCGACGCCGGCGGCGTGTCGAACCTCTGGGCGCGACGCGGCACGGCCGGGCGCCTGATCTGCTTCGCCGGCCACACCGACGTGGTGCCCAGCGGCCCGCTGGAGAAATGGACTTCGCCGCCCTTCGAACCGACGATCCGCGACGGCGTGCTCTACGGTCGCGGCGCGGCGGACATGAAATCCTCGATCGCCGCCTGCGTGGTGGCCATGGAGCGCCTCATAAATCGCCGTACCACCAGCGCCGTCCCGCAAGGGGATACCGCTGCGCATAACTCCCATTCCCTGGCCTTGCTGCTGACCTCCGACGAGGAAGGCGATGCCGTAGACGGCACGGTGCGCGTGGTCGAGGCCTTGAAAGCGCGTGGCGAAACCATCGACTTCTGCATCGTCGGCGAGCCCACCTGCGTCAGCACCCTGGGCGACACCATGAAGAACGGCCGTCGCGGCTCGCTTTCGGCCAGGCTCACGGTGCGCGGCGTGCAAGGCCATGTCGCCTATCCCGAACAGGTAAGGAATCCCGTGCATCTGGCCGCGCCGGCGCTGGCGGAGCTGGCCGCCACGCGCTGGGACGAAGGCAACGAGTATTTCCCGCCGACCAGCTTCCAGATCTCCAACGCCCATGCCGGCACCGGCGCCGGCAATGTCGTGCCCGGCACGTTCGTCATCGACTTCAACTTCCGCTTCTCCACCGCCAGCACGGTCGATGGCTTGCAGGCGCGCGTCCATGCCCTGCTCGACCGCCACGACCTCGAATACGACATCGCCTGGACCCTGGGCGCCAAGCCTTTCCTGACGCCACGCGGCGAGCTGTGCGACGCGCTCACGGCGGCCGTCGCCGCCACCAATGGCGTTGCGGCGCAGCTCTCCACCACCGGTGGCACCTCGGACGGCCGCTTCATCGCCGACATCTGCCCGCAACTGGTCGAATTCGGCCCGGTGAACGCCAGCATCCACAAACTCGACGAATGCATCGCGGTGGCCGACCTCGAACCGCTGGCGAAAATCTACGAACTGAGCTTCGAGAAGCTCTTGTCAACATGATCCACGGCGCCACCGACGAACTGATCACCCTGCGCGACTGGCTGCGCTGGGCCGTCAGCCGCTTCAACGAGGCCGGACTGCATTTCGGCCACGGCACCGACAATGCCTGGGACGAAGCCGTCTGGATCCTGCTCGCCACGCTGCACCTGCCGCGCGACACCCTGGAGCCCTTCCTCGACGCCCGCCTCACCAGCAGCGAAAGGCACGTACTGCTGGAACGCCTGCAGCGGCGCGTGGTCCATCGCCTGCCGGCCGCCTACCTGCTGAACGAGGCCTGGCTGGGCGAGTTCCGCTTCCACGTCGATCCGCGCGTGATCGTGCCGCGTTCCTACTTCGCCGAGTTGCTGGAAGACGGCTTCGCGCCCTGGATCGCGGATCCGGAAGCCGTGGAATCCGCGCTCGACCTGTGCACCGGCTCCGGCTGCCTGGCCATCGTCATGGCGCACGCTTTTCCCAATGCCGCGATCGATGCCATCGACATCTCGGCGGAAGCACTTGACGTCGCCCGCCGCAACATCGCCGACTATGGCCTCGACGATCGCGTGCGCGCCATCGAGTCCGACCTCTTCGCCACGGTGAAGAAGAAGCGCTACGACCTGATCATTTGCAATCCGCCCTATGTGACGGCGGCGGCGATGGACGCCCTGCCCGCCGAATACCGCCACGAACCGGCGCTGGCGCTGGCGGCCGGCGCCGACGGCCTCGACGTGGTGCGGCGCATCCTGTCCCAGGCGCACAAGTACCTGAGGCCCGGCGGCGTCCTCGCCATCGAGGTCGGCCACAACCAGGATCTCGTCACCACGGCCTTCCCCGAGCTGCCCGCGGTCTGGCTCGACACTGCCAGCGCGGAAGGCAAGGTCTTCGTGCTGACCCGCGAGGACTTGCCCGCTTAGGCCGCTCCTGTTCGTTCTCACGGATGCCGCAGGTATTCCTGGAATACATCCACCGCAAGCCGGTTGCCGCTATCCTCGGCTAGCCCGCAGGCTGCAGCGCTCGCCGGTGAGACAGCGTATCGAACTACTTACCGGCTTTCGCCGAAACGCTGCGAGTGTTTTCCTGCGCAGGCCGGCGGACAGGCATCCTCGCCGACAAAGCCGACCACCGGCTGGCCGAAGCCTTCACGGGCGCGCCAGCCCGGGGCCTTCAGGAACAGGTTGCTGATCATGCCACCGGGATCGTAGTTCGCCCGCGGCCGCCCGGGAAACCTCGCCTCCCAGTCGCGGCGGACATCGGCCGTGTTCTTGTACCACGCCACCTTGTTCGCGTAACGCTTGAGGCTCTGCCAGCGCCAGCCCTCGGCGCGCGATTCCGGCCAGACCTCGTCGCCGTGGCGGATGTTCCATGCCGGATCGATGCTCCAGGCCTCGTGGCCGACGACGTCGCCAAAAATGTAGAGCTTGCCGCCGACGATTTCGAACTCGGTCGGATCGCTGCCCAGCTTCAGGGCGAAAGCGGCCCCCGAGGCACAGAAGCCGCCGTATTGCGGCTCGTATTTTTCCGGCGCGGCGTCGAACAGCTGCTTGTTGGCAGCGCTGGCGAAGTAGTAGGTCCGCTCCGGCAGCGTGCTCTTGATCGCCGGATCGCCGTAGGTCGGCTTGCCGACGATGAAATACGCCACCGGATCGTGACCGAGCAACATCACCTCTTCGCCCCGAGAGTTCCTCAGCGTCGCGTAGGGTGTGCCGCAGCCTTGCAGCAGCAAGACGAGCAACAATGCGCCCCGGAACATGCCGTGCCGCCAAGTAATCGGGCCCGGCGCGGCGCGGCTACCGGGCGACATCATGGTTTGCGGGCCACCATGCCGATCAGCGCCGAGCGACCGCTGTGGCCGCGGCCTTCGCTGACATCTTCCTCATACTCGACCAGTTCCTCGATCTCCCAGTCGTTGAAGGCGGCGCGCAGGATCTGCGGCGTATAGAGGTTCTCCAGCACGCCGGGGCCGCCGGTAGCGTAGTCGATCTGTTTCGGCGTATAGCCCTGGAGCAGGACACGGCCACCGCGCCGGGTGAGTTGTTTCATCCCTCGCCATCGGCCACGCACAGAGCTGTGCTGCCGTTGCGCAGCGGGTCGGCGCGATGGGCGAGAAAGCGGTTGGGTTCGGTGCCGAAGAGTTAGTCGTCGCCGGCATCGCTGTAGCGCAGATTCCATCGGGTCAACTGGTCCATTTTCGGTCCCTGAAGACGTGGTTCGTCGGGACCAATCTTAACCCCTGACTCAAAATCACCGTGCCGCCGGCGCCGACTTTTCAAAACGCTGATCCCTCGCATGCTCGCTTTCTCCCTGTTCATATGATTCATCCTCATCACTTCCTGAAAACCCGTTTTTGCGTTCAATCGGTCCCCCTCCAGGAACGAAAGTTCGGCTCACGCCCCCTATGGGGCACGATGGATATGTTTGGATCTGAATGGCTTTGTCGTATGTCGATGACACGGCACCGCTGGCCGGGCGCCAGCGGCAAACGCCGCTGCGCTTGACCCCGGCCGCCTTACGCGGCAACCATGTCCATCAGGTCCTCGACGCGATAACGCGTGCCATCCGCGAACTCGACCGCTTCGACGTCGCTGCCCATGGCGCCGACCAGGGCGACCAGGAGTTCGCCGCACTTCAGCATCAGGTATTGGCCGCAGTCGCTGGATTCCACGGCCAGGTCCGCCAATCCGATACCGGCGGCGAGGCGCAGGGTGCCGCTGGCATCGGCGGCAGGCAAACCGCCGGTCGGCTCGTCCTCATCGAGGGTTGCGTTTTCCCACATGTTGTTCTCTCCCATAGTGCGCCGGCATCGCGACCAGCCTTGCCGGTCGCATACGGCCGAACGAACATAACAGCTTGTCTGGAAGAAAACACCTGTCAGAAATGACAGGTTTTTGTCGAATTTTTACGATTTATTGCGTCAGGACGGCAAAAACTCGTCCCGATGGCCGAAGCCCTTGCCGTTGTCGATGAAGTACATGCGCTCCGGCACCAGCCGGTACCAGGCGATGCGCGCCAATGCCTCGACGATGGCAGGCGGGATTTTCGCCAGCGGGCTGATGATGGGAAATTTCCCGGCGTAAGCGGCGCGGGCACGACTTGCCTCTTCGCCTTGCAGCTGTTCGACCCGGCCTTCGAGCTGGACGCCCTTGATCTGCCGCCAGTCGTCGTAGTCTTCCTGTATCGTCGCCGCGCAGCGGCCATCCTGCGCCAGGTTGGCGCCGTGGCGCGATTTGGGCGATGACAGGAAGATCAGCGCGCCATCGACCCAGGCATAAAACACGGCGGCGGCCCAGGGGCCATCCGCGCCCTGCGTCGCCAGGGTCATGACCTTGTGGTTCGCCAGATAGGCGGCAAGCTCGGGCGGCAGCGGTGCCGCCATCAGAGCGGACTGTTGGCCGCGTGCTCGAAGGATTCCAGCGCCGGGTCGGCCGGCTGGTCCTTGCCTTCGTGCAGGCGCTTGAGGCGATAGGCCAGTTGTGGCCGGGTAATGCCGAGCATGCGCGCCGCCGAGGAAAGGTTGCCGCGCGCCTTGTCCACCGCGGTTTCCAGCAGCATGGCTTCGACCTGGTCCAGTGTCAGCGCGCCGTTGAACACCGCCTCGCGCAGATCCTTGCCGGTTTCCCAGCAATTCACGTCGAGCCCGCCGGAATGGTCGAGCCCGAACTCGGGCGGCTGCATGTCGCTGTATGACATGAACAGGTGGCTGACCTCGATGCGCGTGCCGCTGGGGGCGAGGATCACGCCACGTTCGACGGCGTTTTGCAGCTCACGGATGTTGCCCGGCCAGGAATAGGAAAGCAGCGCGCGCTTGGCCTTGTCGGTGAAGCCGCGCAGCTTCTTGCCGTGGATCGCCGAGTGCTTGGCGAGGAAGTGCTTGGCCAGCAGCGGGATGTCCTGTTTGCGCTCGCGCAGCGGTGGTATGACGATCTGGTAGGCATTGAGCCGGTAGAAGAGGTCGGAACGGAAGCGCCCCTCCCTGACCAGCTCCTGCAGGTTGGCATTGGTGGCGGCCACCACACGCACGTTGATCTTGCGCGTCTTCTGGTCGCCCAGGCGCTCGATCTCTCCCTCCTGCAGCACGCGCAGCAGCTTGGCCTGGGCCGAGGCCGGCAGATCGCCGATCTCGTCGAGGAACAAGGTGCCGCCGTCGGCGCGCTCGAAGCGGCCGGGGCGCGACACCAGGGCGCCGGTGTAGGCGCCCTTCTCGACACCGAAGAGTTCCGACTCCACCAGCTCGTGCGGGATCGCGGCGCAATTCACGGCGACGAAGGATTTGCCGCTGCGCGCGCTCATCTCGTGCAGGCTGCGGGCGAAGACCTCCTTGCCGACCCCGGTCTCGCCGTTCAGCAGCACGCTGATGTGGCTGCCGGCGGCCTGCTTGAGCAGCTCGTAGGCAGCGCGGAATCCGGGTGAGGCACCGGTGACGTCCTCCGGCATCTGGTCGCGCTCGCCGATCGAAGAGCGCAGTTGCACCACCTGGGTCTGTAGGTCGATCAACTGGTCGGCGATGGACTGGCCGTTGAAATAGCGCATCTGCTCCTCGGCATCGTCCCACTCCTCGGCCGGCTTGCCGACGATGCGGCAATTGTTGTGGCCCATGCCGGTGCACTCGACCTCCTTGTAGAGGATGGTGCGGCCCATGAAGGCCGAGGTGTAGCCGCAGGCGTAGCCGATCTGGGTCCAGCACACCGGCGCGGTGTGGATGCCGTAGTGGTGGCGGTGCCATTGGCCTTCCCAGGAATGCTCCCAGAGGAATTCGCCGTAATACTTGCCGGCATGACGATCGAGTTCGAGCCGGATCGGCGTGACGCGGACGATGCCTTCGAGGGTGTGCAGTTGCGGGCCGGTCATGAAGGCTTCGAGATCGCTCGAATCCTCGGCGCGGGTACGCGCCAGCTCGGCGTCGCGCACGCCCGAGGCGTAGCCCATGCGTGTCAGCAGGCCGCGCGCGCGTTCCATGCCCAGGGTATCGATCAGTTCCTTGCGCAGCGCGGCCTGGGCCTCGGCATGCACCAGAAGCATGCGGTGCTCGTGCAGCCAGATCTGCCCGCTCTCGGCGCAGAAATGCACGCGGGCGCGCAGATCCTCGCTGTTGGTCCTGCTCACACTGCGGAGTTTGGTCATTGCCACACTCTCACTCTCCTCCTCGCGGCCCGCCCTTTTACAAGGCGATGCTGCACCCTGCCTTGATGGATGTCAAACGGTCCGCGGGACACCCCCGATCCGCCAGGCATCACCGTCCCTGATCGAAACATCAAAACCACTCCGCGGACGGCACGAAATTTCACCAATTGATCAAGCGTCGATTTTCAGCGTCCGGATCGCCGTAGCGCTGGCGCCGACTTTCGCATGGCATTTTTGCTGCACCCGCATATACGCCGCACCCCCATACCCACCGAGGGCTGCCCGCCACGGCTGACGCGGTGCACGAGCGAATGCGGCATTGCATCAAGCGCCGCTGGCCCAAGCCTTGCCTTATGTCGTCTGCTCCGGCCACATGACCGGGACCCATCAACCGCAGGCTCAGAACAATTCCGAGGAGACACTCCATGAAGTTTCCAGTTCCGCATGACGTGAAAGCCGCCACCATTCCCGGTACCGAAGGCTGGGAAAGGATGTACCCGTATCAGTACCAGTTCGTCACCGACGACCCGGAACGCAACCAGTACGAGAAGGAGACCTTCTGGTTCTACGACGGCCTGCACTATCCCGAGCCGCTCTACCCCTTCGACACCATCTGGGACGAGGCCTGGTTCCTCGCCCTGTCGCAGTTCAACAACCGCATCTTCCAGGTGCCGCCGGTGCGCGGCGTCGATCACCGCATGATCAACGGCTACGTCTATATCTCGCCGGTGCCGGTCAAGGATGGCGCCGAGATCGGCAGCCGGGTGCCCAATTTCATGGAGCGCGCCGGCTACTACTACAAGAACTGGGATGCGCTGGAGGCCAAGTGGAAGACCAAGATGGAGGCCACCATCAAGCAGCTCGAGGAACTGAAGATCGAGGGCCTGCCCGAGCTGGAAGACATCTCGGTGGTGAATGACGCCATCGGCGAATCCAAGGGCTACCACCTGATCAAGAACTACGACGACTTGATCAACCTCGGCATCAAGTGCTGGCAGTACCACTTCGAGTTCCTCAACCTCGGCTATGCGGCCTATGTCTTCTTCATGGACTTCACGCAGAAGCTGTTCCCCTCGATCCCGCTGCAACGGATCACGCAGATGATCTCGGGCATCGACGTGATCATGTACAAGCCGGACGACGAGCTCAAGGAACTGGCGAAGCAGGCCGTGGCGCTGGGCGTCGATGGCGCCGTGGTCGGCAACCGCGACTGGGTCGCCGTCAAGCTGGCCGTCGAGAAGCTGCCCAAGGGCGCCGAATGGCTGGCGGCCTTCGAGAAGGCCCGCTACCCCTGGTTCAACATCTCCACCGGCACCGGCTGGTTCCACACCGACCGCAGCTGGAACGACATGCTGGACATTCCGCTCTCCGGCATCCAGACCTACATCGGCAAGATCAAGGCCGGCGTCAGCATCGACCGTCCGGTCGAGGAAGTACGCGCCGAACGCGACCGCATCACCGCCGAATATCGTGCGCTGATCACCAACGAAGCCGATCTCAAGCAGTTCGATGAGCTGCTGGGCTGCGCCAAGACCGTGTTCCCCTATGTCGAGAACCACTTGTTCTACGTCGAGCACTGGTTCCACTCGGTGTTCTGGAACAAGATGCGCGAAGTCGCCGCGATCATGAAGGACCACGGCATGATCAATGACATCGAGGACATCTGGTACCTGCGCCGCGACGAGATCAAGCAGGCGCTGTGGGACGTGGTCACCGCCTGGGCCACCGGCGTCAAGCCGCGCGGCAGCTTCACCTGGCCGCCGGAAATCGAGTGGCGCAAGGGCGTGATGGAGAAGTTCCGCCAATGGAGCGCGCCGCCGGCCATCGGCATCGCGCCCGAGGTGATCCAGGAGCCCTTCACCATCGTGCTCTGGGGCGTCACCAACAAGTCGCTGGCCGACTGGGCCTCGGTGCAGGAGGTGTCCGATCCGGATAGCATTTCCGAGCTCAAGGGCTTCGCCGGCAGCCCCGGCATCGTCGAGGGCAAGGCCCGCGTCTGCCGCAGCGCGCAGGACATCCGCGACCTGCTGGAAGGCGAAATCCTCGTCGCACCGACGACTTCGCCGTCCTGGGCGCCGGCCTTTGCCAAGATCAAGGCCTGCGTCACCGACGTCGGCGGAGTCATGAGCCACGCCGCCATCGTCTGCCGCGAATACGGCATGCCGGCCGTGGTGGGCACGGGCCACTCGACCAAGGTGATCAAGACCGGAATGATGCTGCGGGTCGACGGTTCGTCGGGCGCCATCACCATCACTCGCTGATGCAATGACACACCAAGGCTAACCGTCATACCGGCGAACGCCGGTATCCAGTGGGCAAGGCAATGTGCTTCGTCGCCTGGATTCCGGCTTTCGCCGGAATGACGAACCTTGGGTACGGAAAGGTTCAAACATGGGTAGCGTTTCGGCAGTGATGGAAGCCCGACTGGAGGCTGGTATGGACTGTGCCAAGCCCATCGTGTGCTGGTTCGAGGAGGTCAACAAGGACTCCGTGGCCCTGGTGGGGGGCAAATGCTCCTCGCTCGGGGAACTCATCAACGCGGGGGTGCGGGTGCCGCCGGGCTTTGCCCTGACGACACGCGGCTACGCGCAGTTCATGCGCGATGCCGGCATCCAGTCCGAGGTCAACGGCCTGCTCGCTGGCCTCGACCACCAGGACATGGACAAGCTGGAGGAAGCCTCGCGCCTGATCCGCGAGATGATCGAGTCGCGCCCGATGTCCATCGAGCTGGAGGACCTGATTGCCGAGTCCTACCGCAAGCTGTCTGTCCGCAGTTGCATTCCGGCGGTCCCGGTCGCGGTGCGTTCCAGCGCCACGGCCGAGGACCTGCCCGGCGCCAGTTTCGCCGGGCAGCAGGACACCTATCTCTGGATTCGCGGTGTCGACAGCGTGATGCATCACGTGCGGCGCTGCATTTCCAGCCTCTACACCGGGCGTGCCATCGCCTACCGCATGAAGATGGGCTTTCCGCACGAACAGGTGGCGATCAGCGTGGGCATCCAGAAGATGGCCAATTCGCTGACCGCCGGCGTGATGTTCACGATTCACCCGACCAACGGCGACCGCTCGGTAATCGTCATCGATTCGAATTTCGGCTTCGGCGAGTCGGTGGTTTCCGGTGAGGTGACGCCGGACCATTTCGTCGTCAACAAGGTGGCGCTGGACATCCTTGAAAGAACCATTTCGACCAAGACGGTCTGCTATACGGTGGACTTCAAGGAACAGAAATCGGTGGCCCTGGAAGTGCCCTTCGAGCGCCAGAACATCCAGTCGATCGTCGACGACGAAATCACCGAACTGGCCTGGATGGGCAAAAAGATCGAGCAGCACTACGGCCGCCCGATGGACATCGAATGGGCCATCGACAAGGATCTGCCGGCCGGCGGCAACATTTTCATCCTGCAGGCGCGGCCGGAAACCATCTGGAGCGACAAGCCGAAGGCGCCCGCCAGCAGCGGTGCGATGTCGGCCATGGATTTCATCGTCTCCAGCCTGATCGCCGGCAAGAAAGTGAGTTGAACCATGATCGTCAGAAACTGGATGCAGCCCAATCCGATGGTGATCAACAGCGACACCCTGCTGTCGGAAGCCAAGCGCATCCTCACCGAACACAATCTGCACGGCCTGCCGGTGGTCGACGGCGGCCGCCTGCGCGGCCTCATCACGCGCGCCAATTGCCTGCGTGCCGCGCATTTCGCGCTGCGTACGCAGAACACCGACGAGCTCAATTTCTTTTCCAACCGGCTCAAGGTCAAGGATCTGATGGTGCGCAACCCGGCCACCATCGACGCCAACGACACCATGGAGCATTGCCTGCACCGCGGCCAGGAACTCGGCGTGGCCCAGTTTCCCGTGATGGACGAGGGTCAGGTGGTGGGCATCATTTCCGCCAACGAGATCTTTTCCCTGGCCGCCCATTTCCTCGGCGCCTGGGAAAGGCGCAGCGGGGTGACCCTGGCACCGCTGGAGATGAAGCCGGGACTGATCGGCCGCATCACCGACATCGTCGAAGCCGCCGGCGCCGAAGTCCAGGCCGTCTACCCGATCGGCAAGCCCGAGGACATCAATCTGCAGGAGCACCACCGCAAGAAAGTCATCATCCGCTTCCACTGCGCGGATACCCCGAACGTGGTCAGGGCACTTGAAGACGCCGGATTCCCGGTCGTCGAGTCGGTGCAGGCCAAACACTGAAGCGCATTCCGAATTTTCCACAAAGGAGTCTGACCCCATGGACTTGAGGTACTTCATCAACCAGTGCGAAGCCGCCAACGAGCTGAAGCGGGTCGCCGCCGAAGTCGACTGGAACCTGGAAATCTCGCACGTCTCGAAGCTGACGGAAGAAAAGAAGGGCCCGGCCCTGCTGTTCGAGAACGTCAAGGGCTACAACTCGCCGGTGTTCACCGGGGCGTTTGCCACCACCAAGCGCCTGGCCATCATGCTCGGCCTGCCGCACCACCTGTCGATGTGCGAATCGGCCCAGGCCTGGATGAAGAAGACCATCACCTCCGAGGGTCTGATCAAGGCCAACGAGGTCAAGGACGGTCCGGTGCTGGAGAACATCATCTCCGGCGACAAGGTCGACCTCAACATGTTCCCGGTGCCGAAGTTCTTCCCGCTCGACGGCGGGCGCTACATCGGCACCATGGTCTTCGTCGTATTGCGCGACCCCGAGACCGGCGAGACGAATCTGGGCACCTACCGCATGCAGATGCTCGACGAGAAGACCTGCGGCGTGCAGATCCTGCCCGGCAAGCGCGGCGAGCGCATCATGAAAAAATACGCCAAGCTGGGCAAGAAGATGCCGGCCGCCGCCGTGATCGGTTGCGATCCGCTGATCTTCATGGCCGGCACGCTGATGCACAAGGGCGCCAATGACTTCGACATCACCGGCACGGTGCGCGGCCAACCCGCCGAGTTCCTCATGGCGCCGCTGACCGGCCTGCCGATCCCGGCCGGTGCCGAGATCGTGCTCGAAGGCGAAATCGACCCGAACAACTTCCGCCTCGAAGGCCCCTTCGCCGAATACACCGGCTACTACACCGACGAACTGCACAAGCCCATCCCCAAGCCGGCGCTGGAAGTGAAGCAGATCCTCCACCGCAACAACCCGGTGCTGTGGGCCACCGGCCAGGGCCGCCCGGTCACCGACGTGCACATGCTGCTGGCCTTCACCCGCACCGCGACGCTGTGGACCGAGCTGGAGAAGATGAAGATTCCAGGCGTGCAGTCGGTCTGCGTGCTGCCCGAATCCGCGGGCCGCTTCTGGGCCGTGGTCTCGATCAAGCAGGCCTACCCCGGCCATTCGCGCCAGGTGGCGGATGCCGTGATCGGCAGCAACACCGGCTCCTATGGCATCAAGGGGGTGATCACGGTTGACGAAGACATCATGGCCGACGACCTGCAGCGCGTGTTCTGGGCGCTCTCCTGCCGCTACGACCCGCTGCGCGGCACCGAGATCATCAAGCGCGGCCGCTCGACGCCACTCGACCCGGCGCTCGATCCCGACTCGAACAAGCTGATCACTTCGCGCATCCTGATGGACGCCTGCATTCCGTATGAATGGAAGCAGAAGCCGGTCGAAGCGCGCATGGACGAGGAAATGCTGGCCAGGATC
This sequence comes from Rhodocyclales bacterium, assembly GCA_016235165.1. Lineage (GTDB taxonomy): Bacteria > Pseudomonadota > Gammaproteobacteria > Burkholderiales > Rhodocyclaceae > Sulfuritalea. The sequence continues at coordinate 170,873 of JACRLX010000007.1, forward strand.
AAGGGCCGCTGGACCGAATATGGAATTGACTGATTGCAAGCTCCGTCATTCCGGGGCGGCGCAGCCGAACCCGGAATCCAGGCGGCTTCTGGATTCCCGCTTGCGCGGGAATGACGAGCAAAACTCAAGGAAATGAACATGGACAAGGCAAAAGACATCAAGCTGTGCATCCTCGACGTCGATGGCGTGATGACCGACGGCCGCATCGTGATCGACGACAACGGCGTCGAGACGCGCAACTTCGACATCAAGGACGGCATGGGCGTCGTCGTCATGATGATGAGCGGCGTCGAAGTGGCGATCATCACCTCGAAGAAGTCCGGCGCCGTGCGCCACCGCGCCGAGGAACTCAAGATCAAGCGCTTCCACGAAGGCATCAAGAAGAAGACCGAGCCCTACGAGGCGATGCTCGCCGAGATGGGCATCACCGACGCACAGGTGGCTTACGTCGGCGACGACCTGGTGGACCTGTCGATGATGAAGCGGGTCGGCCTGCCCATCGCGGTGAATGACGCGGTCGAGGACGTGAAGAAGCACGCCGCCTACGTGACCCAGGCGCGCGGCGGCCACGGCGCGGTGCGCGAAGTGGCCGAAATGATCCTCAAGGCCCAGGACAAGTGGGACAAGGTCCTGGCCAAGGTGGGCTGAGGAAACAACGATGAATTCAACCCAGGAGCACCAACACGTGTCGAAGATATCCGCACCCCGCAGCAACCGCGAGTTCATCGAGGCCTGCGTCCAGGCCGGCGATGCCGTGCGCATCAAGCAGGAAGTCGATTGGGAGAACGAGGCCGGCGCCATCGTCCGTCGCGCCTGCGAACTCGGTGCCGCCGCGCCCTTCATGGAAAAGATCAAGGACTATCCCGGTTTCAGCTACTTCGGCGCGCCGCTGTCCACCTACCGGCGCATGGCGATTTCGCTGGGCATGGACCCGGCATCGAGCCTGCCCGAGATCGGCAAGGAATACCTGAAGCGCACCAACAGCGAACCGATCGCGCCGGTGGTCATCGACCGCAAGGACGCGCCCTGCAAGGAGAACATCCTGATGGGCGCCGATGTCGACCTGTGCAAGCTGCCGGTGCCATTGGTGCATGACGGCGACGGCGGCCGCTACGTCGGCACCTGGCACGCCGTAGTGACCAAGCATCCGGTGCGCGGCGACGTGAACTGGGGCATGTACCGGCAGATGATGTTCGACTCGCGCACCATGTCGGGCGCGGTCTTCCCGTTCTCCGATCTCGGCAAGCAGCTCACCGAGTACTACCTGCCGCGCGGACTCTCCTGCCCTTTCGCCACCGCCATCGGCCTCTCGCCGCTGGCGGCCATGGCGGCCTGCGCGCCCTCGCCGATCCCGGAACCGGAACTGGTCGGCATGCTCTCCGGCGAACCGGCGCGGCTGGTCAAGTGCGAGACCAACGACCTCGAAGTTCCGGCCGATGCCGAGATCATCATCGAAGGCGAGATCTGCCCCGACTACAAGGTCGAGGAAGGCCCCTTCGGCGAATACACGGGCTATCGCACCAGCCCGCGCGACTTCCGCGTCACCTTCCGCGTGAATTGCATCACCTACCGCAACAACGCGACCATGACGATTTCCAACATGGGCGTGCCGCAGGACGAAGGCCAGTTGCTGCGTTCCTTCTCGCTCGGCCTGGAACTGGAAAAGCTGCTCAGGAGCCAGGGCATCCCGGTCACCGGCGTGTACATGCATCCGCGCTCGACGCACCACATGATGATCGTCGGCGTCAAGCCAAGCTATTCCGGCATTGCCCAGCAGATCGGCCAGCTCGCCTTCGGCTCCAAGCTCGGCCCCTGGTTCCACATGGTGATGGTGGTCGACGACCAGACCGACATCTACAACTGGGACGAGGTCTATCACGCCTTCTGCACGCGCTGCCATCCCGAGAACGGCATCCACGTCTATCGCAATACCACGGGCACGCCACTCTACCCTTTCGCCACGCCGCAGGAACGCAAGTACTCGATCGGATCCAAAGTGGTCTTCGACTGCCTGTGGCCGGTCGACTGGGACAAGGTCAACGACGTGCCGACCCTGGTCAGCTTCAAGAATGTCTATCCCCAGGACATCCAGGATCGCGTGCTGGCGAACTGGACGGCCTACGGCTATCCCGAAGTCAAGAAATAAGGAGCGATGGCAATGAACCAATGGGAAGTGTTCGTCATGGACATGGCGGAGCTCGCCGAGGGCAAGGACCTCGCGCTGTCGATCCGCACGCTCAATCCGGGCCGCCACAAGTACACCTACAAGCACGTCAGGTGCCAGGTATCGACGGATCTCGACAAGCATCCGGATCGCCTGCAGGTGCGCATGGGGCGCGGCCAGTTGAGCACGGCAAAGTTCTCGATCCAGGTGATCGAGGAAATCCGGCGCCTGCCGCCGCAATACGCATAACCAGGGAGGAACGGCGCTGGCGCCGTGGTGCCAGCGCCGACTTTCGATTCAAGGCAATGCCATGAGCTACCGCGACCTGCGCGCCTATCTCGACGATCTCGGCGCCGATCTGCTGCGCGTCGCCGCGCCGCTGGACCCGAAGTTCGAGGTCGCCGCCGTGCTGCGCGAGGTGGCGGCACAGGGCCGCAGCGTGTTGTTTGAAAATGTGCCGGGCCATCCCGGCATACGCATTGCCGGCAACCTGCTGGCCAGCCGGAGCCTGGCAGCAAAGGCTCTGGGGACGAGCGAGGACAAGCTGTTCGAGGTCTACGCCGAGCGCGGAGCAAGAGGTATCGCGCCGGTGGTCGCCGGCGAAGTGCCGGTGCAGGAAGTGGTGCATCGCGAGCCGACCGATGTCGGCGCCCTGCTGCCGCTGCTGACCCACCACGCCGAGGACGCCGCGCCCTTCCTCACCTGCGGCATGGTGCTGGCGCGCGACCCGGCCAGCGGCATGCGCGGCATGGGCGTGCATCGCATGATGTACAAGGGCGGCCGGCGCTTCGGCATCCTGCTGGCCAACCCGCCGCTGTCACTGTTCCTCGCCAACGCCGAGCGCGACGGCGAGGCGCTGGAAGTGGCGATTGCGCTGGGCGTCGACCCGGCCATGCTGCTGGCTTCGATCGTCAAGACCGGACCGCTGGGCCCGGACAAGATGGAGGTCGCCGGCTCCCTGCGCGGCGCGCCGGTGGAACTGGCTCGCGCCCTGAGCGTCGATCTGGACATCCCGGCGCGCGCCGAAGTCATCATCGAAGGCCGCGTGTTGCCGGGAGTTCGCGAAGCGGAGGGCCCTTTCGGCGAAAACACCGGCGCCTATTTCTGCAACCAGAGCCCGGTGATCGAAGTCAGTGCGGTGACCCATCGCCGCGACTTCATCTTCCCGGCACTGGTGCCGTGGACCGCCGACGTCGACACCCTGCTGCAATTGGCCGGTGGCGCCGAGTTGCTGCGCCAGTTGCAAGCCCAGGTGCGGGGCGTGGCCGATCTCGAACTGGTGCCCGGCACCAGCAGCTTTGCCGCCGTGATTGCCGTGCGTGACTGTCCGCGCCACGAGGTAAGGCGCCTGATCCACCTGGCACTCAACCTCGACCGGCGCCTGAAGGTGCTGACCGTGGTCGATGACGACGTCGATCCGCGCAATCCGCGCGAAGTGGCCTGGGCCATGTCGACGCGCTTCCAGCCGGCGCGCGACACGATCATCGTCGAGGACTGCGAAGGCTATATCATCGATCCTTCGTCGGCCGGCGGCAGCGGCTCGAAAATGGGATTCGACGCCACGCGCGGCAGCGGCAAGGCTTTCGACAAGATTTCGCTGCCGCCGGCGGCAGTGGCAAGGGCAAGGGCCGTATTGGCCGAACTCGGGTGTGTTTCCGGCTGAACCATGCGTGCGCCATCCCGGAAAGAACCCTCAAACGGGGACAGGAAAATGAAGCTGGTGGTCGGAATTTCCGGAGCAAGCGGCGCGATCTACGGACTGCGAACCCTGGAGGTATTGCAGCAGGCGGGAATAGAAACCCATCTAGTGATGTCGGACTCGGCCAAACGCACCATCGTCTATGAAACCGACTACACGATCGAGCAGGTCAAGGGTTTGGCCAGCTACGTGCATGACATCAACGACGTCGGCGCCTGCATATCCTCGGGTTCGTTCAAGACTGCCGGCATGGTCATCGCGCCCTGCTCGATCAAGACGCTTTCGGCGCTGGCCAACTCCTTCAACACCAACCTGCTGATCCGCGCCGCGGACGTCTGTCTCAAGGAGCGCCGCAGGGTCGTGCTGATGCTGCGCGAGACGCCCCTCCACCTCGGCCACCTCCGTCTCATGAGTCAGGTCACCGAGGCCGGCGCGGTGCTGGTGCCTCCCCTGCCCGCCTTCTACCACCGGCCGAAGACACTGGAGGACATCATCGACCAGTCGGTGAACAAGGCGCTCGACCAGTTCGACCTCGGCGTCGAACTCAATCTGTTCAGGCGCTGGACCGGCAACGAAGAGCGCGAGAAAGCCAAGTCATCGTCGTGAACTGCGGCGCCGTGGTGCTCGAAGGCTGCCTGCGCAGCGGGCTCGGTGAAGGCGCCGGCTTCACCAGCCTGGATTGGGTGACGCGCCAGTTCCACAGCAAGCTCGGTTTTGTTCCCCATCCCGGCACCTTGAACCTCAGCCTGAAAGGCGGCGACTGGGACGCTGCCCGGGCCGACATGGAACAGGCCCCCGGCATCGCCATCGAACCGCCGCCGGGCTTTTGCGCGGCGAAATGCTTCACCCTGGTGATCGACGGCCGTATCCAGGGCGCCGCCGTGATTCCCGAGGTTCCCGACTATCCCGCCGACAAGCTGGAGATCGTGGCTCCGGTGGCGCTGCGCGACGCGCTGCGCGTCAGCGACGGCGATTGCATCACCCTGCATCTGCTCATCGTATGAGTAGCGCCTTCTGCAGCCGCTGTGCGACGCCGATGGCCGCGGCGACGGTGGGCGGCAAGGAGCGCCCGCGGTGTCCGGCCTGCGGCTTCGTGCTCTGGCGCAACCCGGCCCCGGTGGCCATGGCCCTGATCGAGCATCACGACAAGCTGGTATTGATCCGCCGCGGCGCCGCACCACTGGCCGGTTATTGGGCGCCACCGGCGGGCTACGTCGAATGCGGCGAATCGGTGCCCGAAGCCGTGGTGCGCGAAGCCGGGGAGGAATGCGGCCTGCGGATCCAACTCGGCGGCCTGGTCGGCGTGTACTCCCAGGCCGATGTCGATGTCCTGATCGTCGCCTATGCCGCGCATTCCGCCGGCGGCGAACTGCGGGCCGGCGACGACGCCAGCGAGGTGCGGTTGTTCGCCGCCGAGGATCTGCCGCAACAGCCCCCGCCCCGCGACGGGACCGCCACCGACCTGTGGTTGCATGGCGTGGTCGAGACCACGCTACGGTACTGGCAGCACACGCACGCCTGAACAAAACAACGAGGAGAAGCAAATGATCGGCAACATCACCCCAAACCTGCCGACGAAGCTGCTCGGCTACCTGCGTCCCGGCGCGCCGGCCCTGATGCTGAGCTGCGGCGCCGACGGCTATGCCACCTCCGCCTATACCTGGGCCATCGCCATCGACGACACACATATCCGCTTCGCCGTCGACGTCGGCGGCTCGTCGATGGCCAACCTGCAACGGACCGGCCAGGCCTCGATCCAGGTCATCGGGCCGGGCAACGTCAGTTTCCTGGTCAAGGGCAAATCGCGCCTGCTCAAGGAGCGCATCGATGCCGCCGCACCCTACTCGATCATGATCTGGGAAATGGAGGTGATGGGCGCCAAGGACCAGTCCTGGACAGGGGTTTCGACCACCGCACTGATGTATGAATGGCCTGCCGAGCAACGCGAAGCCATGCTCAGGATGGAACAGGCGGTGTATGCCGAGATGCGTGACTGGACAGCATGATTCCGCGCACGCCGGATGGCACGGTGATCTATGCCATCGGCGACATCCATGGCCGGCTCGACCTGCTCGATGAACTGCATCAACGCATCCTCGACGACGCCGCGCGGCGGTCTGCACAAGGCCGGCTGCTGATCTACCTCGGCGACCTGGTCAGCCGCGGGCCCGATTCGCGCGGCGTGGTCGAGCGCGTGCGCAACTGGCTTCCCGCCGGTTTCGAACGCGTGGTGCTGCGCGGCAATCACGAAGAGCTGCTGCTGCGTACCCATGCCGGCGAGTTCGCCGCTGCGCGCCACTGGCTGGATTACGGCGGCATCGAAGCCATGGCCAGCTATGGCGTCGAGGTATCGGATGCGATCATCCGCGACGAAGCCGGCATCGGCGAACTATGCCACCGCTTTGCCGCCACGCTGCCGCTCGAACAACTCGAATTCCTCGAAAACCTGCCGCTCAGTCATCGTGCCGGCGACTACTACTTCGTCCATGGCGGCGTGAGGCCCGGCGTCCCGCTGGAGGAACAGAACCCGCGCGACCTGATCTGGATCCGCAAGACCTTCCTCAATTCCGAAGCCGACCACGGCGCGGTGGTGGTCCACGGGCACAGCATCAGCCGCCAGCCCGAACCCAGGCACAACCGCATCGGCATCGACACCGGCGCCTACCACAGCGGCGTGCTGACCTGCCTCGCGCTCGACGGCGCCGACCGACTTTTTCTGCAAACTGAAGTCGTTTAGGCCTATATATTGCCGACGCGGACCCTTGCCAATACTGGGTTCATCAGGCTTTTGTGATGGACAACAAATCGTTTGACTTCCAGCATTTCAGCGTATATCCTGCGTTCCCATCAGGGTTTGGAATTCGCGACCCGACCAGCGATTGAAACCGCCGCGCGGCAACACCCGTAGCGCGCGAAACAAGGGAGGAAACGCATGACTGTGCAAAGTGTTTCGCTGACCATCGCCGGCAGCGGCGGCGCCGGGGTGGTTACCGCCGGCTCGCTGCTGCTCGATGCCGCCGCCCGCGCCGGCTGGTATGCGCTGATGAGCCGCTCCTCGGGGCCGCAGATCCGCGGTGGCGAAGCCGCCGCCATGCTGCGTTTCGCCACCGAGCCGATCATGTCGCATGACGACAGCTTCCATCTGCTGATGGCCATTGACTGGGACAACATCACGCGCTTCGCCGCAGAAATACCGCTCACCGCCGCCAGCCTGATCGTCGGCGATCCGGCCCACGGCGATGCGCCGGCCGGCCTGCTGAAGAACACGCCGCGGGTCGCCGCCCTGCCGATGTCGGACATCGCCGGCACGATCGAGAACGGCCGCCCCAACATGGTCGCCCTTGGCGCGATCGCCGCGATGATCGGGCTGCCCCCCGCGGCGATGCGCATCGTGGTCGAAAGCGCGCTGAAGAAGAAGGGCCCCGCCGCGATCGAGGCCAGCATGGCCGCCTTTTTCGCCGGCATCGATGCCGCCAAGTCCCTGCCCGCGATCCCGCGCCTCCCTGCCGTCGCCGCCGACAGCACGCCGCGCTGGAGCATCACCGGCAACGAGGCCACCGGCCTCGGCGCCATCCGCGGCGGCGTGCGCTTCGTCGCCGCCTATCCGATCACCCCGGCCACCGAAGTCCTCGAGTGGCTGGCGCCCTCGCTGGCCAAGGTTGGCGGCATGCTGGTGCAGGCCGAGGACGAACTGGCCTCGATCAATCAGATCATCGGTGCCTCCTACGGCGGCACGCCGTCGATGACCGCCACCTCCGGCCCCGGCCTCTCGCTGATGATCGAATCGCTGGGCCTCGCCGTCGCCGCCGAAGTGCCGCTGGTAGTGGTCGACGTGATGCGCGTCGGCCCCTCCACCGGCATCGCCACCAAGTCCGAGCAGAGCGACCTCAACATCGCGGTCTACGGCCTGCACGGCGATGCGCCGCATGTCGTGGTCGCCGCCAATTCGGTGGCCGACTGCCTGTTCACCACGCAATGGGCGGTGCATCTGGCCGAAGCCATGCAGGTGCCGACCCTGGTGCTGACCGACCAGGCCATGGGCCAGGCCCGCGCCATCCTGCCCAAGCCCGCCGAACTGACTTTCATCGGCCAGCGCGAAGTAGCGAAGGCCGCCGTCGAAGGCCAGCGCTACAAGCGCTACGCCATGACGGGATCGGGCGTCTCGCCGATGGCCATCCCCGGCACGCCGGGCCTGACCCATACCGCCGACGGCCTGGAGCACAACGAATTCGGCACGCCGTCTTCGCAGGCTTCCGACCACCAGGCGCAGATGGACAAGCGCCAACGCAAGATCAGCCAGTTCAACTATGGCGACCACTGGGCCGACATCGAAGACTCGGAAGTCGGCGCTGGAGAGACGGCGATCATCACCTGGGGTTCCGCCACCGGGCCGGCGCGCGAAGCCCTGCAACGCCACGCCGATGCCGGCGGCAAGGCGCGCCTGATCTCGCTGCGCCTGATCGCCCCGGTGCAGCCGGAAAAAATGGCCGAAGCCCTGCGCGGCATCAAGCGCGCGGTGGTCGTCGAGCAGTCGCACAGCGGCCAGTTCCATCGCATGCTGCGCGCTTTCTACGATCTGCCGGCGGAAACCGTGTCCCTGCACCAGGGCGGCCCGCTGCCCTTCGGCCCCAAGCAGATCCTCGACCAACTCAACGCCTGGAGCGCATGATGGAATGCACCGCGCAGAAGAAGAAATACCTGGCCAAGGACTACAAGTCCGAGCTGAAGCCGATCTGGTGTCCGGGTTGCGGCGACTACACGGTGCTCAACGCCATTACCCGCGCCCTGGCTGAGATGGCCCTGCCGCCCGAGCAGGTCGCGGTGGTTTCCGGCATCGGCTGCTCCTCGCGGATTCCGGCCTACACCAGTGTCTACGGCTTCCACGGCGTGCATGGCCGCGCCCTGCCGGTCGCCACGGGCTTGAAGCTGGCCCGCCCCGACCTCACGGTGCTGGTCACCGGCGGCGACGGCGACGGCTTCTCCATCGGCGGCAACCACTTTCTCCACGCCTGCCGGCGCAACGTCGACCTGACCTACATCGTCATGGACAACCAGGTCTATGGCATGACCAAGGGCCAGGCCTCGCCGACCACCGCGCCGGACTGGGAAGGCAGCAAGCTGACGCCGGAAGGCACCGGCATCAATCCCTTCCAGCCGCTGGTGGTGGGCCTCGCCTCGGGCGCCAACTTCATCGCCCGCGTCTCGGCCAGCGACCCGGTGAACATGGCGCAGATCATCGTCGAAGCCGTGCGCCACCCAGGCTTTTCGCTGGTGCAGGTACTCAGCCCCTGCGTCACCTTCCGCCCGGAACAGGCCGTATGGCGCGATACCGTGCGCACCGCGGTGGTCGATTACACCGATGACGCCGCGCGCGCCGCGCGCCGCCTGATGACCGACGACGGCTTCAACGTCGGCAAGGTGCTCTACAAAGGATCACGGCCGCCCTACCGGCCCGAATTCGAAGCCTCCAACGGCTCGATCGGCGAGCTCGAAGCGAGGTTCGCACTATGAGCGAGGCAACGCCGCAGGATCAGCCGATCAACAGCCTGGGGGTATTGCTCGCTCATGCGCTGGCGATGGAAAACGATGCCGCCGACCGCTATGGCGAACTGGCCGACCAGATGGAAATGCATCGCAAAAAAGAGGTCGCCGGCATCTTCCGTCGCCTCCATAACGCGGAACAGAAGCACCTCGCCGAGCTGGAGGAACTGACCGCCGAGATGGATCTGCCACACATCGCGCCCTGGGATTTCAAGTGGGGCGGTGAAAGCCCGGAAGCCATCGCCGTCGACCGCGTCAGCTACCAGATGAGCGTCAAGGGCGCGGTACTGCTGGCCCTGCAACACGAGAAGCAAGCCTACGGCTTTTACAGCCGCGTCGCCAACCAGACCAGCGACAGCGAAGTCAGGCGGCTGGCCAGGCAGTTCGCCGACGAGGAACTGCAGCACGTCGCCTGGCTGGAGGAATGGCGCGACAAGTGCGGGCCGGACGACGAAATGCCGCTCGACGATCCCGACCCGCCATTGAGCCAGGAATAAGGACGCTCATGACTTCGATTGCCCCTTTCCCAACATGAATCGCCCATACCCTTGCCTCGCCACGAGCTGGCAAGCTCGACCCGCCCCCCTTCGCCCCCCTCGCGGGGGATTCCCGATCGGCTCGCTGCGCTCGATGTCACTGGGCGTCGCCTCTGCCGTTTCACGCTAAAGGAGCCCACATGGCACTCATCATCAACGACCTTTGCATCACCTGCGACGTCTGCCTCGCGCCCTGCCCGAACAAGGCGATCACCGCCGGCGACGAGATCTACACCATCGATCCGGACAAATGCACCGAATGCGTCGGTCACTTCGCCGTCAGCCAGTGCGTCAAGGTCTGCCCGGTGCGCGCCATCGTGCCCGATCCGGCGCACAAGGAAAGCAAGGAAGAACTGCAAGCCAAGTACGAACGCCTCAAGGCGCAAAAAGCGGCCTGAAAACACACACCGAGGAGCAAGCATGGGCATCAGAGACAAGCTGGACCGGCTGGCCGCGCGCCTGCACGACGCGCCGCAGTACAACTCGCAGGGCGCCGTACTTTTCGTCGACCTGGAAAAGCGCCAGACGCTGAAGAAGTACCTGCCGCTGGAGGTGATGCGTAACTTCCTCGGCGGACGCGGCGCCAACATGTGGCTGCTCTACAACCTGCTGGAGGATGAGCGCGCAGCGCTCGATCCGGAGATCCCGCTGATCTTCGGCGCCGGCATCCTCACCAGCAGCATGCCCTCGGCCACACGCGGCAATTTCAGCAGCATCTCGCCGGAATCCGACGCCATCCTCGACGCCAACGGCGGCGACTACTTCCCCTCCTTCCTGCGCACCCACGGCTACGACCACATCGTCATGTTCGGCCGCGCGCCGTCCTGGACGCTGCTGAAGATCGCCTACGAGAAGGTCGAATTCGTCGATGCCGCGCCCTATGTCGGCATGGACAACCTGGAACTCGCCGCCGCCGTCGAACGCGACTTCGACTGCGTCGAGCGCGAGACCATGGCCATGGCGCGCATCACCACGGCCGGCGAGAACCAGGTGCTCTCCGCCGGCATCATGGGCGGCATCAAGGCGATCTGGGCGCGCGGCGGCGGCGGCGCCAAGATGGGCTCGCTCAGGCTCAAGGCCATCATGGTCCATGGCGCGCCGCGCGAGCTGCAGCCGGTCGAGCCCATGGCCAGGTACAACAAGGTGATCGGCAAGAAGATCATCACCACCAGCGTGATCAAGAACGCGCTGAAAATGGTCGGCACACCCTTCCTCTACAAGCCCAGCCGCGTGCTCTGCGCGCTGGGCGCCAAGAACCACCAGGAAACCAGTTGGAAGGAAAGCCTCGACGCCGACAACTTCGATCCCTACCGGCCCGGCATGGACGGCTGCTACCTGTGTCCCGTGCATTGCCGCAACCAGAACGACATGCTGCCCGACGGCCACGGCGGCTGGGGCGCGGCGGCGCTCAAGGGCCTTACCGGCAATGCCAGTTACGACAAGGCCCAGGCCGAAGTCGAACATGCGGCGGCGCGTGATTACAAGGGCGTCAAGGGCGACGGGCATTTCGACAAGTACGACAAGGGTGACGGTCCCGAGTACGTCACCCTGGGCAAGTTCGGCCCGCTGATCGGCATCGCCGAACCGGAGCAGGTGCTGCGCCTGAACAACATCCTCAACGACCTCGGCCTCGATTCTTCCTCGACCGGCAGCTCCATCGCCTGGGCCATGGAGCTCTACCAGCGCGGCATCATCACGCAGAAGGACACCGGCGGACTCGACCTGTCCTGGGGCAACTACGAGGCGATCGAGAAGCTGCTGTTCATGACCGCGAAGCGTGAAGGCTTCGGAGACACCATCGCCGACTCGGCGCGCGCCGTCGAACGCGGCAAGTACCCGAAGGAAGCGCTGGACTACCGCCTGACCGTCAAGGGCCTGTTCCAGTCCGATCCGCACGACGCCCGCATCCTCAAGGCCTTCGCGCTGGGCCTGTCGGTGGCCACGCGCGGCATGGACCACCTGCGCAACCGCGTCACGCTGGAAATCAACGCCCGCATCAACGACGATCCGGCCTTCAAGACCGCGCTTTACAACGGCGTGGTTTCCGCCGCGCCGAACAGCTACGAGGGCAAGGAATACGCGGTCAGGAAGTGCGAGAACAACTACGCCGTCGGCGACTCGGTCGGCATGTGCCGCTTCAACACCAAGCTGTTCAACTCGCCGACCCTGCCCGATCCCGGCGATTTCGCCGTGCAACTGAGCTCGCTGACCGGCCAGAAGTTCGAGGAAGCCGGCATGGACGAGATCGGCCGCAACATCTCGGGCATCGAGCACATGCTCAACTTCCGCCGCGGCCTGCGCGCCAAGGACGACACCCTGCCCCGCCGCTGGTTCGAGGAGCCGCTGACCGAGGGACCGTTCAGGGGCGAGAAGATCGACCGCGAGCAATTCGAGGCGATGAAGCAGCGCTTCTACCAGATCACCGGGCTCAATGCCGAGGGCCTGCCGGCCGCCGAGTGGCACGAAAAGCTGTCGCGCCTGATCACCGGCTTCGCCGTCCGCGTCGAACTGCCCAGGCCGCTGCCGGGCGCGCCGGACAAGGAAGTGGTGATAGACGAGCCGGTGGCCGACGTCGGCGCGCTGCGCCGTGCCATCCAGCACAAGCTGCCGGAAGCGGCGGAGGACCTCGCCGACAAGTCGTGGAACGTCGCGGTCAATGGCGAAATGCTGCTTTCGGGCGAAGCGGCAAAACGCATCGCCAGTGGCGACCGCGTGGCGCTGGTTCCCATCATTGCCGGAGGCTGAGCCATGGCCTATTTCGACCAGGCAACGGAAACCCTGCCGCGCGAGCAACTGGCAGGCCTGCAACTGAACAAGCTGCAGTCGATGGCCAGGGAGCTGTGGGGCCGCAACGCCTTCTACACCGGCAAGTGGAAGGCCGCCGGGGTCTCGCCCGACGACATCCGCAGCCTCGACGACCTCGTCCGCTTGCCTTTCACCAAAAAGGGCGAGCTGATGGACGACCAGGCCGCCAACGGCCCCTTTGGCAGCAACCTGACCTATCCGCTGGAAGCCTACGTGCGCATGCACCAGACCTCGGGCACCACCGGGGTGCCGCTCAAGGTGCTCGACACCAGCGAGTCCTGGGACTGGTGGGGCCGCTGCTGGGGCCACGTGCTGGCCGGCGCCGGCGTCACCGCTTCGGATCGCCTGTTCATGGCCTTCGCCTTCGGCCCCTTCATCGGCTTCTGGGCCGCCGTCGAAGGCGCGCGCAAGATCGGCGCGGTGATGATTCCCGGCGGCGGGCGCGACTCGCTGCAACGCCTGGAACTGATGCGCGAAACCGGCACTACGGTGCTCTGCTGTACGCCTACCTACGCCTTGCGCCTGGCCGAAGTCGCCACCGAGCTCGGCTTCGACCTGGCGCGCATCCCGATGAAGGCCACGGTGCACGCCGGCGAACCGGGCGCCAACATTCCCGCCACCAAGAACCGCATCGAGACCTCCTGGGCGGCCAAGTGCTTCGACCATGCCGGCGCCTCGGAAGTCGGCGCGCATTCCTTCGAATGCCAGCACCAGCCGGGCGGCACCCACCTGATCGAAAGCGAATACATCGCCGAGGTGATCAATCCCAAGACCGGTGAACACGTCCCGCCCGGCGAGCGCGGCGAACTGGTGCTGACCAACCTCGGGCGCTGGGGCTTCCCGGTGATCCGCTACCGCACCGGCGACCTGGTCAAGGCCAACCACGGGCGCTGCGACTGCGGCAGGACCTTCATGCGCTTCGAGGGCGGCATCCTCGGTCGCGCCGACGACATGGTCACGGTGCGCGGCGTCAATGTCTTCCCCGCCGGCGTGGAGAACATCATCCGCAAGTTCGCCGAAGTCGACGAGTTCCGCATCACGGTGAACAAGGTCAAGCAGATGGACGAGATGGACATCGAGGTCGAGCTCTGCGAAGGCGCCGACCCCGAGGTGGTGCATCAACTGGCGGTCAAGCTCGATTCCATGCTGTCGTTTCGTCCGCGGGTGCATCACGTGGCGCGCAACACCCTGCCGCGCTTCGAGATGAAGGCCAAGCGTTTCCACGTCAAGCTGGATAGCTGAAGGCGACGGGCAAAAGTCGGTGCCAGGGACACGCCGCCGCGGCAATGAAACTGCCATTTGACGGTAGGGCACGGCCGCGGCGATAATCCCGCCGCGGTGCCTTGCCGGCCGTACAGTCACGGAAGCCTTCCCGCCCTGCCATGCCCGCCCAAGCCAAACGGTCCAAAACCTCCCTCCACTACGGCATCCTGCCCGACCTGATCGGCTACCAGCTGCGCATGGCGCAGATCGCCCTGTTCCGCGACTTCGCCCAGGGCCCCGGCGCCGAAGACGTTACCCCCGGCCTGTTCGGCGTGCTGGTGATCATCGAGGCCAACCCCGACCTCAAGCAAAGCGAGCTGGCGCGCGCCACCCATCTCGACCGCTCCACCGTAGTGACGGTGATCGACAACCTCGAGCGGCGCGGCCTGGTCGAGCGCCGCGTCGCCCTGCACGACCGCCGCTCCAACGCCATTCGCCTTACCGAGGCCGGTACCACGCTGTTGAAGAAGCTCAAGCGCCAGGTCACGCAACATGAAAAGCGCCTGATGGCCAACTTCAGCGCGGACGAGCGCGACAGCTTCATCCGACTGCTGCAAAAGGTTTTCCCGGAACACCGTTGAACCGCCCCGACGCACGGCGATGAAATCCATCGATTTCCACTTCGATTTCATCTCGCCCTATGCCTACCTGGGCTTCGAGGCCCTGCCCCAGGCGCTGGCCGGACTATCCTGCCAAGTGAACTACAAGCCGGTGCTGTTTGCCGCGCTGCTCAAGCACCACGGCCAGCTCGGTCCCGCCGAAATCGCCGACAAGCGCGACTGGACCTACCGCCAGGTGCAATGGCTGGCCCATATCAACGGCCTGCGGCTCGACCTGCCCGCCGCCCACCCCTTCAACCCCCTGCCCCTGCTGCGCCTGGCGCTGGCTACCGTGAACGAGGGCGACCCCGGCCGCGAGGCCTGCGCCGCCATCTTCGAACATGTCTGGCAGGGCGGGGAGGACGCCGCCGACCCGCAGCGCATCGCCGAACTCACGCGCCGCCTGAACCCGCTGCGCGACCCGGCGGGAGGCGAGGTCAAGGTCGAACTCGGCAACAACACCGATGCCGCGATCCGGCAAGGCCTGTTCGGCGTGCCTGCCTTCACGGTCGACGACAAATCTTTCTGGGGCTTCGATTCCCTGCCCATGCTGCGCGCCTGGCTACAAGGCGATCCATGGTTCGCCGGCGGCGCCTGGGAAGCGCCAGGGAAGATCGCGGTCGGCGCAGCACGCAGGCGGCCATAGCCACCATAGCCGCCGTTCCGCCAGCGCCGACTTTTGCGCCGGCCGTCAACCCGCCCGGCGCAATTCCAGTCCGAGTTCCGTACCGCGCGGATCGATCCTCGCGATCGTAATCCGCAGTCCCCGAATGTCGGCGAGCATGATCAGCGCCCCGGCAAGCTGACCGAGCAAAAAGCCGCAGCCCACTCCCCGCGGCAAGACGCGAAACCTCAACACCTCGCCATGGTGTTCACCTGTCTCGCAACTCAAGCCTGCCAGCTCCGGCATGCGTTGCAGCAACTGGCCCCACATGTGATCCAGGTTCGCCGCCAGGGTCGCGGATGAGTCGGCCAGGCCGGCATCCCGCTCCCGCCGCGAAGATGCCTTCTCCCCGACCCGCTGCAACACGGCTGCGACCAGTTCCTCCAGTCCATGCCCGCTCAGCGCGCTGACGGCATGCACCGGCGGCGCGCGGCGCCACAGGTGGGCGGCACTCGCAAGCGACTGGCAGGCCTGGGCGGCGGCAGGCGTATCGCTCTTGGTCACCACCAGCAGGTCAGCCAGTTCCAGGATGCCGGCCTTGATCGCCTGCATCTCGTCGCCCAGCGCCGGAGGAAACACCACCGCCAGCGTGTCGGACAAGGTGGCGACGTCAATCTCGGACTGGCCGGTGCCCACGGTCTCGACGATCACCAGGTCGTAACCGGCGAGATCCATCAGCCGCACCATTTGCCGCGCGGCCGCCGTCAGCCCGCCCAGGCTGCCGCGCGTGGCGGTGGAGCGGATGAAGCAGCGCCCCGCGGCGGCCTCGCCAATGCGAAAGCGGTCGCCGAGCAGCGCACCGCCGCTGACCGGGCTGGAGGGGTCGACCGCCAGCACGGCGACGCCCATGCCCTTGCCGAGCAGGATGCGCAGCAGAGCCCCGACCAGGGTCGACTTGCCGGCGCCCGGCGGCCCGGTAATCCCCAGCACATGGGCATGGCCGCTGCTGGCGGACAATTGCCGCATCAGCCCTGCGGCGGCGGCCGGGTCTCGCTCGGCCAGCGACAGGGCCCGCGCCAGGGCCGGCTTGTCACCGGCGAGGAGGCTGGCGGAGAGTTGCGGGAGGGAATGGCTCATCTTCTATTGACACTCGCAATGTACTGCGTATACAGTATCCAGTATTCCACAAGCCGAGCGCAACAGCGCGAACGATTCTGCCATGAACACGTCAATCAAGCCCCTTGAACGACCGGCAGGCCTCGCCGACCGGGTCTATAACCAGCTGCGCGACAACATCGGCAGCCACCAGATCCGACCCGGCGAGCGCCTGCAGGAAGTCAGCCTCGCCGCCCAGCTCGGCGTTTCCCGCACACCCGTGCGCGAGGCCCTGGCCCGGCTGGAAAGCGAAGGCATGATCGTGGTCGAGGGCCGCGGCTTCGTGGTGCCGGAACTGACCGATGCCGACATCGAAGAGATCTACCAGTTGCGCTTCCTGCTCGAACCGGCGGCGGTCAGCCTGGCCGTCGGTGAAGTGAGTAGCCCGACCGACCTGGCGAGCATGTCGGCGGCGGTCGATGAGGCCATCGCCGCCGAGAAGGCCGGCGATTTCCGCGCCTTCCTCGAAGCCAACAGCCGCTTCCACCATGCCTGGCGCGCCCTGGTTCCCAACCGCCGGATGTCCAAACTGCTCGACCAGTACGTCGGCCACGTGCGCTTCCTGCGCGTGCTGACCCTGGGCGATGCTACTGCGCGCAAGGCCGCGCTGACCGGCATGAAGGCCATCCACGCCGCCTTCCGCAAGCGTGATGCCGAAGCCGCAGCCACGGCCATGCACAAGCACCTCGAAGCCGCAAAACGCTTCCTCGTCGAAGCCATCGCCCAGATCGAGACGGAAAAGGCGGCCGAAGTCGCCGTGGCGCCAGCGCCGACTTCCGAAGCACCCGCGCCGCGCCGCAGCGCAAGAAACTGACCCGCATTCCCACCCTGAGAAGAGACCGACCCGCCATGAGTTACAAGGCAGAAATACCCTACGGCGCTTACTGGAGCACCCCGTTCGCACGCTGGCAAGGCAGCTTCGCCAACCTGCACAGCATCGAATTCGCCGCCCATGTGGCCAAGGCCGAACTGGCGAAGCGCAGGATCGACCCGAAGGCCTTCGACTACGGCGTACTCGGTTTCTCGGTGCCACAGAAACATTCCTTCTACGGCCTGCCCTGGCTGGCCGGCCTGATCGGCGCGCCCCAGGTCGGCGGCCCGACCCTGATGCAGGCCTGCGCCACCGGCGCCCGCAGCCTGCTCGCCGCGGCGCAGGAAATCGAGGTCGGCCTCGCTTCGACGGCGCTGGTGGTGAATTGCGACCGCACCTCCAACGGCCCCCACCTGTATTACCCGAACCCGAAAGGGCCGGGCGGCACCGGCGGCGCCGAAGACTGGGTGATGGACAATTTCAATTGCGATCCGCTCGGACCGCACGCAATGCTCGTCACGGCGGAAAACGTGGCGAAAAAGCATGGCATCGCCACCGGGGAGCAGCATGAAGTAGTGTTGCGCCGCGAGGCGCAGTACCGCATGGCGCTGGAAAACGACAATGCCTTCCTCAAGCGCTTCATGACCCTGCCCTTCGACGTCCCGGCACCCGGCTACAGGAAAACGGCCAACACCCTCAACGGCGACGAAGGCATCACCACCTCGACCGCCGAGGGCCTGGCCAAGCTCAAGCCGGTGATGCCCGGCGGCTGCGTCACCTTCGGCGGCCAGACCCATCCCGCCGACGGCAATGCCGCAGTCATCGTCACCACGCGCGAGCGCGCCCGCGAACTGGCCAGCGACCCGAAGATCGCGGTGCGCCTGCACGGCTTCGGCCAGGCCCGCGTCGACCTGGCGCACATGCCGGAAGCGACGGTGCCGGCGGCAAGGCAGGCCCTGGGACAGGCCGGCAAGAGCGTCGCCGGGATGAAGGCGATCAAGACCCACAACCCCTTCGCGGTGAACGACATCTATTTCTCGCGCCAGACCGGCTGCGACCTGCAGGCCATGAACAACTACGGCTGCTCGCTGGTCTGGGGCCACCCGCAAGCGCCGATGGGCACCCGCGCCATCATCGAACTGATCGAGGAGCTGGCACAGAAGGGTGGCGGCTTCGGCCTGTTCACCGGCTGCGCGGCGGGCGACACGGCGATGTCGGTGGTGCTCGAAGTCTGCGACGCGTGAGTGCCGTCCGCCGGGCCGCCCCAAGGACGGCACAGCCAATGATCCGGAGCGGGCGATGCCCGCGAACCGGCGTCACCCCCTTCCTTGCGAAGGGGGCCGGGGGGATGGCCCAATGAGTATCGCCAACTGGATTTCGGATAACGCCGCGCGCGTGCCCGACAAGGCGGCGATCCGTTTCCACGACCGCGAACTCACCTACCGCGACTTCGCGGCGCTGGCGGACCGCATCGCCTCCGCACTGGCGGCGACCGGCGTGCGACGCGGCGACGCCGTCTCCTTCCTCGGCTTCAACAGCCCGGAGATGCTGGCGCTGCTGTTTGCCTGCGCCCGCCTGGGCGCGCTCTACATGCCGCTCAACTGGCGCCTGGCCGCCCCCGAACACCGGCAGATGCTGGCCGACTGCCCGCCCAGGGTGCTGATCGTCGAACGCGACTTTCTCGCCCCCACCGCCGCGCTGGGCGAGGCGCTGGCCGGCATGCACAAGGTCGCCATCGGCGGCGCGGCGGCCGGCTGGAAGGCCTGGGACAACTTCCTCGCCACCGCCGGCACGCTGCCGCCGGTCGATTCCGAGGTCGGACCGGAGACGCCGCTGCTGATCTGCTACACCTCGGGCTCGACCGGCAAGCCCAAGGGCGTGCTGCTGACCCAGCGCGCGCTCGAAGTCAATGCCGCGAACAGCGAGGACATGCACGGCCTGACCGCCGACGACGTGATCTTCAACAGCCTGCCCCTGTTCCATGTCGGCGGGCTCAACAACCTGGTGACGCCGGGCCTCAAGGCCGGTTGCAGCATCGTGCTGCACGCCAAGTTCGACCCGGAAGCCAGCTTCGACGCCATCGAGCGCGAGGGCATCACGCTCACCGTGCTGGTGCCGGCCCAGCTCGACATCATGATGTCGAATCGCCGTTGGTCCAGCGCCGACTTTTCGAAACTGCGCATGATCACCACCGGCTCGACCATCGTGCCGCGCCACGTGATCCATGCCGTGCATGACAAGGGCGTGCCGCTGGTGCAGGTTTATGGCTCCACCGAGACCTGCCCGATCGCCGTCTATCTCAAGGCCGACGAGGCCATGCGCAAGCTCGGCTCCACCGGCCGGGTCGGCAAGCATTGCCAGTTGCGCCTGGTCGACGGCGACGGCAACGACGTCAAGGCCGGCGCCACCGGCGAGATCTGGATCAAGGGCGACAACCTCATGAGCGGCTACTGGCGGGCGCCCGAGGCCACCGCCGCCGCACTCAATGACGGCTGGTTCCGCAGCGGCGACATGGGCCACCTCGACGAGGACGGATTCCTCTATGTCGATGGCCGCAGCAAGGACATGATCATTTCCGGCGGCGAGAACATCTATCCGGCCGAGATAGAGAACCTGCTGATCGAATCGCCGGACATTGCCGAGGCCTCGGTGATCGGCCGCCCGGACCCGCGCTGGGGCGAGATCGTGGTCGCCGTCGTGGTGCCGAAGGAAAACCGCGAACTGAGCAGCGAACAGGTGCTGAAGCTGCTCGAAGGCCGCATCGCGCGCTTCAAGCATCCCAAGGAAGTCGTGCTGGTCAAGGCCCTGCCCAAGACCGCGCTGGGCAAGATACGCAAGGAAGACGTGCGCCAACTGGTCGCGCGCTAGAGGAGCATTCCATGACACTCAAGATCGGCATCGACGTTGGCGGCACGTTCACCGATTTCGCCGTGACCCGCGACGGCGCGGAACCGGCGATCTTCAAGTCGCTGTCCACCCCGTCCGATCCTTCGATCGCGGTGGTGAACGGCCTCACCGACATCGCCGCGGCGCAAACACCGCCGCAGACGCTGGAGGCCTTCGCCGCCACCATCGACACCATCGTGCATGGCACCACGGTCACCACCAACGCCACGCTGACGCACACCGGCGCCAAGTGCGGACTGCTCACTACCGAAGGCGTCAGGGATGCGCTGGAAATGCGTCGCGGCATCCGCGAGGAGCAGTACAACAACCGCTACACCAACGTCAAACCGCTGGTACCGCGCTACCTGCGCGCCTGCATCAAGGGCCGCCTCGACCGCAACGGCAACGAAGTGACGCCGCTCGACCTCGACCAGGTCCGGCAAGCCATCGCGCTGTTCAAGCAGGACGGCGTGCAGGCGGTATCGATCTGCTTCATGAACTCCTTCGCCAATCCGGCGCACGAGCAGGCGGCGGCGAAACTGGTCAGGCAGGAAATGCCCGGCGCCTATCTGTCGGTGTCCACCGACCTGCTGCCCTCGATCCGCTTCTACGAGCGCATCAGCACCACGGCGCTGAATTCCTACGTCGGCCCCAAGCTCAACCACTACCTCGACCAGCTGGTCGGCCGCCTCAAGGGCATCGGCTTCCACGGACTGCTGCTGATCATGCAGTCCAACGGCGGTGTGATCTCTCCGCAACTGGCGCGCGAGAAGGCGGCGTTGACCCTGCTCTCCGGCCCCGCCGGCGGCCCCGGCGCAGGCCTGTTCTACGTCAAGCCGCACAACCAGGACAAGTGCATCACCACCGACATGGGCGGCACCAGTTTCGAGGCCTCGGTGGCGGTCGGCAGCCCGATGATCAAGAACGACGGCGAGATCGCCCGCCACAAGATCGCCCTGCCCATGCTCGACATCCACACCATCGGCGCCGGCGGCGGCTCGATCGGCTGGCTCGACGAAGGCGGCATGCTGCGCATGGGCCCGCAAAGCGCCGGCGCCGACCCCGGCCCGGCCTGCTACGGCAAGGGCGGCAAGCTCCCCGCCACCACCGACGCCAACGTGGTGCTGGGCTACCTCGATCCGAACTACTTTGCCGGCGGCAAGATGAAGCTGGATGTCGGCGCTGCCAGGACGGCGATCGAGACCCACATCGCCAGGCCAATGGGCCTTTCCATCGAGGAGGCGGCGGCCGGCATGTACCGCGTGGCCTGCAACAACATGGCCCAGGGCGTGCGCGAGGTGACCATCAAGCGCGGCTTCGATCCGCGCGAGTTCCCCTTCATTCCGGCCGGCGGCGCCGGCCCCATCCATTCCTGCCTGATCTGCGAGGAACTGGAAATCCCGCTGCAGATCGTGCCGCGCGAATCCTCGGTGCTCTGCGCCTTCGGCATGCTGATGAGCGAGCTCAAGCACGACTTCGTGCGCACCTTCGTTTCCAAGCTCGACGCGGTCGATTGGAAGAAGCTCACCGCGATGGTCGACGAGATGGCCGCCGAGGGCGCGCGCCAGCTCACCGAGGAGCGCATCCCCGAGGCGCGCCGCCGCCACGACATCAAATTCGACTGCCGCTACATCAAGCAGTACCACGAGGTCTCCTTCCTGGTGCCGCGCGATCTGGTGGCGAAGGGCGACGCCGCCGCCATCGCGCGGGCCTTCCACGCCGAACACAACCGGCTCTACGGCTACTCGCTGGAAGCGGAGAACCCGCCGATAGAAATCATCAACGTCCGCGTGCAGTCCATCGGCTTCACCGACAAGCCATCCTATCGCGGTGATGCCTGGGCCGGCGATGACGCCGCGAGCGCCGTCAAGGGGCAGCGCAGCATGTACATCCCCGAGACCAAGAAATTTGCCGAGGTGCCGGTCTACGACGGCCACAAGATGCGCTTCGGCAACCGCATCGATGGCCCGGCCATGATCGAGCAGGAGACCACGGCGATCTTCGTTTCCGCCGCCTACGACTGCGTGGTCGATGCCCTCGGCTCCTTCGCCATCTACCGCAAGGGACGCGAAGACCTCGTCCAATCCTGTTTCGCAAGAGAGGAGGCTACGGCATGAACGCAAGGATTGATCCCATCCTCCTCTCGGTGTACGCCAGGACCTTCAAGTCCATCACCGACGAGATGAGCATCTCGATGGAGCAGACCACGCGCTCGCCCATCCTCTGCGAAGCCAAGGACTACGTCACCGGTCTTTACGATGCCGACGGCAACATGCTGGAGCAGACCGAGAACCTGCCCATCCTGGCCTTCTCGCTGGCGCCGGTGTGCAAGTACATCAAGGACTATTTCGGCGACGAGATCTATCCCGGCGACGTGATTTTCCACAACGACGTATTCAGTCTGGGCAACCAGAACAACGACGTCGCCGCCTTCAAGCCGGTGTTCTACGAAGACAAGCTGGTGGCGTGGACGGCGGTCAAGGGCCACCAGGCCGACATCGGCGGCAATGTCGCCGGCGGCTACAACCCGAACGCGGTCGAGGTCTGGCAGGAAGCCCTGCGTATCCCGCCGGTCAAGGTGGTCGAGCGCGGCAAGCTGCGCAAGGACGTGTGGAACCTGATCTTCGCCAACGTGCGCCTCGACATCGTGCAGCACGACATGAAGGCCGAGATGGGCGCCTGTACGGTCGGCGAACGGCGCATGCTGGAACTGCTCAGGAAATACGGCGTCGCCAGCTACGAAACCCACAAGCAGGCCCTGTTCGACGCCACGCGCAAGATGATGGAAGCCGAAATCGCCAAGATCCCCAATGGCAAGTATTCGGGTGAAGGCTATGTGTATTTCGACGGCCGCTTCGTTGGATCGAAGTACACCATCCGCGTGGATATCGAGGTCAAGGACAAGAGCATCAAGTTCGACTACTCGAAGACCGATCCGCAGACCAACGGTTTCGTAAACGGCACCTTCACCTCCAGCGCCTCGGCCACCATCCTGACCCTGCTGCAGATGGTGAATCCCGACATCCCGCACAACGAGGGCATGGTGCAGCCGATCGAGATCGTGATCCCCGAGGGCACCATCCTCAACGCGGCCTACCCCAAGGCCACCACTTTCGGCAACCACCTCTGCCCGCCCAATGCCGACGCCATCCAGCGCGCCCTGGCCCCGGTGATGCCCGACCGAGTCACCGCCGGCTGGAACAACCTGCTGGCTTCGCTCACCACCGGCATCGATCCGGAAAAGAACGAGAAGTACGTCGATATCGGCTTCATGGGCCTCAAGGGCGGCTCGGGCGCGATGCGCGGCATCGACGGCTACGACCACATCGGCATGATCGACGCCTCGGGCGGCGTGCTCGACCAGGACTACGAGATGTTCGAGCAGCAGACCCCGCATCGCCTGCTCAAGCACGAACTGCTGACCGACTCGGCCGGCGCCGGCGAATGGCGCGGCGGCCTCGGCGTCGAGACCATTTTCGAGATCGGCTCGGAAGACACCCAACTTGTCACCTTCGGCGACGGCGACTTCGAGCCGGCCTTCGGCCTCTTCGGCGGCAAGGAGGCCGGCCTCAATTTCATCCGCCTGCACTACCCCGACGGGCAGACCGTGGTACCGAAGAACAAGGACCTGATCACCGGCGTGCCCAAGGGCACCATCTACCACCAGGTCGCCAGCGGCGGCGGCGGCTACGGCGACCCGAAAAAACGCGACCGCAAAGTGCTGGCCGAGGAGATCCGCAATGGCGTGATCACGCCGGAAGCGGCGGTAAGGGATTACGGGTACAGCGAGTGAGCGTGCAGGCAAACAGCGGCAGAGCAACCCGCAGCGCGCGATCGGGCCGCCAGGGTGCCCTGCTCCGCTTCATGTCCCCCGGGCCGATGAATCGCCGGCCCTCCTCCTTTACTTACGCGGAACAGGGCACCCTGGCGGCCCGATCCGGAAACGCCTCACCGGTTTGCCGTAGCAATGCGCACACCTTTCCCGCCCGGGTTGTCGGGTGTCCGATTCCCGCAGGTAAAGGGGGAGAAGCAGGCGAAGCCTGTTTCGGAGGACACGGAGGGAATCGGACACCCGGCAGCCCAGGCGCCGCGGGAAGGCTAATCCAACCATGAATTTCGACCTAACCGACGACCAAAAGGCGATCCGCGACACCTTCGCCCGCTTCTGCGACGAACGCATCGCGCCACAGGCAGAAGCGCTCGACGAAGCGAAACAGTATCCCCGCGCCCTGTTCCAGGAACTCGCCGACCTCGGCTTCTTCGGCATGCGCTATCCGGAGGACGTCGGCGGCACCGGCATGGCGCTGACCGAGTTCGCCATGGCGCTGCAGGAAATCTCGCGCGGCTCGATGTCGCTGGCCGGCGCCGTGGCCATGCAGTCGCTGATGGGCACCAAGTTCCTGCACCTGCTGGGCAACGCCGACATCATCGAGCGCCTGTTCAAGCCCGCGCTGCGCGGCGAGAAGATCGGCGCCATCTGCATGACCGAGCCGAATGCCGGCTCCGACCTCGACTCCATCGCCACCACGGCGAAGAAGGTCGGGGGCGGCTATGTGATCAACGGCCAGAAGACCTGGATCACCTCGGCGCCGGTGGCCGACTTCTTCACTGTCTTCGCCAAGGCCGGCGAAGAGAAGAAGCTGACCATCTTCCTCGTCGAGAAGCACTTCAAGGGCCTCATCGTCGGCCGCGAGATCCACAAGATGGGGGTCTGGGCCCTGCCCACCTCGGAAGTCGCCTTCGACGAATGCTTCGTCCCCGACAGCCATCGCCTGTCGAAGGAAGAAGGCGACGGCGAAAGCCATTTGCGCAAGACCCTCGGCGAAATTCGCATCATCACCGGCGCCATGGGCCTGGGCGTAGCCCACGCCGCACTCGCCGAAGCCGTGCGCTACGCGGGCGAACGCCAGCAGTTCGGCAAGACTATCAACCGCTATCAGGCGATCCAACTGAAGCTCGCCGAGATGGCCACCGAACTCGAAGCCGCCGAACACCTCGTGTACTACGCTGCCTGGCTGTGCGATTCCGGCCGCCCGTACCACAAGCACGCGGCGATGGCCAAGCTGTTCGCCACCGAGACTGCGGCCAAGGTCTGCGACCAGGCGGCGCGCGTCTTCGCCTCTTATGGCTACGCCATGGAATACCCGGTGCAAAGGTATCTCCGCGACGTGCGCTTCACGCTGATCGGCGGCGGCACCAGCGAAATCCTCAAACTCATCATTGCCAAGGAAGTCTCCTCATGAGCACCAGACCGATCAAGGTACTGCTCGGCAAGCCTGGCCTCGACGGCCACGACCAGGGCGCCAAGGTCGTCGCCCGCGCGATGATGGACGCCGGCTTCGAAGTCATCTACACCGGCTTGCGCCAGACCCCGGAACAAATCGCCCGCATCGCCCTCGAAGAAGACGTCGACGTGATTTCGCTGTCCTCCATGGCCGGCTCGCACATCCCCTTCTGCACCAAGCTCAAGCCGCTGCTCGAAGCCAACGGTCTCACCGACAAGCTCTGGGTGATCGGCGGCAACCTGCCGGCGCAAGACCACGACGCCCTGCGTGCGCTGGGCTTCAAGGGCATCTTTCCGTCCGGCTCGAAGCTCGATGCCATCACCGAATACATCCGGAGCCATGTGAAATGAATGCTCCCCAGAAACCCGAACTGAAAAAGGTCATCAACGAATCTGGCATCGAGGTCAAGCCGCTGTACACCGCGGCGGACGTCGAGGCCAGCGGCGGCATGGAGATGGTCGGCGAGCCCGGGGCTTATCCCTTCACCCGCGGCATCCACCGCGAGATGTACCGCAAGCAGCCCTGGACCATGCGCCAGTACGCGGGCTTCGGTAATCCGCAGGAATCGAACCAGCGCTTCAAGTACCTGATCGCCAACGGCCAGACCGGACTCAACGTCGCCTTCGACCTGCCGACGCAGATCGGCCTCGATTCCGACGACCCGCTGGCCGAGGGCGAGATCGGCCGCGTCGGCATGTCGATCGACACCCTGCGCGATTTCGAAATCGCCTTCGACGGCATCGACCTGAAGAAGATCACCGTATCGCTGACCATCAACGGCGCGGCGGCGATCCTGATCGCCATGTACCTGGCGATGGCCGAGAAGCGCGGCTACGACATCAGGGAACTGCGCGGCACGGCGCAGAACGACATCCTCAAGGAATTCATCGGCCGCGGCACCTGGATTTTCCCCGTCGAGCCCTCGATCCGCCTGGTCGGCGACACCATCGAGTATTGCGCCAAGGAGGCGCCGAAGTACACGCCGGTCTCGGTCTGCGGCTACCACATCCGCGAATCCGGGGCGACGCCGGCGCAGGAAATGGCCTACGCCTTCTGCATCGCCAAGGCCTACGCCGACGACGCCATCAAGCGCGGCCTGCCGGTGGATGAGTTCGCCGGGCGCCTGTCGTACAACTTCAACATCTTCGGCAACATTTTCGAGCAGGTGTGCAAGTTCCGCGCGGGACGCAGCCTGTGGGCCAAGATCATGAAGGAGCAGTACGGCGCCGAGAAGCCCGGCTCGATGTGGCTGCGCATGATCGCGGCGGGCGGCGGCGGCGGCCTGACCTTCGAGCAGCCCGAGGTCAATATCGTGCGCGGCGCCTACTACGCGCTGATCTCGGCTCTCTCGGGCACACAGACCATGGCGCTGTGTTCCTACGACGAGGCCTACACGATTCCGACCGAGTACTCGGCGCGCATCTCGCTGCGCACCATGCAGTTGCTGATCGAGGAAATGGGCCTCACCGAAACCGTCGATCCGCTGGCCGGCTCGTTCTACGTCGAGACCATGACCAACGAGATGCGCAAGAAGATGGAAGAAATCATGGCCGAGGTCGATGCCCAGGGCGGCATCGTCAAAATGGTTGCCGACGGCACCATCCAGGCCAAGGTCTCGGCCCAGGCCTACCAGATGCAGCGCAACATCGATTCCGGCGTGTTCCGCAAGGTCGGCGTCAATTGCTACCGCAACGAGAAGGAAGAAGACCACCCGGTCGAGTTCCATCCCTACAACGAGGAAGACGCGCGGCACCAGATCGAGGGCCTGCAGAAGATCCGCGCCGAGCGTGACAACGCCGCCGTTGCCGCGGCCTTGGCCGAACTGCGCGCCGACGCCGCCGCGGGCCGCAACGTCATGCCCGCCCTGATGAAGGCGGTGAAGGCCTACGCCAGCGTCGGCGAAATGACCAAGGAACTTGTCAATGTCTTTGGGCGATACCAAGAGCCCATTCGATTCTGAGGAAGACCCGATGACCGAACTGAAACGCTATTTCGCCCCGACCAGCCTCGATCAGGCGGTCGAGTGCCTCAAGGGCGGCAATGTCACGATACTCGCGGGGGGCACCGACCTGACGCCGCAAAGCCAGGCGGGCCGCATCAAGTTCCGCGAGACCCTGATGAACATCCGCCACATTCCCCAGCTCAGCGGGATCACGCTGGAAGGCAATGAAATCCGCATCGGCGCGCTGGCGACGATCACCGAGATCATGGAGCACCCGCTGGTGCGCCAGCACCTGCCGGTGCTGGTCGAGGCCTGCGACCACTTTGCCAGCGACCAGATCCGCAATGCCGGCACCCTCGGCGGCAACATCTGCAATGCCTCGCCGGCTGGCGACACGCTGGTGCCCTTGCTTGTACTCGACGCCTGCGTCGAGCTGGCCTCGATGCCCGAAGCCAAGCTCTATCGCCACTGCATGCCGATCTCGACCTTCTTCACCGGCCCGGGCAAGACCCGCAAGTCGCTTTGCGAGCTGGTCACCGGCGTGCGCATTCCGGTGCCCAGTCCTGACCATCGCTCGCGCTTCTACAAGCACGGCACGCGGCCGGCACTGGACATCTCGACCATCTCGATCGGTATTGCCGGTGACATCAAGGATGGCGTGATCTCCAATGTGCGCGTCGCCTTCGGCGCCGTGGCGCCGACGCCGCTGCGAGCCACCGCGACGGAGTCGGCGCTGGAGGGACGCCACCTCGACGCGGCGACCATCGAGGCCGCCGCCGTCGCCGCGCGCGACGAAGTCAATCCGATCGACGACGTGCGCGCCACGGCCTGGTACCGCAGGGAAATGATCCACAACATGACGAAAAGGGTTCTCGAAAATGTCGCTCAAGCATGAGATCGAATTCACCCTGAACGGGGTGAAGCGCAAGGTGATGGTCGACGTCAGGATGAATGCCCTCGACATGCTGCGCGACATCGTCGGCCTGACCGGCACCAAGTACGGCTGCGGCGAGGGCGAGTGCGGCGCCTGCACCATCCAGGTGGATGGCGTGTCGCTGAACTCCTGCCTGATGTTCGCCGTCGATTGCGCCGGCCGCAACCTCACCACGGTCGAAGGCCTCACCGACCAGCCGCGCGGCGAAGCCCTGCGCGATGCCTTCGTCGAACACGGCGCCGTGCAGTGCGGCTTCTGCACGCCAGGCATGATGATGCAGGCCGACCACCTGCTGGCGAAGCACGAGCACCCCGACGAAGCCTGCGTCAAGCGCGGGCTCGAAGGCAACCTGTGCCGCTGCACCGGCTACAAGAAGATCGTAGACGCCGTGGTCGCCTGCGGTAATGCGGAGCCCACACCATGAACGTCGCCGAGAAAAAACACCGCGTCATCGAACCCGATTCCCTGATCGGCAAGCGCATCCCCAAGATGGATGCGCCGGACAAGGCCAGCGGCCGCACGCGCTACATCCACGACATCAACCTGCCCGGCCAGTTGCACGGCAAGATCCTGCGTTCGGCCCGCATCCATGCGCTGATCAAGTCCATCGACACCTCGGCGGCCAGGGCCCTGCCCGGCGTGCATGTGGTGATCACCGCCGCCGACATCGCAGACCAGCGCCCGATCGGCGTCGCCAAGGACCACTTCCCGCTCAAGGTCGGCCGTGTGCGCAGCCAGCGCGACGAGATCGCCGCGGTGGCCGCCGAGTCGGAGGAAATCGCAGAGGCCGCGCTGAAGCTGATCAAGGTCGAGTACGAGGACCTGCCGGTGATCGGCAATCCCGAGGACTCGATCAAGCCCGGGGCGGTGTTGATCCACCCCGAGCCGCACGGCGCCGACGGCACCCACCTGCACCTCAAGCAGGGCACCTCGATCGCCCACAAAGGCAAGCCGGACAACGTCGCCATGCGCTTCGACTACACCCACGGCGACGTGGTGCATGGCGAAGCCGAGTCCGACGTGGTGATCGAGGATACCTTCAAGCTGCACTACGTCACCCATTGCTGCATGGGCGTCTCGGGCATGATCGCCGAGTTCGATGCCGGCGGCAACGTGCTGATGTATTCGAACACCCAGGTGCCCTTCCTGCACAAGCGCGAGTTCGCCGAGTACCTCAACATCGACCCGGCGCGCATCCGCAGCAGGAAGGACGGCACCTTGACCTTCCGCCAGGTGCATACCCTGCACGACAACGGCGCCTACACTTCGTGGGGGGCGACCACGCCCTTCGTGATGATGCAGACCTTCTCCTCGCTGTATCGCGTGCCGCATTGCGATTACCACACGGCGGCGGTGTACACCAATAATCCCTATGCCGGCTCCTTCCGCGGCTACGGCAACCTGCAGGCCACCTTCGCCATCGAACAGCACATGGACATGCTGGCCGAGACGATCGGCATGGACCCGCTGGAATTCCGCATGAAGAATGCCCAGGAGGCCGGCGAAGTCACCGGCCAGGGCATGAGCTTCAAGAGCTGCGGCTTCAAGGACTGCATCAAGACGGCGGCCGGGCGCAGCGACTTCTCGCGCAAGTTCGCCGAGAACCACGCCAACCAGAAGAAGCCCGGCAACATCAAGCGCGGCATCGGCATGGCCTCGATGCTGCACGTCGGCGGCGGCGCCAAGATCTACCCATCCGACGGCTGCGGCACCATCCTCAAGCTCGACGACTTCGCCAACGTCACGCTGATCACCGGCGCCTCGGAAATCGGCCAGGGCTCGGAAACCGTGCTCTCGCAACTGGTCTGCGAGGAACTCGGTCTGCCGATCTCGGCCGTCACCGTGGTCAACAACGACACCGCGATCACGCCCTGGGACGTCGGCGTACATGCCAGCCGCACCACTTTCGTCGCCGGCAATTCGGCGATCGGCGCGGCCAGGAAGGCCAAGTCCAAGATCCTCGCCGTGGCGGCGAAGAAGTTCGATTGCACGGAGGCCGACCTCGACCTGCGCGGCGGCTTCGTCATCCGCGCCGACAGCGGCGAAGCCCTGGTGGAACTTTCCAAACTGCTGCGCAACCTGCACTTCCAGGACAAGGCCGAACTGGTGATGACGACGTTCTACTACGAGCCGCCCAGCGTGCACCAGGACAAGGGCTTCAAGGGCGACGTCTCGGCGGCCTATGCCTGGGGCACGCAAGTGGTGGAAGTCGAAGTCGACACCGACACCGGCTTCATCAAGCTGCTCAAGGTCACCGGCGCCCACGACGTCGGCCGCGTGCTGAACCGCCTCGGCATCGAAGGCCAGATCGAGGGCGGCGTGGTCATGGGCCAGGGCTATGCCTTCACCGAGGACCTGATGATCGAAGACGGCAAGATGAAGAACCCCAACTTCCGCGACTACAAACTGGTCACCGCGCCGGAGATCCCCGAAATGGACATCGCCTTCATCGAATCCATGGACGGCGAAGGCCCGCAGGGCGCCAAGGGCGTCGGCGAGGCGCCGGCGATCTGCATGGCCGCGGCGGCGGCCAATGCCATCGCCAATGCCACCGGAACACGGCTGTTCGAACTGCCCTTCACGCCGGAAAAGGTCTACCGGGCGCTGCACGGCCAGGCGCCGAAGCGCTACTGGAAGCCCTGGAAGGCCGAATAGCGTGCGCCGCCGCACCATCCTCTCTATGGAGCAGGCGCTGTCCCTGCCCTACGCGACGCTGCGCTTCGCCCAGCTCGGCTGGCGTGTGATCCGCATCGAATCCACGCCGACCGGCGACGGCCTGCCGGGCGACCCGAACCGCTACATCGGCGGCCGTGTCGCCGACGACGACCGGCGCAGTTATTTCATCGCGCCCAATGTCGGCAAGGAGGCCATCGCGCTCAACCTCAAGGATCCGAAAGGCCAGGAGGTGCTGCGCCGCCTGATCACCGAACTCGACGC
Organism: Rhodocyclales bacterium; assembly: GCA_016235165.1. Taxonomy (GTDB): domain Bacteria; phylum Pseudomonadota; class Gammaproteobacteria; order Burkholderiales; family Rhodocyclaceae; genus Sulfuritalea. The sequence goes on from JACRLX010000007.1 coordinate 202,034, forward strand.
CGACGTCTTCTGCTGCAACACCGTGCCCAAGCGCTACAAGCAGCTCGGCATCGATTACGAGTCGCTCGCGGCGGCGAAGCCGGACTTGATCTGGGCGGGCATCTCGGCCATGGGCCCGGACTACCCGGACGCCCCCGGCTACGACCCGGTAATCCAGGCCATGGCCGGCTACATGGAGCTCACCGGCCCGGCCGATGGCCCGCCCACCTTGTCCGGCGTGCCGCTGATCGACCTCAAGGCCGGCGACGAGGTCTATGCCGGCGTGATGATGGCCCTGCTCGAACGCGCCGAGACCGGCCGTGGCAGCCGCATCGATGTCTCGATGCTGCAGGCGGCCGCTTCCTGGCTGATCACCACCCTGCCCCTGCTCGACTTCGACTGCGATCCGTCGGAGGTCACGCGCTGCGGCAACGAGCACCGCAAGTTCATCCCGACCAATGTCTATCCCACCGCCGACGGCTTCATCTACATGGCCATCGGCAGCGACGTGCAATGGCGGCGGCTGACCGAGATCCCCTGGTTCGCGCCGGTGGCCAATGCCGTGCGCGCCACCAACGAGGGCCGGGTCAGGGAGCGCGAAGCCATCCACCGCGACATGGCCGCCGTGACTCGCCGTATCGCCACCGCCGACATTGCCGCCGCCTTCCGTCAGGCGACCATCCCGCATGCCGCGATCAACGACATTCCAGCGGTGCGTGAGATGGAAGCCATCGCCCGCACGCTGACGCGCACGCGCGCACCCGACGGGCGCGAAGTGCGCATGCAGCCCCAGGCCGTCGACCTGCCGGGCACCGTGCGCGAACTGGAATTCCCGCCCAAGTATGGCCAGCATACGGCTTCCGTCCTCGCCGAGGCCGGGTACTCGGCAGCGGATTGCACAAGCCTGAGGGAACAGGGCATCATTGCCTGAAGGCAGACGACAACATCATCACGAACCACTCAAGGAGGAGTCACACAATGAAGAAGATCACCAACCTGCTGGCGGCCGCCGGCCTCGCCCTGGCCATGAGCCTGCCCGTTCACGCCCAGGTCAAGATCGGCGTCATCGCCTCGTCCACCGGCGCGATACCCTTCGTCGGCATTCCGCAGAAGAACGCGGTCGCCCTGCTGCCGACCAGGATCGGCGACTTCAGCGTCGAGTACATCGTTTTCGACGACGCCAGCGATCCGACGCAGAGCGTGCAACTGACCAAGAAGCTGCTCGGCGAAAGCAGGATCGACGCGCTGATCGGCCCGTCGGGCTCGGGCAATGCCATGGGCGTGCTCGGCTTCATGGCCGAAGCGCAGACGCCGATGCTGGCGCCGGTCGGCACGGCGGCCGTGGTGCTGCCGATGGACGACAAGAAGCGCTGGGTGTTCAAGACCCACCCCAACGACGACGTCATCAGTGAAGGCCTGGTCGCCGCCATGAGCAAGCGCGGCGTCAAGTCCGTCGGCTTCATCGGCCGTGCCGATCCCTACGGTGAGAACTGGTACAAGACCTTCGCCCCGATGGCCGAGAAAGCCGGCATCAAGGTCGTCGCCAACGAGCGCTACGGCCCGAAGGACACCACCGCCCTGGCCCAGGCGCTGAAGATGATCGCCGCCAAGCCCGACGCCATGATGGTCGCCGGGGTCGGCGCCGACGCCGCGATGCCGCATTCGCAGCTCGTCGACTCCGGATTCAAGGGCCCGATCTTCCAGACCCACGGTGCCTCCTCCGGCGCCTTCCTGCAAATTGGCGGCAAGAAGGTCGAAGGCGCGCTGATCATGGGCCCGCTGGTGGTGGTGCCGGAAGAGATCCCGGACAGCGCGCCGTCGAAGGCGGTCACGCTCGAGCTGATCAAGGGCTACGAAAAGGCCTTCGGCTCCAAGCCGCCGATCTTCGCTGCCGGCACCTATGACGCCGGCCTGCTGCTCTCGCACGCCATCCCGATCGCCGCCAAAAAGGGCAAGCCGGGCACCCAGGAGTTCCGCTCCGCGCTGCGCGACGCGCTGGAAGGCACCAGGGACCTGAAGGCCTCGCAAGGCCCGATCAGCATGTCGGCCAGCGACCATTCCGGCTACGACCTGCGCGGCCAGGTGATGATCACGGTGAAGGACGGCAAATTCACCCGGGCCAAGGACTGAAGCCCGCCGGGGCGGTGCCCCTGCCGCCCCGCCTTCACCCCAATGGCATGAGCCGCAAGAACCAGCCCGCCTGGACTCCGCCTGCGGAGCACCTGGCGCTGCTGCCGCCCTTCAGCGGCAATCAGTTCAACGGCTGGGGTGAAGCCGAGCCGCGCCGACCGCGCCAGATCTTCTGGCTGCGCAAATCCGAGGGCCATCCCTACGGCCGGCTGCTCGACGCCGTCAAGCAGCGCTTCGTTTCCGTGCCGGCCTATCGCGATGTCTATGCCCTGGCCGACCGCGGCCCTGCCAGGCTGCCGCCCCCCGCAGAAAATCGCCGTGTTGCCAGCGCCGACTCCTGGACCCGCGCCGTCAAGGACTTCGCGCTCAACCGCTCCGGCGCGCGGCCCGAGGGCTACCCCGGCGCCGAAGCCGAACTGGTCGGCATCACCGCGATCCGCCCGGAATGGGTGTACGAGGGCTTCGAGTGCACGCTGCCCAACCTGATCGTCATCGGCAATGCCATGGACCACGCACGCTTGTCGAAAGTGCCGGCTAGCGCCGATGACCCGGAAGGCCAGCTCGAAGTCTGCGACCAGTACAACCGCGGCGCCCGCGTGGTGAACTGGCTGGCGCACTGGATCCGCGCCCAGGGTTATGAAGCCAGGCCCCACGCCGGCCCCTGGGTCGGCTCGCTCAATCTGCTGCCGGCGGCGATTGCCTGCGGCTTCGGCGAACTGGGCAAGCACGGCTCGCTGATCAATCGCGAGTACGGTTCCAGCTTTCGGCTGGCCGCCGTCGAGACCGACCTGCCGTTGAACCACGATGCTCCCGATGCCTTCGGCGCCGACGACTTCTGCGCCGGCTGCCAGGTCTGCGCCAACGAATGCCCGCCCGACGCCATCAGCCGCGAGAAGCGGCTGGTGCGCGGCAACGTGAAATGGGCGGTGGATTTCGACCGCTGCATTCCCTATTTCAACGAGACCTACGGCTGCGGCATCTGCCTTGCCGTCTGCCCCTGGAGCACGCCGGGGCGGGCGCCGAAGCTGGCGCAGCGCTTCGCCCGCCGCGCGCGCGAGCGTGCCGGCCGGCCAATTGCGGAGGCCGCCGCATGACGCTCTCGCACCGCATCTCGCTGCGCCTGTGCCACTGGTGGCGCACCACCACCGACGGCGCCCGAACGCCCTCCCCCCGCCGCTGAAGCGCGATCCCCGCGATCGCACGTGAGACGAAGACGCCCCCAGGGCGCCGCAGCACGGAGGAGCAGCAGATGACGATCGCCAACGTAAGCCTCGAAGACAAGTACCGCGTCGAACGCGGCAGGGTATTCCTCACCGGCATGCAGGCCCTGGCCCGCCTGCCCATGCTGCAGCACGAACTCGACAGCCGCGCCGGACTGCATACCGCCGGCTACATCTCCGGTTATCGCGGCTCGCCGCTGGGCGGCCTGGACACCGCGCTGCACGGCGCCGCGCCCTGGCTCAAGCAGCACGACATCACGTTTCAGCCCGGGCTGAACGAAGACATCGCCGCCACGGCGGTGTGGGGCACCCAGCAGTTGCACCTGTTTCCGCAACCCAGGTTCGACGGCATCTTTTCCATGTGGTACGGCAAGGGACCGGGGGTCGACCGCAGCGGCGACGTCTTCCGCCACGCCAACCATGCCGGCACCTCGAAACACGGCGGCGTGCTGCTGATCGCCGGCGACGATCCCTCGGCGCGTTCGTCCGCCGTGGCCCACCAGAGCGAGCACATCTTCTCGGCCTGCGGCATCCCGGTGCTGGCGCCATCCAACCTGCAGGAATACCTCGACTACGGCCTGCACGGCTGGGCCATGTCGCGCTATTCGGGCTGCTGGGTGGCGATGAAGCTGACCTCGGACACGGCGGAAAGCTCGGCCGTGGTCACGGTCGATCCCGAGCGCTACGAGTTCCGCATCCCCTCGGACTTCCAGTTGCCGCCCGACGGCGTGCACCTGCGCTGGCCCGATCCGCAACTGGCCCAGGAACTGCGCCTGCAGCAGTACAAGGTCTATGCCGCGATCGCCTACGCCCGCGCCAACGGCCTCAACCGCATGATCTACGACAGCCCGCGCCCGCGGCTGGGCATCATCGCCTGCGGCAAGGCCTACATGGATGTGCGCCAGGCGCTCGACGACCTCTGCATCGACGAGAAATACGCCGCCGAGATCGGCCTGCGCCTGTTCAAGGTCGGCATGCCCTGGCCGCTGGAGGCCGACTCGGTGCGCCATTTCGCCGAGGGCCTGGAAGAAATCCTCGTCGTCGAGGAAAAGCGCCAGATCATCGAATACCAGTTGAAGGAAATGCTCTACAACTGGCGCGAAGACGTGCGCCCGCGCGTCGTCGGCAAATACGACGAAACCGGCGAATGGCCGGTGCCCGAGCACCGCTGGCTGCTGCCGCCCACCGCCGAGCTGACCCCGGCCATCGTCGCCCGCGCCATCGCCGCGCGCATCAATCGCTTCCATAGCTCGCCCCGCATCAGCGACTACATCGCCTTCCTCGACGCCAAGGCGCAGGCATTGGCCAAACCCAAGGTGACGCTGCTACGCACGCCCTGGTTCTGCCCCGGCTGCCCGCACAACCTGTCGACCAAGGTGCCCGAGGGCAGTTGCGCGCTCGGCGGCGTCGGCTGCCACCTGATGGCGGTGATGATGGGGCGCAACACCCTGACCATCTCGCACATGGGCGGCGAAGGTGCCACCTGGCTCGGCGTTGCCGGCCACAGCGGCACGCAGCACGTGTTCGCCAACATGGGCGACGGCACCTATTTCCATTCCGGTCTGCTCGCCATCCGCGCCGCCGTCGCGGCCAAGGTAAACATCACCTACAAGCTGCTGTTCAACGACGCCGTGGCCATGACCGGCGGCCAGCCGGTCGACGGCACGCTGACCGTGCCGCAACTGACGCGCCAGCTTGCCGCCGAAGATGTCGCGCGCATCATCGTGATGAGCGACGAGCCGGAGAAGTACCGGGGCGTGACCGACTTCGCCCCCGGCGTCGACATCCGCCACCGCGAGCGCCTGGACGAAACCCAGCGCGAGCTGCGCGACACGCCCGGCGTCACGGCGCTGATCTACGACCAGACCTGTGCCGCCGAAAAGCGTCGCCGCCGCAAGCGCGGCGCCTTCCCCGACCCCGAGCAGCGCGTTTTCATCCACCAGGAAGTCTGCGAAGGCTGCGGCGACTGCGCCGCCAAATCCAACTGCCTCGCCGTGGTGCCGGTGGATACCGAGTTTGGCCGCAAGCGCGCGATCGACCAGTTCGCCTGCAACAAGGATTTCTCCTGCCTCGACGGCTTCTGCCCGAGCATGGTCACGGTGCATGGCGGCAGCGTGCGCCGCGGCAAGGCGCTGGCCACCGGCGGGGAGGATGCCGCCGTCCTGCCGGCGCCAGCGCTCTGCGTCTCTGCGAGAACTCCCGCCAGCCTTGCCGATCCCTACGGCATCCTCATCGCCGGTGTCGGCGGCACCGGCGTGGTCACCATCGGCGCCCTGCTCGGCATGGCCGCCCACCTCGAAGGCAAGGGTGTCACCGTGCTCGACATGACCGGCCTGGCACAGAAGGGCGGCGCCGTGATGTCGCACGTGCGCATCGCAGCGCGCCAGGAGCAGCTGCACTCGGCGCGCATCGCCACCGGCGAAGCCAGGCTGCTGCTGGGCTGCGACATCGTCGTCGCCGTCAGCGAGGATGCGCTGTCCAAGACCGCGCCGGGCTACACCCAGGCCATCATCAACACCGGGCGCAGCATCACCGGCGAATTCCTGCGCAACCCGGATCGCGATTTCCCCGAAGGGGCGATGGAGCAGGTGGTGGCCGACACCGTGGGCCGCGAGGCCACGCAGTTCATCGCCGCCACGCGCCTGGCGACGCGGCTGATGGGCCACAGCATCGCCACCAACATTTTTCTGCTCGGCCACGCCTTCCAGCGCGGCCTGGTGCCGCTGTCGGCCGAGGCCATCCAGCGCGCCATCGAGCTCAACGGCGCCGCCGTCGAGGACAACCTGCGCGCCTTCCGCTGGGGCCGCCGCGCGGCGCACGACCCGGCCGCCATCGCCGCCCTGCTCGGCAACGAAACCAGCGCCACCGAACCCCTCGCCACGACGCTGGAAGAAATCATTGCGCGCCGCCGCGCCCAGCTCGTCGCCTACCAGGACGAAGCCTATGCGCGGCGCTATCTCGCCCTGGTGGATCGTGTGCGCGCCGCCGAACGCAAGCTGGGCGACGGTGAGCCGCTAACTGCAGCCGTCGCCCGTAACTATCACAAGCTGCTGGCCTACAAGGACGAATTCGAGGTTGCGCGCCTGTTCGCCGAGCCCGGCTTCGGCAAGGCGCTGGCCGCCAGCTTCGAGGGCGACTACCGGCTCAACTTCCACATCACCCTGCCCTGGCAGCGCGGCGCCACGCCCGGCGCGGAGCCGAAGAAGATCCGCTTCGGCCCCTGGCTGCTGCCGGCGATGAAGCTGCTGGCCCGGCTGAAGTTCCTGCGCGGCACCGCGCTCAACCCCTTTGGCCGCATTCCGGAGCGCGTGAAGGAGCGCGAACTGATTGCCGAGTACGAGGCCACGGTCGGGCACATCCTCGACCGCCTCGACGCCGTCAATCGCGACACCGCAATCGCCCTGGCGCGCTGGCCAGAAGGCGTGCGCGGCTACGGGCCGGTCAAGGAAAAATCGGTCGCGGCGGCAACGGCGAAACGCGGGGAGTTGCAGGCGGCGTTCGACGGGGCGGAGGTCGATGCCAGGGTCGCGGCTTGAGATGAAAAGCGGCGGACGTCTTTTCGGCCGCAGCGGCCGTGGGAGTGCACGAGTCGATAGGTCAAGCGTAAGGCGGACTGTAAACCTCGGAAAACTCAAGCCACCTTGAGGACCAGCCGCTTGCCGCAGGCCTTGACGTATTTGCGCAGCGTTGCCACCGAAGGCGAATGCTTACCCGTGGCCAGCGAGCGCTCCAGGCGGGCCACGGCGGGCGGTTGCGTGCCCATGCGCTCCGCCAGCCATGAGATCGACTAGCTGAATGAAGTGATCCACATTGCGCTGAAACCAATGGTCATCGCCAAGCTGCTCCTGAAACCAGGACTCGCTCCTTGTTACCGCCGTCATCGTGATAGGGTTCTGTGACTAGGGATTCCTGATCGTCTGCAATGCCTCTGAAACGCTTGTAGCGCGCCCACAATTCCGCAGGCGAGGGAAACGCATCCAGCCCGAATTCGGTTTCCGTGTCTTCGCCTTCGACAGCCGTCTTGTTATGGCAGGCAAAGCCGTCGCCGTTGGAACTGAAGGCACAGGGCACATCCAGGATGTCGGCATAGCCCAGGGCCTGCTGCAAGCCATGGCTGATGGTGTAGTTGTTTTCCTTGGCTTCGACCACCGCTACCGGCACGCCCTTTTCCTTCTGGAGCACGTAGTCGGCGAATTTCTTCTTTTTCTTGTTGCGAGAGGATAGATTGCCGCGAACGACGACCGGGCCGGGCGTCAAGGTCACCTCACGACGAATCTGCATCATTTCGTCCCAACCTGCCCGGACGATGGCCGGCGTGATGAACTTTGCCTTGATGTCAGACTCGCTGAGTTCCTTCTTCTCGTTGCTATCCATCAGGTGAATCCAAAGTTGGATGGAGCATGGCTTGTTTGCGCCATCGGTGCACTGAGGGGCGTCGAAGTCTATCCGGTTTCTGCGATGCCAGCTTAGCGGCATATTGCGCCCATTCGGCAAACCAGGTCGGTAAGTCGGCTCAGGCCGACGACCGGCCCTTCCCATAGTTCTACCCGCTGAAAGCTTTCACAAATCGCCGTCCCACCAGCGCCGACTTTCACGGGATCAGGAAGTACCGCCCCGGCCTGTGCCGGCCGCACCGCCCTTCAAGCCGTCTTAAATTCGCGTCGCCCGCAGAGCGCTTCGATCTGTTCGAGCAGCACCCGGTTCTCGTCCCGCTCGGCCATCTCGCATTGTTCTTCGAGCACCGAGGCCAGCAGGGCGTCGGTGGTCAGGGGGTTGGCCATCACCACGCGGAACACGGTGATCCGGCTGCCGCGGTAGCGGCCCGGCGCAAGCCGCGTGCGGGAAACGAAGGTGCGGCCGGTTTCGCGCTGCCGCTTCTGCATGGTCTCGGTGACCTTGTCGAGGATTTCGTTGATGCGCGCGGCCTGCTCTGCCGGGGCGGCGGCGAGTTGCGCCTGCACCCAGGCCGGGTTGTAGCGGTAGGTGAAGATGTTGAGTTCGGGTTCGGTAATCAGCTCGAAGTCGGGATGGGCCTCGATCTGGCGCGCAAAGCGGCAGGCGCGTTCGATGCCGTGGTCGATCAGCATTTCATAGCCCTTGCGGCCGATGATGGAAAGGCCGGCATGGACCAGCATCGCCATGCCCGGTCGCGAGCCTTCCAGCGTGTGGCTGCCGAGGTCGCGCGAGCCTTCGCGCAGGATGTAGGCAGCGTGATGCTCGATCGCGGCCAGCGCGGTGGGGTCCTTGAACAGCACCATGCCGGCGCCCATGGGCACGTAGAGCTGCTTGTGTGCGTCGACGGTGACCGAGTCGGCGCGCTCGATGCCCTTGAGCAGCGACCGATAGGTGCCGGACAGCAGGGTCGCCCCGCCCCAGGCGGCATCGACGTGATAGTGGCAGCCCAGCTCTTGCGCCAGGTCGGCGAGTTCGTCGAGCGGATCGATGTTGCCGGTTTCCGTGGTACCGGCGATGCCCACCAGGCTCAGCGGGCGGATGCCTTCGGCATTGAGCCTGGCGCAGTGCCGGCGCAGGCTTTTCATGTCGACGCGATTGTCGTCGTCGGTATCCACCGCGATCAGGTTTTCGCGGCCGATGCCCAGCACGTCGGCGGCCTTGCCCAACGAATAATGCCCGCGGCGCGAGACGAGGACGGCGAGCCCCTTGCAGTCGAGGTGTTGCAGGGCCTTGAACATGCCTTCCTGGGCGATGCCGCGGAAGCTTCCCGCCGGGCCGCAGAGCCGGTTGCGCGCGGCCCACAGCGCCGTGATGTTGGCGATGGTGCCGCCGGAACAGAAGGCACCAAGCGCGTGGCGGCTGTCCTGCATCCATTGCGCATAGAAGGCGTCGTCGCCGCCGTAGATCAGGCGGTGCAGCATGCCCAGCACTTGCCGCTCCATGGGCGTGAAGGCGCGCGAGGTTTCGACCTTGACCAGGTTCTGGTTCAGGGCGGTGAGGATGCGCGAGAGCGGCAGCATGAAATACGGCAGGGCGGACGTCATGTGGCCGATGAAACCCGGTGAGGCGGTATGCACCGACTGGGAGACGACCTTCTCCTTGAGGAAATCGGTATAGGCCGAAACGAAAGTGGGCTCTTCGGGTATGCGCGACTGGGAAAAGTCGTCCTCGATCTCGGCCAGGTCGCGCTCCAGGGCGACGATGTGTTCCTGGAGAAAGCCCGCCAGATTGTCGGAGATGGCCTGATCGATCCGCCCCAGGGTGGAATCGGGCGATTCGGGCACGGTAAAGATCCGGTGCAGGTTTTCCAGGCTGACCTGGGCGCGTTCTCTGGATCGTGGCATGGAGGAGCAGTCGAGCTAGTGTTCGAGGGAAGGATGATAAATCGGCCGGCCCCATCCAGGGACGCAGGCATTTGGCTTGGGGCGGGAATTTCGGCGGCGGGCAAGCGTCGTTTTCGGCGCGGAAACGTGTCACAGAAGCCGCCGGAACGCCCTCCGCTCAGGCGTACTGCGGCCAGTCCTTGCGGATTTCCGCCACGCAGGCCTCGATGCAGGCCGCCCGCTCAGGGATTGCCCAGGTAGTCGGCCTTGCCGATCTCGACGCCGTTGTGGCGCAGGATGTTGTAGGCGGTGACCAGATGGAAATAGAAATTCGGCAGGGCGAAACCAAAGAGGTAGTCACGGCCGTTGAAGGACCAGTCCTTGCCGCCGACGCGCAGCGCGATCGGCCGTTCCTCCGCGCCGACAAACTGTTCCGGCGTAAAGGACTCGACGAAGGCTATGGTCGTGGCGATGCGCGCGCGAAGTTCGTCGAAACTCTGCTCCGTATCCTCGTAGCGCGGCACCTCGGCGCCGGCCAGCCGCGCCGCGGCCCCCTTGGCGTGGTCGGTGGCTATCTGCACCTGCTTGATCATGGGCAGCATGTCGGGGAACAAGCGGGCACCCAGCAGCACCTCGGGAGCAATCTTTTTCGCCGCAGCGTGGGCCTGCGCCTTGGCAAGTATCGCGTCGAGCTTGCGCAACATGTGCGCCAGGCGCGGCGCGCTGGCTTCGTGCATGGAAAGGCTCATGTCAGTCTCCGGCAAAGGCTTGATTCTGCCATCGCGAGCCGCATCTGTCGTTTGAGTCGAGGGCGACAAAACCCTTGCCCTGACGGGGCCTTCCCCGCTGTCAGCTCGATTAAGCTTGGCAATCTCCTTGCTCATGACTTCTCCCGTGTCCGACGTTTCGTTCAAACTCGACAACAGCTTTGCCCGCGAGTTGCCCGGCTGTTATGTCGCCTGGTCGCCGGCGCCGGTGGCGGCGCCGCGCCTGCTCTACTTCAACCGTGAGTTGGCCGGGGAACTTGGGCTCGGGCTCGATGCGGCAGGCACGGACGAGCTGGCCGCGCTGTTCTCCGGCCAGGCCTTGCCGGAACACGTGGCGCCGATCGCCCAGGTCTATGCCGGCCACCAGTTCGGCAATTTCTCGCCACAGCTCGGCGACGGGCGCGCCCTGCTGATCGGCGAAGCCATCGACCGCCAGGGTCGGCGCCGCGACCTGGCCTTCAAGGGCTCGGGGCGCACGCCGTTTTCGCGCAACGGCGACGGCAAGGCCGCCGTCGGCCCGATGCTGCGCGAAGTGCTGATCGGCGAGGCGATGCATGCGCTGGGGATACCGACCACGCGCGCGCTGGCGGTGGTCGCCACCGGCGAGCCGGTGTATCGCGAGCAGACCCTGCCCGGCGCCATCCTGACGCGCGTCGCCGCCAGCCACATCCGCGTCGGCACTTTCGAGTATTTTGCGGCGCGCGACGACCGCGAGCGCCTGAAGCAACTGGCCGACTACAGCATCGCGCGCCACGATGCCGAACTCGGCGACGGGCCGCAGCGCCATGCGCAATGGCTGCACGCCGTGGCGCAGCGACAGTCGGCGCTGCTGGCACGGTGGATGAATGTCGGCTTCATCCATGGCGTGATGAACACCGACAACATGAGCATCGCCGGCGAGAGCATCGACTTCGGCCCCTGTGCCTTCATGGAGGCCTACCACCCCGGCACGGTGTTCAGCTCGATCGACCAGCACGGACGCTATGCCTACGCCAATCAGCCCGGCATCGCGCAGTGGAACCTGGCGCGCTTCGCCGAGGCCATCCTGCCCCTGCTGGCCGACGACGAGGACAGTGCAGTGGACATCGCCACCGGGATCCTCGCCGGATTCGGTGCAAGCTATCGTCACCACTGGCTGCAAGGCCTGCGCGCCAAGCTGGGATTGGCGGGGGAACCAGCTCAGTCCGGCGCCGACGACCAACGCGACACGGCGCTGGCCGAGGACTGGCTCGCGCTGTTGCAGGCCGGCGGCGTCGATTACACCTTGGCCTGGCGACGCCTGGCCGACGCAGCGGAAGGCCGCCCGCAGCCGCTGCACGCGCTGTTCGCCGACGGCCCTGCCTTGCAGGCCTGGCTGGCGCGCTGGCAGCAGCGCTGCGCCATCGAACCGTCCCATGCGACCGCGCAGCGCGCACAGGCCATGCGAGCGGTGAATCCACTGATCATCCCGCGCAACCATCGCGTCGAGGAAGCGCTGGACGCCGCCTCGGCACGCGGCGAGCTCGGCCCCTTCGAAGCCCTGCTCGACGCGCTGCGCCGCCCCTTCGACGACGATCCGCAACTCGCCCGCTACGCCGAGCCTGCCCCGACCGAATACACTGCCGGCTACCGCAGCTTCTGCGGCACCTGAGCGGCCCGCCGCAAACGGCCTCAGGGAAAGGGCGGCGGGATGCGCTCGCCGGCTGCCAGCGCTTCCAGCAGCCCGGCGAGGAGTGCCGCACCGTCGCTGCCACGCAGCCGCTCTGCCGCCGCCTGACGCGGGCGCGGGTCCATCGCCAGCGCTGCTTCGAGGGCCTGGCGCAGGCCGTCGGCGGTCACCTTTTCCAGCGAACCGGCACGGGGCGCCAGGCCGGCGCGATGCAGGCAGGCGGCGTGATGGTATTGATCGAGGATCAGCGGCAGCAGGACTTGCGGCACGCCCGCGCGCAAGGCCGTCGCGGTCGTTCCCGAGCCACCGTGGTGGATCACCGCAGCGACGCGCGTGAACAGCCTGGCATGCGGCACGTCGCCCACCACGCGCCAGCCCGGCGGCAGATCGCCGGCGCCAAGCCCGGCCCATCCCGCACCGAGCAGCACGCGCCGCCCGCCCGAAGACAGGGCGTGCCGCAGCAGGCCGCCAATGCGCATGGTCGCATCGCCCGACATGCTGCCGAAGCCGACGAACACCGGCGGCTCGCCGGCCGCCAGCCAGTCATCGAGTTCCGGATCGAGGGTCCGCTCGTCCTCGTAGTACAGGAAGCTGGCATAGGGCACGCGCGACGCCCATTCCGACGAGGGCGCCAGGATCTTGCGGTCGGCTGCCACCAGCCAGGGCATGTCGCGGCACAGGTGGTCGAAAATGTGGATCGGCGCCAGGCCGAGCCGGGCGCGACCGAGATTGATCGGCGCGCCGAAGGTACGCTGGCTGAAACGATGCGTCAGCGACCACAGCAGCGAATTGATCCAGCGCGGCAGGTTCTGCCAAGGCACCATGGCCGGCGGATGGTCGCGCCCGGGTATGACGCAAGGCGAATACGCGATGCCCAGCACCGGGATGCCCAGGTGTTCGGCGACCGAGGGCGCCGACAGCGCGAGCCCGCCGCAGGCGATTGCCGCGCTGCCTTGCGCGGCTGCGAGCAAACCGTCGAACTGGCCTGGCAACTCGTCGCAAAAGTAAGCCTGCATCGCGCGCATCAGGCGCAGCGGATCGCCGCTCATGGCGGCCGGGTTGGCGGCAAGCCAGGCCTGGGTGTCGCGACCGATCGGGCTGAAGGCCAGGCCCAGTTGCGCGGCCCAGGCGGCGAAGTTGGGCGACGCGGCGACATGCACCTGGTGGCCGCGCGCCATCAGGGTGCGCGCCAGGGCGAACATCGGTTGCACATCGCCGCGCGATCCGGCGGCAGCCAGAGTGAATTTGATGCCGACCTCCCAATTCGGTATTGCAGGGCCCGGCGTGCGCCAGGGCCCGCGCCTTGCCGGATTCTAGGCGACAGTCGCCATGCGGATGGCCCATAATCCACGCACCATCACATCATTCGCCTGCCGTGCCAAGAACCGCCGTCTGGTCCAGCGCCTTCCGTCCCTTCTACCTGCTCGGCGCCGCCTATGCGCCACTGCTGGCGGCGGCCTGGCTGGCGGCCTGGCTGGGGCTGTGGGTAGTGCCGGCCGGCCTGCCGCTGAAACTGGTGCATGGCCACGAATTCATCTTCGGCTTTGCCGCCGCCATAATCTTCGGCGTGGTGATCACGGCGCTACCCAGTTGGGCCGGCACCGATGAAATCGACGGCGGACGGCTGGCGCTGCTGGTGGCGCTATGGCTGATCGGGCGCCTCGGTTTCTGGTTCGCGCCCTGGCTGCCGACACCGCTGCCGGCCCTGCTCGACTGCCTGCTGTATGCCGCCGCGATCTTCATGCTGGCGCCTGCGCTGCTGCACGTGAAAAACCGGCTCTACCTGCTGCTGCTGCCGATACTCGCGGCGCTGTTCCTCGCCAACCTGGTATTTCACCACGCCGCCGGGCGTGGCGATGCGGCCCTGGCCGGGCTGGCGCTGCGCGGCGCGATCTGGGCCATCGTCGTGCTCTACGTGCTGAAGGGCGGCGTGCTGGCGCCGATCTTCACCGGCAACGCGCTGCGCGAAACGGGGCGCGGCGAGCAAGCGGCCTTCCTGATGCCGCTGGAGGCCGCCGCGCTGTTGGCGCTGCTTCTGCTGGCCGGCTTCGACCTGGCCGCTGCGTCACCGGCCTTGAGCGGCAGCGCGGCGCTGGCCTGCGCCGTGCTTTACGGCTGGCGCAGCCTGCGCTGGCAGGGCTGGCGCGTGGCCGAGGTGCCGCTGCTGCTGGCCATGCACCTGGGATTCGCCTTGCTGCTGCTGGCCTTCACGCTCAAGGCCGTGGCCGACCTGACCGGGGCGATCGCCGAGGCAAGCTGGCTGCATGCCTTCACCGTCGGCAGCCTGGGCCTGATGATGCTGGGCCTGATGACCCGCGTCAGCCAGCGCCACACCGGCCGCCCCTTGATCATGCCGCGCGCCATGCAGCTCGCCTGCGGCCTCATGTTCCTCGCCGCAGCGCTGCGCGTGGTTTCAGGAGTCGGCGCTGGCAGCACGGCGCTGATCGGCCCCGCCACCCTGCTCTGGGCCGGCGCCTTCGTCATCTTCCTGTGGTGCTATGCGAGGATACTGATTTCACCCAGCCTGCCGCGCACCAGCAACCAGCCATGAACCCCGCCCTCCTCCTCGCCCGCACCGCCCGCCTGTACCCGGACTGCCCTGCGCTGGCCATCGGCACCCGCGTCGTCGCCGGTTATGCCGAGTTCGCCGCAAGCGTCACCCGGCTGGCCGGCGGGATGTCGCGGCGACTTGCCCCCGGCGATCGCGTCGGGCTGGTGATGAAGAACTGCCCCGAGTATGCCGTGGCGATGTTCGCCTGCTGGCATGCCGGGCTGGTGGCGGTGCCGATCAATGCCAAGCTGCACCCGAAGGAACTCGAATACATCCTCGGCCACAGCAGCTGCCGGCTGTGCTTCGCCACGACCGACCTGTATCCGGCGGTCGCCGGCCTTGCCCTGCCCGCACTGGCCGATGTCGTCGAGATCGGCAGCGCCGCCTGGGATGGGCTGTTCGCCGCGCCGATCGAGATGGCGCCACGCGCAGCCGACGACGCCGCCTGGCTGTTCTACACCAGCGGCACCACCGGACGGCCCAAGGGCGTGACGCTGACCACCCGCAACCTGATGGCGGCGCTGCTCAGCTACTTCGCCGATGTCGATGCCGTGGCCACGGGCGATGCCATCATCCACGCCGCGCCGATGTCGCATGGCTCGGGCTTCTACATGCTGCCGCACGTGGCCCACGGCGGGCTCAACGTGACGCCGGAATCAGGCGGCTTCGAGCCGGCCGAGGTGTTCGAACTGCTGCGCGCGCATCGCGGGGTGACGATGTTCGCCGCGCCGACCATGGTCAAGCGCCTGGTGGACCACCGCGACAGCGGCGCCGTGCCGGGGCTGAAGTCCATCGTCTATGGCGGTGGGCCGATGTACGTCGCCGACTGCCAGGCAGCACGGGCCCGCTTCGGCAATGTGCTGGTGCAGATCTACGGCCAGGGCGAATCGCCGATGACGATCAGCTGCCTGCCGCGCGCCGACCATGCCGATACGGCGCATCCGCGCCATCTGGAACGGCTGGCCTCGGTCGGCCCGGCTTTCACTGGGGTCGAGGTGCGCGTCGCCGGCGCCGACGACGTGCCGCTGCCCGCGGGCGAGATCGGTGAAGTGCTGGTGCGCGGCGACACCGTGATGGCCGGCTACTGGGACAACCCGGCGGCCACCGCCGAAACATTGCGCGGCGGCTGGCTGCATACCGGCGATGTCGGCAGCATGGATGCCGACGGCTACCTGACGCTGAAGGATCGCAGCAAGGACGTGATCATTTCCGGCGGCTCCAACATCTACCCGCGCGAGGTGGAGGAAGTGCTGCTGCGCCACCCGGCGGTAAGCGAAGTCTCGGTGGTCGGCCAGCCTGACGCGGAATGGGGCGAGATCGTGGTCGCCTGCGTCGTGCCACGCGGGCCGGCGCCCGACACGGCGGAGCTCGACGCCCTGTGCCTGGAGAACATTGCGCGCTTCAAGCGGCCCAAGCGCTATGTCCTGCTCGAAGCCCTGCCCAAGAACAACACCGGCAAGGTGCTGAAGACAGCCTTGCGCGACGAGCTTTGCAGGTAAGCTTCGATCCATGCAGACCACCATGACCCCCAGCCAGATCGTCAAGTTCCTCGACCAGCACGTGGTTGGCCAGGAAGAAGCCAAGCGCCAGCTTGCGGTTGCGGTCTACACCCACTACCGCAAGATCGAACTGGCGGCACCCGAGCGGCTGGAGGTGATCAAGAGCAACGTGCTGCTGATCGGTCCCACCGGCACCGGCAAGACCCTGCTCTGCGAGACCCTTTCGCGCGTGCTCGGCGTGCCCTTCGTCACCGCCAACGCCACCTCGCTGGCGCAGAGCGAATACGTCAATGACGAGATCGTCGCCATCCTCGAACGCCTGATCGACAAGGCCGCCGGCGACGTGGCCAGGGCGCAGCGCGGCATCGTCTTCATCGACGAGATCGACAAGCTCAAGGTCACCGAGGCGCAGCAGAACCAGCTGCGCGGCACCTCGGGCGAAGGTGTACAGCACGCGCTGCTGAAAATCATGGAAGGCGCGCCGGTGAAGTTGCGCGAAAGCGCCTACATCGATACCACCGAGATCCTTTTCATCTGCGGCGGCGCCTTTGTCGGCATCGAGGCCATCCTGTCGCGCACGCACAGCTTCGGCTTCATCTCCACCTCGGAAGACGACAACCAGAAGCTGCTCGACCGCCTCAACGCCCGCATCAAGCCGACCGACCTGTTCGAGTATGGCCTGATCCAGGAGTTCGCCGGGCGCCTGCCCATCGTCGCCCCGCTGAAGCCGCTCTCGCGCGAGATGATGATGCGCATCATGACCGAGCCGCGAAATTCGATCTACGCCCAGTACCGGCAGATCCTCGGCACCGCCGGGGTCGAACTGGTGATCGAACCGCTGGCCTTCGAGCAGATCGCCGACCTGGCCATGGAATACAAGGTCGGCGCGCGCAGCCTGCGCGGCATCTTCGAGGAAATGCTGACGCCGGTGATCTACCTGGTGCCCGACCATCCCGAGGTCAAGCAGGTGCGCATTGGCTCGCTGTTCGAAAACCCCCGCTACATCGGCCAGAAATCGGCGTAGTCCCGGCGCCGACTTTTAGGGCGTGTTCTCAATCATCCGGCGGATGGCGTTGAAGCCAGACGCGGATGGATGCAAGGCGGAGGATGCCGGCAAGGGTAATCCCTTGCCAAGTCCGACAACGCCGCAGACGCCGCGTCTGGCCGCAACCCGAAGGGCCGGGTCAAATCGGGCGCGCTGCGGCGTTACGGCGCCTGGCAAGGTATGAACATCGCGGCGTCGCCGCGCCTTGCATCGCATCCCGATTTGATCCCGGCGCCACCGTCGCATGATTGAGAACACGCCCTAGAGCCGGAGAGATTGAAGCGGCGCGACGATTGTTGGATAATCCATTGTATACCGCATACAAGGATGCCGACATGAGCCTTCGCTTCGCCAATCCGCTGCTTGCCACGCCCACCCGCGCCCTGCCCCGCGTCGTCGCCATCATCGGCGCCGGCACCATCGGCCCGGATATCGGTTACTACCTGAAGAGCGCGCTGCCCGGCCTCAAGCTCTACCTGGTCGACGTGAACCAGAAGGCCGTCGAAGCCGCCCTGCTGCGCTTTGCCGAGTACTCGAAAAAAGCCGTGGCGCGCGGCAAGATGAGCGAGGCCGAGGCCAGGGACGTGATCCACAATCTGTACGGCACCATGGATTACGCCGACATCGCCGATGCCGACTGGGTGATCGAGGCCGCCACCGAGAACCTGCCGCTGAAGCGCAAGATCTTCGCCATGATCGAAGCCGTGGTGCGGCCCGACGCGCTGATCACCTCGAATACCAGTTCGCTGCCGGCGGAACTGATCTTCAGTGAGATGAAGCATCCCGAACGCGCCACGGTGACCCACTTCTTCGCCCCGGCATGGCGCAATCCAGCGGTCGAGGTCATCGAATGGGCGAAGTGCGATCCCGCCGTGGTCGACTACCTGCGCTGGGCCTTCTGCATGACGGGCAAGGTGCCGCTGCTGACGGCCGATGTCGCCTGCTTCATGCTCGACCGCATCTTCGACAATTGGTGCAACGAATCCGCGATGCTGCTCGACCGCGCCACCGCCGCCGAGGTGGACAGCGTCGCTGCCGAGTTCGTCCATGCCGGCCCCTTCTTCGTGCTCAACCTGGCGCACGGCAATCCGATCATCACCGAGACCAATACCCTGCAGGCCGAAATGGAGGGCGCGCACTACGATCCCGCGCCCATCTTCAAGTCGGTCGACACCTGGGTCACGGTGCCGCCCGGCAAGAAAGTCGAAGTTGCCGCGCCGACCGCGCGCGCGATCCGCGAGCGCCTGCTCGGCATCCTGTTTTCGCAAAGCGTGGACATCGTCGATCGCAAGATCGGCGAGCCGGCCGATCTCGACCTCGGCTGCCGCCTGGCTTTGGGCTTCAAGCGCGGTCCGCTCGACCTGATGCGCAGCCTGGGCGAGCAGACCACGGGCGAAGCGCTGATTCGCCTGCGCAAAGAGCGCCCCGGCATGCCGATGCCGACGCGGCCCTTCGACGCCTACCAGGGCTTCCTGCGCCACATCCTGGTCGACGACCTCGGCGATGTCAAAGTCATCACCCTGCGCCGCCCCGAGGCAATGAACGCGCTGCACGACGAGATGAACAACGAGATCCTCTCGGTCATCAAACGCTACGAGAACGATCCCAAGGTGGCCGGCTTCGTCCTCACCGGCTACGGCACCAGGGCCTTCTGCGCCGGTGGCGACATCGGCCGCTTCGTGGACATGCTGGGCGACGCCGACGCCTCGGCGCAGTACGCACGCGACTGCTCGCGCCTGCTGGTGCATCTCGACCAGATGAAGAAGCCGGTGGTCGCCGCCCTGAACGGCATCGCACTGGGCGGCGGCTTCGAACTCGCTTCGCGCTGCCACGGCATCGTCGCCCTCAAGCGCGCCTGGATCCAGATGCCCGAGGTGACCCTGGGCATCACCCACGGCATCGGCGCCATGGCCGTGCCCTACCGCCGCTGGCCGCACGCGGCGCACACCTTCAACGCCATGCTGCGCACCGCCGAACGCCTGAAGGCAACGCGTGCCCATGAACTCGGCATCATCGACGGCCTCGCCGAGGATGTCGACCACCTGGTCGCGATGGCCGTCGCCCGCGTGCGCGAGATGGCGGGCAAGGTCAAGCCGATCGGCGACGACCCGGTGCCGGTCAGCATCGAGCCGGTGGAGGCGCGCGCCGCCAGCGGCCAGATCCTCAGCCGCGAATGCATAGCCCTGATGGAGCGCTCCATCCTCGAAGCAGCGGCGGCGAAGAGCTTCGCCGAGGCGCTGGAAGTCGGCTACCGTTCCTTCGGTCTTTCGGCCTGCCTCGACAGCGCGCGCGAGGGCATCACCGCTTTCAAGGAAAAGCGCACGCCGGATTTCAGCAAGACGAAATAAGTAGTGGCTGGCCCGGTGGCGGCCGGGCCGTCCCGCACTGTCAGCCGGAGCCGGTGGCCGGCGGATAGCCGACGCGAAAGCCGCCCCAATGCTGCCCGTTGACGTAGATCGGAACCGAGAGGTCATGCATGACCTCGCCGGTGTCGCGTTTGTAGGTCTGCACCAGGACGAGCTTGGTATGGCTCCCGCAGCGCGCACCGGTCTTGTCGTCAAAGATTCGCTTGGTGCGATTCCCCACCAGATCCTTCTCCGGGTCGCCGGTCAAGGCTTGGCAGAAGCGGTTGTTGTGCGTCGGCACATAGCCGCGCCGGTCGGTTGCGATCGCGTATGACGCGTCCGGGTTCTTCGCCAGAAATGCTTCCTGCAAGGCCGGCAGAACCCGATCGGTGTAGGCGTCGAACCGGCTGGTGAACTTCTGCGGCTTGCTATTGGCTATCGGCTTGTATTGATCGGAAAAGAGATCCTCACGGGATATCGCTCCGGCGGCAATATCGTTTTCGAAGACCTTGCCAATCTTGTCGGCAAGCACCCTGGCCGACTGAAAGATTCTGGTGTGGGCGCAGTCGAGCCCGCGCGTAACCATGATACTGAACGCCTGCTCGCCCGGCTTCTCGGCCAGATTGGAGGCCTGGGTCAGCTCGTCGTGAAAATGCTTCATGCGACGAAATCCCTCGGCCGCCAGGGCCGCGATGCTGTCCGAGGATTTCTGGGTTCGACGCGCATCCGTCGCGATCGATCGAACCTGTTCCTCGGAAGTCACCGCATCATTGAGGATCATGGTCAGCTGGGTGCCAACGGCAGTGGCGGTGCTTGCCACGACGGAAGAACTGGAACTCAGGTCGGTGATGGTGTCGATGGAAATCCGTGTGTGCTCCTGAACGCTGGAAATGGCCTCGGTAATCTCGTTCGAAGCGTTCATCGCCTCCGTCGCCAATTTGCGAACTTCCGCGGCCACCACCGCAAACCCACGTCCGGCTACGCCGGCCCGGGCCGCCTCGATCGAGGCATTCAGGGCAAGAAGATTGGTCTGCCTGGCGATTGCCTGGATAGACGTGGTTACCTCCTGGATGCGGGCAATCTCCCCGGCGAGGCGGCTCATGCCGTTTTCGGCATCCCGGACCCGATCCGCCATGGCCTTCATGTCGGACACCACCTGGGACAGTTCGGCCGACCCCACCTCCGACTCCTCGCGGGTACGACGCGCATTCTGCGCCGCCAGATCGGCGCGATCCGCCACCGATTCGGACAACGCGCGAATTGCCACCGAGTCGTCGACAATCTGGTTGGCCTGTTCCGCAGCCTTGTCCGATTCCTGTGTCAGGCGTGAGAGCGTATGGCAGACATGGGCCAATCCGACGCCCATCTCCTGTAGCGTGCCATACAGTTCGCGTCCCCGTCCCGGCACAAACCATTTGCCGGGACTTGCCGATTCAACCACAGTGCGACGCCGAAGTATGTTTAGCATCCCGGTGCTCCTTAGGATCTGTTGCAATTCGACCAAGCATTTCACCGCAGACAATGATACAAGATCGCATTCCAGCAGTCTGTCAGGGACCAAGGCCGGACAGTCCCGGGGGGTCGTCGGGTCGGCGGCCGAGCGGTCAATGGAACTCTATGCATCTTCCGCCATGCGCACTTTCTGCGCGGCGGTTTCCGGCGTGAACGGGTAAGTGGGGACTTGGTCTCCATGACGGCCCTCTCGCGGATTCGGGTTCGGGTGGCGACAGCGTAACGTGCCCCGCCCTGGCCCGTGTGCATTGCTCAGGGCATGATTTCGACGTAGTCATAGACCTCGGCGCCAATCAGCCGCTGGCGCACAGGCAGCGTCAGGCGTGCGAACCAGCCGGCCGGATCATGCCGGTCGATCTCGCGTCCCATGAACCGGAGCAGTTCGCAGATCGGCTCGACCACGTTGGCGCGGTAGCGTTCGTCCTTGCGCACGTAGGCCAGGTGCAGGTTCTTCATGCAGTTGCGGCGGCACCACGAAAACGCCTCGCAGCCTTCGCAGGGCATCTCCGGCGTCGGTTGCAGCGGGCTCTTCCCCAGCCAGTTGCCCTGGATTTCGCCCATTTTCATCTCGTGGGCGTACATCATGTCCGGGCAGGGATAGATCTCACCGCTGGGCATGACATTGATCAGGTGGGTGGAGACGCGGCACTGCGTGAGCCCGGCGTAGAGTTCGCGGCCGCGGTTGGGCAGCAGCTTGTTGCGCACGATGCCCATCAGCGGCACCACCGGGTAGAGCCTGTCGCTGCGCTCGAAGAAGCGGTCGATCAGCCTCACCAGCACTGCCTTGCGCTTGTCCACCGAGTCGCCGAAGTACATTTCGTCGGCGACGAATTGCCAGTACAGGTAGTCGAAGGCATCGGCGAGGTCGTCGAGCTCCTCGAAGGTGGTGTCCGGGTTGCCCCAGGTCACGCGCGCCGTGACGGTGCCGCCGAGCCTGTCGCGCACGTGATGTACATTGCGTATCACCTGGCGCCAGATGCCGCGGCCACGGTAGCCGTCGGTGGTCTGCTCGCCGCCGTCGATCGAAACCAGGACGTTCGACAGCTTGGCCAGCACCCAGTCCGGCAGGTCGTCGAGCAGGGTGCCGTTGGTCTGCAACTGGTAGCGGAAGGCCGGGAAGCGCCTCATCACGGCTTCCATCATCGGCCGGTTCAGGGTCGGCTCGCCGCCGTAGAAGGTGACGTAGATTTCCTTGCCGGAAAGATGCTTCTCGACGAAGACGGCGAGCTGCTCGATGTCGTATTTGAGTTCGGTCTGCGAGCCCAGCACCTCGCCTACGCCCAGCGAGCAGTAGGTGCATTTCAGGTTGCATTTGAGCGTCGTCAGCAGTTGCAGTTCAACGCGGTCGCCAACGATGGGGTCGGCAGCGGATTCCGGCCGGGCCGGAACGACGGAAATACTGGTGCTCATGAAGCCCTTTCCATACATACGTCCTTCAGTCTGTGTAAACCGCAGCCAATGCCGCAATCATGTGGGCCGGGTCGTCGGCGCCCGCGCTTTCGCGCGCGCTGTGCATGGCCCACATCGGCGAACCGACATCGACCGTGGCCATGCCCAGGCGCGCGGCGACGATGGGGCCGATGGTGCTGCCGCAACCGAGGTCGCTGCGGTGTGAATACTGCTGAAAAGGCACGCCGGCGCGCTCGCAGCAGGCGATGAAACGCGCCGCGCTTTCCGCCCCGGTGGCATAGCGCTGGTTGGCGTTGGTCTTGATCACCGGGCCGCCGTTCACCAGCAGCTTGTGCCCCGGCTCGTAGGCCCCGGGAAAATTCGGCTGGTAGGCGTGCGCCATGTCGGCGCTGACGAAGAAGCTCGCCGCCGTCGCGCGGCGTCGGTCTTCGCCATCCAGCCCGGCGCCAATGCCGATGCGCGCCAGCACATCGGCGACGAAACTGCCGCCCGCGCCCACCGCACTCTCGCTGCCGACTTCTTCATGGTCGAACAGAGCCGCGAGGCAGCTGGCGGCAGGTGCCTCGACGCTGGCCAGCGCGGAAAGCGCGGCATGGCAGGAGGCCAGGTTGTCGAGCTGGCGGCTGGCGATGAAGGCTTCGTCGACACCCCACAGGCTGCCCGCCTGCGTGTCGTGAGCCACCAGCTCCCAGCTCATGAGATCGGCGGCTTCGGCCTGTGCCGCCTCCGCCAGCAGGCGGCGCAAGCCCGCCTCGGCATCGGCACCCTCGCCGAGCGGGCCGAGGATCAGCGGCAACTCGGTCTGCTTGTTGAACTTGAGCCCGTTTTCATTGACTTCCCGGTTCATGTGGATAGCCAGGTTGGGCAGGCGCAGCAGGGGTTGCGCGAAGCGGACGGATCGTGTCGCCGGCCCGCTGGCGGTGCGTAGCACCAGGCGTCCGGCGAGGCCCAGGTCGCGGTCGGCAAAGCTCGCCAGGATGGGACCGCCATAGACCTCGACCGCAACCCGCGCCAGGCCGTCACCGCCCAGCGCGGCCTTGGGCTTGAGCCGCAGGCCGGGCGAATCGGTATGGGCGCCGACGATGCGAAAGCCTGCCTCGGCGAGCGGCCGCGTGCCGACGACGAAAGCGATCAGCGAAGAGCCGCCGCGCACCACGTAATGCCGGCCGCCGGCTTTCAGGGCCCAGCGCTGGGTCTCTTCCAGTTTCGTGAAACCCGCCTCGCGCAGGCACGCTTCGGCGCTCGCCACCGCGTGCCAGGGGCTGGGGCTGGCATCGATGAAGGCGATCAGGTCGCGGGCGACGGTATGGTTCGGATCCTTGGGCAACATGGCGGTTTCGTGTCGGTGGGGGCGTGAAGCATACCTCGTCAAACGCCCGAAAGCCGCGCCGCGCTACTTCCGGGGCGGCGCCAGCTCCGGGTATTCCTGCTGGACGGTCGATCCGTCCTCGCGCCAGGCGTGGCAGCCATTGATGAAGCGTGGCGTGTTGCGCGGCGACCAGCGCCGGGGATCGGGCTCGATCGCCATCTGCTGTCCGATGCGGTCCGGCCACGAGGCCTGCATATAGGTGTTGGCGGCCTGGGTCACCAGCTCGGTGAGATGGGTGCAGCCCTGGATGCCACCCAGGCGCTCTTTCACCGCCTGCGAGAAACCACCGCCGATACGCAGGCCGATCAGGCTGCGATAGGCCGCATCGACACCGCCGCACATCGGCCAGGGGGCGATCGCGGTATGCGCCCTGACGTCGCGGATCGTGTCGTCGCCGTCCATCACCAGCGACAAGCTCATGGTGTGCATGTACTCGCCTTCGCGCACCGGTTCGCGGGAACGGAAAGGGACTTCCTGTCCCTTGAGGTCGGTCACGGTGGCCTCGATTTCCAGGCCGCCGTCAGCCAGGCGGAAGGCGCGGCAGGTAATGGTCCGGGTATGCACCAGGCGGCGCGTGCTGTCATTGCTCACGATGGCTGACTCCTTCGAGCGCCTGCCGCAGGGCGCGAAACGGCAGCAGCACGCACTTGTGGCGGCTGCGGAAACTGCGGGCGGGGGCAAACATTGCCAGTTCCGGCCAGGCCGGCGGCGCGTCACGGCCTTCTGCCAGCAGCGCCTCCAGCGCCGCCGTTGCGGACGCCGCGGCCGCCGCGTCCATTCCCGACGCGCGCCGACCCAGCAGCGAGGCCGCGGCACGGCACAACAAACATCCCCGCGTTTCCTGGGCCAAGGCGGCAACGCGTCCGCTGTCGAGCCGCAGCGTCAGGCGCACCCGGTCGCCGCACAAGGGACTGTCGGCGCACGCCGCTGCATCCGCCGGATCGAGCCGACCGTGGCCGTGGTCGGCTTGCGCCCAGTCCTTGATCGCCTGCTGGTAGAGCTCCTCGCCGCCGCTCATCGCAGGACCTTCGCGGCGTGGCGCAGGCCGTCGAGCAGGGCGGCGACGTCCGCCGCGTCGTTGTAGAGCGCCAGGCTGGCGCGGGTGCAGGCCTCGACCCCCAGCGCCGCCAGCAGCGGCTGGGCGCAGTGGTGGCCGCCGCGCAGGGCAAGCCCGCGCGCATCCAGCACCTGGCAGATGTCATGCGGATGCAGGCCGGCCATCTCGAAGCTGACGATGGGCGCGCGCCGGTCCGCCCTCATCGAGCCGAGCACCCGCAGGCCGCGGATGTCGTGCAGGCCGTCGAGCAGCCGCGCGCAGAGTTCCGCTTCACGCATCCGCAGGCGCGGCCAGTCGAGCCCCATCATCCAGTCGAGCGCCGCCGCAAGGCCCACGGCCTGGGCGATCGGCGGCGTACCCGCCTCGAAGCGGCGCGGCGCTTCGGCCCAGCTAAAGCCGCCCGGACCGACTTCGCCGACCATGCCGCCGCCGCCGTGGAAGGGGGGCAGGTCGCGCAACAACTCGCGACGCGCCCACAGCACGCCGACACCTCCGGGTGCGAAGCACTTGTGGCCGGAGAAGGCATAGAAATCGATCCCCATCACGCGCACATCCTGCGGCCCGTGCTGCACCGCCTGGGCGCCATCGAGCAGAACCTTGGCGCCGACGCGGCGCGCCGCATCGACCACGGCCGCCACATCGGTAACCGCCCCGGTAACGTTGGAACAATGCGTCAGCGCCACCAGGCGCGTTTGGTCATGCAGCAGCTCCGGCAGCCGATCGAGGTCGAGCTGGCCATCCGGCCGCAGGGGCAGGATGTCGAGGGCGATGCCCTGGCGTTCGCGCAGCATCAGCCAGGGCACGAAATTGCTGTGGTGCTCGGCCTGCGATACCAGCACGCGATCGCCCGCCTGCAAGCCGGCACCGAAGGCATGCGCGACCAGGTTGAGCGCGGCGGTGGCGCCGGAGGTAAACACGATCTCGTCGGCCGCCGCATTCAGGAAGCGCGCCGCCGACGTCCGCGCCGACTCGTAGGCCTGGTCGGCGGCTTCCGCCAGCGCATAGGTCCCGCGCATCACGTTGGCGCGGCTCCCGGTTTCGTGGCGCAACACGGCATCGAGGGCGCCGCGATGGATCTGTGCCGTCGCCGCACTGTCGAGGTAGTGCAGGCCGGGCTGCGCCGCGAGCAGGGGAAATTCGGACTTCATCGCGATTCCATGGCACGCAGCGCCGCGGGCGTATCGACATCGGCGAAGATCGCGTCGTCGTCCCACTCGACGCGTGCCACGCGGTCGGCATGGGTCTGCAACAGGCTACGCGCGCCGACATCGCCCTCGACGGTGGCCATCTCGGCGACCAGGGCGCGCGGCCAGAGGATGGGATTGCCGCGCCGCCCGCCGCGCACCGGGGCGACGATGCGCGGCGCGCGCGAATCCCAGGCCGCGATCAGGCGGTCGATCAGGCTCGCGCCGACGCGCGGCATGTCGGCCAGCATCACCACCACCGCGTCGGCTTCCTCCGGCAATGCCGCCAGCCCCGTGCGCAGCGACGAAGCCATGCCGGTAGCATGATCCGGGTTGCGCAGGCATTCGACCTCCAGACCCGAGAGCGCCTGCTCGACGGCCTCGGCCTGATGGCCGGTGACCACCTGCACGCTGACGCAGCGCGAGGCCAGCGCGGCATTCGCGGCACGGCGCACCATGGGCACGCCATCGACCTCGCACAGCAGCTTGTTGGCGCCGCCCATGCGGCTGCTCGATCCAGCCGCCAGCACCAGTGCGGCGATGCGGCAACCGGAGGCGCTGCGCCGGGCCTCGGGTTCGCTGGCGTCCTCGTCTTCCACGGCCTCGGGCGCGCTGCGGATCAGGCCGCCGACGCCCATCGCGCGAATCTGCGCGTCGCCCATCGGCAGCCCGGCCAGCAGGCGCTGCAACACCCAGTCGAGGCCGTTCAGGCGGCGCGAACGGGCGCAACCGGGCAGGATGATCACCGGCACGTCGCCGATGCGTCCCAGCAGCAGCATGTTGCCCGGCTCCACCGGCATGCCGAAGCGTTCGATCAGGCCACCGGCGGCGACAATGGCGGAAGGGATCGTGTCGCCGCGATCCTTGGGCACCGTGGCGCCGGAGACCAGGAGCAGGTCGCAGCCGGCACCCAGCGCCTCGCGCAGCGCCCGCGCCACGGCGTCGCGATCATGGGCACAGCGCTGCACCAGTCCGAGGTGGCTGCCGAGATCCTCGATGCGACGGCGGCTGCCGTTCACCGCCGTGGCGTAGTTCTTCGCCGGATCGCCCGGCTGCCCGGTGACGATCAGGGCTGCGCGTTTCGCGGCAAAGGGCCGCAGGCGGAACGCGGCGCCCTGCCCCACCGCCGCCCGGCAGCCGTCGATGACTTCGCTTCCAACCGCCAGCGGAATGATCTTGACCGTCGCCACCACCGCGCCGGCGCGCACCGCCGTCCGCTGCGGCAGCGTGGCCACCGTGACTGCCTCGTCGACGGCATTGAGGCGGTCGATCGAGGCCGCATCGACCTCGAACAGGCCGCGTGCCGTGGCGTGCAGATTGCAGCGCCCGGTGTGCGCCCGGCGCGCCTCGACGCCCGTGCCGGCGAGCATTGCCGCCACGGCCGCCGCCGCCGCATCCTCGTCGAGATCGCCCGGTGCCAGGCGCGCGCCGTAAACCCGCTCTATCCCCGCGTCGCGCAGGGCCTGAAAGTCGGCGCTGGTGACACGGCGCCGTTTCTTCAGCACCCCGTCCGGCAGCCGCAGGCTGTGCGCCAGCAGCAGGCCCCCGGCCTCGGCAACGGGAAATTCGCCGAAGATCACGCCTCGCCCTTGTAGCGCACGCGAATGATCTCGGCCAGGATTGCTACCGCAATCTCGGCCGGCGCGCGACCGCCGAGGTCAAGCCCGATCGGCGAATGGATGCGCCCGAGGCGGTCGCCCAGCCCCGCCTCGGTCAGACGCTGCACGCGCTTCTCGTGGGTGCGCCGGCTGCCCAGCGCACCGATGTAGAACAGTTCGCTGGGCAAGGCCAGTTGCAGGGCGGGATCGTCGAGCTTGGGATCGTGCGCCAGCGCCACCAGCGCCGTCGCCGAATCCAGGCCCAGGCGCTGCAAGGCCTCGTCCGGCCATTCGTCGCTCAGCTGCACGCCGGGAAAGCGCGCCGGCGAGGCAAAGGCGCCGCGCGGATCGATCACCACCACCTCGAAACCGGCCGTCGCCGCCATGCCGGCCAGGGCCTGGGCGATATGCACGGCACCGACGATCAGCAGCCGCGGCGCCGGCACGTAGGCGCGGGCAAACAGCTCCGGCCCAGATTCCAGCCGTCCGCTGCGCCCGGACAGCAGGCGCTCGCGCGCCTCGGCCAGGGCCGCGTCGTGCAACGCCAGCCCGCCCTCGACGCCCTCGGTCGTGACCAGGCAGCGGGCGGCATCAGCCAGCCGCGTCACCACCACCAGTGGGCGCCGCTGCCTGCCTGCCGCAACGATGCGCGCGGCGAGTTCATCCAGCGCGCCGGATTCGACATACACCTGCACGCGGCCGCCACAGGCCAGACCGACTTCCCAGGCCTGCTCGTCGCTGACGCCGAATTCAAGCAGGCGTGGCGCGGCGCCAGCCATCACCTCCCGTGCCGACTCGATCACCGCGCCCTCGATGCAACCGCCCGACACCGAGCCGAGGAAGTGCCCCTCGCCATCGACGGCCAGGTGGCTGCCCTCCGGGCGCGGCGAGGAACCCCAGGTGCTGACCACGGTGGCGAGCGCCGCGGGCTTGCCGTCGGCCCGCCATGCGCCCAGGGCGGCGATGGGTGCATCATCGTCTTTGTTCATTGCGCGCATTGAAGTGGTTTGGCCAGCGGGGATTGTCACATGCGGCAGAATGCAAAAAAACCATCATGCGGGGATTGACATGAACTTGTTCCATTGCATACAGTGTACCGTATCCGGAATTGGACCTACCGACCGCCGTCGGGAAACGCGTAGCATCCCCCGGCGACCGATCCCTGATCGAGGATGCAGCATGGCCCGCCGCGGGCCGTCCGCCCTGACCATAACAAATGTGGAGGTGACACTCTGATGAGCCAGATCCGTGTAGTTCTCGACCAAAACGAAATCCCGACCCACTGGTACAACGTGATGGCTGACCTTCCCAGCCCGCCGATGCCGCCGCTGGGGCCCGACGGCAACCCGGTGACGCCGGACCAGATGCTCGCCATCTTCCCTGGCCCCATCCTCGAACAGGAGATGTCGCCCGAGCGCTGGATTCCGATTCCCGAGGAAGTGCGCCAGGCCTATGCGCTGTGGCGCCCGAGCCCGCTGTGCCGCGCCGAGCGCCTGGAGAAGCTGCTCGGCACGCCGGCCAAGATCTTCTACAAATACGAAGGCGTCTCGCCGGCCGGCTCGCACAAACCCAATTCCTCCGTGCCCCAGGCCTACCTCAACAAGATTGCCGGCACCCAGCGCCTGGTCACCGAGACCGGCGCCGGCCAGTGGGGCTCCTCGCTCGCCTTCGCCGGCCAGTTGTTCGGCCTGCCGGTGCGCATCTACATGGTCAAGATCAGCTACGAGCAAAAGCCCTACCGCCGCCTGATGATGCAAACCTGGGGCGGCGAGGTGCTGGCCAGCCCGACCACCAACACCAAGGCCGGCCGCGACATCCTGGCCAAGGACCCGAACAACCCCGGCAGCCTGGGCATCGCGATTTCCGAGGCGGTCGAGGAATGCGTATCGACGCCGGGCACCAAGTATGCGCTGGGTTCCGTGCTCAACCACGTGCTGCTGCACCAGACCGTGGTCGGCCTCGAAGCCAAGAAACAGTTCGAGAAGATCGGCGAGTACCCCGACATGATCTTCGCCCCCTGCGGCGGCGGTTCCAACTTCGGCGGTGCAGCTTTTCCCTTCCTCGCCGACAAGGCGGCCGGCGAAAAGCGCGCGCAGAACCTGCGCGCCGTGGCCGTCGAGCCGACCTCCTGCCCGACGCTGACCAAGGGCGTGTATGCCTACGATTTCGGCGACGCCACGGGTTACACCCCGCTGATGAAGATGTACACCCTGGGCCACGACTTCATGCCGCCCGGCATCCACGCCGGCGGCCTGCGCTACCACGGCGACAGCCCGCTGGTTTCGCAGCTGTTCCACGAGAAGATCATCGAGGCGGTGGCCGTGCCGCAGGTCGCCACCTTCGAGGCCGGTGTCATGTTCGCGCGCACGGAAGGCATCATCCCGGCGCCCGAGTCCTGCCACGGCATCCGCGCCTGCATCGACGAGGCGCTGCGCTGCAAGGCCAGCGGCGAACCCAAGGTGCTGTTCTTCAACCTCTCCGGCCACGGCCATTTCGACATGACGGCCTACGAGAGCTACCTCGCCGGCAAGCTGGAGGACTTCGAATATCCCGAATCGGCGATCAAGGAATCGATGGCGCACCTGCCGAATGTCGATTGGCCGCCGAAGGCGGCGTGAGGCGAAGGCCAAGCTGGACAAGCGGGGGCGCAAGCCCCCGTTTTCTTGGTCGTTGCCCGCTGCGGGCAACGTGCTCTCCGCAGCGATCACCTTGCGCGGCTCAGTGCACCCGCCGTGCTAATCTGCTTCCGTTTGATTTAAAACAAGGGCTGGCAGACAGCTCCGCGTAAGGTAGCCAGAGGAGGAAGTTGATGACCCGACATCGGCGCTGCCGGTCGGGTTCGCCGTGGTTTCCAAAATGCCATCCAGATTCTTCCATCACCTGGTTACATCCCTCCCCTTGGCAGTCGCGGCGCTATGGACGCTCGTCGTCGGCGGCTCGCTGGCCTGGACCCTGTCCGAGAACGAACGGGACCATATGAACACGGCCTTCGCCGAGGCCAGGGCCAACCTCAACAAGGACATCACCCTGCGCCGCTGGGCTTCCGATCACGGCGGCGTGTACGTGCCGATCACCGGGCGACAGCAGCCGGTGCCTTTCCTGGAGCACGTTCCCGGGCGCGATGTCACCACCACGGATGGACTGAAACTGACCCTGCTGAACCCCGCGACCGTGGTCCGCCAGATGATGGATCGCTACGCTCAGGATTATGGCGTCCGCGGCCGGATTACCGGGCTCAAGTATCTGAATCCGGCCAATGCGCCGGATGCCTGGGAGAAAAGGCAGCTGGAAGAGTTTGAACAGGGCGGCCACATGGAAGTCTGGGAAGTCAGCGATATTGACGGCCGTCCGTACTTGCGCCACCTGCGCGCCATGTACATGGAGGACGGCTGCGCGAAATGCCACGCGGTTCTCGGCTACAAGACCGGGGATCTTCGCGGCGCAACCGGCCTCAACCTGCCCCTGGGACAATATTACGAAAAAATACGGCAAGACCGCGTCGATCTCGGGCTGACCCACGGGCTGATCTGGCTCTTCGGCCTCATCGGCATCGGCGTTTCATCCACCCTGCTGCGGCGGCGCGACCTCGAACTGAGCCAGTCCAAGTCGATCATCGATTCGACGGGTGATGCCATCATCGGCAAGTCCTTGCAGGGCATCATCACCAGCTGGAATCCCGGCGCGCAAAAACTGTTCGGGTACACGATGGAGGAGGCGGTCGGGAACCCGATGCAGATGCTGCTGCCTGCGGACCGCAAAGACGAGGAAGCCGGGATACTTGTCCGCATCGCCAAGGGTGAACGCATCGAGCGCCTGGAAACCGTGTGTCGCTGCAAGGATGGCCGCCTGGTCGAGATCTCGGCCACCATATCGCCAATCCGTGACGGCAAGGGCAACATCGTCGGCGCATCCAAGATCGCCAGGGACATCACCGACCGCAAGCATGCCGAAAACAAGGCGCGGCGGGCAACGGCGATGCTCGAGGAAGCCATCGGCAGCCTGGCGCAGGGTTTCACCATCTACGACGAGCAGGATCGCATGGTGATCTGCAACGAGGCCTACCGCAACATCTACCACACCAGCCGCGACCTGATCGTGCCGGGGGCCCGGTTCGAGGACGTCGTCCGCCAGGGCGCGGAGCGAGGCCAGTACCGGGATGCCGTCGGCCGCATCGACGCGTGGGTCGAGGAGCGCGTCCAGCGCCACCAACTCGCCGATGGACGCGAGATCGAACAGGTACTCGGCGACGGACGATGCCTGCTGATCGTCGAGTACCGCACACCGAGCGGATTCATCGTCGGCAACCGGATCGACATCACGGCGCGCAAGGCCGCGGAGGAGGAACTCGATCGGCACCGCTACCACCTGGAGGAGCAGGTGCAGGCGCGCACCGCCGAACTGACCCAGGCCAAGGAAGCCGCGGAATCGGCCAACATCGCCAAGAGCGCCTTCCTCGCCAACATGAGCCACGAAATACGCACCCCCATGAACGGCATCATGGGCATGGTGCACCTGCTGCGCCGCGATGGAATGACCCCAAGGCAGGCGCATCACCTCGACACGATCGACCGTTCCGCCCGCCACCTGCTCGAAATCATCAACAATGTCCTCGACCTGTCCAAGATCGAGGCGGGAAAACTGGTCCTCGAGATGGCGCCGGTCCGTATCGAAGCCCTCTTGGAAAATGTCCGGGCACTGCTCGCCGAGCGCGCGCGCGACGCAGGCCTCGATCTCCGCATCGGGGCGATCGGCACGACCACCGCCCTGCTCGGCGATCCCACCCGCCTTGAGCAGTGCCTGCTCAACTATGCCGCGAATGCGATCAAGTTCACCGAACAGGGTTCCATCACCCTGGGGGTGACGAGCCTGGCGGAGACCGAAGGATCGGCGCTGATTCGATTCGAAGTGATGGACACCGGAATCGGAATCGACGCCGAGGATGTGAAGCGGCTTTTTTCGGCATTCGAGCAAGCCGACAATTCCACCACCCGAAAGTATGGCGGTACCGGGCTCGGACTTGCCATCACCAAGCATCTTGCCGAACTGATGGGCGGTTCAGTCGGTGTCGACAGCCGCCCTGGCGAGGGCAGCCGG
This sequence comes from Rhodocyclales bacterium, assembly GCA_016235165.1. Classification (GTDB taxonomy): domain Bacteria; phylum Pseudomonadota; class Gammaproteobacteria; order Burkholderiales; family Rhodocyclaceae; genus Sulfuritalea. The sequence goes on from JACRLX010000007.1 coordinate 234,720, forward strand.
TTCTGGTTCACGGCCTTGCTCGCCAAAGGAAGCGGCCCACGGGCTGCGAACACCGTCGTTCCGATCGACGCCGAACGACTCCTGCGCGAACGCCATTCCGGCAGCCGCATCCTGGTGGTCGATGACGAACCGGTCAACCGCGAAGTGGCCATGCTGTCCCTGGAAGCTACGGCGCTGAGGGTCGATACGGCCCAGGACGGCATCGAAGCCACGGCGATGGCGCGGGACAACCGCTACGACGCGATACTGATGGACGTCCAGATGCCCAATGTCGACGGGCTGGAGGCAACCCGGCTCATTCGTGCCATTCCCGGATATGTGGACACACCAATCATTGCCATGACGGCGAACGTCTTTTCCGAAGACAGGTTGCGCTGCCTCGATGCCGGGATGAGCGACTTCCTGGCCAAGCCGTTCAATCCGAACGAACTGTTCTCGACACTGCTGCGATACCTGGACACCCAGAACCCTCCACCACGACGTACTTGACGCTGGTGACAGGCAAGGCCCACCTTGGCCGCCTGAAGACCATGCCGACGAATGCTTCTATTCGTGCTCGCCGCATGCACTCCCGGTCGCGGACTGCTTCCTGGCCGAAAACTCGGCTGCGACCCGCTGGAATTCGGCGATAGCTTCCTCGCTGATCTCCTCGCCGCATTCGTAGCAACAGGCCTTGCCCTTGAGGCGGTCGACCCAGCGGCAGCCGCAGTGGTCGCAGGCCAGTTCCGGCGCGCCGTGCGGGTTGATGAAAATCACCGGCAGGCCCCGAGGAAGGCCAGGCCCAGCGATTCAAGGAAATCCTCGTAGCCGGCATCCTGCAACTGGGCCTTGTTCTTGAAGACGAAGAACATGATGTTGCCGCGGCGGATGGATTTCTTGATGGTCGTCAGCGCATTGCCGGCGAGCTCGGCGCGCGCCGCCGCCAGCGCCTCGGCATCGGCCACCAGCAGCAGGTCGACCTTCACCGTGGCCATGCCGGCAAAGCGCTCGATCGCGGCCTGCATGCCACCGCCCTGCACTTCCCAGGCCAGCATGTCCACCTCGGCCGCGCGCTGCACACCTTCGAGGTGCTTGCCCGGAAGGATGCCCGAGGCCTCGCGCGAGACGATGCCGATGCGGGCGCCGTCGTCCATCTCGGTAAAGACTTCACGGTGGCGGTCGAGCATCGCCTGCCAGTCCGCCAGTTCGCCGAAGCCGCCAAATTCAACGATTGCGTTCATGTGTTCGTGGCCGTCAATGTTTTGGGGTCGCCAACTCAAGGTCCTCGATGAATTCCAGTACCCCGCCGACATCCAGTTCGTCACGTTGCCGCAGGATGAAGGCCTTGATGTCGAGCAGGCGCGCCAGATGGGCCATCGACGCCGTACCCTCAGCGCCGACTCTTTCGATGGCGGCATCGTTCAGCACCAGCAGAAGCCCCCAGTCCTCGGGATAGCTGCCGGCAAAAGGTACCGGCCCGGTCGCCCGCTCGCGGCTGCCAGGCCACCACAGCCAGGCTTGGCCGCGCCGCGCGGCGAAGGCGGCACCGCCGATGAAGGCCACGGCAAGCGGCGGCCCGGCGGCCTCCTCGACTACGGGCAGGCGCTCGAGGATGCGCGCCCAGCGTTCTTCATCCATTCGCCATCAGTCGGGGATGACGGCCGTGGCCTCGATCTCGACCCTGGCCCCATGCTCGACGAAGCCAGCGACCTGCACCGCCGTCATTGCCGCGTTGTAATGGCCGATCAGGCGGCGGAACACGGCGCCGAGTTCCTTTTGCTTGTCCCAGTATTCCTCCTTGCTGCCGAGGTACCAGGTCATGCGCACGATGTGCTCGGGCCCGGCGCCGGCCTCGGCCAGGATTGCAATCACGTTCTTCAGCGCCTGTTCGGCCTGGCTGACGATGTCATCGCCGGGAAATTCGCATTTCTCGTCCCAGCCGACCTGGCCGGCGACGAAGACCATCTGCCCGCGCGTCGTGACGCCATGGGCATAGCCTTTGGCCAGCGGCCAGCCTGGGGGGAGCAAGGTCTTTGGCTTCACCTGGTTTCTCCTTGTGCGGCCTGGCGCAGGCGGAAGCGCTGCAGCTTGCCGGTTTCGGTGCGCGGCAGGCTGGCGACGAACTCGACCTGGCGCGGATATTTGTAGGGCGCGATGCTCTGCTTGACGTAATCCTGCAGCTCCCTGGCCGTCTCGGGCGTGGGGTCAAAGCCGGGACGCAGCACGACGATGGCCTTGACCACCTGGCCGCGCTCCTCGTCGGGCACGCCGATCACGCCGCATTCGGCCACCTTGGGATGGCGCAGCAGCGCGTCCTCGACTTCCGGCCCGGCGATGTTGTAACCGGCCGAGATGATCATGTCATCAGTACGCGAGTGGTAGTGGAAGTAGCCCTCGGCGTCCAGCGCATAGGCGTCGCCCGTGTAGTTCCAGCCGTCCTTGACGTACTTGGCCTGGCGCTCGTCGGCCAGATACCTGCAACCGGTCGGGCCTTTCACCGCCAGCTTGCCGACTTCGCCGGCCTTCACCGGCTTGCCGGCATCATTCATGACACAGGCGACATACCCGGGCACCACCTTGCCGGTGGCGCCGGGGCGCGCCTCCTGCTCGTCGGCCGAGATGAAGATGTGCATCAGTTCGGTGGCGCCGATGCCGTCGATCATCTCGATGCCCGTCGCCTCCTTCCACAGCGCGCGCGTCGCCGCCGGCAGGGCCTCGCCGGCCGAGACGCACTTGCGCAAGCTGCTGCCGCGCAGCGGGCCGGCAATTGCAGCGATGGCGCGGTAGGAGGTCGGCGCGGTGAAGAGTATCGTCGCCTTGTACTTCAACACCGCATTGACCAGGTCCTGCGGCCCGCCCTGCTCCAGCAGCACCGTCGAGGCGCCGATCGACAGCGGAAACAGCAGCAGGCCGCCGAGGCCGAAGGTGAAGGCGAGCGGCGGCGTGCCCATGAAGACGTCGTCGGGCGTCGGGCGCAGCACGTAGGGCGGCCAGCAGACGCAGGAGGCCATCACGTCGCGGTGGAAATGCATGGTCGCCTTGGGCTGGCCTGTGGTGCCCGAGGTGAAGGCGAGGATGCAGGTGTCGTCACGCGCCGTGTCGACGTTCCTGAACTCGGCGGACTGCTTCGCCATCGCGGCTTCGAGGCCGTCGGCGGAGGCATCGTTGAACCAGCGGATGTACTTCAGCTCCGGCGACTCGGCGGCGGCGAGCTTGAGTTCCTCGGCCAGGCGCAGGTCGCACAGGGCATGGCTCACCTGCGCCTTGGCGATCACGTGCTTGAGTTCTTTCGCCCGCAGCAGCGGCATGGTCGCCGTGGCGACAGCGCCGACTTTCATCACCGCGAACCAGCAGGCGGCCATCATCGGGTTGTTCGGCGCGCGCAGCAGCACGCGGTTGCCGGGCACCACGCCGAGCTCCTTCACCAGCAGGTTGGCGATGCGGTTGGCCTTCTCCTGCAGCTCGGCGTAGGTCCAGCGCAGCTTCGGCGCCTGGATGCAGACGCGCCCTCCCCGCCCCTCCGCCACATGCCGGTCGAGCAGCTCCGTCGCGCAGTTCATGCGCTCGGGAAACTTCAGCTCCGGCAGCTCGAAGAGGAATTCCGGCTGCGCCTCGGGCGGCGGCAGCTTGTCGCGGGTGAAGGTATCGACATGCGCCGAGTAAGCCATGGCCGCCTCCCGTCAAATACGAACGCCGAGCTTGTAACCCTCCTGAATCGCGGCGTCGAGGCCGCGCGGCACCGTGGCATCGCCGCCGCCGTGCAGCTCGTCGATCATCCACTGGAATTCGTAGAACAGGTCGTGGTTGGCTCGGCGCGGGCTGGAGACGATGACGTTGTCGCAGGGCACGAAAACCTCCTCGCCCTTGGCCGTCTTCACCGTCGCGCCTTCCGCCGTGACCTTGAGCAGTTGCGCCGAGCAGATGGTCTTGATGCCGAGTTCATCCACCCACGCCGTATGGCGCCACTTGAAGGTCGGCATGATGTCGCCGCCGACGCGCTTGTCCTTTTCGACCACCGTCACTTCATGACCGGCCTTCTGCAGGAACTCGGATATCGTCAGGCCGATCGCGCCGCCGCCGACCATCACCACGCGCTTGCCCACCGTCTTGCGGCGATGGGCGACTTCCAGTGCGTCGATCAGCAGCTCGCTGCCCGGCATGTATTTGAAGGACTCCAGGTCGGTGCGGGCGCCGGCGGCGACGATGCAGGCGTCGTATTCGTGGAGCACGCTGCGCATGAACTTGGCGTTGGCCTCGGTGTTGAGGCGGACTTCGACGCCGAGCTTCTTCGCCATCACGCCGTAATAGTCGATCACGCCCTGCAGGTCGGCCGGGCGCGCCAGGTCGTTGCCGGCATAGGCGGCGAGGTTGCCGCCGATCTTGTCGTTCTTGTCGAACACGGTCACGCTGTGGCCGCGGCGGCGGGCGGTGATCGCCGCTTCCATGCCGGCCGGACCGGCGCCGATGACCATCACACGCTTCTTCTCGGTGGCCTCGGTGACGTGGTATTCGGGCTCGACCTCATGGCCCAGCATCGGGTTCATGGTGCAGGTGTAGGGCAGGTCGCGGAACAGGCGCGACAGGCAGTTGAGCGAGCCGATGCAGGGGCGCACCTCTTCCATGCGGTCTTCGGCGGCCTTGTGGATCATTTCCGGATCAGCCAGGAGCGGTCGGCAGATCTCCCAGTAGTCGAAGCTGCCATCCTTCACGCACTGGTTGGCCATGGCCGGGTCGGGCAGGCGGTTGCCGAAGGCCACCAGCGTGTTGGGGAACATCTTCTTGGCCTTTTCGGCGAGGAAGTTCCAGTAACCCGGCTCGACGTCGCGGCCAAACGAGGATTCCGGCGCTTCCTGCCAGCCGACGGTGACCGAGATCATGTCCACGCCGCAATCGACGGCCTGCTGCATCAGCTCGAAGGATTCGTCCTGGGTGTTGCCGCCCCACTTGTCCATCAGTTCGGCACCGTTGAGGCGCACCGAGAGCGGATTGTCCGGTGTGGCCTGCTTGATGGCGTCGATCAGTTCGCGCATGAAGCGGCCACGGTTCTGCACCGAACCGCCGTACTCGTCGCTGCGCTGGTTGGTAAAGCGCGAGTTGAAGTTGGCCAGGAGATAGCCCATGAAGCTGGTGATCTCGGTGGCGTCGAAGCCGGCGCGGATGGCGCGCTTCGCCGCATCGGCATGCTGCTGCACGGTGACCGCGATCTGTTCCTTGGTCATCTCGCGCGGCGGGCGGAAGTGCGGCAGGGTCTGCGGCACCACGGAGGGCTGGATGCAATAGCCGAGGTCGATGCCGCCGTAGCGGCCGGCGTGCAGGATCTGCTGCATCGCCACGGCACCGGCGTCGTGGATGTAGCGGGCGATCATCTCGAACTGCGGCAGGAACTTGTCGTCGTGGATCGCCACCTGGCGGAAGTAGGCCTTGCCCTCGCCCCAGGGGTCGGGATAGGCGCCCTGGTTGGTGATCAGGCCGCAGCCGGTGCCGGCGATCACGCGCACCCGCGCCAGTTCGCGCGGGGTGATGGTGCCGTCGCGACCGTTGTAGTTGGAGACGCAGCAGGCGCCGTACTTGATGCGGTTCTTGACCTCGAACTTGCCAACCTTGCCCGGCTTGAACAAATCCTTGAGCCTGGCTTCCCCCGGGCGTGTCACGACGATTTCTGTCACGGCGATGTCTCCTGATGGCCCGGCATTCGCCGGGCATTGAATTCTGTATTGGATACTGTATACATTACGTGCAAACCATTGGAGCGTCAATACGAGTCGCCGAAGATTTCGGGGTGGCTGTGCTCAAAGGCCGCCGCCAGTTTCGGGTCGCGCCGCGCCACCTCGGAATGATCGACCCGTCCGGTGCGGGTCATGTAGCTGTAGGCGAAATCCAGCGGCGCAAGATGTATCAGTTCATCCATGCGCTCATACCAGCGGATGCTGGCCGTGGCCGCATCGAGAAGCTTCTGCATCGGCGGCAGGCGGCGCTCCTGGTAGAGCACCAGCGCCTCGGCCACCGTGCCGGAATCTCGCAAGGCTTTCCACAGGGCGATCGCATCCTCCATCGCCAGCCGGGTGCCGGAGCCGATCGAGAAATGCGCCGTGCGCAGCGCGTCGCCCATCAGCACCACCTTGCCGTAGCTCCATTGCCGGTTGGTGATCGCCGGAAACTGGCGCCAGTAGGACTTGTTGGAGAGTATCGGCCGGCCGTCCAGATCATTGGCGAACACCTGCTCGCAATGGCGGATCGTCGCAGCCTCGTCCATGCCGGCGAATCCGGCGCGCTGCCAGGTGGCGTCGGTTACCTCGACCAGAAAGGTACTCATGCTCGCGCTGTAGCGGTAGTGGTGAGCGCAGAACACGCCGTGCCCGGTTTCGCGGAAGGTCAGCGACAGGCTGTCGAAGACCTTGCTGGTGCCGTACCAGATGAAGCGGTTGGGCCGCATGTCGGTCTCGGTGCCGAACTTTTCCTCGTTCTCGTTACGTATCCAGGAGAAGGCGCCGTTGGCGGCCACGATGAGGTCGGCACCTGCGAGGGCCGGATGATCCAGGGCCGTTACCTCGCTGTCGAACTCGATCTTCACGCCCAGCGACTCGGCGTGGGCGTAGAGCCGGCTCAGCAGTTCCAGCCGGCCGATCGATGCGAAGCCGTTGCCGGTGATGGGCACGGGCGTGTCGTTGTGCACGATGGTCAGATTGGGCCAGGTCTCCATCAGTGGCGTCAGCAACTGGTACATGGCCTCGTCGTCGGCGCGCAGGAACTCCAGCGCCCGGTCGGAGAACACCACGCCGAAACCCCAGGTCGCGTCGCGCGGGCCGCGCTCGAAGACCACGACGTCGTGTTCCGGGTTCTCGCGCTTCATCAGCGCCGCGAAGTAAAGCCCGGCGGGACCGCCGCCGACAATGCGTATCTTCATGCCCCTGCCTTTTCTGTTTCGATTTTCGCCGCGATCATTTCGCGCAGCTGGCGCTTGAGGATCTTGCCCACCGGGCTGAGCGGGAACTGGCTGACCACCTCCAGGCGTTCCGGCAGCTTGAAGCTGGCGATCTTCTGCGCGCGCAGGAAAGCGATGAGTTCATCGAATGCCAAGGCCTCGCCATCCTTGGCGATGACGAAGGCGCAGGCCTTCTCGCCGAACACCGGGTCGGGCATCGCCACCAGCGTCACGGCCTTGACCTTGGGGTGGCCGAAGATCAGGTTCTCGACTTCTTCGCAACTGATCTTCTCGCCGCCGCGATTGATCAGGTCCTTGCGCCGGCCCTCCGTGAACACGTGGCGGCCGACTTTCCTCACGATGTCGCCCATGCGGTAGAAGCCGTCGGGCGTGAAGGCCTCGGCCTGCTTTTCCGGCGCCTTGTAGTAGCCCTGGATGGTGTAGGGCCCGCGCGTCACCAGCTCGCCGGGCTCGCCGTCCGCCACTTCCCTGCCCTCGTCGTCGAGCACCTTGATCTCGTCGTCATCGCACACCGGGACGCCGGAGCTGGTCAGCAGCAAGTCTTCCGGCGCATCCAGCGGCACCATGTTGATCAGGCCCTCCGCCGTGCCGTAGATTTCCTGGGCGATGCAACCGAAGCGCTGGCGCAGCCGCCCGCGCAGTTCCGGCGCCAGGCGCGCCCCGCCGTTCTGGATCACCTTCAGCGAGGACAGGTCGTAGCCGTCGGGCACCGGCGAGTTCAGCCAGTTCGAGATCAGCGGCACCACGGCGGCGATCACGCTGACCTTCTCGCGCTGCACCAGCGAGAACACCTCGGCCGCGTCGCCCGAGGGCGCCAGCACCACCGTGCCGCCGAAATAGAAGCAACCGAGCATGCCGGGCGAGGCCAGGTTGTAGTTGTGTCCCAGCGGCAGGATGGCCATGAACACCGTGGTCTCGTCGAAGCCGCCGGCGCGCCCGCAGAGCCGGGCATTGAGCACGTAATCCTCGTGGGTGCGCGGAATCAGCTTCGACAGCGAGGTGGTACCGCCCGAGAGCAGCATGGTGGTGACTTCCGCCGGATCCGGGTCGTGACCGGCGAGCCGCGCCGCGATGGCCTCGTCCGACAGGGGTGCCGAAAGCAGGGCACGCAGGTCGAGCTGGCCCGCACCCGGTTTGCCGGCGACGAAGACCAGGCGCAGGGCCGGCGCGTCGGGGCCGACTTCGCGCGCCATCTCGCGGTAGTCGAAGTTGCCGAGGCGGTCGGGAATCACGTAGGCCATGGCGCCCGAGGCCCTGAGGAAGTGGCGCACCTCGCTGTGGCGATGGGCGCGCAGCGCCATCACCGGGATCGCGCCGATGCGCGTCAGGGCGAAATAGGCGAAGACGAATTCCGGGCTGTTGGGAAGTTGCAGCACCACGCGATCCTGTGCCTTGATGCCGGCCTCGAGGAAGCCGCAGGCCAAGCGCCGCGAACCGGACACCAGGTCTGCATAGCTCAGACGCAGATCGCCGCAGACCAGCGCCGTCTTGCCCGGATGGCGTGCGGCACTGCGCTCCAGGAGTTGCGGAATCGTGATGCCTTCCCACCACCCGCGCTGGCGGTAACGCGCCGCCACCTCGGCGGGCCAGGGTACGCAGCCTTCGAGCATGCTTGTCTCCTCGTGTGCGCCGGGTATCCCGGTCTGTGATCGATGCACTCTAGGGCAAAACTCGCCTTGCGAATAGTGAATGACATGAATACAATCAATTCACACCATGAATATCAAGGATGTCGATCTCAACCTGCTGGTGGTGTTCGACGCGGTGCTGAGCGAGCGCTCGATCAGTCGCGCCGCAGACCACCTGAACCTGTCGCAGCCGGCGGTGAGCAATGCCCTGGCGCGCCTGCGCAAGACGACCGGCGACCGCCTGTTCGTGCGCCTCGCCAACGGCATGGTGCCGACACCCTATGCCGAATCGATCGCCGAACCGATCCGCTCCGCACTGGCGACAATCAGCGCATCGCTGGCCGGACGAAAAGGCTTCGACCCGGCGAGCTCGGAGCGCGACTTCGCGATCCACATCACCGACCTCGGCGAAGCCTTCTTCCTGCCACGCCTGCTGGCACGCATGAATCGCATTGCGCCGCGCGTGCGCCTGCGCACCCTCGCCCTATCCACCGACGAGGCCCGCGACGCCCTGCGCAGCGGCGCCGCCGACCTGACCATCGGCAACCTGCCGGATTTCGATGCGGGCTTCTACCAGCAGCGCCTGTTCCGCGACCGCTACGTCTGCATCGTCAGCCGCGACCACCCGACCATAGGCACGCGAATCACGGCACGCCAGTTCGCCGCTGCCGGCCATGCAATCGCCATGCCCGGCGGTACCGGCCACGGCATCATCGAGCGCACCCTGGTGGCCCACGGGCTGGAAAGCCGCATCGCGCTGCGGGTGCAGAATTTCCTGGTGCTGCCGAGCATCGTCGCCGCCAGCGAACTGATCGCCATCGTCCCGCACAGCGTGGGCAGCCAGATCTCGCCGCGGGATGCGGTCAGGCTGCTGCCGCTGCCGGTGGCCATCCCCGCCTTCGATGTCCGCCAGTGCTGGCACGAGCGCTACCACGACGATCCCGGCCACCGCTGGTTGCGTCAGCAGTTCGCGGAGCTTTTCGGCAGGTAAAGTAAAATATTCTTTTCAACTCGTTTATTTTGGCTCTCAAATTATGGCCGACATCTACAGGTGCCGAGCGTGCGGTTCCAGCAACCCGGTAAATGGAACTGAGCCGACCAAATGCCCCGTCTGCCAGATTTCGCCTGCTGATTTTTCGCTTACCTGCTCCGGATGCAAACAGGTATCGAAAGGACCCGAGATCGGTTCTCCGGGCTATTGCCCGAATTGTGGCGATCGCTATATGTTCCTGGTTGTCGCGACTCCATCGGTATTCCCGACAGGCAAGGACACAGGGCCGCCACCAAAGACGATGGGCGAGGAACGGCCAGCCTCCAGTCCACAACCCCAACCCGCCCCGCCCAAGGTGACGACGCCTGCCGCCGAGCCCGATTCGGGTAGCAGCCTGCTTCTCCGGCTCAAACAACAGGCGGCGGAAAAACTGGCAAGCGAAGCCAAACAATCCGGCCTGCAGCAGCAGCAGAAGGCCGCGCTCAGCAAAGCCCTTTCGAACGCCTATTCCTACTTGTGTGATTTCACCAAGCAGGTCAATGTGCTCAAGCCCGATTATCCGGGCGTCTATGTCCTCAGCGATCAGGCGAAATTCGACGCGCTTACCTGGAAAGAAGGCTTTGCCGACTTCCGGCTGGTTCCGGGAACGACAGAGGATCGGATGTTTGAGCGCGTTACCCTGAGCTACACACTGACAGGAAATGATCCGATCATCGTGGAACGGGAACCTCCGCGAATCGAGTTGTTTGCCCGCTCATTGCATGACAATGGGCTTGTCGCGAAAGAGACCGAGTTCAAGAACAATCTTGGGCGGGTCGCTCGCACCCGATTTGAAATCAAACGCGAGGTACGCGCCAGTCTCCTTCTTGTTGGCGACTACGCGGCAGGAGATATGCGCCTGCGGATAACCAATGTGCAGCGCCTGGGATCCGAGGACTACCGCATTCCCGTCGATGAGCTCACGCAATCCGCTCTTGAGGAGGTTGCGTTACTCGTTCTTGGGGCATCGAAGAAATTCATCCAGCGCTTCAAGCGCGTAATTTGAATCCAGCGGCGGACGATCCAAAGGGAAAGTCGGCGCCGACGGTACGGCGAACTACAGACTCTCGACGAAGCGCTCGATCGCCTCGATCACCGCCGCCGTCTGGTCCTTGTGGGCCGAGTGCCGGCAGTCGGCAAGCTTGAGCAGTTCGACGCCGGCCGAGTTGCGTGCGCCGGCCGCGATGGCCTCGATCTGCGCCATGGTCCCGTACTCGTCATCCTCGCCCTGGATCGCCAGGATCGGGCAGGTGATGTGCGGCACGCAGTCCTCGATATTCCAGGCGCGGAAATCCGGGTGCAGCCAGATGTCATTCCAGCCCCGGAAAGTACGCTCGACATCGCGATGGTAGCGGCCGAGCTTGGCCGGCAGGTCGGTGGTTTCGAAGGCGAGCTTCGCCGCCGCGATGCTGCGGATCGAGATGTCCTCGACGAAACAGTGCGGTGCCATCACCACCACGCCTGCCGCCGGGTGTCCGGCGCCCGCGTAAAGCAGGGCGATCGAGGCGCCGTCGGAATGGCCGACCAGAACAGGATTCTCGATCTCCAGCGCGGCCAGCACTTCAGGCAGGGTGTCGCGCCCCTCGCGGTGCATGTAGTCGGTGCCGAAGGGCGCTGCCAGCAGGTCGGACTGGCCGTAGCCGTAACGGGAATAGACCAGCGTGCGACAACCAGTGGCATGGGCGAGCCGCGCCGGGAAATCGCGCCACATCGCCACCGAGCCAAGGCCCTCGTGCAGCAACACCAGGGTCGGGCGGTTGATCTGGTGCGCAGGGATCAACTGGTATTCGAGGCAGTGGCCGCCGGCTGTGGCGAAACCGGATTTCATACGCCGAGGAAGCGGTGCATCAGCTCCTGGTTGCCGGAAAGTTCGGCCGACTCGCCAGCAAACACCACCCGGCCCTTGACCAGCACCACGCTGCGGTCGGCCAGCGCCATCACGGCGCCGTAATTCTTGTCTACGATCAGGGTGGCGATCCCTGAGGCGCGGATGGTCTTGATAATGCTCCAGATCTCTTTCGCGATCAGCGGCGCCAGGCCTTCAGTGGCCTCGTCGAGGATCAGCAGGTCGGGATTGGTCATCAGCGCGCGACCGATGGTCAGCATTTGCTGTTCGCCGCCGGACAACTGCGCGCCGCCGTTGGCGAGGCGTTCGCCGAGGCGCGGAAAGGTGTGCAGGACGCGCTCGTAATCCCACTCGCGGCGGCCATCGACGCCGGCCCGCGCGGCCATGATCAGGTTCTCGCGCACCGAGAGGTTGGGGAAGATGCCACGGCCTTCGGGCACGTAGGCGATGCCCCGGCGCGCGATGGCATGCGGCGCGGCGTGGGTCATGTCCACGCCGCGCACGCGCACGCTGCCCTGGCGCGGCCGCACCAGGCCGAGCATGGACTTGATCAGCGTGGTCTTGCCCATGCCGTTGCGGCCCATCAGGCCGATGGTCTCGCCCTTCTTCACGGTGAAGTCCACACCATGCAGGATGTGGCTGGCGCCGTAGAAGCTGTGCAGGCCGTTGGCGTCGAGGATCAGTTCAGTCGACGGGCCGCCCCTAGACTGAACAGTCTCAGCCTGCGAGCTCAGCGAACCGTGGTCACCCCCGCCCTCGGGGCGGGGGCTGGGGGGTGGGCTCCTGTGCTCAGCCATGCAGCATCTCCTCGCCGCCAAGGTAGGCGGCCTGTACCGCCGGACTGGCGCGCACCTGCTCCGGCGTGCCGGATTCGAGCACTTCGCCATTGACCATCACCGTCAGGCGGTGGGCGACGGCAAACACCGCGTCCATGTCGTGCTCGATCAGCATGATGGCGTGGTCGGCAGTAAGCTTCTTGATCAGCTCGACCATGCGCTGCGACTCGTGCGGCCCCATGCCTGCCAGGGGTTCGTCGAGCAGCAGCACGCGCGGCTGCGTGGCAAGGCACATGGCGATTTCGAGCTGACGCTGTTCACCGTGCGAGAGCGTGGCGGCGACGCGTTCGGCGCGATGACCAAGGCCGGCAGCCTCCAGCGCGGCGTGGGCGCGGGCATTGATTTCGGCATAGCCTTCGGCGCGGCTGAACACGCGCGTTGCATGCGGCGTGCGCGACTGGGAGGCGAGCCTGGCATTCTCGAACACGGTGAAGGGCAGGAAGATATTGGTCTTCTGGTAACTGCGGCCGACGCCCATGCGCGAGATCTGGTCGGAGCTCAGGCCGGCGATGTCGCGCCCTTCCAGTACCACGCGGCCGGCGCTCGGCGGCAGGTCGCCGGAGAGCAGGTTGGTCAAGGTGGATTTGCCGGCGCCGTTGGGGCCGATCACCACATGGACCTCACCGACATGCAGGTCGAGCGAGACGTCGCTGACCGCCACCAGGCCGCCGAAGCGCTTGGTCAGGCCTTCGGTGCGCAGTATTGCCTCAGCCATCGGCGCCCTCCTCAGCCTCTACCTGCGGCTTGCGCCGGAAGCTGTTCATCAGCCCGGCCAGGCCCTGCGGCAGATAGAGTGCCACCAGCATGATCAGGATGCCCATCGCCAGTTGCCAATGCTTGGCGGCAACGCCAAACCAGGCCTGGTTGGAGAGCACTTCCTGCAACAGCACGAAGGCGAAGGCGCCGAGCACCGCGCCGTGCAGCGTGCCCATGCCGCCGAGAATCACCATCATCAACACCATGCCCGACTGGTGCCAGGAAAGGATTTCGGGATTGACGAAGCCGAACTGCACGGCAGCAAGGTAGCCGGCCAGCCCGCCCAGCGCGCCGGCCAGGGCGAAGCTCGCCAACTGGTAGCGGAACACCGGGAAGCCAAGCGCGCGCATGCGGTGCTCATTGACCTTGATGCCGACCAGCGTGCGACCGAAGCTGGAGCCGAGGATGCGCCGCAGCAGGAAGAAGCTTGCGGCGGTGAAGGCCAGCACCAGCCAGTAAAACTGGTCGAGTTTTTCCAGGTTTACCAGCACCGTCTCGCCAAGGTTCATGGTCGGTTTGGCATAGATGTAGATGCCGTCGGAGCCGCCGCCAAGCTTGGTGTCGTGGAAGATGAAGAACAGCATCTGGGCGAAGGCCAGGGTCACCATGATGAAGTAGATGCCGCGCGTGCGCAGCACCAGCAGGCCGGTGACCAGGGCGAAGACGACGCAGATGCCGAGCGAGGCCGGCAGTGTCCACCACAGGCTGGCTGCCTCGTACTTCGGCCCCATCAGTGCCAGCGCATAGCCGGCCAGGCCAAAGTAGGCGGCATGGCCGAAGCTGACCAGCCCGGTGTAGCCGACCAGCAGATCGAGGCTCATGGCGAAAATGGCCATGATCAGCACCTTGGTCACCAACTGCGTGTAGAAGGTGCTCTCCAGCAGCGGGAACAGCGCGAAGAGGCCGACAACGACCCAGGGCAGCCAGCGGGAGAGCGCGCCGTGGTTCATCACTTGCGCCCGAACAGGCCTTCCGGCCGCCACACCAGCACCACAGCCATCAGCACATAGACGATCATGCCGGCGAAATCCGGCACTAGCACCTGGCCGAAGGTTTCAGCCAGTCCGATCATCAGCGAGGCGGCCATGGCGCCCTTGACCGAACCGATGCCGCCGATCACGACGACGACGAAGCAGATGATCAGCACATGGCTGCCCATGTTCGGCGTCACCGAGGACAGCGGCGCATTGATCATACCGGCGAAGGCGGCGAGGGCCACGCCCATGGCGAACACCAGGGTGTAGATCAGCTTGATGTCGATGCCCAGCGACTGCACCATGTCACGGTTGCTGGCGCCGGCGCGGATCATCATGCCCAGCCGTGTCTTCTGGATCAGCAGGTAGAGCGCGAGGGCCAGCAGCAGGCAGACGCCGGAGATGGCCAGGCGATACACCGGGTAGGAAAGGTTCTCGGTCAGCGGAATCGAGGCATTGAGCAGGGCTGGTACAGCGACGCCATGCACGTCGTCGCCCCAGATGATCGAGCGCAGTTCCTCGAAGACCAGGATCAGGCCGTAGGTCAGCAGCACCTGGTAGAGATGGTCGCGCGTGTAGAGCTGGCGGAACAGCAGTTTTTCCAGCGCCATGCCGAGCACCACGGTGAGCGGTATGGCGATGGCGATCGCCGTGGCGAGGTTGCCCGTCATGCTCGCCAGCGACCAGGCCAGGTAAGCGCCGACCATGTAGAAGCTGCCATGCGCCAGATTGATGATGCCCATGATGCCGAACACCAGCGTCAGGCCGCTCGATACCAGAAACAGCAACAGGCCGTATTGCAGGCCGTTGAGCAACTGGATGAGGATGAAGGCGAGATCCATGGAATCGTGATTGAAACGGCGGCAATGATCTGCTACCGCTGACTTGAAGCCCGACCGGGACCGTCATTCCCGCGAAAGCGGGAATCCAGGATCCTCAGCCGGGTGCTGGATCCCCGCTTTCGCGGGGATGAGGTTTTGCTATGCCTTGCAGCCGCGCGCCGGATCGGCGAGCGCCTTCCAGGCCACGCCCATGGTCTTGTTCTCCTTGCCGACCACCTTGCGCAGATACATGTCCTGCACTGGGTTGTGCGCCTTGGAGAGCGTCCATTGGCCGCGCGGGCTGTCGATCTTGGCGGCTTCCATGCCCTTGATCACGCCGGCCTTGTCGGCGACATTGCCCTTGACGGCATCGAGGCCGGCCGCCAGCAGCTGGCCGGCGTCATAGCCCTGCACCGCATAGACGTCGGGCTGCAATTTGAAGGTCTTGGCATAGGCCAGGCGGAAGGCCTTGTCCTTCTTGGTGTCGAGGCCGTCGGCATAGTGCAGCGTGGTTTCCACACCCTCGCCGGCATCGCCCACGGCATCGAGCACGCCGTCGGTGAGGAAGCCCGAGCCATAGAGCGGAATCTTGCCCTTGAGGCCGGCGGCCTGGTAATCCTTGAGGAATTTGGCGGCACCGCCGCCGGCGAAGAAGGCCACCACGGCATCCGGCTTGATGCTGGCGATCTCGGTCAGCAGCGCCTGGAACTCGACCTGCGGGAAGGGCGTGTAGAGCTCCTTGACCAGCTTGCCGCCTTCCTTCTCGAAGCCTTCCTTGAAGCCTTCCATCATCTCCTCGCCGGCGGCGTACTTCCAGGTGATGAAGACCGCTGTCTTGTGGCCCTTGGCCTTGAGCACCTTGCCCAGGGCGTGGGTAGTCTGCCAGTTGGAGAAGGAGGTGCGGAAGAAGTTGGGCGCGCACATCGCGCCCGTCATGGCGCCGGCACCGCCGTTGGGGTTGATCCAGAGCGTGCCGGATTCCTTGAGCACCTTGGCCATGCCCATGACGACGCCGGAATGCACCGTGCCGATGACGACGTCGACCTTGTCGCGCTGCACCAGCTTGTTGACGTTTTCCGGCGCCTTGGCCGGGTTGGATTCGTCGTCTACCGTGACGAACTCGATCTCGCGCCCGGCGAGCTTGCCGCCGCGCTCGTCGATCGCCAGCTTGAAGCCGTTGGTGATCGCCACGCCGAGCTGGGCAAAGGTGCCGGTGTAGGGCAACATCAGACCGATCTTGAGTTTGGTCTGCTGGGCCATGACGGTCGATGGCAGCAGGGTTCCGACCGCGGTGGCGCCGGCGATGGCTGCCGTTCCCTTGAGGAACCCGCGGCGGGCAAAGACATCCTTGTCGTTCTGGCTCATTGTTTCTCCTCCATGGTTATGGGTGCGGCCTGTCATTCGGCCATTCCAAAGCGCGCCAGACTATAGCAGCATCCTGTTGCCGATGCGTCGAGCCCGACCGCGCGTGGAACGTGGTTTCTCGGGTAATTTCCGAATGCCATCCCAGTATAGGAAGCAAACATCAAATCCCTGTCATGGGAACGTCAAATCTTTGTCAAATCAACTGAAGATTGATGCGCGTGCCGCCCTCATCGCGCGGTTCGACCGAGATCGTCCAGCCCGCCTGCTCGCAGATGCGTTTGACGATCGCCAGACCGAGCCCAAAGCCGTCACCACCCCGCGCATCGCCCCGATGGAAGCGGCGGAACAACTCGGGAATGCGATCGCGCGCCACGCCGGGGCCGGTGTCGCTGATCTCCACCGTGCCGCCGCGGTTGCTCAGGGTCACCGAGCCGCGCTCGGTGTAGCTCACCGCATTCGCCAGCAGGTTCGACAGCACGACCTGCAAGGCCCGCCGCGGTGCCCGCAGTCGCACCGCCTCGCCCGGCTCGACCAGCAGTTTGAGGCCCTTGGACTCGGCACGCTCGCGCACGCTTTCGGCGGCCTCGGCGATGCACTCGCGCAGATCCACCTCGGCGCTGATGCCGTCGGCCTCCTCGCGCGCCATCAGCAGGAAGGCGTTGACCAGTTCGGTGAGCCGTGTCGTGGCGGCGGAAATCTTGTCCACTCGGCTGCGCGCCTTGGCCGACAGGTCGGCGTCGTCGAGCATCAGTTCGCAGGTGGTCTGGATCGCCGTCAGCGGCGTGCGCAGTTCGTGGCTGACGTCCGCGGTGAAGGCGCGTTCGCGCTGGAGCAGGCGCACAGTACGTTCGTGGTAGCCGTCGAAGGCCGCCGCCAGCTCGGCGACCTCGCGCTCCGGGTAATGGCCTTCGAGCGGCTCGCCGGCATGCTTGCCGTCGAGCTGGCGCACGCGATGCGCGAGATCGACGATCTGGTGCGTCAGGCGCCCGGACAGCCAGAGGCCGACCAGCACCGTGACCAGCACCGTGATCGCGGCGCTCAGCGCCAGCGCACGGGTGAAATGCCGCCCGCGCTCTTCGTGCAGCGAAACGGAATAGGCCACCACGAAGGCGATGCTGCCGATCTCGCGGACTTCCACGCGATAGCGGTCGGCTCCCTGCCCGACATCGTGGAAGCCTGGCGCCAGGCCGCGCAGCTCGGCCGGCAGCTCGGCGCGCTCGGCGTCGTCGCGGGCGACGAAGCCCTGCACCAGCCAACTGGCGCGGAACCACTTGCGCAGCGACAGCGCCTCGGTATCCGGACGTACCTGGTAACGCTGCAGGGCGCGATACGGCGGGCCGTCGAGGCGGCCCTGGCGCTCGTACTGTTCGAGCAGGCCTTCCATCTCGTCGGAAACGATCTGGTCGATCAGTTGGGCTTCCTGCTGGCGATTGAGCTGGTGGATGGCGACGGCATGGACCAGGACCAGCACCAGGCCCGCCAGGGCGAAGCTCAGCGCGAACTTGAGGCGCAGGCTATGCCTGACGGCCATCGATCACCGCAAATCGGTAGCCAACGCCATGCACGGTCTCGATCGGCGCATTGCCACGGACATCGGTCAGGGCGCGGCGCAGCATGTGCATGTGGCTGCGCAGGGAATCGCTTTGCGGGTGCTCGTCGCCCCACAGTTCGCGCTCCAGTTCGGCACGGGTGAATACGCGGTGCGGCGAGGCGATCAGCATCTCCAGCAGGCGCAGGCACTTGCGCGACAGATGCACCGAGCGCCCGTCCACCGTCACCGCGAGGTTGTCCGGGTCGTACTCGATCGCCTCGTAGCGCAGGCGCTTGTTCACCACCCGCCCGCGTCGCCGCACCACCAGCGCGTTGAGTCGCGCCTCGACTTCGCGCAGGGCGAAGGGCTTGACCAGGTAGTCGTCGGCGCCGGAATCGAAGGCCGCCAGCTTGTCGTCGAGCAGGTCGCGCGCGGTGAGTATCAACACCGGAACGTCCTGCTTGGCCTCGCGGCGCAGCTTGCGGCACAGGCCGAGGCCGTCGACCCCGGGCAGGCCGAGGTCGAGCACGATGGCATCGAAATCCCCGGACACGGCGAGGTGCATGCCGGTGACGCCGTCGCGCGCCAGATCGACGACGTTGCCGCGCCCCTCGAGGAACTCATAGAGGTTGCCGGCGATGTCGAGGTCGTCCTCGATGATCAGGACGCGCATGGCGATGTCCGGGCCAGCGGCTCAACGCAGCTTGAAGCGCTGGATCTTGCCGGTCGCCGTCTTCGGCAGCTCGGCGACGAACTCGATCCAGCGCGGGTACTTGTAGGGTGCCAGTTTTTCCTTGACGTGGACTTTCAGCGCCTCCTTCAAGGCATCCGAGCCCTCGATGCCCTGCTTGAGCACCACGTAGGCCTTGGGCTTGATCAGCTCGTCGGTATCGGCATGCGCGACCACGGCGGCTTCGAGGATGTCCGGATGGGTCATCAGCGCCGCCTCGACCTCGAAGGGCGAGACGTAGATGCCGGAAACCTTGAGCATGTCGTCGGAGCGGCCGCAGTACTGGTAGAAGCCGTCGTCGATCTCGATGTACTTGTCGCCGCTGCGCGTCCAGTCGCCCATGAAGGTATGGCGCGACTTCTCGCGGTTGTTCCAGTACAAGGCCGCCGCACTCGGGCCCCTGATCTGCAGTTCGCCGATCTCGCCCTTCGGCACCAGGTTGCCGTCCTCGCCGATGAGCCTGATCTCGTAGCCCGGCACCGGCTTGCCCGTGGTGCCGTAGCGCACTTCGCCGGCGCGATTGGAAAGGAAGATGTGCAGCATCTCGGTCGAGCCGATGCCGTCGAGGATTTCCACGCCCAGGGTCTCGGTCCAGCGCTTGCCGATGTCCGCCGGCAGCGCCTCGCCCGCCGAGGTGCACACGCGAAGCCTGGAAAGTTCGCCGCGCCTGGGCATCTCCGGGCTCGCCAGCAGGGCGGCATAGAGCGTCGGCACACCGTAGAAGATGGTCGGGTCGTGCTTGCGCAGGCGCTGGAACACGGCTTGCGGCGTCGGCCGCTCCGCCATCAGCACGGCCGTCGCGCCGACCGCCATCGGAAAGGTCAGGCCATTCCCCAGGCCGTAGGCGAAGAACAGCTTGGCTGCCGAAAACACCAGGTCGATTTCCTTGATGCCGAGCACGCCGACGCCATACAGCTCGGCGGTCTGGATCAGGTGGGAATGCAGATGCACCGTGCCCTTGGGCGTGCCGGTGGAACCCGAGGAGTAAAGCCAGAAGCAGAAATCGTCGCAGGTCGTGTCGGCCGGCTCGAAGCTGGTCGCGGCCCCGGCCATCAGATCGCTCATCAGCAGCCGGCCCTTGCCGTCCTTGCCCGAGACGACGACGTTCTTCAGCGTCGGATGCTTGCCGACGATGCCTTCGAAGGCCGGCCACAGGGCCTCGGACACCACCAGGGTACGGGCGCGCGAATCGCCGAGCATGAAGTCATAGTCCTTCGCGGTCAGCAGCGTGTTGGCGGCGATGGGCACGATGCCGGCCTGGATGCTGCCGAGGAAGGCGGTCGGGAAGTCGATGGTGTCGAGCAGGCAGAGCATGATGCGCTCCTCCTGCTGCATGCCCAGGCCCGCCAGCACGTTGCCGAAGCGATTGACGCGCTCGGCCAGATCGCCATAGCTGTAACTGCCGGCGTCGTCGATGAAGGCCGGCTTGTTCGCTCTGCCTGCCTTCAGGTTGCGCTGGATCAGGTCCCAGGCGGCGTTGAACTGGCGCGGGATGCTTACTCTCGGGGGCGAGGCGCCGTGGTCGGCGGAACTCAATTCTGGCATGTCGTTCTCCTCCTCCGCCCTGCGGCGGATGTCATGTTGATCGGCCCGCGGGCCGGTAATTCAATGTCGGGCAACCCGAAAACCAAGATTCTCGTGGCGCTCATCCCTGGTATCGCGATCCCGATAGGCCGCGCGCACCGTTCCCGGCTTGCTGTTCCAGGCACCGCCGCGAAATACGCGAATATCGCAGCTGCCGGTGGAACGCGCTTCCGTCTGTGCGGAGGCTCCGCCATATCCCTGGTTCCAGCAATCCTCGACCCATTCCCAAACGTTGCCGAGCATGTCGTGCAAGCCGTAGGCATTCGGTGGAAAGCGACCGACCGGCGCGGTGTGCGCATATCCGTCGGCACAGGGGAACGACTGCATGCCGCGAGCCGTTGCCTTGAAAGCACTGTCGGCAACGCTGGCATATTTGCAGGCCGTGGCCGCTGAGCCATCCGCCCAATAACGGCTGCCCGTGGTACCGCCCCGCGCCGCATATTCCCATTCGGCCTCGCTGGGCAGGCGGTAGGGCTTGCCGGTTTTCCGGCTCAGCCAGGCGACATAGGCCTGGGCGTCATCCCAACTGACGCAGACAACGGGCTCGGCATCCAACTGCTGGAATCCGGGGTTTTGCCAGTTTGCCTTCGGATTGTTGAGAAAGCGTCCGCTCCGCGTCGAATTGCATCCGGCGGGAAGGCTGCGACCGGTTTCTTTGACGAACGCGCCGTATTGGCTCCGGGTGACCTCGAATTTTCCGATCGCGAAGGGCGCGGTAACCTGGACTCGGCGCGCCGGCAGTTCATCCGGTTCCGCCAGAAGATCGTTGTCGCTGCTGCCCATGACAAAGTTTCCGGCCGGAAGCGTGACCATCTGCGGACATTCCGGGCAATCGCGGAATTCGGTGCCCGGCACAGGCAAGTCGGGGCTACCCGTTCTTGAGCTGCCGGCAATGCCCGACGAAATCGTCGGCGCCGGTTCCAGCCTGGGCGGAACCGGTAGGGTAGCCGGCGCCGCGATCGGGCTCTGCGTCGGCGCCAGCGAAGCTACTTCGGTCGGCGCCCCGGCACCATACTTCTGCATCACCCAACGCGCATACGCGGCACGCGGCCCGGATGAGAAACGTTCGAGATAGGCCTTGAAATCGGCGGCGTTCCTGCTGTCCTTGATGCGCTCCCAGAAGGCCCTTTCCTGCACCGGATCGTATTTGACGATAGCTTGTTCCTGATCGGCCTCCGTGCCGGATTTCAGCACGGCAAGGGGCGCCCGCGCCGCCGCCTGGTCTTGCACAGGATCGAAATAGAAACTGCCCACCATCGAGCTGGAAATCCAGGGCACCTGGTCGCCATTCGTTTCCTGTACCACGGCGCCGCGCACGCGGCCGAAGACCTTGTCGATATCGCTATCCTCGACATCCAGCGATTGAAGCAGATACTTCGTATACAGTCCGTTGCGGCCCTCGCCGTCGGCGGCCGTCGCCCCTGGCGAAGTTGCATAGGCAATGAAGGTTCCGCGCTCGGCACGGCCGACGTTCATTACGCCAAGGCCCCTGGAAATCGACCGCTTGGCCTGCTGAAACGGGTTGTTGCGACAGGCGTCGAGGATCACCACGTTAACCCGGTTTCCCGCTTCCGCCATGCGCGAGAGCACGTATTCCGCGCTCACCGACTTGAAGGCGATATCGGCTTCGTTGTCGAAACCGACGTCGATCGGGATCAGGAAGTTCTGTTCCTTGAGCTGAATGCCATGCCCGGCAAAGAAAAACAGGCCGACACCGCCCTTGCGCAGATGGTTGCTGAAGGTTTCAACAGCCTCCTTCAGGCCCCGTTCGCTGATGTTTTCCCGCACCAGGACCTTGAATCCCTTGCGTTCCAGCGCATGGGCAAGGTCGGCCGCGTCGTTGGCGGGGTTCGACAGGGGAGCCAGCTTGTAATTGGAATTGCCGATGATCAGGGCCACGCGCGCCTCATCCGATCGGGCCACTGCCGCATGCAGCAAGCCGAACACCACGACGAAGGAAAGCAGCAATGCCTTTTTCACACGCGTTCGAACGGATATCGATTTGAATTTTGACGTCATGGGACCGAAAGCCGCAAAGCCTTCGGTCGATGACACATCTCCCTGAGAAAAGACTACACGCTTCCCGCATCGAAATCCAGAAACGAAAAGCGAATTTGAACAAAAGCCCCTGAGCCCGGCCCTCGGGATTCAGGAAAACGCCGGGATGCCGGTCTGGGCGCGACCGAGGATCAGGGCGTGGACATCGTGCGTACCCTCGTAGGTATTCACCACTTCGAGGTTGACCACATGGCGGATCACGCCGAACTCGTCCGAGATGCCGTTGCCGCCGAGCATGTCGCGCGCCATGCGGGCGACGACCAGCGCCTTGCCGCAGGAGTTGCGCTTCATGATCGAAGTGATCTCCACCGCCGCCGTGCCTTCGTCCTTCATGCGGCCCAGGCGCAGGCAGCCTTGCAGACCCAGCGTGATCTCGGTCTGCATTTCGGCCAGCTTCCACTGGATCAACTGGTTGGCGGCCAGCGGGCGGCCGAACTGCTTGCGGTCCAGGGTGTATTGGCGCGCGGTGTGCCAGCAGAACTCGGCGGCGCCCAGCGCGCCCCAGGCGATGCCGTAGCGGGCGGAATTGAGGCAGGTGAACGGGCCCTTCAGGCCGCGCACGTCCGGGAAGGCGTTTTCCTCCGGGCAGAACACCTCGTCCATGACGATCTCGCCGGTGATCGAGGCACGCAGTCCGACCTTGCCGTGGATCGCCGGGGCGGAGAGGCCCTTCCAGCCTTTCTCCAGCACGAAGCCGCGGATCTGGCCGCCGTCGTCCTTGGCCCATACCACGAAGACGTCGGCGATCGGGCTGTTGGTGATCCACATCTTGGAACCCGACAGGCTGTAGCCGCCCGGCACGGCGCGCGCGCGGGTGACCATGGAGCCGGGGTCGGAGCCGTGGTTGGGCTCGGTCAGGCCGAAGCAGCCGATCAGCTCGCCGGTGGCAAGCCGGGGCAGGTATTTCTGCTTGGTCGCCTCGTTGCCGAACTCGTTGATCGGCACCATCACCAGCGAGGACTGCACGCTCATCATCGAGCGATAGCCGGAATCGACGCGCTCCACTTCCCGCGCGGCAAGGCCATAGCAAACGTAGTTGAGGCCGGCGCCGCCGTAGGCCTCGGGAATCGTGGTGCCGAGCAGGCCCAGATCGCCCATCTCGCGGAAAATGGCCGGGTCGGTCTGCTCCTTGCGGAAGGCCTCCAGCACGCGCGGCGCCAGTTTGTCCTGGGCATAGGCGGCGGCCGCATCGCGCACCATGCGCTCGTCCTCGGTGAGCTGCGTGTCGAGCAGCAGCGGGTCTTCCCAGTTGAAACTTGCCTTGCCGGCCATCGCGTTTCCTTCCGTAAGTGTTCTATGAATTGGTTGGCATTTCAGTGAATCGTCATGCCGCCGTCTGCGGCCAGAATCTGCCCGGTGACATAGGCCGATGCGTCCGAAGCGAAGAACAGGAACACCGGCGCAATCTCCTCCGGCTCGGCCCAGCGACCCAGGGGAATGCGGTCGAGGTACTTGTCCTTGAACTTCTCGTCGGTGCGGATCACCTCGGTCATCGGCGTCGCCGCCCCCGGAGCAATGGCGTTGGCGGTGATGTTGTAGCGCGCCAGCTCCTTCGCCGTGCTCTTGGTCATGCCGAGGATACCGGCCTTTGCCGCGCTGTAGTTGATCTGGCCGATGGTGCCGAGCACTCCGGCGGCCGAGGTGACGTAGATGATGCGCCCGTACTTCCTCTCGATCATGCCGCCAACCACGGCCTGCAGGCAGTTCATGGCGCCGGTGAGATGCACGGCGATGACCTGGTTCCACTGCTCCGGCGTCATCTTGTGCAGCATCGCCGTGCGCGTGATCCCGGCGTTGTTCACCAGGATGTCGATGCGCCCCCAGGCGGCGCTGACCTTCACCGCCATGGCCTCGACCTGCTCGCGGTTCGAGACGTCGCAGGCCACGCCGATCGCCGTCCCGCCAGCGCCGACTATTGCCGCAGCGACCTTCTCGGCCGCCTCGCCGTTCATGTCCACCACCGCCACCCTGGCACCCTCGCGGGCATAGGCGGTGGCGACACAGGCGCCGATGCCCTGCCCGGCGCCGGTGACGATGGCAACGCGATCCTTGAGTTGCACGATCAGCCCTTCGGCTTGGCCATCACTTGCTCGGCGAACTTGTCGTCGAACAGCGCGCCTTCGGCCACCAGCTGGCGGAACTTGATGAAGTCGATGACGTCCTTGCCGGTCGGCTTCTTGGCGTCGAAGGCATTGAAGCCCAGCCAGGCTTCGTGGTTCATGTTGGCGGCGAGCCAGTGGCGGTTCGGCAGCTTCATCTGGTCCCAGAAGAACTTCTTCTTGCCGCGGATGCCGTCGATCGAGTTGATCAGGCAGTTGGGGAACAGGTTGGCGAACTTCCACACCAGGCGATTGACTTCGGCGTCGAGCAGTTCGAAGTCGGTCTTGCACTCGGCCATCAGGGCCTTCGCAGCGGCGACCTTGTCGGCGGCAACAGGTTCGCCATAGACGATCTCGCCGTCATCGACGAAGGTATCGGTACGCACCAGCGGGTTTCTGACCCATTGGCCATCTTTCTTCAGCACCGGCACGGCCTTGGTGACGAGGCCCTTGGACTTCATCTTGTAGGCGCTCCAGGTCTCGCAGGAGATGCAGTTGTACATCGCGTCTTCCATCGACAGGAACCAGGGCAGGAAGTCGGTCGAACCGCCCACCGGTGCCGAACCATGCTTCGGCCCGGCCTGGCCGAACACGGCCAGGTCCGAGGTCACCGTGATGTCGGTGGCCATGCCGATTTCCTGGCCGCCGGCGACGCGCATGCCATTGACGCGGCAGATCACCGGCTTCTTGCAGTTCAGTATCCCGTCGACCATGGCGTTGAACAGGTCCATGTACTCGCCGTACTCGTTGGGGCGCTTGGAATAGTAGGAGGCGTACTCGGCGGTATTGCCGCCGGTACAGAAGGCCTTGTCGCCGACGGCGGTGAATACCACGGCGACGATCTTGCGGTCGCTCGATGCGCGCTGCATGCCGGCGATCACGCCCTTGACCATGTCGGTGGTGTAGGAGTTGTACTGGGTCGGATTGTTGAGCCAGATCCAGGCGGAGTAAAGGCCGGCAACGGCGGCACCCTTGTCGTCCAGCACCGGACGCTCTTCGTAGATCACCGTGGGCGCGTCGCCACCGAAGTGCGAGTTGTCGATGAGCTGGTGATCCTTGAGATCGTTTTCCCTGCGTAGCCATTCCAAAGCCATGTTGATTCTCCTCTGTGAATTCGCTTAACGTGAAACAGTTGCATACGCCGCTGGTGATATCGAGCGCAGCGAGCTGATTGATAGCCCCGCCTTGGGGCGGGGATGGGGGTGGGGGGCCAATTTTTCAGCCCCCTGCAGTACGAGAGTGACTTGTTTCATTGTTCGGTGTGGCTCATCGAAGCAATGGGCGTTTGTTGTGCCGCTGTCAGAAATCGGGGGTCAGGATCACCCGCCGCTTGAGCTTGCCGTGGTGGGCCTCGTCGAACACCTGCTCGATCTGGCTCATCGGCCGCGTCTCGACGAAGGGGCCGAGATTGATGCGGCCGTCGAGGCACATCTCCAGCACTTGCGGGTAGAACTCCGGCGGGCAGCCCCAGGTGCCGATCAGTTCGGCATCGAAGGCCATCAGCTTGGACAGCATGTAGCTGGTCTCGTCGGTGCCGTAGCCGACCACCATCAGCATGCCGGTGAAGGACAGCAGCGACAGCGCCAGTTCCTGGCCGGGCTTGGTGCCGGTCACCTCGAAGATCTTCCAGCCGTAGTTCGACGGCAGACCCTTCTCCTTGCAATACGCCTTGAAGGCTTCCTTGACTTCCTTGGCGGTCTTGCCGCGCGGATTGATGGTGAAGTCGGCGCCGTAGCCCTTCATGAACTCCAGCTTTTCCTCGTTGATATCGATGCCGATCACCGCCGCCGCGCCCATGCCCTTGGCCACCTGGGTCATGAAGCTGCCGACGCCGCCGGCGGCGCCGATGACGATGACGCGATCGCCGGCCGCGAGGCGGGCACGACGCGCCGCCTGGTAGGGCGTGGTCACCGCGTCGGCGATCACCGAGAGATGTTCCAGCGGCACGTTGCCGCGATTGCCGACGACGCACAGGTCGGCCGCCGGCACCGGAATGTGGCTGGAGAAACCGCCGTAGATGCCCATTGAATTGCCTGGCATCTTTTGCGCCAGGCAACGGTTGCCGCGCCCGGTCTTGCACAGCTCGCACTTGTTGCAGGGCAGGACAGCGGGAATGATGACTTCCTTGCCGATCATGCCGGCCGCAGTTGACTCATGAGCAGCCACGACCACGCCGGAAATCTCGTGGCCCAGCGACAGCGGCGGCGGCTGATCGGTGCGCACGCCCATGTAGAAATAGGACAGGTCGGTGTGGCAAACGCCGCAGCCTTTGACTTCAACGAGAACTTCGCCGGCCTGCAATTGCGGCACCGGGATCTCGGTCTTGGTCAGCGTGCCCGGCACGGTCATCTGCCAGGTCTTGATGGTGCTTGGAATCATCGTCATTTCCTTATTTGTTTTTCCAGACGGGCTTGCGCTTTTCCATGAAGCTGTTGAGTCCTTCCACCGCATCCTCGGTGGCCATCAGCTCATGCAGGTAGTGGTGTTCGACGTGGTGCAACGCTTCGTAGAAAGGCCGGGTGGCCGCTTCCTTGACCGCTTTCTTGGTATGCAGCAGGGCCACGCGCGACAGCGTGGTGAATTGCTCCAGGTACTTCGCGCAGTCGGCGGCGAAGCTCTCCGGCGCAAACACGGCATTCACCATGCCGATGCGATGCGCCTCCTTGGCGTCGATGATGCCGCCGCCGAGCAGCAGTTCCATGACCTTGGTCATCGGCACCTGGCGCGGCAGCAGGATGGCGGCGATCGGCGGGAAAACACCGAGCTTGATCTCGGGCTGGCCGAACTTGGCCTTTTCCGAGGCCAGCACCATGTCGCAGGCGATGGCCAGTTCGCAGCCGCCGCCCAGCGCCGGGCCATTGACCACGGCCACGGTCGGGATCGGCACCAGCATCAGGCGCTTCAAGAGGCCATGGAAAACGTCGATCATCTTCACCACCTTGTCCGGCGTGTGGTCCATCACATCGACACCCGACGAGAAGGTCTTGTCGCCGTTGCCGGTGATTACCAGCACTTTGGCGGTCTTGTTGGACATCGCCATGTCGAGCGCGGTATTCATCTCCTCCATGGTGGCGATGTCGAGCACGTTGTAGGGCGGACGGTTGATCGCGATGCGCAGCACCTCGCCCTGGTCGTCGTAAGCGATGAATTTGAAATCAGCCATGTTCAGTGGTTCTCCTTTTCGTTGTCGGCCAGCGAGCATTCGGCGCGGCGCCGTCCCGCCAGCGCCGACTTTTGCTCCGGGTCGCTTTGCAAGCGGTAGGGACAGACGGTCTCGCAGTCGGCGCAGCACACCTCGCCCGAAGCGCTGATGTGCCACAAGTCGGCGCCGCAGAGCGTGCAGCGGCAGCGCGCCTCGGCCGGGGCGACAGATGGCAACGGCCGCGCGGTGTAGAAATCGATCACGGTGCCCATCAGAACAGATCGTCCATCTCGTCCGCTCCGACCCCGGGCGGCATGCTGCCGTGCTGCTGCATGTAGGCCTGCACCAACTGGTTTTCGCGCTGGCTGAAGAAGGGCGCTTCCTCGACCGTGAAATATGGGGCGATCTCCGCCTTGTCGAGCATGGCCTCCAACCCCTCGCGCAGGTTCTCGACGCCCTTGATCGCCAGCACCTTCTTGTCGCCATCCAGCAGCTGATACACGCCGGACTCGGTGGTCACGGCGGCGACGGTCGCGGCATCGAGGCCCAGCCAGGATTCGGGCGGCAGCGGCGCATCGACGATGGTCGGCGCCAGGTTGCACTTGAAGCAGCGCGCCGCTTCGGCTCGCGCCGTGGCATCGTCGAAACCCTTCTCGACCTCGTCCCAGTTGGCGCGTTGCGCGGGCGCCAGCATGATGGGGTGGAACTTGCGGATCCTGTTGAAGCCTTCGTCGCGGCCGATCTTCGGATCGGTTTCCCAACCGTCGCGCAACAGCTTTTCCTCGATGTCGCCGTCGCCGCCCAAGAGCTTGTCCATGGCGCCGGCCGCGACGCGGCCCTGGGCGATGGATTCGATCAGGGTCGAAGGGCCGAGCACGGCGTCGCCGCCGGCATAGACCCTGGGCCGGCTGGTCAGCATCGAATCGGCGCGGACGATGATGCGGCCCTTCTTGTCGGTCTCGACGCCGAAGCCCTCGAACTTGTTGGGATGCTGGCCGACGGCGGCGACCACCAGGTCCACGCCTTCGGTGACTTCCTCGCCGGTATCCACCGGACGGCGGCGGCCGGAGGCGTCGGGCTCGCCCAGCTGCATCTTCGAATAGGTGATGTTCAGGCGATGGCCGCCAGCGTGACCATTGCCTGCCTCGATCCTCTTCGGCGCCAGCAGGTAGCGGATGTTCACTCCCTCCTCGACGCAGCCGTCGAATTCCTCGTCGCGCGCCGGCATTTCCTCCTTGGTGCGCCGATACACCATATCGACCGATGCGCCGTAGCGCAGCGAGGAACGCGCATTGTCGGTCGCCACGTTGCCGCCACCGATCACCGCCACCTTCTCGCCGACCTGGATGCCGTCGGGCGTATTCACCAGGCCCATGGTCGCGGCGCGCAGATAGGTCGGGCTGTCGACCACGCCATCGAGGTCGTCGCCGGGGATGCCGAGCTTGTCGCCGCCCTGGCAGCCGATGCCGATAAAGGCCGCCTCGTAGCCCTGGGCGAAGAGTTCGTCCATGTTCTCGATGCGTGTGTCGTACTGGAACCTGACGCCGAGCTTTTCCACCTCGCCGACTTCGCGGTCGATGACTTCGCCGGGCACGCGATACGAAGGAATGCCGTAGCGCGCCATGCCGCCGGAAGACGGCTGGGCATCGAACACGGTGACGGCATGGCCTTTCTTCGCCAGGTAATAGGCGACGGTCAGTCCGGCCGGGCCGGCGCCGATCACGGCGGCCTTGCGTCCGCTGGGCGGGAGTTGTTTGGAATGCTGGCGCCACAGCCCGGTGTCGTTGTCGTCGGCGACGCGCTTCAGGGTGCGGATCGACAGCGGATCGTCGAGCTTGCCGCGGCGGCAGGCGGCCTCGCACATGGCGAAGCAGGCACGGCCGACGATGCCCGGGAAGGGCAGCTTCTCGCGCACCACGGCGATCGCCTCGCCGTACTTGCCCTCGGCGGCGAGCTGCACGTAGCGCGGCACGTCGATGCCGGCCGGGCAGGCACTCTTGCAGGGCACCATGGATTCTTCGCGCTTCGCCGGGTCGAGCGTGCGGTCGGTCAGGGCGCCGGTGGGGCAGACGGTGACGCAGGCCTGGCAGAACTTGCAGCCGGAATCGACCAGGGTTGCGGCGATGGTGCCGACGTAAGTCCGCTTGCCCTGAGGGGTTTCGACTTCCTTGACCTCCAGGCAGCCGACGCCGCGGATGTCGTTGCAGGCGGTGAGACAGCGCCGGCAGTCGATGCACAGGTTGTAGTCGCGGTCGAAGAAGGGCTCGTCCTTGATCACCGGCAGGCTGGCCGGCTTGTAGCCGGGCGTGGTGCCGGGGATGCCGACGAAATCGGCGATCTTGCGCAGTTCGCAGGTGGGGAAGATGTCGCAACAGCGCGTCTCGGGCGGGTTGCCGAAGGAACAGGTGGTGCGCGAACAGCCGTCGCGCTGCGGGCAGGTCAGGCAGACGTGCGGATGTGGGCCGAGGATCTTGGCCAGGCTTTCCTGGCGCGACTTGAAAATCTTTTCCGACTTGGTGGTGACGCGCATGCCCTCGACCACGGTGGTCGAACAGGCCTTGCGCATGCCCGGCTCGCCTTCCAGTTCGATCATGCACAGGTTGCAACCGGCACCGCCGGCGCCGCGCTGCATGGCCGGCGGCAGGTCGGGATGGGCGCACAGTGCCGGGATGTACACGCCGGCATTGGTCGCGGCATTGAGCACGGAGGCACCGGCCGGCACCTCGATCTTGTTGCAGTCGATGTGTATGGATACGGTCGCACCGAACTCGCCCATGTCCTTGGGACGGGCCGCCTTCCACCACTTGATTTCCTGCACCGCGTTCATGTCCGCTCCTCCTGCTGCTGCGTCGCGTTGTTCTGTCGCCGTGTCGCCAGCGCCGACTTTCGGTTTGTACCGCTACAGCGCCCGATATCCGGGGTAATACGCGCCGCGGCAGGCACCGGCCCTCACCGCGGCGATGAAGCTCGCCATGTCATGCACCGGCTGCAAAAACTCCGTCGCGCAACGCCCCACGGCCGGCGTCTTGTGGCAATCGCTGCCGCCCAGGGTCGGCAGGCCCAGATGCGTCGAGGCGCTGATCGCCAGCTCGTTGTCGCTGTCCGCATTGACGCCGTTGTGCGATTCCACGGCGGCAATGTCCTTCAGTTCCAGCAGGCCTTCCATCAGGCTGGCCAGCCCCACGTTGCGGAAGGGATGGGCCGGGGCGCAGATGCCGCCGAGCTCGTTGATGCGCTCGATGACCTCCTCCAGCGGCAGGTAGCTGTCGCGCCCCCAGATGTTCCAGCCGTCGTCTTCCACTCCGTAGGCCAGCAGATGCCCCTTGTCCGTCGCGATTTCCACCCCGCGCAGGATCAGGAAGCCTTCGTCGCGGCCCACCTGTTCCACCGGCGCCGAGGCCTCGTAGGAATAGTGCTCGGTGATCACCGCTCCGTCGAGTCCCAGCGCCTTGGCGCGGCGTATCAGGTCCAGCGGTTCGAGCCAGTTGTCGTACGAGAACTTCGTGTGACAGTGGGTGTCGATCCACATGGCAGAGCCGCGCCCCGGCGGATCAAGGCAACTCGTATTCCAGGTTGATGCGCTTGGAAGGCACGAACTTGTTGCGCGAGAAGAACTTCTCCAGCGCGAAGTCGCTCCAGTTCACCAGGGTGTAGACCTTCTTCACGCCGGCCGCCTTCATGTTCATCATGAACTGGTCGAGCATCTCGGCGGCGACGCCGAAATTGCGGAAGTCGGGATGCACGCCCAGGGTGTCGATGGTCGCGGTGCTGTCGGCAATGCCGAACTCGCCGAAGAACACATAACCCATGATGAAGCCGACCACCTTGCCATCGACTTCGCAGACGATGGAGGTGTTGATGTTGGCGGCGCGGTTGAGAATTCCGGCGATCTTGCGCTCGTAGTATTCCTGGCGCGGCTCGCCGGTGGCGAAGGCGTCGATGGCGACGATGGCTTCCAGGTCGCTCTGGCGCAGCACGCGCATGACTCGTTTCTGATCTGGCATTTCATTCCTCCTGGTGTGTGTCGGCGACGCCGGTGGCGCGCCTAATCCTCGAACAATTCATCGTCTGCGGCAGCCTTGTCCGATTTGCGGACATAGACCGTGCCGTAGCTCATTCCCATTTCCTGGCCGGCGTCGAAGCAGGTGTTGCAGCCCTCGCCTTCCGTCTTGTACTCCTCGACATGGACTTCGAAGCCCATTGCCTTGTAGTTCTTGACGATCTCCGACAGGCGCGGCTCGCCGATCGTGGTCTGGCGCTTCCAGCCGTCGCGGAGCAAGGCGTCTTCCGGACTGACCGTCTTGGCCTGTGCGATCGGGATCACGCGCCTGGTCGTTGTCATGGGAATCACCCCGTTCACCACGAATGCTTGATGGCGCCCGGCGTGCAGGCAGTCATGCAGGGCAGGCTGGTATAGCCCGCCGACGGCTTGCAGTCCGCGCAGTCATACGCCAGCGTGCGGCAGTTGGGCTTCTTGACCCAGGCCACCTCGTCGTCGTAGTCGTCGGTGATGATCTCGAACATCAGCTTCGGACAGGCCGTGAGGCAGGCGCGATCGGCGGTACAGCCGATGCACTTGTCGGTGTCGATGCTGATGTAGTACTCGCCCGAGCCGTCCTTGTAACCGTAGTTGGCGATCATTTCGTTTCCCTTCAGGTCTGGTCGCGTCGGCAGCCGGCTTGCGCCGGCCACCCCGTCAAGCTATCAGGCAGCGGCCTTCTTCGATTGCAGCGTGTAGCCGAAGAGGGCGGCACCCAGGGCACCGGCGATCTGGCTGTCGATCTTGGTGTCCATGGCCTTGATGCCGAGCAGCTTCTCGATGCGCTTGACCACGCCGGGATTCTTGGCGATGCCGCCGGTGATGAAGAACCCCTCTTCCACGCCGATGCGCTCCAGCAGGGATACTACGCGCTCCGCCATGGCCTGGCAGTAGGCGGCGATCACCTTGTTCTTGGTGTAGCCGGCCTTGAGCAGGCCCAGCGCTTCGGACTTGGCGAACACCACGCAAACCGACGAAACGGCTTCCACGTCGCTGTCGATGTCGAAGGAGCGCGGACCGAGTTCGGCGATCGGGATCTGCATCAGGTCGGAGATGACTTCCATGCCGCGGCCGGTACCGGCGGCGCACTTGTCGTTCATCAGGAAGTTGGTGACCTTGCCCTTGTCATCGCAGTGGATGGCCTTGCAGTCCTGGCCGCCCATGTCGAGGATGGTGCGCACGCCGTTGCCGCCCATGTAGTTGGCGCCGCGGGCATGGCAGGCGATCTCGGTGATGGCCTTGTGGGCGAAGGGCACGTTGACCCGGCCGTAGCCGGTGCCGACCACGAAGTGGATGTCCTCCAGCTTCATGCCGCACTTGTCCATCACGCCGGCGAGCGCATTCTTCGCCGAATCCGGCGAGTTGTTGCCGGTGCGCATGCTGTTGTAGCCATACAGTTCGCCATCCACCACCAGCACGGCCTGGGACGACACGGAACCGACGTCGATGCCGCAGGTGATGATCTTGGCGCTCTTCCAGTCCTTGCTCTCATCGACCCAGACGTTTTCCTGCCAGCGCCAGAATTCCTTCTTCTCGGGGAGCGTATCGGCTTTCACTTCTGCATTCATGTTCTCTCTCCTGGTATCAGTGCTGACGTTCGGCGGCGATCAGGGCGCAACCCAGCGCGCTGATGTACTCGGGCATGTCGGGCAGGGACACGGTGTCGACGCCCATCGCCGTCTTCAGCGACTGGACGAAGCCGGCGTTATGCACCATGCCGCCGATCAGGACCACTTCGCCTTCGATGCCGACGCGGCGCACCATGGCGCAGACGCGGCTGGCGACGGCATCGAGCACCGCCTTGGCGATGTCGTTCTTGGGCGTCGAGGAATGGATCAGCGAGACCACTTCCGACTCGGCGAACACCGTGCATTGCGCGTTCATCGGAATCGACTTGTCCGACTTCAGGCTGGCTTCGCCGAATTCTTTCAGCGTCATCTGCAGGGCGCGGCTCATCGCCTCGGCAAACGAGCCGGCGCCCGCGGCGCACTTCTCGTTGCCGGCGAAGTCAACCGCCTTGCCTTCGGCGTCGGTCTTCATGCCGCGACCTTCTTCGGCACCAACATCAACCACCGTGCGGCACATCGGGAACATGAAGTTCGCGCCCTTGGCGCCAGCGGTCATTTCGGTAACGCCCTCGGTGGCGAAGGCCACCTGCTTGCGCCCGGCACCCGTGGCAAATACGGCCTTGACGTCTTCCTTCTTCAGGCCGGCGGCGGCCAGCGCCTCGTTGTAGGCCTTGTCGGCCGCCACGTCCTGGTCCAGGTCGCCCGGCATCATGATGTGCGACTTCTTGACGCCGTACTTCAAAGCCGGCGCGCCATCCACCTTCAGTTCCTCGACCAGCACCACCTTGATGCTGCGCGAGCCCATGTCAATTCCAGCGGTAATCATGCTTCCTTCCTCCTCTAGATTCTGGCGTTAGTACCAAATGGTGAGCGCTGACACGATGAGGAAGCATGGCAAAAAGGCCCGCCCCTCCCATCCTCCCCTCGCGGGGAGGCTACTGATTGGCTCGCTGCGCTCGAAATCACCTGAAAATCGATCCGTCGTGTCGCGTTACGCAGCCTGACGACGCAGACCAAGTTGTTCCATGAAGGCATCGACGCGGGCCTGGGTGCGCACTTCGTCGAACTCGCGCTCGTCGCCCATGTTGCCTTCGAAGGTCATGATCGGCACCCCCGCCTTGGCGATGCCGCCGCGGTTTTCCATGATGCCCATCGACAGGCCTTCGCAGCCGCGATTCAGGTGCAGCATGACGCCATCGACCTGCCACTCCTTGACGATGCGCAGCATCATCTCGGTCTTCAGGCGCGGATCGAAGAAGTGCTGCCACTGCGGCTTGGAGAGGTTCCAGTCGGCATACAGGCGGGCGATCTGCTCGCGGGTATTCATCTCGATGCCCTTCTCCCAGGGCAGGCTGCGGCCGCCCCAGCTGCCGTCCGGCTTGTCCTCCCAGATGCCTTCGAGGGCGAAGGTGTAGAGCGAGCCGATCGACACCGCACCGTAGGTTTCGAGGTAGCGGAAGATCTTGAGGAAGGACCAGGGCGGCTGGGTGTCGGACATCATGCGCGCCTTCTCGTTGGGCACGGCGGCGATGCCGCGCGCGACGCGATCCTTCACTTCCTCGTACAACTCGTCGTAGAAGTCGGCGCACCATTGCGAGGACTTCGACAGGGTCGCCAGCACGTAGAGCGAGTACATGGTCTTCTCGTCCAGCGGCGCCGGCTTGGCCTTGTTCAGGGCGCAGATGTCGGCCCAGCGGCTGGTCGAACGCATTTCGTTCTTGACCGCCTTGAGGAACTTCTCGTCGTCGAACTTGCGGCCGGTGCTCTTTTCGAGGAACTCGATGCCGTCGAGCAACTGGTTGGTGACGTAGTCGAGGCGGTCCTTGTTCATGTCCTTGTAGGGGCCGACGCCGACATCGACATAGAACTGCGGCACCTGCTCGACCTTGGCCACGTGCTGGTACCACTTCGAGTGCGAGCAGCAGATCTGGGTCTGGAAGATGAAGTCGGGCTTGGGGAACTTGCCGCCGTAGAGATACTTGTCGAGGTGCATGCCACCCCAGTAGATGCGCATGTAGGAGCACAGATCGCGGGCAAAACCGACCGACTCGGCGGCATCCATGCATTCCTTGGCGAACTTCTTGTCATGCGCCACGGCGGCGGCATAGGGCTCGCCGGTCAGCGAATAGACATCGTCGCCGAGGCCGGCGGGAA
This sequence comes from Rhodocyclales bacterium, assembly GCA_016235165.1. Taxonomy (GTDB): domain Bacteria; phylum Pseudomonadota; class Gammaproteobacteria; order Burkholderiales; family Rhodocyclaceae; genus Sulfuritalea. The sequence continues at coordinate 269,803 of JACRLX010000007.1, forward strand.
TCGCATCCAGCGCCCAGGCCGAGCCGGACCAGCGCAGGCCGCCCTTCTCCTTGGCGGTGGCGTAGTTCTGGTAGTACTGCTCGCGCAGTTGCTTGGCCTTGCCCCACAGCTTGAGGGACTCGGTCGGATACTTGTTCGGTGCATTCATCTTTTTCTCCCTTCTCTCAGAACAGCTCTTCTTCGCTCAGCGTCTCGAGCATGGCTTCGACGCGGATACGGAAGGGGCCGATGGGGTTGGTGATGTCGAATTCGAGGAACAGGGTCGGGATGCCGTTCTTCTCCAGGTGCTCCTTGAGGTCCGGATAGTCGCCCTCGTGCGGATCGCAGAACTTCTGCTGCAGGAAGATCGCGGCGCGCGCGTTGTAGTCCTTGGCCAGACCCAGCACATGATCGAAGCGGGTGTGCGCCGGGTAGTCCTTGGTCGGGCAGGCCGGACGATCGCAGTAGCGCTCGGCGATGCGCTTGACCGGGTCGGCGTCCTTCATCGACTCGTTCCAGAAGTAGCGGGTGCCCGAGCACTGGTCGTCGATGACGATGGTGGAACCGACCGACTCGACCATGGCCATGAAGGCGACGTCGTCGTTCTCCGAGCCGATGGTCATGAAGCGCACGCCTTCCTTGCGGTCCATCGGGCGGCTGGGCAGGGCGGCGAGCACCTTCTTCAGTTGCTCGTTGTGTTCCTTCTTGTCCACGAACTGGGCGGTGAGCGAGGCATACAGGGCTTCGACGCCGGTGACCTTGGGGTTGGCTTCCTTGCGGTAGTCGAAGAGCTGGCGCAAGAGGCGGCGGTTCTCGTCGACCACGTCGGTGGCTTCGTGCAGCATGGCATCCGTGAGTTCCTTGCCGGTGAGCGCCGAGAGGAAGGTGCGGAAGGCCTGGATTTCGGCGTAGTGGGCCTTTCTGGCATGCGGGCTTTGCACGTCGTTGGGCATGGGCACGTAGTAGTCCCACTTGACGCTGGGCACGTTGCTGCGCCAGGAGCTGAAGGTCTGGCGGTACTGGATGCAGGACTGGGTCAGGGTCACACCCTCGGCATAATCGAAGCGGCCGAGCAGGCCCTGGGCCAGGGAATCGCGGCAGAAGGGACAGAACATGCCGAAGATATGGGGCTCGGTGACGTTCTGCGGTTCGTGGGCGCCCAGCACGCGCACCGGCAGCATGCCGGCGGCGATCAGCAGCTCTTCCGCGGTATAGGTACACATCGTGGCCACCACCTGGCCGCCGGTACGCGCTTTCCAGTCGCGGGCGTAGTCGTGGCGCTTCTCATACCAGTCCTTGAACTGGTCGAACAATCCATCAGCCATTGCTGCCTCCTTTGTTGTCCATCCGCCGCGAGGGTCGCCGCAGATCGATCCGTCTTGATAAGGTAGGAACTATTGTTCCTTGTCTGAACCATACTGCACAACCTGGAGCGAGTATGTACGCCGAAAACCACCCTGTCAATAGCGTCATGCATTATTGTGCCGCAGTACGCCAAGCAGCATTACTTAATGTTTTATAACGAGTTATTGTGTTTTGTATGGTAAATTAGCGTTTGCTAAAATTAAAAACAGTTGACTTTTATCAAATTGATGCACTATAGTGCCTGTACCGTCACTTCACCGCAAGTGAGGGACAAACAAATGGATACCACGACCAAGGCCCAAACCACCGCCACCCCGGCCCTCCACGACGAGGCCGCCGATGCCGAATTCATCGCGGCACTGGGCAACCGCGTGCGTGAGGCGCGGGCCAGGCGCGGCATGTCGCGCAAGGCGCTGGCGCTAAGCTCGGCGGTGTCGGAGCGCTACCTGGCGCAGGTCGAAAGCGGCGAGACCAATCCCTCGATCATGGTCCTGCGCCATGTCGCCCATGCCCTGGGGATCTCGCTGATGGAATTGATCGAATCGCAACAGGGCTCGAATGAATCGCGCCTGATCGCCCGCTTCCTCGAACAGCTCTCGCCCGCCCGCATGGAAGACGCCATGCTGCGCCTGATGCGCGACTTCGGCAGCGAGGATGCCGCGCGCCGCCGCCGCATCGCCCTGGTCGGCTTGCGCGGCGCCGGCAAGTCCACCCTGGGTCGGGCACTGGCCACCGAGCTCGAACTGCCCTTCGTCGAGCTCAACAACGCGATCGAGGCCGAGGCCGGCATGCCGCTCAACGAAATCTTCATGCTCTACGGCCAGCCCGGCTTCCGCCGCCTCGAACGTCGCTGCCTGGAGAACATCGTCGCCCAACACGAAGCCGCGGTAATCACCGTCGGCGGCGGCATCGTCTCTGAAGCCGAGACCTTCAACCTGCTGCTGATGAACTGCTACACGGTCTGGGTCAAGGCCAGTCCGGAAGAACACATGTCGCGTGTCGTCGCCCAGGGCGATTTCCGCCCCATGGAAGGCAGTGCCGAGGCAATGGAAGACATGCGCCGCATCCTGGTTGCCCGCGAATCGCTGTACAGCAAGGCCGATTTCACGCTCGACACCACCGGCCGCACGCCGGAGGAATGCCTCACCCAATTGAGAAACACCGTCACCCCCAACCCCTAGCCACACCCACAGAGAACCCATAACGGAGAGCCACATGAACAGCCCCGAAGCCGTCAAGCCCGTGATCACCTACGACACCAGCCCCGCCCAGTACAAGCATTGGAGCCTCGCCTGCGAGGGCGCCATCGCCACGCTGACGCTCAACATCAACGAGGATGGCGGCATCAAGCCCGGCTACAAGCTCAAGCTCAACTCCTACGACCTCGGCGTGGACATGGAGCTGCACGACGCCCTGCAGCGCGTGCGATTCGAACACCCGGAAGTGCGCAGCGTGGTCGTCACCTCGGGCAAGGAGCGCATCTTCTGCTCCGGCGCCAACATCTTCATGCTCGGCCTCTCGACCCACGCCTGGAAGGTGAATTTCTGCAAGTTCACCAACGAGACGCGCAACGGCATCGAGGATTCCAGCCGCTACTCGGGACTCAAGTTCCTCGCCGCCTGCAACGGCACCACCGCCGGCGGCGGCTACGAGCTGGCCCTGGCCTGCGACGAGATCCTGCTGGTCGACGACCGCTCCTCGGCCGTCAGCCTGCCCGAGGTGCCGCTGCTGGGCGTGCTGCCCGGCACCGGCGGCCTCACCCGCGTCACCGACAAGCGCCGCGTGCGCCGCGACCACGCCGACATCTTCTGCACCCTGACCGAAGGCGTCCGCGCCCAGCGCGCCAAGGAATGGCGCCTGATAGACGATTTCGCCAAGCCGCAGGTGTTTGCCGAGAAGGTCAAGCAGCGCGCCACTGAACTCGCCGCACAAAGCGACCGCCCCGCCGGCGCCAAGGGCATCGCCCTCACCCCGCTGAAGCGCAGCATCGACGAAGCCGGCTACCACTACGAGACGGTGGATGTGAGCATCGACCGCGCCGCGCGCCGCGCCACGCTGACCGTCAAGGCCCCCGCCGCGCCGGTGCAGTCCGCCATCGACCAGATCGTCGCCGCCGGCGCCAGCTGGTGGCCGCTGCAGATGGCGCGCGAGCTCGACGACGCCATCCTGATGTTGCGCACCAACGACCTCGACGTCGGTACCTGGGTGCTCAAGACCACGGGCGACGCGGCCCATGTGCTGGCGGCCGACGCCGTGCTTGACCAGCAGCGCCAGCACTGGTTCGTGCGCGAGACCATCGGCATGCTGCGCCGGACCCTGGCGCGCCTGGATGTCACCTCGCGCACCCTGATCGCCCTGGTCGAGCGCGGCTCCTGCTTCGCCGGCACCCTGGCCGAGCTGCTGTTCGCCGCCGACCGCGGCTACATGCTGGCCCTGCCTGATGCCCTGGCCGAAGAAGGCAAGCTCACGCTGTCGAAAATGAATTTCGGCGACTACCCGATGGTCAATGCCCAGTACCGCCTCGCAGCGCGCTTCTACGGCGAGGAAGGCCCGCTGGCCGCCGCCAAGGCCGCCATCGGCCAGCCGCAGGACGCCGACGCCGCGCTGGCGCTGGGCCTGGTCACCGCCACGCCCGACGACCTGGACTGGGACGAGGAAATCCGCATCGTGCTCGAAGAGCGCGCCAGCCTTTCGCCCGACGCGCTCACCGGCATGGAAGCCAACCTGCGCTTCGGCCCCGGCGAGACCATGGAGACCCGCGTCTTCGGCCGCCTCTCGGCCTGGCAGAACTGGATCTTCATCCGCCCCAACGCCGTCGGCGAAGGCGGCGCGCTGAAGGTCTTCGGCAGCGGCAACAAGGCCAAGTTCGACTGGAACCGCGTCTGAAAACCCAACCCAACATAGAACCCACCCCACGGAGAATGCAATGAGCATCGACTACAGCCAGAAGATCCCCAACAACGTCAACCTCAACGACAACAAGACCCTGCAGCGTGCCCTCGAGCACTGGCAGCCGGAGTTCATCAACTGGTGGAAGGACATGGGCCCGGACGACTCTCAGGCCTTCGACGTCTACCTGCGCACCGCGGTCAGCGTCGATCCCGCCGGCTGGGCGCACTTCGACTACGTCAAGATGCCCGACTACCGCTGGGGCATCTTCCTCAATCCGGCCGAGGAAGGCCGCAAGGTGAATTTCGGCGCGCACAAGGGTGAAGCCGCCTGGCAGGAAGTGCCGGGCGAATACCGCAGCAACCTGCGCCGCCTGATCGTGACGCAGGGCGACACCGAGCCCGCCTCGGTCGAGCAGCAGCGCCACCTCGGCCTCACCTGCCCCTCGCTCTACGACATGCGCAACCTGTTCCAGGTCAACGTCGAGGAAGGCCGCCACCTGTGGGCCATGGTCTACCTGCTGCACGCCTACTTCGGCCGCGACGGTCGCGAGGAAGCCGAAGCCCTTCTCGAGCGCCGCTCGGGCGACGCGGACAACCCCCGCATCCTCGGCGCCTTCAATGAACGGACACCGGACTGGCTGTCTTTCTTCATGTTCACCTACTTCACCGACCGCGACGGCAAGTACCAGCTCTGCTCGCTGGCCGAATCCGGCTTCGACCCGCTGGCGCGCACCTGCAAGTTCATGCTGACCGAAGAGGCGCACCACATGTTCGTCGGCGAATCCGGCGTCGGCCGCGTGATCCAGCGCACCCTCGACGTCATGAACCAGCTCAAGTCGGCCGCGTGATCCAGCGCACCCTCGACGTCATGAACCAGCTCAAGACCGACGACGTGGCGAAGATCCGCGCCGCCGGCGTGATCGACCTGCCGACCATCCAGCGCTACCTGAACTTCCACTTCAGCGTGACCATGGACCTGTTCGGCGCCGACGTCTCGTCGAATGCCGCCACTTTCTACAACACCGGGCTCAAGGGCCGCTACGAGGAAACCAAACAGGACGACGACCATCAGCTCAACGACGCGTCTTATCCCGTGCTCGAAGTCGGCAACGGACAACTCCTCACCGTCCAGGCACCCTACCTCAATGCGCTGAACGAGCGGCTGCGCGACGACTACGTGGCCGACGCCAAGGGCGGCATCGAGCGCTGGAACAAGATCATCCAGAAGGCGGGCATTCCCTTCATCCTCAGCGCCCCGCACAAGGCCTTCAACCGCAAGATCGGCCCGCTGTCGGCGGCGAAGATTTCCCCGGCCGGCAAGGTGCTGTCGGAAGCGGAATGGACGCACCACCACCTCGAGTGGCTGCCCTCGATCGAGGATCGCGCCTTCGTCAGCTCGCTGATGGGCCGCGTCGCCGAGCGGGGCAAGTTCGCCAACTGGATCGCCGCGCCCGCGCGCGGCATCAACAACCAGCCGGTGGATTTCTCCTACGTCCGCTTCAACTGATGCAGTCCGATGATCATCGCCGGCTACGGGCGCGACCGTTTCGGCGAAGGTCTGAATAAAGACGAGGCATGTGTTGCGTAGTACGACAAATAAGAAAATTCCCCAACCCCAACATGCAAGGCGACAACAGATGGTAACGAAGGACAAGTTCTACATAGCCGGCGCCTGGACGCCACCCGTCGGCAGCGCCTCCATTGAGGTACATTCGCCTACTGATGGCGCGCTGCTGGCACAGATTCCGCAAGGCTTCACCGCGGATGCTCAAGTGGCCGTTGCCGCGGCGCGCAAGGCCTTCGATGCTTGGGCCGCGACGCCGCCGATGCGGCGCGCCGAGTTGCTGAAAAGAGTCCAGGAAGGGCTCAAGGCACGCACCAACGACATCGCGCGCACCATCAGCCTAGAAATGGGCATGCCCTACAAGCTATCGCAGCGCATCCAGGTCGGCTCGCCCACGGCTACCTTCGGTATGTATGCGCGCATGCTCGGCGAATTCGCCTTTGAGGAGCAAGTCGGTAATTCAAAGATATTGCGCGAACCGGTCGGCGTCGTTGTTGCCATCACGCCATGGAACTACCCGCTGCACCAGATCGCGGCCAAGGTCGCCGCGGCGCTGGCGGCCGGTTGCACGGTGGTGCTCAAGCCCTCGGAGGTAGCGCCGCTCAATGCCTTCGCGCTGGCCGAGATCATTCACAACGCGGGCGTGCCGGCCGGCGTGTTCAACCTAGTCACGGGTTTCGGCCCCGAGATCGGCGAAGCTCTGGTCACCCATCCCGATGTGGACATGGTGTCCTTCACCGGATCGACCAATGCGGGCAAGCGCATCTCCCAGCTAGCCGCCGGCACCGTCAAGCGCGTGGCCCTGGAGTTGGGCGGCAAGTCCGCCGGCATCGTGCTCGACGATGCCGATTTCGGCGTCGCCGTGAAGAGTGTCGTCGACAACTGCTACCTCAATACCGGCCAGACCTGCACTGCGCAGACCCGTTTGCTGGTGCCGGAGTCACGCTACAAGGAGGCGGCGCGCATCGCCGCCGCCACGGCTGCGAAATTCCGCGTCGGCGATCCGCTGCAGCCCGAGACCACGCTCGGGCCGCTGGCCTCTAAGATACAGCAGGATCGCGTGCGTGACTACATTGCCAAGGGCATCGCCGACGGCGCCGAACTGCTGGTTGGCGGTGCCGAACTTCCCCTCGACGTGCCAGCCGGTGGTTACTACGTGGCACCCACTGTCTTCGGCCGCGTCGGCCCGAAAGCGACCATCGCCCAGGATGAAATCTTTGGCCCAGTGCTGTCCATTATCACCTACCGCGACGAGGACGACGCCGTGTGTATCGCCAACGACTCGATCTACGGGCTTTCGGGTGGCGTTTGGTCGGCCACAGACGCGCATGCGGAATCTATCGCGCGGCGCCTGCGCACGGGCCAAGTCGAGATCAACGGCGGACCGTTCAACCTTTACGCGCCCTTCGGTGGCTACAAGCAGTCGGGCAACGGGCGCGAACTGGGGCGGTTCGGGCTCGAAGACTTCCTCGAGTACAAGTCGTTGCAGCTCCGACCGCCACTTAAGGGACACTTCTTCCAAGAAAGCCAAACAGCATGAACGAACAAGCCTATATCTGCGACGCAATCCGCACCCCGATCGGCCGCTATGGCGGCACCCTCGCTGGCATCCGCACCGATGACCTTGGTGCCCTGCCGATCAAGGCGCTGATGGCGCGCAATCCCGGCGTCGATTGGGAACTGGTCGAGGACGTGATCTACGGCTGCGCCAACCAGGCCGGCGAAGACAACCGCAACGTTGCACGCATGGCGGCGCTGCTGGCCGGACTGCCGGTGGCAGTGCCCGGCACCACCATGAACCGCCTGTGCGGCTCCGGCATGGATGCCGTCGGTACTGCCGCGCGCGCAATCAAGGCCGGCGAAGCCGCGCTGATGATCGCCGGCGGCGTGGAAAGCATGAGCCGCGCGCCCTTCGTCATGCCCAAGGCCGACAGCGCGTTCTCGCGCAGCAACGCCGTATATGACACAACCATCGGCTGGCGCTTCGTGAACAAACTGATGAAGGCGCAATATGGCATCGATTCGATGCCCGAAACCGCCGACAACGTCGCCGCCGAGTTCAGGATAGCCCGCGCCGACCAAGATGCCTTCGCCCTGCGCTCGCAGCAGCGCTGGAGTGCCGCCAACGCCGCAGGCTTCTTCAAGAACGAAATCGTGCCGGTCGAAATCGCGCAGAAGAAAGGCGAGCCGAAGATTTTCGACACCGACGAGCATCCGCGTCCCGACACCACGCTGGAGCAACTGGCCAAACTCAAGGGCATCAACGGCCCCGAGCTGACTGTAACAGCGGGCAACGCCTCGGGCGTCAATGACGGCGCCTGCGCCCTGTTGCTGGCCTCCGAAGCGGCGGCCAGGACCCACGGCCTGACGCCGAAGGCGCGCGTCGTGGCGATGGCCACGGCCGGCGTCGCGCCGCGCATCATGGGCTTCGGCCCGGCGCCAGCGGTGAAGAAGCTGCTGGTCCGGACCGGACTGCGGCTCGACCAGATGGACGTCATCGAGCTCAACGAAGCGTTCGCGGCGCAGGGTCTGGCGGTGACGCGCGACCTCGGTTTGGCGGACGACGACGCGCGGGTCAACCCCAATGGCGGAGCGATCGCCATCGGTCATCCGCTGGGCATGAGCGGCGCGCGACTGGTTACCACGGCCATGTACCAACTCCACCAGGTGGGGGGGCGGTACGCCCTGTGCACCATGTGCATCGGCGTCGGCCAGGGTATCGCGCTGATCATCGAAAGTGTGTGAGACCCTGTCAAGATCGGGCCATAGGATTGCGAGGACAGGGCTTTGTATAAGGCCGAGTAGCGAACATCAGGGGGATAATGTCAAACGAAAGCAAGGTCGGTAGCACGATCCGCACTCCGTGACTTTTGTTCGCCAATGCCGTTATTACCGAACTAGTCCGAATCACGGTAACGTATTTAAAGCAGCCATTCAATGGCGGCGAACAACAAAATTCGCAATGCATCGACAACCAGCTTGAACGCAGGCGATGATTGTCTCCGGCTCGGGTAATACAAATGGTAGCCTGCAAATGGCAGACACCAATCTTCGAGCACGCGTACCAGTAGCCCCTCCTTGATGTACGGCAATAGCTCATCATCCAAAAGGAACGCTATTCCCAGCCCAGCAAGCGCAGCATCCACGATGGGTGGTGCCGTATTGAACGCGAGGGGACCATCGACGCGAACATTCTGCTTGCGGTCGCGACGCTCGAATTCCCATGCATAAAGGCCGCCATCGGACGCGCGGAAATTGATGCAACGATGGGCCGTCAAGTCCTTCGGTGCCTTGGGTAGCCCTACGGCGCCCGCTGCCGCCGCGCCGGATGCCGTTCAGACATCCAAAAGATCAGAGGAATCACGCATGTGGATGACTATCGGCGAACGCCGCTTCGCCATTATCCTGGCTGACACCGAGGCCGCTCGCGCATTCGCCGCCCTGTTGCCGCTAACGCTGGACATGGAGGAACTCAAAGGCAACGAGAAAAAAAACTGCCAAATCCGCTGCCCACGGACGCGAGCCAGCCCGGTACGATACGCAACGGCGACCTTTTGCAGTGGGGATCACGAACCATAGTAGTCTTCTATATGACCTTCGATTCGCCCTACTCGTACACCCGTCTCGGCCGCGTGGACGACCCGGTTGGGCTTTCCCAGTCGCTCGGGCGGCACGATGTGCGGGTGGTGTTTTCTAAGAACTAGCTTGCGATGAGGACAGGGGGATTTCAATGAATACCCCCTATAGAGTTCCGACAGACCGGGCTTCAGTCGTGTGACCAAGCCTCGCCGCTGGGCCTTTGCGGGTCGATGCCGCCGACAGGCCGGTGATCGAGCCCACATCCGCCAAGGTAAACGTAGACCGGCGCAACTCATTCAGCTCAGTGAATAGCTGCGCTGCCCGTGGGCCTAGCGTCTTCGTTTGCAAGTGATACTTAGCGCTCAATTGGCGTCCATAAAAGAAACGTATTGCGTATTAAATATGGGTGGTCGAATTGTATTCTAAAATCATATTGCGTTGGCCTTCTGCTGGATAGCTCGGCATCGTTCCATCAAATCCTCGAACGGTTCGGCGTCGTCGAGAAACAAACCGTCGTCGACCATGTGCTGATAGTCGGTCGCCAATTTGGCTAACGCGCCGTCATCAGGTACAAGCTGGAGTCCACCTGCGACCGCCGCGTGATAGTCGATGACCTCGCCATGTGCGTTCTTTTCCGCAAAGAACACACTTTTGTGTTCGGCTACTGCGTGGGCGAGGGCTTTGTCCGCAATGGCTGCGTCGGCGAAGCCGGCGGCATCCAGTCTCGTCACGTCGTGCCAGTGACGCGCGAAGCGGTCACCACCCCGAAACTCGCCTTGCGCGCAGAAGACGTGAATCGCCGTGGTTTTCTCCCAGAAGGTGCGCTCGGCGCGCATGACCCTCGGCGTCGCGGTTGGAAACTCCACGCCTTGCAGATAGGTGGCCGCATCGCAGTGGATGGTGCGCGGCTCGCTGGGCTCGCCGGTAGAACGGGCACCGAACTCCAGCATGACGGCGGGCGCGACATAGCCGGTGCCGGTGGTCAGAGGTGCGTAATCGATGAATACTTTGTCGCCCTCGGCCCGCACCGTTGCCGGTAGGTCATACTGCTCAAGGTCGTGTTTGAGACGTGGCGCGATCTTGGCGCCGACCCAGTCCAACAGGCGCGCACGAATCTCCTTGCTCCACTTCTTTTCCTGGCTCTTGCTGGTCGGCAGTGGCGCATCTGCATCGCTCACCAGATCGCTGGCTATGGCGCGGATGTCGTAAGTCAGGTCCACGTCTTCGGAGAAGCGCCGGATGACACCGTAGGCCTTCGACAAGGACGTGCCACCCTTGAATACCAGGTTGTCAGCGTAGGGGCCGGCAAAGAGGTGCCGCAGCGTCCAAACCACCCAGATGTCTTTTTCCAGCAGATGGGGCGGAATGCCAGATAGGTTGGCTGCCGCGTCGAGTGCGTCCAGGCGATCGGAAGGGGAGAGTTGGAAGAACTCAGCCATGCGACACCAGAGCGCTAATCTCTTGGGCCATCCACGTTGGCAGGCGCGCGCGCACCGACGCTACTTCGTTTAACTCGGAAGGCGGTAGCTTCGCACGCAACGTCCGGATGGCTTCACTGGCCTTCTCCGGACCCAACCAAGCCAGGGCTCGAACCACTTCGCCTGCGGCTCGCCCAGGAAATATCAGTTGCCAGATCGGTGCATGCCGGAGCTCGACCATCTGCGCGCCCAATTTCAAGCGGCGACTCGGGCCTGACGTGAGATAGACCGCCCGCATCGGCACCTGCGTGGTCAGGCCCAGCGCGTTGGCGGCGACGGCGCCGTGCGACACGATGGTTTCTCCTCGCTGGTTCGCCAGGCCCTCGACCATCTTGACCGCCGAAGGAGCGCGCGTGCCATAGCGGCTCTCGACGGGCACGACATAGATACCGCGGCCAGCACGCAGCAGGGAGCTGCGCCTCACCAGGCGGGACAGCGCTTGATCCACGGCTGCGCGACTGCCCAAGTGCAGCAGTTCTTTTGCGACCAAAGGCGCGCCTTCCGGCATTCCGGCGGCGTGCTCCAGGACTTGTTTGGTGAGGGTTTCCATGGTGATATCTCCAGACTGGTAGAAGTATGAGGCTACTTCTGACACTTTTCAAGTCCTAAGACTCGCGCAACGTGAAGTCGAACGGATAGCGTTTATCCGCCGCCATGACCCTCCGTGCTGATCCTGCCCTCCCTCAGCGGCGAACAAACGCTATTCGCTAAGCTTGAACGACGGCTACAAAAACAACTGTGATAGAACTGTACGGTACGATGCGGCAAAACTAGTGATAAGGCGGTTTGCGAGAGCGCCTGGTTGATAAAAAATTAAATATAATCAATGCTTACCTACTTTACAAAACTCGCTGATCCGCCTTCTAAGCCGGGGGTAACAGGTTCGAGTCCTGTCGGGCGGGCCATTATTTCCAGGGTTTCCGGGCGTTGTCACAAAATCAACCACACGAGGGCACATGAAAGCCACGCGTTTCTCCGGCATCGCCGATGCCAAATCTAGGGTGGGACAGGAAATTGGCGTCAGCGACTGGCTGTTGATCGACCAGGCCCGCGTCAATGGTTTTGCCGACGTCACCGGCGACCAGCAGTGGATTCATGTCGATGTCGAACGCGCCGGGCGAGAATCACCGTTTGGCGCGACCATCGCCCATGGCTATCTGACCTTGTCCCTGCTGGCCAAGTTCGCCGGCGAGTGCATTGCCGTCGATGGCATCAAGCTGGCCGTGAATTACGGCCTCAACCGCGTGCGCTTCGCCTCGCCGGTAAAGGTCGGCAGTCGCGTGCGCGCGCGCTTCACGCTCGGTGCGGTGGAAGACATCGCCGGCGGAGCGCAGATGCAGTGGCAGGCGACGATCGAGATCGAAGGCAGCGACAAGCCGGCCTGCGTCGCCGAGATGCTTACCCGCTGGTATTTCTGACGCAATGAGTGAGGGCGTGGTCGCGCCGGCACACGTCTGCGTTGCGCGCCACGGCGAGACCGACTGGAATGTCGCCGGCATTCTGCAGGGCTGGCTCGATGTGCCGATCAACGATATCGGCCGACGCCAGGCGTTTGAGCTGGTGGCGGCCTTCAGCCAGGCGAGGTTTTCACTGGTATGTTCCAGTCCGCTGGTGCGTTCGCGGGAAACCGCCGAGATCATTGCGCGCGCGCTGCGCCTGCCGCCGCCGGTCTGTCTCGACGGACTCAAGGAGCGCAACTTCGGCGTGATCCAGGGGGTACCGAAGGCCGAACTGGCGGAACTGAATCCGGTGCTGCTGCAGCAGATCATGAAGCGCAATCCGTCCGCCGATTTCGAGCAGGGCGAAACGCTGGACGAGTTTGCCGAGCGGATCTTTGCCGCGCTGCACTTCATCGGTCACCACTATCCGGGGCAGCGCATCCTGGTCGTCACCCATGGCTGGGTGATGGACGCGATCACCCGCCATGTCGCCGGGTTGCCGCGCAATGCCATACTCAACATGAAGCGCAAGAATGGCGAAACCCTGTGGCTGGAGGTCGGGCCCAGCTCGATCGGCCGGATTTAGTTACACGGCGGATCTCGAAGGTTTCGGTGGCGGGTAAATCGAGCGTTCCTGTCCTGGCGGCACGCACTCCGCGTGGCGCCGGACTCTTTGCTGGCAGGGCTGCGGCGTCTAATCGGCCATCAGCGACACGACAGTCTCAACAAACCCCTCCGGCCGTCCTGCTGAGATACGTTTCTCTACATCGGTTTCGAGCAACTGGGTGCGCAAACCGATTCGACGTGCCGGATCGTCGGCGAGGGCGACTGCCGCTGCGACGTAGCCTTCTCGTGACATGGCAACCAAATCCCCCGGTAGTTCCATCATCTCGAACAACCCCCGATCGATCGCGGCGTGGGGTTGATCTCCATGCAGGCATATGCCGGGGATGCCGAGCAAAAAGCAATCTACGATGCCGTTGGTATTGCCAAAAGGGAACGGGCTCAGGAACATGTCGCAATCTACGAGTTTCGCGAGATAGTCGGCGTAGGGCTGCTCCGGATAAGTTACACAATCCGGAATGACTTCACGAATCGATCTTTGCGCATTCAGGTAGGTCAGCCCCGGGCAGGTTCCAATAAAAAAGACGTAGCTGAGCTTGTGTGTCGCCTGGGTCGCGATTTCCATCAAGGTCGTCAGCAACATCGGATTCAGCTTCATCGTCGATGCCGTAATTGCTATCCGGACATTCCTCGTACCAACAGCCCTTCGGCGTTTCGGCCTCGTCGTGCCGGGCGGCAGCAGGAAGCCGAGGCAATTGCGCGGCATCATGCAAACCGGTTCGAACATCGTCGAATCATCGCCATGGACTTCGGGAGACGAAATGACGTAGTCAATGCATGTGGCGCCCGTGGTCGCCGGATGACCCATGCCTGCAATTTGCAGGGGCGCCATGCGGATGTTGGAGAAATACAAGGTTGCCAGGCTCATGCCGACGGATGGGAAATACACCACGTCCGGCGCATGCTCGGCGATCAAGGGCATCACGCGTCGCAACTCTGCAAGCCATACCTGGCAATGGTCGTCGAACTCTATCTTTTCGTCGAATAGAGACAGGGCTTCGGTGGTTGTGGCGGGGGGTGAGGTTACCAGGGCGACCAATCGGAACCGGCTTTTGCAGGCGTGAATCAATGGCGCATAACATCGATACATCGCATGCCCAGGATGCCACCAGTCGAGTACGACGAGCATGGTGGGTCGCGGTTTTCCGGTGGCTGGAGCCGATAGGTCAATGGGGCCACGGCTGAGCAGGTCACGGCGCACAAGTGCATTCAGCGCGCGCTTGATGTCGTGCTTTTGGGGCAGGTCCGCGTAGCTACAGTTCATTGCGGCACTGTTCAGCATTGGCAACGGCAACCCGTCGAGCGACGAAAGTTGATCGAGTTTGGCCGGTAGCCAGGCAAGTACCGCCTCGCGCTTTTGATGCGCCACCGGAGAAATCATCTGCCGCGATCCGATAAGGCAGAGCGCCAGGGATATGGCGGCCAGTGGCCTGGCTGCAAACAACAGGTCGATCGGCAGGTCGAGTTGCGATTCCTGGGAATAGAGTACGGCCAATTTGCTCAGGTTGTCGCCCGATATTTGTTTGTCCTTGCCCGCCAGAGCGAGTAGCAGGTGGTCCGTGTTACGAAAAGCTGTCGCCGAGAATATTGCGCTGATCCAGCGGTTGGCACTCACCAGGCGGGTAAATCCCTGTGGCGAGAGCGATACCGCGCGGTTGGCAAACAGGGTGGAAATGGCGGCCGCCAGCCGTGTCAGGCCTTCGTCATCGGAAATAAGCTCACCCTGCATTCCGCAGATCGAAAAATGCCCCCGGCTGCTTTCCACGGTCTGAAGAATATCCAGAAGAATCTGGACCGCTTCCTCGTGCTCCTGGCCGTAGGTCAGACGTTCAAACTCGGTCAAGTCAATCGACAGCATGGGGGCTTGTCCGTGTTGTCTGTCCGGGTGGCGGAGAGGGCGGGATTCGAACCCGCGTTAGGCTTTCACCTAAACACGCTTTCCAGGCGTGCGACTTAAACCACTCATCCACCTCTCCGCGGCTGTCCGCCGCGAACTCGCCGGGCAGGCAGGGCGCGCATTATAGCGGATCAGCTTTCGCTGTGCCGCAGCGAAAGATCGATGGCGCGCACGTTCTTGGTCAGGCCGCCGATGGAGATGCGGTCCACGCCGGTTTCGGCGATGGCGCGCACCGTCTCCAGGCTGACTCCGCCCGAGGCCTCCAGTTCCGCGCGGCCGGCGGTGAGGCCGACGGCTTGCCGCATTTGCGCGAGATCCATGTTGTCGAGCAGGATCATGGTGGCGCCGGCATCGAGGGCTTCGGCAAGTTGCTCCAGCGTCTCGACCTCGATCTGGATGAATACGCCATTGCGGCCGATGGCCTTGGCCTGCACCAGCGCCGCCGTGACGCCGCCGGCGGCCATGATGTGGTTCTCCTTGATCAGGATTCCGTCATAAAGGCCGAGGCGGTGGTTGGTGCCGCCACCGCAGGTCACCGCGTACTTCTGGGCCAGGCGCAGCCCCGGCAGTGTCTTGCGTGTATCGACAATACGCGCCTTGGTGCCCGCCACGGCATCGACATATAGCCGGGTGACGGTGGCGGTCGCCGAAAGCAATTGCAGGAAATTGAGTGCGGCGCGTTCGGCGGTGAGCAGGGCGCGCGTGTTGGCAGCGATTTCGCACAGGGTTTGCCCCGCACCGATGGTGTCGCCGTCGCGCGCTTGCCAGCGAATCACGGCTTTCGGATCGAGCTGACGGAAGCAGGCCTCGAACCAGGCCGTGCCGGCAAGTACGGCGCTTTCCCGGCTGATCACCGTGCCTTGCGAACGTCGGCTGGCAGGGGTCAGCAGGGCGGTCAGGTCGCCGCCGCCGATGTCCTCGACCAAGGCGGCGAGCACGTTGCGCTGGACTTCGGCGGCGAGTTGGATTTGGCGTTCCATGATGTGCGTCGGGTTGTGGGGATCGCCGGCGATTCTAGCCCGGCTCAGCGGAACTTCGTCCCCCGCAGGCTCAGCGTGGTCGAGGGCGCTTCGAAGCTGTCGGCGCTGGCAACATCCCAGAACACCTTGAACACGGGGTGGTCCGGCACTCCGGTCAGCAGTTCGCCGGGCCGTGCCCAGTGGTGCAGGGCCGCCAGCGAACGTACCTCGGTGGCAGAGACACGACGGATCACATGCTCCGGGCCAAGCTCGCCGGGATGGGCGAGGCCGGCGGCGCCCAGCATTTCCTTGAGGGCGATCAGCGTATTGCGGTGGAACTGATGTACCCGCGCCGATTTGTCGGTGACATCGAGGGCGCGCATGCGCAGCGGGTCCTGGGTGGTGACGCCGGTCGGACAATGGCCGGTGTGGCAGGTTTGCGCTTGCAGGCAGCCGAGGGCGAACATGAAGCCGCGTGCCGAGTTGCACCAGTCGGCGCCGGTGGCGATGGTGCGTGCCATGTCGAAGGCGGTGACGATCTTGCCCGAGGAACCGATGCAGATCTGCTGGCGCAGATTGACGCCGACCAGGGTGTTATGCACCAGCATCAGGCCTTCGCGCAGCGGCGCGCCGACATGATCGGTGAATTCCAGCGGCGCCGCGCCGGTGCCGCCCTCGCCGCCGTCGACCACGATGAAATCCGGCGCGATGCCGGTTTTCAGCATGGCCTTGACGATGGCGAACCATTCCCAGGGATGGCCGATCGCCAGCTTGAAGCCGACCGGCTTGCCGCCGGACAGCTCGCGCAGGCGGGCGATGAATTCAAGGAACTCGATCGGCGTGGAGAACGCGGCATGACGCGAGGGGGAAATACAATCCACGCCGACCGGCACGCCGCGCGCCTCGGCAATCTCGGGGGTTACCTTGGCGCCGGGCAGCACGCCGCCGTGCCCCGGCTTCGCGCCCTGCGAGAGCTTGATTTCGATCATCTTCACCTGGTCGAGCGCGGCATTTTCGGCGAAGCGCGCGCCATCGAAATGCCCATGCGCATCGCGGCAGCCGAAGTAACCGCTGCCGACTTCCCACACCAGGTCGCCGCCATTGCGGCGGTGATGGCGGGAGATCGAACCTTCGCCGGTGTCGTGGAAGAAATTGCCGCGCCGGGCGCCCTCGTTGAGGGCGAGGATGGCATTCGCCGAGAGCGCGCCGAAGCTCATCGCCGAAATGTTGAACACGCTGGCCGAATACGGCTTGCCGCAGGCTGAGCCGCCGACCTTGATACGAAAGTCGTGGCTCTCGATGTGGATCGGCGCGATCGAATGGTTGATCCACTCGTAGTGCGGCTCGTAGAGGTTGAGCTGGGTGCCGAAGGGGCGCTTGTCCACGGCCTGCTTGGAGCGCTGGTAGATGATCGAGCGCTGGGCGCGCGAGAAGGGCAGTTCCTCGGAATCGGCTTCGAGGAAATACTGGCGGATCTCGGGGCGGATGTACTCGAAGAAAAAGCGGAAGTGTGCCAGCACCGGGTAATTGCGGCGGATCGCCTGGCGTGGTTGAAGGTAGTCGAACAAGCCCACCAGCGCCAGCGCGCCGAACACCAGCCCGGGCCAGAGCCACAGCGTGGACAAGGAGGCCAGCGACAGGCAGATCGCGGCGAGGAAGATGCATAGTCCCCAGGCGTGATAGCGCTGCGGAACGATGCTGTCGAGCTTCTGCAACATGGACGGCCTCCTGTTGAAAGCTGCGGCGGTGGAGCTCTTTTACTTGATCAGGCGCGGCGGCGCAAGCGTTCGCCGAGGGCGATCGAGAGGCTGCTGCCGGCGATTACCAGCATGCCGGCAATGGAAAGCAGGTCGGGCAGGTGATCGTAGAAGGCCCAGCCCAGCACGCCGGCCCAGATCAACTGGCCATAGAGGAAAGGCGAGAGGAAGGAGGCTGCCGCGTAGCGAAAGGCACGGGTCAGCATCAGGTGGCCGGTGCCGCCATAGACGCCCAGCGAGGCGATCAGCGCCGCATCGACGAGGCTGGGCGTGGGGCCGCCCCAGTAGAGCGGCGCCGCCAGGGTCATCGAGACGGTGCCGACCAGTGCGGTGTAGAACAGCATGGTCAGGGTGTTCTCGCTGGGCGAAAGCTGCCGCGTCTGGATCTGATAAATGGCATAACAGGCGGCGGCGAGCGACATCCAGAAAATGCCGTCGATGTTCAGTGCGCCGCCGGGCCGGGCAATCAGCAGTGCGCCGCCGAAGCCCGCGATCACGGCCAGCCAGTGGCCACGGGTGACGGATTCCCCGAGCAGGAAGTGGGAGAGGATCACCACCACCAGCGGAGTGATGAACAGGAAGGCAGTACTTTCCGCCAAAGGCATCAGCGAAAACCCCGCCATCGAAAATCCCGTGGTGCCGGTCAGCATCAGGGCCCGCGTGATCTGGGCCAGCGGCCGTGAGGTGGTGATCAACTGCAGGCGCATCGACGGGGCAAGGAAGATCACCATCATCAGCAGATGGAAAGTGTAGCGACCCCAGACCATCATCGGGATCGGGTAAGTGCGCGAAAGATATTTCGATGTCGCGTCGAGCGCGGCAAAGCACAAGGTGGCGCCCACCATCAGCAGGATGGCGAAGCCGACCTTGCGGCGTTCAGGCATCCGCGGCGATCAGTCGATTGAGGATGCTGCGCGCGGCGGGAATCAGTTCGCTGGCGGCGATGCCGATCGGGCCGTCGCCATTGGCGACCAGCAGATCAGCGGCGAGCCCGTGGATATGCACCGCGCCACACAGCGCGGCTTGCGCTGGCCAGCCCTGGGCCAGCAGGGCGCCGCCGATACCGGCAAGGACATCGCCGCTGCCGGCGGAAGCCAACCCAGGATTGCCGCTGGCATTGATGCGCCACTCGCCCTCGGGCGTGGCGACCACCGTGCCGCAAGCCTTGAGCGCAACGTGGGCCTTGAAGCGACTGGCCAGCGTCAGCGCGGCCTCGACGCGATTCGCCTGGACGTCCTCGGTGGCAATGCCGAGCAGGCGCGCGGCTTCGGCGGGGTGGGGTGTGAGCAGGGTCGGCGCCTGGCGCTGCCGCACCCGCGCCGCAAGCACCGGATGGGCGGCGAGCTGGTTCAAGGCGTCGGCATCGAGCAGCAGCGGAAAGTCGGCGCTGGCGCGCACTGCGTGCCTGGAATTTCGCTCCGTGAGCAGGCAGCGGCGAACCAGCTCGGTCGCGGCCGCCGAATCGCCCATGCCGGGGCCGGCGACGATGGCAGTGGCATGGACCAAAGCCTCGTCGGGCGAGCGCAGCATCAACTCAGGCTGCACCGGATCGACGGCCAGCGCTTCCAGCAGGCCGCCGAAGACGCGCCCGGCACCGAGTTGCAGTCCGGCCCGTGCCGCCAGCAGCGCGGCCCCGCTCATGCCTGGGGCGCCGCCGATCACGGCGAGCGAGCCATGGCTACCCTTGTGGCAGTTGCGCGGGCGGGGTCGCAGGCCGGCGCGGAAATCCGCTGTCGATAGCAGTGCCCCGGGCAGGTTTGTCAGCGGCAGGCCCAGGTCGTCGACATGGATGTCACCGCAGTGGTCGGGTCCGTCCAGGGTGTAGAGCCCGGGCTTGCCGCCGATGAAACTGAGGGTGTGCGTGGCATGCACGGCCGTGCCGAGCACGCGGCCGCTGTCGCCGTCGAGGCCGCTCGGAATATCGAGGGCGAGTACCGGCCCGGCAAAGGCATTGATGCGCCCGATCAGGGCGGCAAGATCGCCCGTGACCGGTCGCGCGAGGCCGATGCCGAACAGCGCATCGACCACCAGGGAAAAATTTCCCGAAGGAATGTCGGGGCAAAAGTCGGCGCTGGTGGTACGGCAAGTTTGGTAGGCCGCCGCCGCATCCGGTGGCAAGCGCCCCGCATCGCCGACAAAATGCACGCAGAGTTGCCGACCGGCGCGGGCCAATTCGCGCGCCAGTACGAAGCCATCACCACCGTTGTTGCCGGGGCCGGCGCAGACCAGCACGCGCCCGTGGCCGAAACGCGCCTGGACGAATTCCGCGGCGGCGCGGCCGGCGCGCTCCATCAAGGGTGGCGTGGCCCCGGCGTGTTCAACTTCGATGGCGCGCAGTTCGGCGGCGCGAAGCAGGGGGATGGGCATGGCCCGATTCTAAGTCAGGCGCCGGCCAACTCAGGCAGGGTGACGAGGCGATAACCGGCGTCGAGCAGTCCCTGGCGCAAGGCGCGCGCCACCGCGACGGCGTCCGGGCTGTCGCCATGCACGCAGATGCTGCCGATGGGCGTCGGAACCCGTGTGCCATCGATGGCGATCAGGGCGCCGGCTGCGAGCATGGCCTTGACGTGGGCGAGGCAGGCGGTCGCGCCGTGGATCATTGCCTCGGCGCGGGAGCGCGGCACCAACTGGCCGTCGGGCAGGTAGGCGCGATCGGCGAAGATTTCCTCGACCACGGTCAGCCCGGCGGCGTGACCGGCCGCGACCAGGGCCGAGGCCGCCGGTGCCAGCAGGATCAGTCCCGGATCGATGGCGCGCACGGCGCGGCAGACGGTGTCGGCCAGCGCGGGATCGGCGCAGGCCTGGTTGTTGAGCGCGCCATGCGGCTTGACGTGGCTGATGCGCGTGCCCTCCAGTGCGGCGATGGCCGACAGTGCGCCGATCTGCGCGGCGAGCTGGTTTTCCAGTTCCTTCGCCGAGAGCGCCATCGGCCGCCGGCCGAAGCCGCGCAGGTCCGGGTAGCTCGGATGGGCGCCGACCGAAACGCCACGCTCACGCGCCAGGGCCAGCGTGGCACGCATTACGTCCGGGTCGCCGGCATGGCCGCCGCAGGCTACGTTGGCCGCTCCGACCACGCCGAGCATGGCGGCGTCATCGCCCATGGTCCAGGGGCCGTAGCCCTCGCCGAGATCGGCGTTGAGGTTAATCCGCATGTCCGGCATCGATGACTCCGTCGATCAGGTTGGCGCCATACAGCGCATCGAGGTTGAATTCGCGCGCCGCCGGAAGCATGGCGGCAAGGCAGTGTTCCAGCGCGGTGGCCGCGGCACGGCGGGCGGCAAGCGCGTCGTCGAGGCCGATGGCGGCGAAGCGGATCTTCTGTCCGGGCAGGGCATGGCCCAGACGGCGCAGGTCGGCGCCGATTACCGTGGCGATCTTCGGATAGCCGCCGACGGTCTGACAATCGGCGAGCAATATGATGGGCTTGCCGTCGCCGGGAACCTGGATCGCGCCCGGCGTCACCGCATCGGAGACGATATCGGTGCCGAGTGCCGGCTCGTGTTCGAGGCGCGAACCGTCGAGGCGCAGGCCCATGCGATCGGCCTCGCGGGTGACGGTGAACTCGGCGCCAAGAAAATCGCTCCAGGCAGCGGCAGTGAAATATTCGGCTTGCGGCCCGGCAATCACGCGTATCGGGCCGGTGTCGAGCCGTGGCGCCTGACCCAGACGCTGGACACTTGCCGGGAGGTCCGGACCCACATCCAGCCGATCGCCGACGACCAGGCAGCGTCCGGCCAGTCCGCCGATACCGGCCCGAACGTAGGTGGAGCGGCTGCCGAGTACCGGCGGAACCCGGAACCCACCGCTTGCGGCCAGATAGCCGATGCCGCTGCGCAGGTTGCCAAGCTCAAGGATCTCGCCAGGCGCCAGCTGATGGCCGCACCAGTTCGCCGCCGGGCGCCGTGTGCCGTCCCGGCCTTCGATCGTGGCGCTGAATTCGCCGCCGAGCCCGATGGCGAGCGGTTGATGAACGCGCAGGCGCGGCCCGACCAGGCGCATTTCGAGCACCGCCGCCGAAGCGGAATTTCCCGCCAGCGCGTTGGCGATGCGCATCCATTCGGGATCGAGCGCACCGGAGAGCGGCATGCCGAGATGACGGTAGCCGGGCCGGCCAAAATCCTGGATGCTTGCCGGCAGCGCTGCGGCCAGGACTTCGATCATGGCAGGCGCCAATGGCTGGCATCGAGCTCGCCAGCCGCCACTGCCACCTGGAACTGCCGGTAGCTGTCGGCCTTGATCGAGGTGAAGCGCAGGTTGTCGCCCGGCGCCAGCAGGGCAGGTCGCCCCGTGTCGGCGAGGTCGAACAGGCGCACCGGCGTGCGGCCCAGCAAGTGCCAGCCGCCGGGGCTGGCCCAGGGGTAGATCGCCGCTTGTGCCCCGGCGATGGCCAGGCTGTTGGCGGGAACCACGCCGCGTGGCGTGGCGCGACGCGGCAGGTGCAGCCATTCCGGCAATTCGCCGAGATAGGGAAAGCCGGGCAGAAAGCCGAGCAGGAAGACCCGCAGTTCCGTTGCGCACAAGGTCTCGATCACCGCTTCCGGGCTGCGTCCGGTGGCGATGGCCACGGCATCGAGGTCCGGGCCATACTCGCCGCCGAAGCAAACGGGAATTTGCCACCGTGTCGCCAGCGCCGACTTTTGCATGAGGGCGTCGGCGCAGCGCAGCAGGCAGTCCGCGAGGCGTTGGCGACCGAGCCGCAGAGGGTCGAAGTGCACCGTCAGCGAGCGCCAGGTCGGCACCACGTCGGTGATGCCGTCGAGCGCTTCGCCCACCAGCGCGTCGCGGCTGGCCATGACCTTGGCACTGAGGGCGGGATCGATGCGATCGCCGAATTCGAGCGTCAGCGCGCCGTCGCCCAGGTCGAGCAGGCGTGGCATCAGCCGACCATGCGTTGCGGCAGCCATGTCACCAGTCCGGGCGCGGCATACAGCAGACCCACGGCCACGACCATGAGGAAGAAGGCCGGCAGGGCGGTGCGCGCGATCCAGGGCAGTTGCCGGTTGGTCATGCCTTGCAGGACAAACAGGTTGAAGCCCACCGGCGGCGTTATCTGCGCCATCTCGACCACGACGACGAGGAAGACGCCGAACCAGATCAGGTCGATGCCGGCTGCCATGATGGTGGGCTGGATCACGCCTATGGTCAGCACCACCATCGAGATGCCGTCGAGGAAGCAGCCGAGGATGACGTAGAAGATCATCAGGCCGAACAGCAGCCAGAAAGGCGTCAGGCCTAGGCTGCCGATCCACTCGGCGAGCTGGCGCGGCAGGCCGAGGTAGCCCATGGCCAGGGTGAGGAAGCTCGATCCGGCGAGGATCAGGGCGATCATGCAGTAGAGCCGCGTGGCGCCCATCAGGCTGTCGCGGAAACTTTGCCAGGAGAGCGACTGCTGGAAAGCCGCCAGCACCAGGCTGCCGACCACGCCGAGCGCGGCGGCTTCGGTGGCGGTGGCGACGCCGAGGTAGATCGAGCCCAGCACCAGGGCGATCAGCAGCACGATCGGAATCAGGTTGCGCGAGGCGTAGAGCTTCTGGCCCAGGGAGTTGCGTTCGGTGATCGGCGGCACGGCATCCGGATGCAGCAGCGCCCAGACCACGATCCAGCCCATGAACAAGCCACCCAGCATCAAGCCGGGTACCACGCCGCCGATGAACAGCTTGGCGATCGAGACCTCGGCAGCAACGCCGTAGACGATCATGATGATCGAAGGGGGGATCAGCAGGCCGAGGGTGCTGGCACCGGCCAGGGTGCCGATAGTGATTTCTTCGGGATAGCCGCGCCTGGCCAGTTCGGGCAGGGTGATCTTGCCGATCGTGGCGCAGGTGGCGGCCGACGAACCGGAGACGGCGGCAAAAATGGTGCAGCCGATGACATTGGTGTGGAGCAGGCGTCCGGGCAGCTTTTCCAGCCAGGGTGCGAGGCCCTTGAACATGTCCTCGGAGAGCCGGGTACGAAACAGGATCTCGCCCATCCAGAGGAACATCGGCAGCGCGGTCAGGGTCCACGACGAGGACGAGCCCCAGATGGTCACCGCCATGGCATCGCCGGCCGGGCGCGAGGAAAACAGTTCCATGCCCAGCCAGCCGACGCCAAGCAGGGCCAGTCCGATCCAGATGCCGCTGGCAAGGATGGCGAACAGCGCCGCGACGAGGAAGAAGGTAATCGCGAGGCTCATTACTCGCTCCTTACCGGCTCGGCATCCGGATCGCGGTGGCGCAGGGATCGGCCGCCGGCGACAATGAGGAAGTCATCGCAGAGGGCAATCAGAAACACCAGGGCGCCCAGGGCCATGCCGATTTGTGGAAGCCACAGCGGCGTGGCGTCGTTGCCTTGCGAGACGTCGTTGAACTGGAAGGATTGCCACACCAGCCTGGCGGCGAACCAGGCCAGCAGCGCCGCGAGCAGGATGCCGGCGCCATGGCACCAGATTTCGAATCCGCGCCGCGCGCCGGGCGGCAGGCGATCGAGGATCAGCGTGACGCGTATGTGTTCGCCGCGCTTGAGGGTATGCGCCAGGGACAGGAAGGCGGCGGCGGCCATGCAATAGCCGGCATAGGCATCCGTGCCCCGGACATGAAAATCGAACAGGCGCCCGAACACCGACAGCAGGATCGCTGCCAGGGTGCCGATCATGAACAGTGCCGCCAGCCAGGCGGCACCGCCATACAAGGCATCGAGCGCCCGTCGCACCGGCTTATTTCCGGTAGGCGTCGAGGATGGCCTGGCCTTCGGTGCCGGCGGTCTTCTGCCACTCGCCGATCATGGTGTCGCCGACCTTCTTCATGTCGGCCTTGAGCGCGGCCGAGGCGGCGGCGACTGTCATGCCGTTCCTGGTCAGCGTCTCGACCCAGACCTTGGTCTTGTCCTCGCTGGTCTTCCAGCCGCGTGCCTCGGCATCGGCGGCGGCTTTCAGCACGGCGTCCTGGGTCGGCTTGTCCAGCGCGTCGAAGGCCTTCTGCGACACCAGCACGGCGTTCTTCGGCAGCCAGGCCTGGGTGTCGTAGTAGTTCTTGACCTGTTCCCAGACCTTGGAATCGACGCCGGTCGCGGCCGAGGTCATGAAGGCGGCCACGGCGCCGGTGGCGAGCGCCTGCGAAAGCTCGGCAGCCTGGATGGTCACCGGCTGGGCGCCGACCAGTTCGGCGATGCGCGAGGTCTGCGGGCTGTAGGCACGCCACTTGACGCCCTTGAGGTCGGCCCCGGAATTGATGGCTTTGGCGGCAAAGATGCCTTGGGGCGGCCAGGGCACAGCGAACAGCATCTTCAGGCCCTGCCGGGTCAGCAGCGCATCGAGCGCCGGTTTTTGCGCGGCGGCGAGCTTTCTCGCCTCGACGTAGGAGGTGGCGAGGAAGGGCACGTTGTCGGCGCCGAACACCGGGTTTTCGTTGGCATATCCGCCCAGCAGGATCTCCCCGATCTGGGCCTGGCCGCCCTGCACGGCACGCTTGATCTCGTTGGCCTTGTAGAGCGACCCGGCGGGATGCACGGTGATCTTGAGCTTGCCGCCGCTCGCCTTGTCGACGTCGGCGGCGAACTGGCTGATGTTCTCGGTGTGGAAATTGGTAGCCGGATAGGGGGTCGGCATGTCCCATTTGGTCTGGGCGGATGCGGCGAGGGCAGTGAAACCGAGTGCGGCGACGAGCGTGCGGAGGCAGGTTTTCATCAGCGGTGTCCTCAGGAAAAGATCGGTTCGAAAGAAAAGAAGCAGGCACAACGTTAACATTACATTTACAAAACGTCAATAAAATGTTCCAATTGTTCCGCGCAACGACGAGGATGCCCCAAATGGCCAGAAAGCCCGCATCGGTAGCCGACACCGCCAGCAGTGGAACGCGACGCATCGTTTCGTCCGAGCACCTGGTGTCCGACAAATGTCCTGAACTGTCCGAACTTGAGTTTGGCCTGATCATCTCCAGCCACGCGTTTGGGCGCTGGATGATCCGCTGCATGTCGGCGGCGGGCGTCAAGGACATGACGGAAACCGAGATCCTGGTGCTGCACCATGTCAATCATCGCGGTCGGGAAAAAAAGCTGGCCGACATCTGCTTCGTGCTCAACATCGAGGATGCCCATGTGGTGTCCTATGCCCTGAAGAAGCTCGCCAATCTGGATCTGGTCAGCGGCGAGCGCCGGGGCAAGGAGGTGTTCTGGTCGGCCACCGCGGCGGGAGAAGCGCTGTGCGAGCGTTATCGGCAAGTGCGCGAGGCCTGCCTGATGCCGGGTTTTTCCGGTGCCGAGGAGGAGAACCTGCGGATAGGTGATCTCGCGCGCCTGCTGCGTACCCTTTCGGGACGTTACGACCAGGGCGCGCGCGCTGCGTCCTCCATATGAGCGGAGCAGGGAGCCACCAGATGTCCAAGATCCTCACGAATCTTTCCTATCTCGATCCAGCACGTCCCGCGCCGTGGTCCAGCTTTCTCGAACAGATCGATCGCGTCGCCCCGCATCTCGGGAATCTCGCGCGCTGGATCGAAACCCTGAAACATCCCAAGCGCGTGCTGGTGGTCGACGTCCCCATCGTGCGCGACGATGGCAGCGTGGCCCATTTCGAGGGCTACCGCGTACAGCACAACCTGTCGCGCGGGCCGGGCAAGGGCGGCGTGCGCTTCCACCCCGATGTATCGCTCAACGAGGTCATGGCGCTGGCGGGATGGATGACGGTGAAGAATGCCGCGCTGGGCCTGCCTTTCGGCGGAGCCAAGGGTGGGGTGCGGATCGATCCGCGTACCCTGTCGCGCGGCGAACTGGAGCGCGTGACACGACGCTACACCTCGGAAATCGGTATCGTGATAGGCCCGGACAAGGACATCCCGGCACCGGATGTCGGCAGCGACCAGCAGATCATGGCCTGGATGATGGATACCTATTCGGTGAATGTCGGCCATACCGCCAGTGGCGTCGTCACCGGGAAGCCGGTGGCCCTGGGTGGCTCGCTCGGGCGCCAGGAAGCGACTGGTCGCGGTGTGTTCATTGCCGCCCGCGAGGCCGGTGTGCGCAGTGGCATTGCGGTTCAGGGGGCACGGGTTGCGGTACAGGGCTTCGGCAATGTGGGCAGCATTGCGGCCCGGATTTTTGCCGAACATGGCGCGCGCGTGGTGGCGATTCAGGATGTCGGCGGCAGTTTCTTCAATCCTGCCGGCATCGATGTGCCGGCTGCGATGGCGCATACGGCGACGCAGGGCAGCCTGGCCGGCTTTGCCGGCGCCGGCGCGATCGGTGCCGATGAGTTCTGGCGGACGGAATGCGAATTTCTGGTGCCGGCCGCGCTGGAAGGGCAGCTCACCGTGCCAAGGGCGGAAAGCCTGCGGACCCGGATCGTGGTCGAGGGCGCCAACGGTCCGACGCTGCCGGCGGCGGACGATGTTTTGCGCGAGCGGGGAATCCTGCTGGTACCCGATGTGCTGGCCAATGCCGGTGGCGTGACCGTCTCGTATTTCGAGTGGGTGCAGGATTTCTCCAGCTTTTTCTGGAGCGAGGACGAGATCAACGCCCGTCTGGAGACGATCATGGTCAAGGCCTTCACCGCGATCTGGACCCTGTCCGCCGAGCGCCAGGTGTCATTGCGCACGGCGGCCTTCATCATTGCCTGCCAGCGGGTGTTGGCGGCGCGGGAACAGCGCGGCCTGTATCCCTGAATCGGCTCAGGCGGAGGCGGCCAGTTTCGCGTCGGTCAGGGTCTGGTAGACCACGCGGTTGCGTCCGCCGAGTTTGGCCTGATACATGTTGCGGTCGGCGTGGGCCAGCATCAGGTCGAGCGTGCTACCATCTTCCGGGTAGCTGGCAACCCCTATGCTGACCGTGGTCTTGACCAGTTGTCCGTCGATCGCCAGCGCATTCGCCTCGACCGCGGCGCGAATCTTCTCCGCGGCATCGAGGGCGCCGATCGCCGGCGTCTCGGGCAGCAGCACAATGAACTCGTCGCCGCCTTGGCGGACCAGCACGTCGGTATGGCGCAGATGGCCCTGGATGCACCTGACCAGGCCGACCAGCATGGCATCGCCGGCCTTGTGGCCATTGTTGTCGTTAACCTGTTTCAGGTTGTCGCAATCCAGCACCAGCATGCTGATCGGGCGGCTGTAGCGTACCGCCTGGCCGAACAGGCGGTCGGCGATGATGGCGAAGCCGCGTCGATTGTAGGCTTTGGTCAGCTCGTCGGTCTCGGCCAAGAGCTTGACCTGATTCAGGCCGTAGCGGATATCCGAGGCGAACATGGTGGTGATGTAGGCCACCAGCACGAAGGGCGCGAACTGGGCGAAAAGGCCGGCGGCGTGCTTCAGGCTCAATATGTCCCGCGTGTCGCTTTCGCCCAGCATGACGATGCAGGCGCCGATAAGCGCCAGCTCCAGCAGGGTAGTGAGCTTGCCCAGGGCCAGGGCGCTGGTGATGATCACCAGCAGGTAGGAGTTGAGCAGCGGGCTTTCCAGGCGGCCGGTGTACAGCAGGGTCCAGGTGATGAAGGCCGTCATGATCCAGGTTTCGACCGCCAGCTTCCAGCGCGACTCGTGCTTGAAAAAGTTGGCATAGCGAAAGCCCATGATGCATAGCGCATACAAAACCATGGCCACGACCGTGGTTGGCTGGTCGTCCTCGGCGATGCCGCCGAAGGCGTGATAGAGCAGTACCACGATCATCAACAGCCATTCGATCTCGCCCACGGAGCGCGAAATGCCGCGCAACTCCTCCTGCTCGATCGTGGTGGTTTGCTTCCCCCTGTCAATGCTGGCCATTTTTGAATGTTTGTCGAGGCGCGGATGTCGGCATGATCTTAACCCGAGTGTCGGGGATCGACTACAGGCGCAATTCGGTTTGCAACGGGATTTCCGTCGCTGTTTCGTCCCTGGTCGGCGCCAGGCTGCCGGCACGCACGCCCAGCAGGCGCAGTCGCTGGTTCAGGGGGACGCGGCGCAGGCAGTCGGTTGCGGCACGGCGTATGGCGATGGCGTCCGCGGTGGCGACCGGCAGGCTGAGGTCGCGCGTGACGGTACGAAAATCCTCGAAGCGCAGCTTGATGCCGATGGTGCGGGAAAGGTAGCCCTTGCGACGCAGATCGTCGGCCACCCGGGTGCAGAGTTCCGTGAATATTTCCGACAGGACGCTGCGGTCGCGACGGGGGTGCAAGTCGCGCTCGAAAGTGGTTTCGCGGCTGATCGAGCGCGGTTCGGAATGGGTGACTACCGGCCGTTGGTCGATGCCGTGGGCCGCCGCGTGCAGCCAGGAGGCAAGGCTGGGGCCGAAGTGCGCTTGCAGCAACACGGGATCGGCGGCCGCCAGATCGGCAATGGTCGCGATCCCAAGAGTTGCCAGCTTTTCCGTGGCACGCGGGCCGATGCCGTTGATCTTGCGTACCGGCAAGGGCCAGATGCGCGTCTCGATGTCGTCGACATCGAGCAGGGTCAAGCCGTCTGGCTTTTCCAGGTCGGAGCAGATCTTGGACAGGAGTTTGTTGGGGCTGATCCCGATGGAGCAGCCCAGGCCGGTGGCGTCGCGCACGGCTGCCTTGATTTGTCGTGCGAGGGCGACGGATTCGCCGTCGAGATTGCTGAGGTCGATGTAAATCTCGTCGATTCCCCTGTCCTCGATACAGGGGGCCACCGTGGCGACGGCCGCCTTGAACAGTCGTGAGTAATGACGGTAGGCCGTGAAATCCGCCGGAAGCAGGATGGCATCCGGCGCCAGCTGGGCGGATTTCATGACTCCCATGCCGGAGAACACGCCGAGTGCTCGCGCTTCGTAGGTGGATGTGGTGACCACGCCACGTCCGACATAGTCGCGCAGGCGGGAAAACTGTCGGCTGCCATCGGCGTCCGTCACGGGCTGGTGTTGTCGCCGTCCGCCGATCACCACGGCTTGCCCGCGCAACTCCGGATAGCGCAACAGTTCGACGGAGGCGTAGAACGCATCCATGTCCAGATGCGCGATGCGGCGCACGGCGGGCGGCGTCAGGCGATCGGCTTCGATTCGGGTACCGCCAGGATGGCCCGCACCGTGCGATGCGGCGGCAGTTCGCCGGGTGGTACCGTGACGCTGACGGTGGTCTGGAAGCGATAGACGGCGGCGCCCATGGTCATCGCCGCCGCAAGCTCCGCATAGCGCGGCTCCCTCGGGCGATCCGCCGAGACGGATGCGGCGTTGGCGGCAGGCGTGGGAGGGGCACGTGTGCTTGCGGTGTCGCGCATCGCATTGGCGTCGGCGGAATTGCGTAGAACCTCCGCGGAGTGGGCAGACACCGACTCGGGACGCAAGGGTGGCAGGGACTCCGAATCGGTCGTGGCATCCGCTGCTTGCTGCGGCGCCTGGTTTCCACTGGCAGGCAATGGCCGCAGCCCGGCGCGGAGCAGCGCATCTGCCGCCAGTCCCGGGATTGGCGGCGTAGCTTCCAATGCGTCTGTTGGATCAGGGAGGGTGGTGGCATCGGCTTCGGCGCCAGGCAGGGCAAAACCGGCCAGCAGCAAGTCGTTGGTCCCGGGAAGGCTGCTGTGCCGGCGCCGTGGACGGGCGGCGTCGGTTTCGGCGAGCGCCTCTTCGAGATCGGCAGCCAGCAGGCGATTGAAGGCTTGGGTCGAGGCATCGTTGTTGGCCAGGTTTTGGCTGCTGCCGGCAAGGCTGGCGGCGGCTCCCCGGTCGGTGCCAAGTGCCTGTGCCGCAAGCGCGAGGGATTCGGCCGGCAGCTTGTTGGCTGCCCGCAGGGCTTCATCGGCGGGCGCCGACCGAAACGCTTCACGCACGCTTATGGCCGACGCGGCGGCGCGTGTGCGGTCGAGACCTGAGGAGAAGCTGCCCAGGGTTTGTGCCAGCAAATCCTGCAAGGCGAGATCTGCCGAGAGTCCGGTTTCGTCGCCGCTGCCGCGGGCCAGGACGGCGCCGAGGGCGCTTGCCGAATTGGCCGACAAGGCGGCACGATTCGATCCGCTCAGCCCGGCACTGCCCGAGTCGAGTCCGAGAGTCGTTTCCAGGTCCGCCTGCAACTCGGCGGCGGCGTCACCCGACTGCCGGGTCGTCGGCAATCTGCCGCTCTGTTCCAGATCGAGCAGGCCGCGCATCAGGCCGGAAGCATCGTAAACGCGAGGCTGGATTCGCGTACTGCCAAGGCTGACCGCCAATGGGGCGGTGGCGAGCGCCGGGATCTTCTGCGTTAGCGCGGACGGCTCGCGCAGGCTCGCTGCCCGTGCCGAAACCAGGGCGTTGACGCTGCTGAGAGTCTGGGTGGCGCTGACCGTCATGAGCAAATGGTAGACCAGCCGCTTGAAATGCTCAATTGTCCGCGCTCGGTGAAGACCTGTTGCCCCCACTCGTCACCTGGGGTCGAGGCTGCTAGCAGCCTGTCGGACTTAAGCCGCCGCGCACGCCGGCGGCGATTTCGGATGCAGCGCAAGGCGCGGCGACGCCGCAATGCTCGCTGCCTTGCCAGTCGCCGCAACGCCGCGATGCGCCGAAATCGCCCCGGCCCGAAGGGTGAGGGCAAAAATCGGCGTCTGCGGCGTTGCGCCGCTCGCCAATAGATGGACTATTGGCGTCGCGACGAGCCTTGCATCCATCCGATTTTTGTCTCTCACGTGCATGGCGCATTAAGTCCGACAGGCTGCTAGGATTGGACACCAGAGCCATCCGCCGGGAATCGCGATCATGATCGACGACATATTGCCCAGTCTTGCCCCGAGAATCGCCGCATTGCGCCGCGATATCCATGCCCACCCCGAACTGGCCTTTGCCGAAACGCGTACCTCGGGCAAGGTCGCGGATTTCCTCGATGGGCTGGGTCTGGAGGTTCATCGCG
The DNA here is from genome assembly GCA_016235165.1 of Rhodocyclales bacterium. Classification (GTDB taxonomy): domain Bacteria; phylum Pseudomonadota; class Gammaproteobacteria; order Burkholderiales; family Rhodocyclaceae; genus Sulfuritalea. The sequence continues at coordinate 301,109 of JACRLX010000007.1, forward strand.
GCATCGCCCGCACCGGAGTGGTGGCAAAACTGTCACTGGGAAGCAGCTCGCGTGCGATCGGTCTGCGCGCCGACATGGATGCCTTGCCGCTCAGCGAACTCAATACCTTCCCGCACCACTCGACGCATCACGGCCGCATGCATGCCTGCGGCCACGACGGGCACACGGCCATGCTGCTGGGCGCCGCCGAGGCCCTGAGCAAGTTGCACAATTTTGACGGCACGGTGTATTTCATTTTCCAGCCCGCCGAAGAGCATGAAGGCGGAGGGCGGGTGATGGTCGAGGAGGGCCTGTTCGAGCGTTTTCCGATGGACATGGTGTTCGGGCTGCACAACTGGCCGGGCATGGCGGCCGGCAGTTTCGGCGTCATCGAGGGGCCGGTCATGGCCGGTGCTGATCGCTTCGACATCCAGATCACCGGGCACGGCGGCCACGCCGCGATGCCGCACCAGGCTATCGATACCGTGCTGGCTGGCAGCGCCCTGGTGCAGGCCCTGCAATCCCTGGTGTCGCGCAATACCGATCCGCTGGACGCCGCCGTGGTCAGTGTGACGCGTTTTCATGCCGGTCATGCCGACAACGTGCTACCGGAAAAGGCGCAGTTGGGCGGTACCGTGCGCAGCTTCAAGGGCGATTTGCAGGATACCCTGGAAGATGGCCTGCGCCGGGTTTGCTCCGGCATCGAGACAAGCTACCGGGTAAGCATCGACCTGCACTACGAGCGCGGCTATCCGCCGACGGTGAATGCCGCCGAGCCCTGCGCCATCGCCCGTGACGTGGCCCGCTATGTGGTGGGCGAGGCCAGGGTGTTCACGGGCTTGGCGCCGAGCATGGGTGCCGAGGACTTTGCCTTCCTGTCCAGGGTGGTGCCTGGCTGCTATGTCTGGCTCGGCAACGGGCCGGGCGAGGGCGGTTGCATGCTGCATAGCCCGCATTACGACTTCAATGACGAGGTGATCGCCACCGGCATCCGTTACTGGGTGCGGTTGGCGGAACGCGTGCTGGCGCCGTAAACGCGAACGGGCAGCCGAGGCTGCCCGTTCGATGAATGCGCGGCGGTTTACTTGACGCGGTTCTTGTATTCGCCGGTGCGGGTATCGATTTCGATCTTGTCGCCGATTTCCACGAACAAGGGCACTGGTAGTTCCATGCCGGTATTGGTCTTGGCCGGCTTCATCACCTTGCCGGAGGTGTCGCCCTTGACCGCCGGCTCGGTGTAGACGACTTCGCGCACCACGCTGTTGGGCATTTCGACCGAGATTGCCTTGCCGTCGTAGAACACCACTTCCACCGCCATGCCATCCTCGATGTAGGGAATGGCGTCGGACATGTTTTCAGCCTCGACCTCGTACTGGTTGTACTCGGTGTCCATGAACACGTACATCGGGTCGGCAAAGTAGGAATAGGTGCATTCCTTGCGCTCCGGAACGACTTGATCGAACTTGTCGTCGGCCTTGTAGACCGCCTCGGAGGCGGCGCCGGTCAGCAGGTTCTTGAACTTGAACTTGACCACGGCGGCACTGCGACCACCCTTGTTGTATTCGGCCTTCTGCACGACGAGCGGGTCGCTGCCGACCATCACGACGTTGCCGGCGCGGAGTTCCTGGGCGATTTTCATGGCGTGAATCCTGAAGCGGAAATTGGAAACCCGCTATTTTAGCCGCTCGCCACTGAATTGCACAAGAGCGGAAGCGAGATCCCGTTGCCCGGCAAGCGCTCGATTCCAGGTTTGCGCGGCGCTTGCCTGGGTCGGCAGCGAGCCTGCAAACGCCGGCCAGTCGAGGTGGCCCTTGCCATTCCAGGCATGCCAGAACGGGCGCATCAGCCCGCCTGCCGGATGCCGGTCGAGAAAGGCGTCGAGTTTGACCAGATGGGCATCCCCATCCTGGGGATAGATGTGCCAGACGAATGGCTTGGCCGCCCATTGGGCGCGCACGAAGGAGTCTTCGCCGCGTACGAAATTGAGATCGGAAGCCCACAGGATCTCGTCGTAGCGCCGCTGCGGCAGGAAGGGCAGCGGGCATTGGCGCAGGGCCCCTTGATTCGCGCCGCCCGCCTCCCCGCCGGGTAACAGGAGGGACACCGGGCGGCTGGACCTGGCCAATGCCGGCAGCAGTTCCGGCAAGGGGCAGTGCGGGTAGGCGAACATCGATATCGTCAGTTCGTCGGCGCGTCGCGCCGGCAGGCCGAATTCGGCACGAAAAGCCGTCTCGTCGAAGGCGGCGCGGCGGGCGTCGTAGTCCGCTTCGCGCAGCAGGCCGCCACTGGCGGCATCGAAGCCCGGGAAGAAGAAGTGCTTGACCAGCGGCAGGCGTGGATGCGGCGAGGGCTGGCCATGGCAGCTGGCAACCCATGCTTCTGCCGACAGGTATTCGAGGTTGATCCAGACCGGTTTGCGCTCGCGTCTGGCCATTGCCGCGACATACTCGGCCGGAGGCTCGCAGGCGAAGGCTTCGATCACCACGTCCGCCGGATCGACGACCGGCCACGGGGCACGCCAGTGGCGGACCTCGATTGGACCGCCGGCGTGGTGGGGCGCCAGCCGTTGCAGGGGGCGTGGATCGTCGATCCAAAGCCGCACCCGCCAGGCATGTTCCACCGCGAGTTGGCTGGCCAGGCGCCAGCAGACGCCCGCATCGCCATAGTTGTCCACCACGGCGCAGAAAATGTCGCAGAAAATGTCACGGTTGCGGGGCGTCGGTGTCATGGCGAGGCGGTATCCTAGCTCAATGGATTCCCTCTTACGCTGCACCGATTGCGCGCGCCTTGCCGGCTTCCTTGCCGACGTGCGCGCCAGGCACCCCGATTACCACGCCCGGCCGGTGCTTCCCTTCGGCGACCCCAAGGCGCGCCTGCTGATCGTGGGGCTGGCGCCCGGCATGCACGGCGCCAACCGCACCGGACGTCCCTTTACCGGCGACTACGCCGGCATCCTGCTCTACGAAACGCTGCACGCCTTCGGCTTCGCCTCGCGGGCGGAATCCATCGCCGCCGACGATGGCCTGCAATTGATCGATTGCCGGATCAGCAATGCCGTGAAATGCCTGCCGCCGGAGAACAAGCCGGAGCCGGCCGAGATCAAGACCTGCAACCCTTACCTTGCCGACGAGCTTCGCGCCGCCCCCGAGCTGCGTGTGCTGCTGGCCTTGGGCCTGGTGGCGCACAAGGCGGTGCTGATGGCGCTGGGCATGAAGCAATCGGCGTTGGCATTCGCTCATGGCGCCCGCCATGTCCTGCCGGACGGCCGGATCCTGATCGACAGCTATCACTGTAGCCGCTACAACACCCAGACTCGCCGTCTCACCAGCGCCGACTTTCAGGAAGTATTTCGCCGTGTCCGCCAAGATATCGACGCCTGAGCCCGCGTTCGACGCCAAGGAGTTCCTCGCCTCCCTTACCGAGGCTCCAGGGGTGTATCGCATGCTCGCCGCCGATCGTGCCGTGCTGTATGTCGGCAAGGCGAAGAATCTGAAGAAGCGGGTGTCTTCATACTTCCAGAAGACGGGACAAAGCCCGCGCATCGCGCTGATGCTGCAACAGGTCGCGGCGATGGAAGTTACCGCCACGCGTTCCGAGGCCGAGGCCCTGATCCTCGAAAACACGCTGATCAAGAAGCTGGCGCCGAAGTACAACATCCTGTTCCGCGACGACAAGTCCTACCCCTACATCGGACTTTCCGGCGAGGAGTTTCCAAGGCTCTTCTACCACCGGGGCGCCTTCGAAAAAAAGTCGCGCTATTTCGGCCCCTTTCCCAGCGGCCTCGCGGTGCGCGAGAGCATCCAGCTGATCCAGAAAACCTTTCTCCTGCGTACTTGCGAGGAAGCGGTTTTTGCCCATCGCTCGCGCCCCTGCCTGATGCACCAGATCCGGCGCTGCAAGGCGCCTTGCGTGGGACTGGTCTCAAGCGCCGACTACGCGGCCGATGTACGGCTGGCGGAGATGTTCCTGCGCGGCCGCCATGCGGAAGTCATCGATGGACTGACGCAGCGCATGGAGGCGGCGGCGGATGCCCTGCGCTTCGAGGAAGCGGCGGCTTGGCGCGACCAGATACGCGCGCTGCAAGCCGTGCTGCATCGGCAGTACGTGAGTTCGACGCGTGACGCCGACGTCGATATCGTCGCCGCCGTGGTCGATCGCGGCGCCCTGTGCGTCAACCTCGCCATGGTGCGCGGCGGTTTGCACCTGGGTGACCGCGCCTATTTTCCGCAGGTTGCCGGTGAAGTCGAGGTCGGCGAAGGGCTGACGGCGTTTCTTGCCCAGCACTATGCCGAGCATCCTGTTCCCTCGCGCCTGATACTCAGCGTCTGGCCGCTGGATGAGATCGACGAGGCGCTCAATGCCGGGGCGCCGCGCAATGAAATGGAGCGCGCCTGGATGGAGATGGCGTTGAAGAACGCCGAATTGGCGCTTCACGCGCGCTGGCAAAGCAAGTCGCGCAGCAGCGGACGCCTTGCCGCCCTGCAAGAGGCGCTCGAATTCGCCGAGCCACCGCGCCGCATCGAGTGTTTCGACATCAGTCATACCCTGGGCGAGGGAACCGTGGCGTCCTGCGTCGTCAATATCGATGGGGCAATGAAGAAGGGCGAGTACCGCCGCTTCAACATCGAGGGCATCCAGCCGGGGGATGATTACGCCGCCATGCGCCAGGCCCTGACGCGGCGCTACGAGAAGGTGGCCACAGGCGAGACCGTGGCGCCCGACCTGATCCTGATCGATGGCGGCAAAGGCCAGCACCGCGTGGCGCGGGAAGTGTTTGCCGAGCTTGGTCTCGACCATCTGGCGAGCATCGGCGTCGCCAAGGGCGAGGAGCGCAAGCCAGGGCTGGAAACCCTTTTCGTGCATGGGCGGGAGCTGCCGCTACAATTGGCCATGGACCATGCCGGCTTTCATCTGATCCAGGAGATTCGCGACGAAGCGCATCGTTTTGCGATCGTCGGCCATCGGGCCAGGCGCGCGAAGCCGCGCGGACGTTCGAGGCTTGAAGATGTCGCCGGGGTCGGGCCGGCGCGGCGCCGCAAGCTGCTGGCCCAGTTTGGCGGCCTGGACGGGGTCAAGGCCGCGACGATCGAGGATCTCTGTCGCGTCGAGGGCATATCGCGTCGGCTGGCGGAAGACATTTACCACGCATTCCGCTGACATGCCGCTGAACATACCCAATCTGCTGACCTGGGCGCGCATCCTGCTGATTCCGCTGGTGGTGGGCGTGTTCTACATGCCCCTGAGCGTCGGAGAGCAGAACTTCATCGCCACGACCGCATTCCTGGTGGCGGCGATCACCGACTGGATCGACGGCTGGCTGGCGCGCAAGCTGAACCAGATATCGGCTTTTGGCGCCTTCCTCGATCCGGTGGCGGACAAGTTGATGGTCGCGGCGGCCCTGGTCATGCTGGTCAAGCTGGATCGCGCCGACGCGATTCTTGCTTTTGTCATCATCGGCCGCGAGATAGCGATATCGGCCTTGCGCGAATGGATGGCGCACATCGGCGCGCGCAAGAGCGTCGCCGTGTCCTTGATCGGCAAGCTGAAGACGATTGCCCAGATGACCGCGATTCCCATGCTGCTCTGGCATGCACCGATCGGGCCCCTGAACATCGTCTGGCTCGGAACCCTGGCCTTGTGGGTGGCGGCCTTGCTGACACTTTGGTCGATGGGCTACTACCTGCGCAAGGCCTGGCCGGAAATTTCCGAGCGCAGTCGTTGACAGCATGGATGACCCCGCTATAATGCGCGGCTGTTTTGCGGCAGTAGCTCAGTTGGTAGAGCGCAACCTTGCCAAGGTTGAGGTCGAGAGTTCGAGACTCTTCTGCCGCTCCAGGATTTCGGGGGAAAGCGATGCTTTCCCCCTTTTGTATTCAAGCCTGTTCAAGTCCTTCGCGGCGCGATGGCAGAGTGGTTATGCAGCGGCCTGCAAAGCCGTGTACCTCGGTTCGATTCCGGGTCGCGCCTCCAGTATTCCTCCGCTTGGAGCCCAGGCTCAAGCCCGGGTGGTGAAATTGGTAGACACAAGGGACTTAAAATCCCTCGGCCGCAAGGTCATGCGGGTTCGATTCCCGCTCCGGGCACCACCTGACAGCGCAGATCGGACAACCGCCATCGGTGGGACTTGGTCAGTGCGAGGCTCAGTCGGAAAAGTAGCCGGCGCCTTTTTCCTCCAGATAGCGCGTTACCGCCGATTTGCGGAAGACGAAGAGTTCCTCCGCCACTTCGGCCTGTGCCAGCTTGCGCAGGATCGCTGCACGGTCGATGCCGACCAGCGCCTCGATTTCCGCCAGATCGATCAGTTCGAGTTCGCTGCGGATATAGCCGGCGAGGTCCTGATTTGCCGACTCCGGCAGGTTCTGCGCCTTCCTGACGATTTCCTCGTGATTGAAGCGAACCATCTGGTAGGCCGGCTTGCCGTCGTCAACCGTGACAACCTTGTCGTTCAGGCGAACCTTGCGATAGCCCGGTCGTCCCGACTCGATGGTGATCAGGCTCAGCTTGAACATGTGTTTGAGGGTTGCATTCACCTCCTGGCGCGAGTGGCGCAGGATGCGCATGCACTGCTCGACCACGTCGTCGATCGGCAAGGAGATTTCCGCCTCGCGCTCCCGCTTCAGCTTGTTCGATGCGACTTGCGGCGCGGCGATCAGTTCCAGCAGTTGTGCATAGGCCACCACTACCGAGAACCCCATCGCTTGACGCGCCACCAGTTCGTCCTTGCGCTTGACCATGGTGATCAGCGTCCGCAGCATGTAGCGAACGATGGGCGAAGACTTGTCGATCAGTCGTTCCAGCGCCTCGGCTTCGATCACCTGGAATTCGCAGTAGCTCAGCGCCTTCGCCGTGGCACTGCGCGGCTCGGTCGACAGCAAGGCCATTTCACCAAAGAACTGGCCGCGCCCCAGGGTGGAAAGCACGACCTTGCGCTCCCCGCGCGTGATCGAGATTTCGACCGAGCCTTCCTTGATGACATACATGAAGGGCTTGCCCATCGACCCCTCGGAGAAAATCACTTCGCCGGGAGATGCCGCTCGTACAGGGAGCGATTGCTGTTGCGCCATGGATTGCACCCTCGATTCCGCGCGGCCACTGCCTTGTCGTGACGGCTAGGCCTGGGCCGCAAACTCGTTCAATAAGCCGCTCGGATCAGGATAAACCAAAGGCGGCGCCCGCAACCCTGTGGAAACTACGTGATTTCTGCGGGAAATACGAGGCGCGACGGGGGGATACAATACGGCCATCAAGGGTTTCCGTGGCATCTCAGATCCGCCGTGATTGTCCTCAACATTCTTTGTGATTCCGGCCATCGCTTCGAGGGCTGGTTTGCTTCGGCCGATGCTTTTCGCAAGCAGTGCGAGCGGCAGCTCGTGAATTGCCCGCACTGCCAGACCTCGGAGCTGCGCCTGTTACCCTCTGCGCCGCATGTTCGGCGCAGCGCCGTTGCCGCCGTCGAATCCTTGCCCGAGCCGCCTGCCGTCTCCACCGAGCTTGCCGGCAAACTGTTCCAGATCCTGGCGCAGGCGGCGAAACAGGCCGAAAACGTGGGTGAGCGTTTTCCCGAAGAGGTGCGACGGATCCACTACGACGAGGCGCCGGCCCGCAGCATACGTGGCCGTGCCAGTGCCGAGGAAACCCTGGCATTGCTCGACGAAGGCATCATGGTGTTGCCGGCGCCGGTTCCTCGCGAAGACGAGTTTCACTGACGCGACATTAGCTGCGCTTCAGGTAGCCGCCGCCGGTTCGAAGATTTTCACCGGAGCGGCAAAGCCCTTCAGCATCACCTCGCCGGCCGCGCGCATCGGTATCGTAACCCCGGCCTTCGAGGCAGCCTGCTGGGCGAGCAGTATCTGGCCGCCACGGGCTTCGCTGCACAGGCGTGCCGCGAGATTGGTGACGCTGCCGATCGCGCCGTAGTCGCGCCTCCCTTCAAAGCCGATGGCGCCAATGGTCGCTACGCCCTGCGCGATGCCAATGCCCATGGCCAGGGAATAGCCGCGCGCCTGCCACCGGACTTGCAGACCGGCGAAGCGCTGCTGCATTTCGAGCGCCATGCCTACCGCCTTGCCCGCCGGATCGGCTATCTCCAGCGGATCGTTGAAAAAGATCATCATGCCGTCGCCGGCAAAGCGTTCCAGCGTGGCGCCATACTGCATCACCAGTTGTCCCATCGCCGCATGAAATTCGCCCAGCACGCGCATTACCTCGTCGGCGCCGAACTCTTCGGTGAATGACGTATAGCCGCGCAGGTCGAGGAACACCACGACGATCTCGCGCCGATGGGTCTTCAGCGGGTCCTCCGCGTCGCCGGCGAGGAGCATGTCCGCCACCGCCGGGGAAAAAAAGCGCCGCAGGCGACTGAAGCGCTCGACCTCGGCGACACCGTCGGCAACGCGTTGCGCCAGGGATCGGTTGAGTTCCTCCAGCTCCATGGCCTGACGGCGCAGCGCGAGGTGATTGCGTACCCTGGCCATCAGGATCGGGGTGCTGATCGGCTTGGTCAGATAGTCCACGGCACCCAGCGAGAGCCCTTGCTCCTCGTTCTCCATTTCCGACATCGAGGTGACGAAGATTACCGGAATGTCATGGGTTGCCGGATCGGCCTTGAGGCGGGTGCAGACTTCGTAGCCGCTCATGTCGGGCATCATGACATCGAGCAGGATCAAGTCCGGTGGCGTGCCGGCCGAGGCTTGCGCCAGCGCCCTGGCGCCGCAGTCGGCGGTGATGACACGGTAATGCGCTTGCAGCAGCTTCTGCAACAGCAGCACATTGACCGGATGGTCATCCACTACCAGGATCGTTGCGTTTTTCTCCGCGTTCATGGGTTTGCGTACTCGACTCAGGTTTCGCTGCCCATTCTATTGAAGCCCGGGCCCGGCGACGATCCGCGGCTCGAATCGAAACAGGCGGGGGTTGCCACGGTCAACGGTGGCCTTGGTCCAGCCGAAGGATGGCGAGCCATGCGTTTCGACCCGGGTGAAGTTGGCAACGGTCTTGCCGGTGTCCGGGTCTTCCAGGGGCTGGTCGATCCGCTGACGATGGGTGTCGCCATGCACCAGCACCACCTGTCCGGGAAAGCTCCGGGTTTCCGCCAGCAACTGTTCGAGAAACTGACGATAGCCGGAAAGCGGATGGCCGGAATTTGCCGCCTGGAAGCCCGGATTGCCCTGGATTGCGATCAGGATGCCCGGCAGCTTCCTGGCGCGTGCCAGCGCAAACGACTGCGCCAGCCAGGCATGGTTTGCCCGGCTGCGATCGATGAATTCAGTGCGATCCGGCGCATCATGGTTGTTGTTGCTGCCCGGTATGTTCAGCGTGACGAAAAGTATCTCGCCGGTTTGCCAGCGTGAATTTTCCCGATAGGCGGAAAACTCGCTCTGGGCACTCTGGCGCTCAAGCGCGAAGCGACGCTTGCCAAGTGTGAGTTCGCCAGCGAAAAACAATTGGCGGAGCTTGGCCAGGCGTTCCAGCGGCCGGTATCCGCCGTTGCTGCGACGATGGCAGTCGGTCCATTCGTTGTCGCCCGGCACATACACCAGCGGATGGGACGAACTGGAAAAAGCCTTGAGTACGTCGGCAAAGGCTTCGTCGCTGCACTCATCCGATCCGCTCTTGATGTCGCCGTCGTGGATCACGAACGCAAGGTTCTCGCGGTCCATTTCCGCGATCAGCTCGGGCAGGTGTTGGCGCTCCCACCGGGTATAGGGGGTATCGCCGAAGAGACCGAAGGAGAAGCTGTCTGCCTGCGCTGTCGGAGCCAGCAGCAGGCCGAGCAGCAGAAGCAGTCGCGGCCTCACGTCTTGGACAGGCGCACCAATTGGTAGAGCTGGTCGAGGGCTTCGCGCGGGCTCAGGTCGTCGGGGTTTAGGTCGCGCAGTGCGTCCAGCGCCGGGTGGGGCGGCTCGGGTAGCGGCGGCGCGCTGGCGAACAGGTCCGGCTGTTGCAGCGACCCGGCCTCGCGATTCTCCAGCAGCGTCAGTCGCCGCCGGGCTTCGCGCACCACTGCTGGCGGCATGCCGGCCAGCGCCGCGACCTGCACGCCGTAGCTTTGCGATGCCGGGCCTTCCTCGACCGCATGCAGGAAGATGATCTTGTGGCCATGCTCGACGGCGTCGAGATGGACATTGGCGCAAATCGGCGAATCCTGAGCCAGGCGCGTCAGTTCGAAGTAATGCGTCGAGAAGAGGGCGTAGGCGCGGTTCTTCTCCAGCAGGTGGCGGGCGATGGCAAAGGCCAGCGCCACGCCGTCGAAGGTCGATGTGCCGCGGCCGATCTCGTCCATCAGCACCAGCGATTTTTCCGTGGCGCCATTGAGGATGGCGGCGGCCTCCGTCATTTCGACCATGAAGGTCGAGCGCCCCGAGGCGAGGTCGTCCGAAGCTCCGATGCGGGTGTAGATGGCGTCGATCGGTCCCAGACGACAGCATGTCGCGGGAACGAAGCTGCCGCAATGGGCGAGCAGCACGATCAGCGCCGCCTGGCGCATGTAGGTGGATTTGCCGCCCATGTTGGGGCCGGTGATCAGCAACATGCGGCGTTGGGCGGCGAAACGCGTGTCATTGGCGATGAAACTGTCCACCTGGCGCTCGACCACCGGGTGGCGGCCCGCCTCGATCTCGATCAGGGCCTCGTCGACGAACTCCGGCTGCCGATAGTCGTTCTGCATGGCAGCGGCGGCGAAGGCGGTCAGGCCGTCGAGTTCGGCGATGGCGCGGGCGATTTTCTGCAACTGCGGAATATGTGTCGCCAGCGCACCCAGCAGTTCGTCCCAGAGCTGTCTTTCCAACGCCAGGGCGCGTTCGTTGGCGGACAAGGCCTTGTCCTCGAAGGCCTTGAGTTCCGGCGTGATGTAGCGCTCGGCGTTCTTCAGGGTCTGGCGGCGGCGGTAGTCCTCGGGGATCTTGTCCACATTGGCATGGGTGACCTCGATGTAAAAGCCATGCACCTTGTTGAACTCGACCTTGAGGCTGGCGATGCCGCTGCGCTCGCGCTCGCGGGCTTCGAGCTCGACCAGGAAGGCGCCGCAGTTGTCCTGGATTGAGCGCAGCTCGTCGAGGTCCGCGCTGTAGCCCGGCGCGATCACGCCACCGTCGCGCAGCAGGGCTCCCGGTTCGACGGCGACCGCATCCTTGAGCAGCGAGATGCAGGCCAGCGGCGTGGCGAGCGCGGCGAGCAGTGCGGCAAGCCGCGTCGCCGTGGTCTGGGCGCCGACTATTGGCTGAATCTGATCCAGGCGTCCGAGGCTGTCGCGCAGGGCCGAAAGGTCGCGCGGGCGGGCATTCTTCAGCGCGATGCGGGCCGCAATGCGCTCGATGTCGGCAAAGCCGGCGAGGGCTTGCGCCAATCCGGTGGCAGGGCCATTGCCGGATTCTCCGATCAGGGCCGCGACGGCCTCGTGGCGCGCACGTGGAATGCGGCGGTCGGTGGAGGGATGATGCAGGCAGTGGCGCAACCAGCGCGAACCCATGCTGGTGGCGCATCGGTCGAGCAGCGAGAACAGGGTGGGCGCCGGCTCGCCGCGCAAGGTCTCCGAGATTTCAAGATTGCGCCGGGTCGCGGCATCCAGGCGCAGGTAGCTGCCTTCATGTTCGACGCCGAGCTGCGTGACATGGGACAGGGCCTGGAACTGCGTTGCCTGGGCGTAGCGGTACAGCGCGCCGGCAGCGGCCAGGGCCAGGGTTTCGTCGCCGACGCCGAAACCGGCGAGGTCGCGGGTGCCGAAGTGTTCGGCCAGTGCGTGGCTTGCCGCGCGCTCGTCGAAATGCCAGTCCGGCAGGCGTTGCACTACCGCGCGCGACTCCGGCAATTCACCGCGCTGGCCATCGGGTAGCAGCAATTCCGCCGGGCGCAGGCGCTCGAAATGGGCGGCAAGGGCGTCCAAGCCGGTTTCCAGCAGGCGCAAGTCGCCATTGGCCAGATTGAGCCAGGCCAGCCCGGCGCGCTGGCGGTCGATGGCGAGCGCCAGCAGCAGGCTTTCCGTGCGTTCGTCGAGCAGGTTGGCGTCGGTCAGCGTGCCGGGGGTGACGATGCGGGTGACCGCCCGATCCACCGGCCCCTTGGCCTGGGCCGGATCGGAGATCTGCTCGCAGATGGCAACCGACACGCCGAGCTTGACCAGCTTGGCAAGATAGCCGTCCACCGCATGGTAGGGAATGCCCGCCATGGCGATCGGCTTGCCGGCAGACTGGCCACGTGCGGTCAGCGTGATGTCGAGCAGGCGCGCTGCGCGTTCGGCATCTTCATAGAACAGCTCGTAGAAATCCCCCATGCGGAAGAACAGAAGCTTGTCCTGGTGCTGCGCCTTGTGGCGCAGCCACTGCTGCATGACGGGGGTGTGAGCCGCCAGTTCGGCGGCGCCGGGTGCGGCCGCCACGGGCGACGGCTCAGGCAGGCAGCGCCGTCGTTCGATGCGGCGCGATGAGTTGCAGCAATTGGCCGAAGACCTTCGGGTTGCCGCCGACGATGTTGCCGGTCGCCATGTAGTTCGGCTCGCCCGCCAGGTCGCCCACCAGGCCGCCGGCTTCGGTGATCAGCAGGGTGCCGGCCGCCATGTCCCAGGGTGAGAGGCCGAGTTCCCAGAAGCCGTCCATGCGCCCGCAGGCGACCCAGGCCAGGTCGAGCGCGGCGGCGCCGGGGCGGCGCATGCCGGCGGTCTTGCGCGCGACGTCGCGGAAGATCGCCAGGTAGGCTTCGATGTGGTCGAACATGCGAAACGGAAAGCCGGTGCCGATCAGGGCTTCGTCGAGCCGGGTGCGCTTGCTGACGCGGATGCGCTTGTCGTTGAGGAAGGCGCCGCCGCCGCGCGTGGCGGTGAACAGCTCGTTGCGGTTCGGGTCGTAGACCACGGCCTGGGTCATCTGGCCCTTGTGCGCCAGCCCGATCGAAATCGCATACTGCGGCAGGCCGTGGATGAAGTTGGTGGTGCCGTCCAGCGGATCGATGATCCATTGGTATTCGGACTCGGCGCTGGTGCCGGCCAAGCCGGACTCCTCTGCTAAAATTCCGTGCGCTGGATAGGCATCGCGCAGGACATTGAGGATGGCGGCTTCGGCCGCTCGATCCACCTCGGTGACGAAGTCGCTCTGGCGCTTGACGTCGATCTTGAGCTTGTCGATGTCGAGGCTGGCGCGATTGATGATTTTGGCGGCCTCGCGGGCGGCCTTGACGGCGATGTTCAGCGTGGGATGCATGATTATTGCGGGACGGGCTGGCGGTCGCACTGGGCGAACAGGTCCGCAATTCTATCCCGGGATGCGGTCCCGGCCCAGCGCGAAGCGGACCTGAAATGAGCACCACGAACTCCACTGCCAGCCATGTCTTCGCGCGGACGCGGATTGTGCTCTCACATCCCAGTCATCCGGGAAACATCGGCGCCGCCGCGCGGGCGATGAAAACCATGGGGCTGTCGCGCCTGGTGCTGGTAAATCCGCGCGAGTTTCCGCATGCCCAGGCCGACGCCATGGCGGCCGGCGCGGTCGATGTGCTGGCCAATGCCGAGGTGGTCGACTCCCTGAGCGTGGCCCTGCAAGGCACGGTGCTGGCCGTGGCGCTGACGGCCCGCCGCCGCGAACTGGCGACGCCGGCGCTGTGGGCGAGAGATGCCGCCGCCGAAGTGGCACGTGTTGCCGCCGCTGGCGAGGTGGCCATGGTATTCGGCAACGAGACCTCGGGGCTTTCCAACGAGGAACTGGCGCTGTGCGGACGCTGGGCCACGGTGCCTGTCGATCCCGCGTTCAGTTCCCTGAACCTGGCGGCGGCGGTGCAGCTCATGGCTTACGAACTGCGTCTCGCCGCGCTCGATCCCGGGGTGCCGCCGGCGATTTCCGGCGCCGGGCTGGCGGCCAGCCACGAGGATGTCGAGGGGCTGGTCGCACACATCGAGCGGGCGGCGATCGGCTCCGGTTTTCTCGATCCTGCCAGTCCCAAACGGTTGATTCCGCGTCTGCGTCGCCTGCTGGCGCGTGCCGGTCCCGAGCGGGAGGAAATCAATATCCTGCGCGGACTGTTTGCCGCCTTGGAAGAACCTCTGCATGGCGCCACGCCGGAATTCCTCAAACGCCGTTTCCGCGACGGAAAATAAAACTTGATCTTTCCGCTCGGGAATTTTAACATTTCAAAAAATCCTAATAGATTCATCCATGTTCGCTCATCTGCGTGAAGACATTGCCTGCGTTTTCGAACGCGATCCCGCCGCCCGTTCCACTTGGGAGGTGCTGACCTGCTATCCGGGTTTTCATGCCCTTACCTTGCACAGGGTTTCGCACTGGCTCTGGTCGGCCCGGCTGCGCTGGATGGCGCGTGCGCTGTCCCATTTCACCCGCTGGATCACCGGCATCGAGATCCATCCGGGGGCGACGATAGGGCGCCGCGTCTTCATTGACCATGGCATGGGCGTGGTGATCGGCGAGACGGCCGTTATTGAAGACGAATGCACGCTGTATCACGGCGTGACCCTGGGCGGCACATCCTGGAACAAGGGCAAGCGGCATCCGACGCTGAAGCCCGGTGTGGTGATTGGCGCCGGCGCGAAAGTCCTGGGCCCGATCACCCTGGGCGCGGGGGCCAAGGTCGGCTCGAATGCCGTGGTGGTGCGCGATGTTCCACCCGGCGCCACGGCGGTCGGCATTCCGGCGCGGATCATCGAGGATCGCAGCGAGATTGATCGCGAGGTCAAGGCGGGCCAGATGGGCTTCTCGGCCTATGCGGTGACCCGCGCCGAGGACGACCCGGTATCGCATGCCATTCACGGCTTGCTCGATCACGCCGTGGAAACCGACAGGCGGATCGAGGCGATGCTGAAAACCATGGAACGTTGCGGGGTCAAGCTGGAAGATGACGTGGCGACGGCCGATAACTTTGATCCGAAACTAATCTCGAAAATAGTTGACTAAAATACTCAGATCCCAATATAGTTGATGAAAATGCTCGGGTATTGGATCCGGGCGCATTTGCAGCAACCCTACGGAGAGTAGACATGAGACTGACCACCAAAGGACGTTTTGCCGTAACCGCAATGATCGACCTGGCCTTGCGTCAGCATGCCGGCCCCGTCACCCTGGCGGGTATCAGTGAGCGCCAGAAGATTTCCCTTTCCTATCTGGAGCAGTTGTTCGGCAAGCTGCGCCGCCGTCATCTGGTATCGAGCGTGCGCGGCCCCGGTGGCGGCTATTGTCTGGCCAAGCCGCTGGAGGCTGTTTCGGTGGCGGACATCATCCATGCCGTCGATGAGTCGCTGGATGCCACCAACTGCGGTGGCAAGGGCAATTGCGCGGAAGACCAGCGGCCCTGCATGACCCATGACCTGTGGACCAGCCTCAACGAAAAGATGTTCGAGTACCTGAGCTCGGTCACCCTTGCCGAACTGGTGGCCCAGCAGCGCGAGCGCACCGGGCAACCGGCGGTACTGCATGACGAGCGCCCGTTGCGCCGTGCCCGTCGGTCGGTAGACGAATTCGCCGCGGCGGCCTGATACGGAAGCGCAAGCCCGCGAAACAGCCATGTTCGCCCCGGCATACTTCGATCACAACGCGACCACGCCGCTCGATGCGACGGTGTGCGAGGCGATGCTGCCCTATCTCGATGCCCGCTTCGGCAACGCGTCGAGCCGCCACGAATATGGGCGGGTGGCACGGCGTGCCATCGACGAGGCCAGGCAGCGTGTGGCGTATGCGGTGGGTGCGCATCCGACCGAGGTGGTGTTTACCAGCGGCGGATCGGAAGCCAACAACCTGTTCATCAAGGGCGCGGCCGCCTGCATGGCGCCCGGCACGGTCGCCATCTCCGCCATCGAGCACCCCTGCGTGCGCGAACCCGCCCGGCAATTGCGTCGCTCCGGATGGGTCTTGCGCGAGATTGCCGTGGATGCAAATTGCCGTGTCGCCAGCGCCGACTTTCAGGCGGCGATGGCCGGCAAGCCCTCGCTGGTGTCGGTGATGCTGGCCAATAACGAAACCGGCGTGGTACAGGATGTTGCTGGTCTGGCTGCCAGCGCCGCGGCGACGCGCGCCTGGTTCCACACCGACGCGGTGCAGGCCTGCGGTCGCGTGGCGCTGGATTTCCGTGCGCTTAACGCCGCCGGCGTGCATGCGCTGACCCTGTCCGCGCACAAGCTTGGCGGCCCCAAGGGAGCTGGCGCGCTGGTGGTGGACAAGCGCGTCGAGATGCAACCCCTGATCGCCGGTGGCGGGCATGAGCGCGGCCTCCGGTCGGGGACGGAGAATGTCGCCGCCATCGTCGGTTTCGGTGTCGCCGCCGAACTCGCGGCGGCAAACATCGATCGACGTGCCCGTGACCTGGCAAGGCTGCGCGACGTACTGGAAGCCGGACTCGCGGCGCAAGGCGCGAGGATTTTTGCCACCGCCGCCGAGCGCCTGCCCAATACCTGCTATTTCGCGTTTGAAGGCCTCGATGGCGAAACCCTGGTCGGCAAGCTGGACCGTGCCGGCTTTGCCGTGGCTGCCGGGGCGGCCTGTTCCAGCGCCAATCCGGAACCCTCCCATGTCCTGCTGGCGATGGGTGTGGAACCGGAAATTGCGCGCGGTGCGGTGCGCATCAGTCTTGGCGCGGACAACACTGTTGCGCAGGTACGCGAGCTTTTGGCCAGCATGACCACTACAATCTTGCAACTCAGGGGCCTCGCTGCCCTGGCTAGCTGAACTGGAGAAACCCTAGATGGATTCAGGCATGAGACTGCCGGTGTATCTCGACTACTCGGCCACCACCCCGGTCGATCCGCGCGTGGCGGCAAAGATGATTCCCTGGCTGACCGAACATTTCGGCAATCCGGCCTCGCGCTCCCATGTGTATGGCTGGGACGCGGAAAAGGCCGTGGAAGAGGCGCGTGAACAGGTCGCCGCGCTGGTTGGCGCCGACGCCAAGGAAATCATCTGGACCTCGGGCGCCACCGAGTCGAACAACCTCGCCATCAAGGGCGCCGCGCATTTTTACGCCGGGACCAAGGGCAAGCACATCGTTACCGTATCGACCGAGCACAAGGCCGTACTCGACACCGTAAAGGAACTCGAACGCCAGGGCTTCGAGGCCACCTACCTGGTGCCGCAGGAAAACGGCTTGATCACCGTCGAGCAGTTCAAGGCCGCGCTGCGTCCCGACACCGTGGTGGCTTCGGTGATGGCGGTGAACAACGAGATCGGCGTGATCCAGCCGATCGCCGAGCTCGGCGAGGCCTGCCGCGCCAACGGCACCATCTTCCACGTCGACGCGGCGCAGGCCACCGGCAAAATGCCGATCGACCTGTCCAAGCTGAAGGTCGACCTGATGTCCTTCTGCGCGCACAAGACCTACGGTCCCAAGGGCATCGGCGCGCTCTACGTGCGGCGCAAGCCGCGCATCCGCCTGGAAGCGCAGATGCACGGCGGCGGCCACGAACGCGGCATGCGTTCCGGCACCCTGGCGACCCACCAGATCGTCGGCATGGGCGAGTGCTTCCGCCTGGCGCGGGAGGAAATGGCCACCGAAAACGAGCGCATCCGCATGCTGCGCGACAAGCTGCTCAAGGGCCTGATGGACATCGAGCAAACCTACGTCAATGGCGACATCGAGCAGCGCGTGCCGCATAACCTCAATGTCAGCTTCAACTTCGTCGAAGGCGAGTCGCTGATCATGGCGATCAAGGACATCGCGGTGTCGAGCGGCTCGGCCTGCACCTCGGCCAGCCTGGAACCTTCCTACGTGCTGCGCGCCCTGGGCCGCAGCGACGAACTGGCGCACAGCTCGATCCGCTTTACCCTCGGCCGCTTCACCACCGAGGCCGACGTCGATTTCACCGTCAAGCTGCTGCATGACAAGCTGGGCAAGCTGCGCGAACTGTCGCCGCTGTGGGAAATGTACAAGGACGGCGTTGACCTCAACAGCGTCCAATGGGCAGCGCATTAAAGGAAGGAGCATTAAAATGGCATACAGTGAAAAGGTCCTCGACCATTACGAGAATCCGCGCAACGTCGGCTCCTTCGGCAAGGACGACGACGGCGTGGCGACCGGCATGGTCGGCGCCCCGGCCTGCGGCGACGTGATGAAGCTGCAAATCAAGGTGAGCAAGGATGGCGTCATCGAGGACGCCAAGTTCAAGACCTATGGCTGCGGCTCCGCGATAGCGTCCTCGTCGCTGGTGACCGAGTGGGTCAAGGGCAAGACCATCGATCAGGCACTGGAAATCAAGAACACCCAGATCGCCGAGGAGCTGGCCTTGCCGCCGGTGAAGATACATTGTTCCATCCTCGCCGAGGATGCGATCAAGGCGGCGGTCGCCGATTACAAGAAAAAGCACGGAGCCTGAGATGAGCGCATGTACCACCACTGAAAACGCGACTGCCGCGCCACAGGCGGCTCCGGCCGGCTGGCAGGGCGCCGAGCGCGCCAGCCCGGTCACGCTTTCGGCGCGCGCCGCCGATCACATCGCCAGGTTCCTGGCCAAGCGCGGCAAGGGCATCGGCATACGTCTGGGGGTCAGGACTTCCGGTTGCTCGGGCATGGCTTACAAGCTGGAGTTCGCCGACAGCCCGAACCCCGAGGACATCGAGTTCAGCAGCCATGGCGTCAAGGTGCTGGTCGATCCCAAGAGCCTGCCCTATCTGGCCGGAACTGAACTGGACTATGCGCGCGAGGGCCTCAACGAGGGCTTCAAGTTCAACAATCCGAACGTCAAGGACGCCTGCGGCTGCGGCGAATCCTTCAACGTTTGAGCGTCGTGACCGGTCTCGATTTCACGGCCGACCATTTCGCGCTGTTCGGGCTGGGCCGCGCCCAGGGCATCGAGCTTTCGGCACTGGATCTGCGCTTCCGCGAATTGCAGGCCCAGGTGCATCCGGACAAGCATGCCCAGGCGTCGGATACCAACCAGCGCCTGTCCATGCAGTGGGCGACGCGCGTCAATGAGGCCTACCAGACGCTGAAGCTGCCACTGTCCCGCGCGCGCTACCTGTTGCACCTGCTCGGTCACGACGCCCAAGTAGAGAGCAATACCGCGATGCCCATGGAGTTCCTGATGGCGCAGATGGAGCTGCGCGAGGTGGTGGCAGAGGCAAAAGTCGGCGCTGACGACACGGCGCTCGATGGCTTGCGCCGCGACCTGGTCGCCGCGATGAAGCAGGAATACCAGCGCCTGCAGGACCTGATCGACGTGCGGCACGACTACCCGGCGGCGGCTGGCCTGGTGCGCCAGTTGATGTTCCAGGAAAAGCTGCTGCACGAGATCGACGACGCGCTCGAGGCCGTACTCGCCTGATACTTTCGAACAATACGCAGTGCCCGTCGGGGCACCACTGAAAACAGCACATGGCACTCCTGCAAATCGCGGAGCCCGGCGAATCCGCCGCTCCCCACGAACACCGGCTGGCGGTCGGCATCGACCTTGGCACCACCAATTCGCTGGTCGCCACCGTGCGCAGCGGCATGAGCGTGGTGCTCAACGACGAGCGCGGGCGGCCCCTGCTGCCCTCGATCGTGCGCTATGCCGCCGGCGGCGAGATCGAGGTCGGTTACGCCGCCCAGTCCCACCAGGCCTCGGACCCGCGCAACACCATCGTCTCGGCCAAGCGCTTCATGGGCCGCGGGCGCAAGGACATCGCCCACATCGAAATGCTGCCCTACGATTTCATCGACGCCGAGGGCATGGTCAAGCTGAAGACGGCGCAGGGCATCAAGAGCCCGGTCGAGGTTTCGGCGGAAGTGCTCAAGGCGCTGCGCAGCCGCGCCGAGGCCTCGCTGGGCGGCGAGCTGACCGGTGTGGTGATCACGGTGCCGGCCTACTTCGACGACGCCCAGCGCCAGGCCACCAAGGATGCCGCCCGACTGGCCGGCCTGAATGTCCTGCGCCTGCTCAACGAACCGACCGCGGCGGCAATCGCCTATGGCCTCGACAACGGCGCCGAAGGTGTCTACGCGGTGTTCGACCTCGGCGGCGGTACCTTCGACATTTCCATTCTGCGGCTCTCGAAAGGTGTTTTCGAGGTGATGGCCACCGGCGGCGATTCCGCGCTCGGCGGCGACGATTTCGACCACCGCGTGTTCTGCTGGATCATCGAACAGGCTGGTCTCATGCCGCTGTCGCCGCACGATGTGCGCCTGTTGCAGGTGCGGGCGCGCGAAGCCAAGGAATACCTTTCGCAGCACGGCGAGGCGCCGATCACGGTCAAGCTCGGCAGCGGCGAGTATGTCGACCTGACCCTGACCACGGACATCTTCACCGAGATCACCCGCACCCTGGTGCAGAAGACCCTGGTGCCCACGCGCAAGGCTCTGCGCGACGCCGGCCTGGCGGCGGAAGACATCAAGGGTGTGGTCATGGTCGGCGGCGCCACGCGCATGCCGCAGATCCAGCATGCGGTCGGCGAGTTCTTCCGCCAGGAACCGCTCAACAACCTCGATCCGGACAAGGTGGTGGCGCTGGGTGCGGCGATCCAGGCCAACCTGCTGGCCGGCAATCGCGCCGCCGGCGACGACTGGCTGCTGCTCGACGTGATTCCCCTCTCGCTCGGGCTGGAAACCATGGGTGGCCTGGTGGAGAAGGTGATCCCGCGCAACAGCACGATACCGATCGCCCGCGCCCAGGAGTTCACCACTTACAAGGATGGCCAGACGGCACTGGCAGTGCATGTGGTGCAGGGCGAGCGCGAACTGGTGTCCGATTGCCGCAGCCTGGCGCGTTTCGAATTGCGCGGCATCCCGCCGATGGTGGCCGGCGCGGCGCGCATCCGGGTCAGCTTCCAGGTCGACGCCGACGGCCTGCTGTCGGTGACCGCGCGCGAGCAGACCACGGGCCACGAGGCCCGCATCGAGGTCAAGCCTTCCTATGGGCTTTCCGACGACGAGATCGCGGCCATGCTCAAGGACAGCTTCAGCCATGCCTCCGACGATGCCTTCCGCCGTGCCCTGCGCGAAGCGCAAGTCGAGGCACAGCGGCTGATCGAGGCCGTGCAGTCGGCGCTGAAGGAAGATGCCGAGCTCCTTTCCGCGCCGGAGCGCAGCCACATCGACAATGCCATCGTCCGCCTCCAGGCGGCCATCATGGGCGACGACCGGCGCGCCATCGACCAGGCCATGGATGCCCTGAGCAAGGGCACCAACGAGTTTGCCGCGCGCCGCATGAACAAGAGCGTGAGCAAGGCCCTTTCGGGCAGGAAAATTGACGAAGTAGGATTCGACGCATGACCCAGATCATCATTCTTCCCCATGTCGAACTCTGCCCTGACGGCGCCGTGATCGATGCTGCACCCGGCACCACGCTCTGCGATGCGATGCTGGGCAACGATATCGAAATCGAGCACGCTTGCGAAAAATCCTGCGCCTGCACCACCTGTCACGTCGTGGTGCGCGAAGGCTTCGATTCCCTGACTGAGGCCGAAGAAATCGAAGAAGACCTGCTCGACAAGGCCTGGGGCCTGGAGCCGACCTCGCGCCTGTCCTGCCAGGCCGTGGTGGGGCAGACGCCGCTGGTGATCGAGATTCCGAAGTACACGATCAACATGGTGAAGGAGGGACATTCAAAAAAATGAAATGGACCGACAGCCTTGAAATCGCCATCCGGCTTGCCGACACGCATCCCGATGTCGATCCCAGGCGCCTGAATTTTGTCGACCTGATGCGCTGGGTCATGGCGCTGCCGGGTTTCGAGGAAAACGAAACCCATTGCGGCGAAAAGAAACTCGAAGCCATACAACAGGCCTGGATCGACGAAACGGAGTAGGGCGTGCTGGTCGACACCCACTGCCATCTGGATGCCGCCGAGTTCGATGTCGACCGTGATTCCGTGGCGCGGGCGGCCCTCGATGCGGGCGTTGGCCGGATCGTGATACCCGCCGTGGAACGGGCCAATTTTGGCGCGGTAGCGTCGCTGTGCCGCGACTATTCCGGTTGCGCCGCTGCTTACGGAATTCATCCGATGTATGTGGATCGCGCCCGCGAGGAAGACCTCGACGTGCTGCGCCAGACCCTGCACCGCGAACAGGCCTTGGCCGTGGGCGAGATCGGCCTCGATCGTTATGTCGAACCGCGTGACGACGCCAGGCAGGAGTTCTGGTTTGCCGCCCAGCTTGCGATCGCGAGTGAACGCGAGCTGCCAGTGTTGCTCCACGTGCGGCGTGCGATCGATCCGGTGCTCAAGCATTTGCGCCGCTCGCGGGTACCGGGCGGCATCGCCCATGCGTTCAACGGCAGCCGGCAGCAGGCCGACGAGTTCATCGAGCTCGGCTTCAAGCTTGGTTTCGGCGGTGCCATGACCTTCCCGGGTTCCAGCCGTATTCGCGAACTGGCGGCAAATCTGCCGCTCGATGCCATCGTGCTGGAAACCGATGCGCCCGATATTCCACCGGCCTGGCTTGTTGGCCAGCGCAACAGCCCCGACCAGTTGCCGCGCATTGCCGAGGTTCTGGCCGAACTGCGTGGCATGACGCCGGCCGAAATTGCCAGTGCAACCACGGCCAACGCCCATGCCGTATTGCCCGGGCTGGCTCGGTTACACTGAAGCGTTTCGCAAACAAGCCGATTGCCCGGATAGCCCCATCCCCCCAACACCATCCCAGAGAGGAGCGACACATGAGCACCACCATCACCCTGCGCGGCACCCCGGTTCGCGTCGATGGCGATTTCCCCGCCGCCGGCAGCAAGGCCCCCGATCTCAAGCTGACCAGCGCCACGCTGGCCGATGTCTCGCTGCAAGACTTTGCCGGCAAGCGCAAGGTGCTGAATATCTATCCCAGCATCGATACGCCGACCTGTGCCAAGTCGACCCGCAAGTTCAACGAGGCCGCCAGCGGCCTCGCCAATACCGTGGTGCTCTGCGTTTCCGGTGACCTGCCGTTCGCGGCCAAGCGCTTCTGCGATATGGAAGGCCTGGCCAACGTCGCCCATTTGTCCACCTTCCGCCATCCCGAATTCATGAAGGCCTGGGGCGTTGCCTTTGCCGAGGGGCCGATGGTCGGCCTTACGGTTCGCGCGGTGGTGGTGCTCGACGAGAACGACAAGGTCGTCCATAGCCAGATGGTGCCGGAAATCGCGCAGGAGCCGGATTACGACGCCGCCCTGAAGGCACTGGGCTGAACATGCCGAATAATCGGCGTGTCGCCAGCGCCGACTTTCGCGACGGGAACGGGAGCCGAGGTTCCCGTTTTTTGCGGGTGGCATAGTCATGTCCGCCACGGTCGCCATCATGCAGCCCTATGTCTTCCCTTACCTGGGCTACTTTTCGCTGGTGGCTGCGGCGGACGTGTTCGTCTTCTACGATGACGTTAACTACATTCCACGTGGCTGGATCAACCGCAACCGGGTGTTGATCAACGGCCTGCCGCATACCTTCACGATGCCGGTCGCCAACGCGAGCCAGAACGATCGCATCCTCGATGTCCGTTTGCATGCGTTTGGCAGGTTTCGCGACAAGTTCTTCAAGCAGATGCGTCTCGCCTACGCCCGGGCGCCGAATTTTGAGGCTGGATTCGCTTACGTCGAATCCGTGCTCAAGGGCGAGCCGGCATTGATAGCCCAGGTGGCCATCGATTCCGTAACCACGCTTTGCCAGCAACTCGGCATCGAACGGCGATTCCTGCGTTCGTCGCAGGTTGCGCCCGAAACGCATGGCATGGACAAGGCCGGGCGGCTGGCCGCGATCACTCGTGCACTGGGTTCGACGAAGTATGTGAACGCCCTGGGCGGCACCGCGCTCTACGATAAGCCCCGGTTCGCGACGCTTGGCGTGGAACTGAGTTTCGTCAGCCCGCGTCTGGGTGCCTATCCGCAGGGGCGTACCGCGGAGTTTACGGCGGGCTTGTCGATCATCGATGTCCTGATGAACAATCCGGCCGGGCAGGTTGCCCGCATGATCGGAGACTATGAACTTGTCTAGCCACGCCAGAGCTCCCAGCAAGATCGTTTTCATCGGCAGTACCGGAGGCGGCGTGCTGTCCCGCCTCGTGAAACATGCCTTCGTGCGCGAAATGACGCTGGAAGCCGTTGCCGATCGGCAATGCGGCTTTGTCGAGGTGGCCCGATCCGGCGGTATTGCCGGCACCGTCATCGAATCCGCCGACGGCCTCGCGTTTTCCGATGCACTGGATCGGCGCTACCCCGATACCGGCAACATCCTGTTCCTCAGCTTTTACACACGACTGTTTCGCGGCAACTTCCTGGCCAGGAACCTGGGGCGGATCTTCAATTGCCACCCATCGATTTTGCCCGCCTTCAAGGGCATGCATGGCTTCGAGGATACCCTGGCGTCGAGCAGCACCTTCATGGGCTGTACCTTGCATACCGTGGATGCGGGGATCGATGGCGGTACGTCGGTGGTTCAGGCGGCGATCCCGATCGATCGCCAACTGCCGGTGGCCGAGAATCGCCACAAAGTCTTTCTGGCGCAGTACTACTCGACCATGCAGTTCCTGCGCTGGGTTGCCGACGGTCGTCTGATCCTGAAAGCGGATCCGGGGCCAAGCATCTCCGGCGCCCGCTACGCAGCCTCGATGTTTTCGCCCAACCTCGATCCGGATTTGTTTGCCTTGCTCGGCGAAGCGAACTTGCTCGCCTAGCCCGCGCGGGACGGGCATGCCGTCCCATCGCAAGGCCTGGCTCAGCCGCCGGCTTCCTCGCGGAATGCACGCTTGCGCTCATGCTCCTTGAGGTGGCGCTTGCGCAGGCGGATCGACTTCGGCGTGATTTCGACCAGCTCGTCGTCGGCGATGAATTCGACGGCGGATTCGAGCGTCAATTGGATCGGTGGCGTCAGGCGCACGGCTTCGTCGGTGCCCGAGGCGCGCACGTTGGTGAGCTGCTTGCCCTTGATCGGATTCACCACCAGGTCGTTGTCGCGGCTGTGGATGCCGATGATGATGCCCTCATACAGCGGATCGCCGGGGCTGACGAACATGCGGCCGCGATCCTGCAATTTCCACAGGGCATAGGCCACGGCGGCGCCGTCATCCTGCGAAATCAGCACGCCATTGCGGCGCTCGGCCATGACGCCGGCCATCGGGCCGTAGTCGTCGAAAATGTGGCTGGCCATGCCGGTGCCGCGCGTCAGTGTCAGGAACTCGCCCTGGAAGCCGATCAGTCCGCGCGCCGGGATGCGGTACTCGATGCGCACCCGCCCCTTGCCATCCGGCTCCATGTTGAGCAGTTCGCCGCGACGGCGACCAAGTTCCTCCATCACGCCGCCCTGGTGCTCATCCTCGATATCTACCGTCAGCATCTCGTAGGGTTCGCACTTTTCGCCGTCGATGTCCTTGAACAGCACGCGGGGTCTCGACACGGCAAGCTCATAGCCTTCGCGGCGCATGGTTTCCAGCAGGATGGTCAGGTGCAGTTCGCCGCGCCCGGAGACCAGGAAGACGTCGGCGTCGGAAGTATCTTCCACGCGCAGGGCGACGTTGGAGAGCAATTCCTTTTGCAGGCGCTCGCGGATCTGGCGGCTGGTGACGAACTTGCCTTCCTTGCCCGCCAGGGGCGAAGTGTTGACCTGGAAATTCATGGTCAGGGTCGGCTCGTCCACCGACAGCGGCGTCAGCCCGGCAGGATCGGCCGGGTCGCAGATGGTGACGCCGATTCCCACCTGCTCGATGCCGGTAACGAGCACGATGTCTCCGGCTTCGGCTTCGGTGACCTGTTCGCGTTCCAGGCCCTTGAACATCATGATCTGGCCTATCTTTGCCTTGCCCTTGGCCTCGTTGCCGTACATCACCGCGACTTCCTGCGCGGCCTTGAGGCGGCCCTGCTTGATGCGGCCAATGCCGATGCGGCCGACGTAGCTGTTGTAATCAATCGAACATATCTGCAACTGCAAGGGCTTGTCGACATCGACGTCGGGTTGTGGTGTGTGCTTGATGATGGCTTCGTAGAGTGGGCCCATGTCGGTGCCGGGCTTGCTGGCGTCGAGCATCGCAAAGCCGTTCAGCGCGGAGGCGAAGACCACCGGGAAGTCGAGCTGCTCCTCGGTGGCGCCGAGCTTGTCGAACAGGTCGAAAGTATGGTTTATGACCCAGTCGGGGCGGGCGCCCGGACGGTCGATCTTGTTCACCACGACAATGGGCTTGAGCCCCAGTGCCAGCGCCTTGCGCGTGACGAAGCGGGTCTGCGGCATCGGCCCTTCCACCGCGTCGACCAGCAGCAGCACGCCATCGACCATCGACAGCACGCGCTCGACCTCGCCGCCGAAGTCGGCATGGCCGGGCGTGTCCACGATGTTGATGTGGGTGCCCTGGTAATCGATGGCGCAGTTCTTGGAAAGGATGGTAATGCCGCGTTCCTTTTCCAGGTCGTTGGAGTCCATCACGCGCTCGGCCACCGCCTGGTGCGCGGCGAAGGTGCCGGACTGGCGCAGGAGTTGGTCGACCAGGGTGGTTTTTCCGTGGTCAACGTGGGCGATAATGGCTATGTTTCGGAGGGCGCGGGACATGGGGCGGGGTGCGGGCTGCAAGGCAAAAAGGGCGCGCATTCTAGCACGCCGGACCTTCGGTTCCGTTTGAATTTTCAGGAGTTTTCATGCTCGGTATCATCGGTGGCAGCGGCTTGACGCAACTTGCAAATCTCGATGTCTCGCATCGCGAGGTGGTGCGCACACCCTACGGCGAGCCATCCGGTCCTCTCAGCTTCGGCCGCATCGGCTGCCTGGACGTCGTCTTCCTTGCCCGGCATGGCTATGGCCACACCATTCCGCCGCACCTGGTGAACTATCGCGCCAACATGCATGCGCTGGAGCGCGTCGGCGTTTCGCGCGTGGTTTCCGTGGCCTCGGTGGGCGGCATTCGCGCCGATCTCGGCCCCGGCAAGCTGGTCGTGCCGCATCAGATCATCGACTATACCTGGGGTCGCGAAATGACTTTCCAGTCGGGGGGGGACGGCCCGGTGGTGCACGTGGATTTCACCGAGCCCTATGCCGAAGAGCTACGTCGCACCCTGCTCGATGTCGCGCAGCGCATCGGCGAACCGGTCAGCGACGGCGCGGTATATGCCACGACCCAGGGGCCGCGATTGGAGACTGCCGCCGAGATCAACCGCATGCAGGGCGATGGCGCCGACATCGTCGGCATGACCGGCATGCCCGAAGCCGGCCTGGCGCGGGAACTCGACCTGCCCTATGCGGCCTTGTGCGTGGTGGCCAACTGGGCGGCGGGCCGGGCGGATTCGCGTCACGGCATCAAGTTCGAGGAGCTGGAAGCGGTATTGCAGGAGGCCATGGCGCGGGTGCGCCGCATTATCGAAGGCTTGTGCGAGCCGTGAGCCGCGCATGATCCGCGAGGTGCTGCGCATGGGCGATGCCCGGCTGCTGCGGGTGGCGCGCCCGGTCAGTGAATTCGGCACGGCGCAACTCGCGGAATTGCTGAGCGACATGCGCGATACCATGGCCCACCTCGGCGGCGCCGGCCTGGCGGCACCGCAGATCGGCGTCGACCTGCGGGTGGTGATTTTCGGCGGTCGCTCGAACCCCCGCTATCCCGAAGCGCCGCCGGTGCCTGACACGGTGTTGATCAATCCGGAGCTGACGCCCTTCGGCGAGGAGGAAGAGGAAGACTGGGAGGGCTGTCTTTCGGTGCCCGGCATGCGCGGCTGGGTGCCGCGCTGGAAGCGCTTGTATTACTCGGGTCAGGACGAGAACGGCCGCCGCTTCGAGCGCCGCGTAGATGGTTTCCATGCCCGTGTGGTGCAGCACGAATGCGACCATCTCGATGGCATTCTTTATCCAATGAGGATTCGCGACTTTCGCCGCTTCGGGTATACGGACGCGTTGAATCTGCCGGTGGCGGTGGCCGACGAGTAGCGCCGTGCCGTCGGCGCCGACTTTCGATTTCCCTCAGCCCGCCTTGGCGCGCTTGGCCTGCAGGCGCTGGGCGGTTTTTTCGATGCCGACCACGAAGCGGCTGTGCTTGCCGCGCGCCACTTCCTCCACCGCGTCGCGCGCCTTGAACTCGAAGCTCACGGCCGGGCCGTTGACCTCGGTCACGGTCACCGTGATCTCGACCCACATGCCCAGCAGCGTGGCGCCGACGTGGTCCAGCTCGACGCGGGTGCCGACCGAATCCTTGCCGGCGTCGATGTGCTGCAGCAGCAGGTCGCGGCAGGCCATCTCGATGTCGTAGAGCAGGTTCGGCGTCGAGTACACGCGGCAGTCGTCGCCCATGAAGGAGATGGTCTTGTCGCGGTCGATGTCGACGCGGCGGGTGCCGATCAGGCCGGGCTTGAGGGTGTCGCTCATGGTGTTTCCTCCTTGGTGTGTTCGGTTCAGCGAATGGTCCGACGGCGCAGTGCGTCGGCCTGCAGGCGGGCTTCGACATAGCGCACCAGCGCGCGGGTGCCACGCGCGCAGTTGCGGAAGATGCAGACGCCCTGGTCCATCAGGCGCGCGGACATGGCATCGTAAAGGCTGCCGCCATCGATGATGCCGATCACCGGCTTGGCATTGCGGGCGACCAGTGGCGGCATCAGGTGCACCGTGCCCTTGGGGTCGTTGATGTCGAAGCCGGGACGCAGCTTGCTGACTTCGAGCGCCCGCACCGATGGAGCGGTCGGATCGAGGCCAACCACCACAGCGTCGATGTTCGGGTCGCTGAGGAAGGCTTCGACGATTTGCAGGTGAGCCTCGTCGTCGGCGCCCGGATTGATGTCGATCGGATTTCTCACTTCCACCAGGGCATCGAGTTTCTTCGCCTTGAGGATGTCTTCCACCCGGGTCACGCTGGAGGCTTCCAACGCCCCCATCTCCATGGCGAAGCTGTCGGTCTCGATCGAGTCGGCCATGCCCACGGCCTCGAAACCGGCGCCGCTGATGGCGCCGAGCCGGCGCCCGGAGATGGCCTTGCCGTGCAATGCGCCGGCAATGTAGAACAGGTCGTCGAAGGTATTGAAGTCCTCGGCAACGATGGCGCCGGCATGGCGCACCACGGATTCGAAGAGCACCGGGCCGCCGGCGATCGACGCGGTATGGCCCATGACGCCGCCCATGCCCGGCGCGGTCTTGCCCGACTTGTAAACCACCACCTCCTTGCCCATGCACACGGCCTTGCGCACGGCGCGGGCGAAATCGAGGCCGTCGCCGTCCTTGAAGCCCTCGATATAGATGCCGATGGTCTCGATCTCGGGCAACCCGGCGAACCAGGACAGCAGGTCGCCGTGGGTAAGGTCGGTCTGGTTGCCCAGCGCCAGCATGTAGCGCGGGTCGAGCCAGGGGTTCTGGCTGATGCGGGTGATCATGAAGGCGCCGCTTTGCGACAGCATCACCGAGTTGCGCTCGGCCTTCTTCGGTGGCTTGGGCAGGCGCTCCAGGGGGATGAACCATGAATCGTAGTTGCCCGGATGCGATACCACGCCCAGGCAGTTGG
This sequence comes from Rhodocyclales bacterium, assembly GCA_016235165.1. Classification (GTDB taxonomy): domain Bacteria; phylum Pseudomonadota; class Gammaproteobacteria; order Burkholderiales; family Rhodocyclaceae; genus Sulfuritalea. Next base: position 330,403 of record JACRLX010000007.1, read on the forward strand.
CGCCGAGGAAGATCGGCCCGCCGCCGGGCTTGCCGTGGGCGGCATTGATGCGCTCAGCCAGAGCGGCGGCCGGTTCGCGGCTGGCGCGGGTTTCGCCGAGGCTGCCAGGGATCAGCATCACCGATTCGACGGCGTCGGTCTCGATGATCTCGTCGACCAGTTCATACACGGCGCTGGCCGCCACAGCGACGATCAGCAGGTCGAGCTTTCCGTCCAGCGCCTTGAGGCCCTCGACGCAGCGCACGCCGTCGATTTCGCTTTCGCCGGGGCGGATGATGCACAACTGTTCTTTCGGGTAGCCGCTGCCCATCAGGTTCTTCAGGATGATGCGGCCGAAGTTCATGCTGGTCGACGAGACGCCGATGATGCCGATCGATTTGGGGTGGATCAGCTTGTCGATCTTCGCTGTCGGGCGCGCCAGGCGGGCCGGGGGCGGCGGTGCGAATTCGCAACGGGCTGCGCCAACCGCCAGGCCGTCGGCGGCGCATACCGGGTTCAATTCCAGGCATTCGGGCATGAACTCGCAGCCCGACCAGGGGCCGGCGGCGAGTTCCAGCAGGGCGGCAAAGACCTCGCGCAGTGCGGCTTCGGGGGGCGTGCGCCCATCGCGTCGGGCGCGGGCCGACAGGCGCTGCCAGGCGAGGGTGCGCCGGAACAGGGCGAGGAAGTCGTCGGCATCGGTCAGTTCGGCCGCGGCGTAAACCGAGGCGCGGTCGCGGCGGAAATTGCCTTCGTCGAGTTCGGCGTCGAGCCCGCCCAGTCCGGCGCTCAGCACCATGCCGAACTCGCGCGTGCGGTTGAGGCTGATGCGCAGTTCCGCCTCGCCGCGGGCTGAGCTTGCGGCTGCGGTAATGCCCAGGCCAAACGCGGCGAGCAAGGTATCCAGTTCGGTGGCGTCGAGCTGCTGGCGCCCCGCGGCGGCGGCACTGCGGAACAGGTCGCCGGCAAGCCGACGGATGTTGCCTGGCGATGGGTTGCTGCTGGTCGTGGCGGACGCCTGGTCCATGGTGTTCTCCCCCGAGGTGCTGCGGTCGACAGGATGCCTCGGGAGCGAACTATAACAGATACAAAATAATCATCAATACGCTTATTAAATGTATCGCTTGATATCCATCAAATTCCGATCGGCTCGGTGGCCTGGCGGTTCCCGGCGGATTCCAGGCCGTCGAAACGCTCATAAAAATAGGCGGCGGCGGCGGGCAGGGGGCCGCTGGCGGTTTCGCAGAACGTCAGCAGGTGACGCTGGGCGTGGGGCCAGGTGATGCAATAGATGTCGCGGCAGAGTTGGCGCGCGATGCCGCCGCTCCAGTTGGCGGGCAGCAGTTGCGCGGGCAACTGCGGGTCGTGCAGCAGGGCGCGGCGAAAGTCGTGCATCAGCAGGGTCTGCACCAGGAAGCACTGCTCCGGATCGAGTTCGTTGGCGGCGCGCAGCGTGCGCAGCGCCGGACGGAAGCGCTCGATGAAGTCCTCGTACTTGGCGGTCAGGACGTCGAGGTTCCAGCACTCATGCACCAATTCCTGGAGCGGTCTGCTGGTCAGGGCGCTGATGTTGCTGGCGCGCATCGCCACCACCTTGTCGTGGGCGCCGGCCTCCTGGAGGATGTCGAGCAGGGCTTCCGAGTCGGCCGAGGGGTGGGCCAGGATGCCCGAGGCCAGGGCGCCGTAGCCGGCCCAGGTGAGTTCCTTGCGCAACTGGTCGCGCGCCGCGCCGGCGAGCGAGCCCGGAATCAGCACCAGTTGCCATTCGCCGCCCCAGGTGTCCTGCGGCGCGAAGTAGATGCGGCGGTAGGCGTGTTCGAAGCGGCGCCGGCCCGAGGCGGTGAGGCTGTAGTAACTGCGCCGGCCGATCTGTTCCGAGACCAGCCATTTTTCCTGCGACAGGCGATACACGCTGGTGCGCACCATGCGCTCGTTGAGTCCCAGCGGCTCCACCAGGCGGATGAAGCTGCCGAGCCAGACCGTGCCGCCATGGGGGGCGATGAAATCGCCGTAGATGGTGATGATCAGGGAATTGGCGCGGGTCGGGTGCTGTTCAAGGAACTTGCCGATCCACTGGCTGAGATGTCGACTTTTCAAGGGCTTGTCCGATGGAAGGCGTGGGCGAACGGGATGGCAGGGCTGCCGGCATTGTAGGCGAGGGGGCATGCGGAAGACGAATGTATCCCGTATTCCGTATAAGGCAGGCCTAATATGATACAAAAAGATTGCTTTTACAAGATATAAACTGTATCGTAATGAAGGGCGGTAAGAAATTCCGCATGGAGGAGCAGGCTTTGATGCACGACGCAGCAGGCAGCGAACAGGAGTCCCATCGCAGCTACCCGGCGAGCCGGCGCACGGCGACGGGCAGCCATGCCTGTGCCGAAATCCTCGCCGAGGAAGTGCCGGTGGCCTTGGTTTACAACGGGATTTCTCATGCCGTGATGCTGGCGACGCCGAGCGAACTTGAAGACTTCGCGCTTGGTTTTAGCCTCAGCGAATGCATCGTCGGCCGCGCCGGCGAGATCCTCGATCTTGAAATCGTCGAGCAGGCGCAGGGCATAGAAGTGCGGATGCAGCTCACGGCCGAGCGTGAGCAGGTGCTCAGGCAGCATCGGCGCAGCCTGGCCGGGCGCACCGGCTGCGGTCTGTGCGGCACGGAAAGTCTCGCGCAGTTGGCGCGACGCGAGGCGCAGGTGACGTCGAACGCGATCGTGGGCCGGGGCGCGGTGGCCCGTGCGCTGGACGGGCTGGCGCAGCGCCAGGTGTTGTTTGGCCTTACGGGTGCGGTGCATGCCGCCGCTTGGTGCGACATGTCCGGCGCCATCGAATTGCTGCGCGAGGACGTCGGTCGCCACAACGCGCTGGACAAGATGATCGGTGCGCTGGCCCGTGAGCGTCGGAACTTCGATGACGGCTTCGTGCTGATGACCAGCCGCGCCAGCTACGAGATCGTGCAGAAGGCTGCCGCCGCGGGTATTGCCGTCGTCGCTGCCGTTTCGGCGCCGACCGGAATGGCGGTTCGTGTGGCGATCGATTCGGGCGTGACGCTGATCGGCTTCGCCCGCGGCGAGCGGCACTGCATCTACTCGCACCCGCAACGGATTCATTGAGGAAGACCTTATGGAAGCTGACCAGCCCAAGTCGGTAAAGCGCGTGCCCAGCTACTGCTACAACTGCGTTTCCGGCCCCGACCTGATGAAGGTCAAAGTGGTCGACGGCGTTGCCACCGAGATCGAACCCAACTTTGCTGCTGCCGACGTGCATCCGGCCAAGGGGCGTGTCTGCGTCAAGGCTTACGGGCTGGTGCAGAAGACCTACAACCCGAATCGCGTGCAAACGCCGATGAAGCGGACCAACCCGAAGAAGGGGCGCAACGAGGATCCAGGCTTCGTGCCGATCTCCTGGGACGAGGCGCTGGACATCGTCGCCGGCAAGCTCAGCGCGGTGAAGGCCAAGGGCCTGATCGATGACGCTGGCCTGCCGCGCGTCGCGGTGAGCCTGGGTCACGGCGGCACGCCGTCCAACTACATGGGCACTTTCCCGGCCTTCCTCCAGGCCTGGGGGGCGGTGGATTTCAGCTTTGGCTCGGGCCAGGGCGTCAAGTGCGTGCATTCGGAGCACCTCTATGGCGAGTTCTGGCATCGCGCCTTCACGGTTGCTGCGGACACGCCGAATTGCCGCTACAACATCGCGGTGGGCGCCAATGTCGACGTTACCGGCGGCCCCTGCGCCGTGATCCGCCACGCCGATGCGCGCGTGCGCGGCTACAAGCGGGTGCAGGTCGAGCCGCACCTGACAGCCACCGGCGCCTGCTCGGCCGAGTGGGTGCCGATCCGGCCCAAGACCGACCCAGCCTTCCTCTTCGCCCTGATCCACGTATTGGTCAAGGAGAACGGGCTGGACAGGCTCGATATCCCCTTCCTGCGCGATCGCACCGCCTCGCCTTACCTCGTGGCGCCCGAAGGCCTTTACCTGCGCGATGTGCAAAGCGGCAAGCCGCTGGTTTGGGACGAAGCCACGGCGTGTGCCGTGGCGTACGACATGCCGGGCGCGGTGCCCGCCGTGGCCGGCAGCTACCGCGTCGCCCGTGCCCTCACCGTCGATGCCGACAAGGAGCGTGTCGAGCATGCCGATGTCGAGGGCGTGACCGCCTACGAAATGCTGGCGCGACATATCGAGAAGTATTCGCCCGAATGGGCTGAGGGTGTTTGCGACGTCAAGGCCGCCACCATCCGCCGCATCGCCAACGAATACCTCGCAGCCGCCAGCATCGGCGAGACCATCGTCATCGACGGCAAGACCCTGCCGCTGCGCCCGGTGGCGGTGACATTGGGCAAGTCGGTCAACAACGGCTGGGGCGCCTACGAATGCTGCTGGGCGCGCACGGTGCTGGCGGCGCTGGTCGGCGCGCTGGAAAACCCCGGCGGCCTGCTCGGTACCACGGTGCGCCTGAACAAGACGCGCGACAACCGCCATCTGTCGGTAGCGCCGGGCGAAGACGGCTTCATGGTGCAGTACTTCAACCCGACCAGCAAGGAAGAGTGGCAGTTCCAGCCCTCGACACGCAACCTGCACCAGACCCTGGTCCCCATCGTCGGCCACAACGGCGCCTGGAGCCAGGCGCTGGGGCCGACGCAACTGGCCTGGATGTTTCAGGACGAGCGTCCGGACGACTGGTCGATGCCGATGCCGACCCTGCCCGAGGTCTGGCTGGTGTATCGCTCCAACCCCTCGATCTCTTTCTGGGACACGCGCCATCTCGCCGAGGTCGCGGCGAAGTTTCCCTTCATGGCCTGCTTCGCCTACACGGTGGACGAGACCAACTACATGGCCGACGTGCTGCTGCCCGAGGCCACCGACCTCGAATCGGAACAGATGATCCGCATGGGCGGCACCAAGTACATGGAGCAGTTCTGGGACCACAAGGGCGTGGTGCTGCGCGGCAAGGCGGTCGAACCGCAGGGCGAGGCGCGCGACTTCACCTGGATCACCACGGAACTCGCCAAGCGCACCGGCCTGCTCGAAGCCTACGTCAAGGCGGTCAACAAGGGCGTGGCGGGCGTCGCGCCGCTGAAGGGCGAGGGTTACGACTTCAGCCTTTCCGGCGAGCCAAGCCCGGAGCAGATCTGGGATGCGGTCTGCCGCGCGGCGACCTTCAGCATTTCCGAAGGCCGCGAGCAACACGGCTTAGCGTGGTACCGCGAACACGGCTTCTACACCGTGCCCATGTCGCGCCTGGAGTGGTACCTGACGCCGACCATGGAGCAGCGCGGCCTGCGTTACGAGCTGCCCTACCAGGAGCGCCTGCTGCGCGCCGGTCGCGAACTCGGTCGCCGCCTGCACGAAAAGAAGATGAACTGGTGGGATTCGCAACTTTCCGAATACACCGCGCTGCCGGAGTGGCATGACGTGCCGGGACGCTGGATCGCCAACCTGGAAAAGGCCGGGGCCAAGCCAGAGGACTTCCCCTTCTGGCTGCTGACCACCAAGAGCATGCAGTACCACGCCGGCGGCAATGCCGCGATCGAGGTGATGCACGAAGTGGCACAGAACCTGCGCGGACACGCCGGCGTGATCATGAACGCGAAGACCGCGGCGGGACTCAATATCGCCGAGGGGGATCGCATCGAAGTCCGCTCGCATATCGGCGCCACCTGCGGCAAAGCGGCGCTGGTGCAGGGGGTGCGTCCCGATACCTTGGTCATCATCGGCCAGTTCGACCACTGGGCGACACCTTTCGCCAAGACCATGGCGGCGCCCAGCCTCAACAGCATCGCACCGATGTCGCTCGACCTGACCGATGCCACCGGCTCCGGCGCCGACATCGTGCGGGTTGCCGTGCGCAAGATCGAGGAGGCGAAAGCAGCATGACCCGATATGTGATGACCATCGACCTGCGCCGCTGTGTCGGTTGCCAGACCTGCACCGCCGCCTGCAAGGGCGCCAACGCGACGCCGCCGGGCATCCAGTGGCGCCGCGTGCTCGACATCGAGAGCGGCGAGTTTCCCGACGTGCGCCGCAGCTTCCTGCCCGTGGCCTGCATGCATTGCGGCGATCCGCCCTGCGAAAGCGTCTGTCCGACGCGGGCGACCACCAGGCGTGCCGACGGCCTGGTGGCGATCGACTACGAGCTGTGCATCGGCTGCGCCAACTGCGTCATGGCCTGCCCTTACGATGCGCGTTCCATCGTCCATGAGCCTCGCTATGCCTATGGCGATTCGCCGATGGCCTCCGAGGCCAAGCGTTTCGATCCGGCGCGCATCGGCGTCTCGATGAAGTGCACGTTCTGCAAGGACCGCATCGACTACGCCGAACGGACCGGCAAGGTTCCCGGTGTCGATCCCGAGGTGACGCCGGCCTGCGTCAATTCCTGCATCTCCGGCGCCATGGGCTTTGGCGACATCGAGGATGCGGACAGCGGCGTCAGCAAACTGCTGGCCGGGACACAGTATTTCCGCATGCACGAGGAACTCGGCACCGAGCCCGGCGTGTATTACGTGTGGGACAAGTCATGAAGCCATTCAACCCCCGCGCGGTCGAGCTTGCCGCTCCCAAGCAGCAGCGCAACTGGGACTGGCGTGCCGCCGCCAACTTCATCTGCGGTGGTTCCGGCGGTGGCCTGCTGCTGTATGCCGCCTTCGCCGGTTTCGGCCGCGGGTCCGCGCTCGCCGCGCTTCTGGCCGGCATGACACTGATCGCCACCGGGCTGACCTGTGTCTGGTTCGAGATCGGCCGTCCCTGGCGCGCCCTGAACGTGTATCGCCATATCGCCACCTCGTGGATGACGCGCGAAGCCGTCGTCGCCCTGGCCGTATTCGGCTGCGGCGCGCTGGCAGTACTGACGGGCTCGGTGGTTGCCACGCTGTGTGCCGGCGTCTGCGGCGGCGCCTTCCTCTACAGCCAGGCGCGCATCCTCGCCGCCAACAAGGGCATCCCCGCCTGGCGCCATCCCGCCAGCGTGCCGCTGCTGGTGGCGACCGGGCTGGCCGAAGGGGCGGCGCTGGCGTTGGCGGTTGGCGCACTCGGCGGTGCAGCCATCGGCGCCGGATTGCTGGTGGCGGCAATGATCCTGGTCATCGTCCGTGCCTGGGCTTGGCAGCGCTACCGCACCGGGCTGGGCAGCACCGGCGCACCCGAGGCGGCCTTGCGCGTGCTCGACGGCTTCGCGCCGCGCCTGCTGTGGCTTGGCACGGTGCTGCCGGCGCTGGCCGTGCTGGCTCTGCTGCTCGGCATGCCGGGGCAGGGGCCGGTACTGCTGCTCGTGGCGCTGCTGGCTGCGGGCAGCGGTGCCTGGCTCAAGTACACCCTGGTAAGGCGCGCGGCCTATACCCAGGGGCTGGCCATCGACCATATCCCGGTGCGCGGGCGCGGGCCCAGCGGTCCGGCGGCCAAGCCGGGCTGGAAAATGATGCCGGACGGCAATCGCGGTTAGGCGCTGGCAACAGGTATTACAAGCGGCGGGACCAACGAGTTCCGGCGAAAGGAGGAGAGGCAATGTACGAAGTACGCTTTCATGGACGAGGCGGGCAGGGCGCCGTAACGGCGGCGGCAATGCTGGCGGCCGCGCTGCTCGAAGAGGGCAAGTACGCGGTGTCGATTCCGTCCTTCGGCTTCGAGCGACGCGGTGCCCCGGTGGTGTCCTTCCTGCGCTGCAGCGACAAGCCGATCCGCCAGATGACCAACATCTATGCCCCGGACTGCCTGATCTGCGTCGATCCGACGCTGACCCGCTCGGTGGACATCTTCGCCGGCCTCAAGCCCGGCGGCACCCTGGTCCAGGCCACCAACAAGCCGCTGGCCGAGGTGACGCTGGCCCCGAACGTGGCGACGGTCGGCCTGTGCGACGCGATCGGCATCGCGCTGCAGGTATTCAAAAAGCCCATCACCAACACGTTGATGCTGGGAGCATTTGCCAGGACCACCGGCGTGGTGTCGCTGGAGGCACTCAAGCGTTCGCTGGAGGATTCCGATTTTCGCGATGCCGGGCTCAAGCAGAATCTGCTGGCGCTGGAACGCGGCTACAACGAGACGACGGTGCACACGATCGAGCGGAGGGCGGTGGCATGAGGCACAACAGTTATCCGATGTTCAACCTGGCCCAGGCCAATGTACCCGACGACCTGAGCCCCGTCGCCACCGTCATGAGTCCGATGCTGCCCGGCGACTGGCGCAGCATGCGGCCGGTGGTCAATCGCGACAAGTGCGTCAAGTGCGCCGTCTGCTGGCTGTATTGCCCGGTGCAGTGCGTCGAGGAAAGGCCGGCCTGGTTCGACTTCAACCTCAAGACCTGCAAGGGCTGCGGCATCTGCGCCAACGAGTGCCCGCAACGCGCGATCACCATGATTCCGGAGGCGTCATGATGAAGAATCGCCGTATTACCAGCGCCGACTCTCGTACCGTTCCGGAGGCCGCATGACTACCGCCACGCTTGAAAAACAGACGCCTGCAAAGCAGAAGGTCATGCTGGTCGAAGGCAATGAAGCCGCCGCGCTGGGCGTGGCGCTGGCGCGGCCCGACATGGTGGCGGTGTATCCGATCACGCCGCAATCCTCGCTGGTCGAGCACGTCGCCAAGCTGATCGCCGACGGTCGCATGGATGCCGACATCGTCGATGCCGAGGGCGAGCACTCGGTGCTCTCCGTGCTGCAGGGTGGCTCGCTGGCCGGCGCCCGCACCTACACGGCGACCTGCGGGCCGGGCCTGGCCTTCATGTTCGAACCCTACTTCCGTACCTCGGGCATGCGCCTGCCGATCGTCATGTCCATCGTCACCCGCGACGGCATCACGCCGCAGTCGGTGTGGGGCGGCCACCAGGACGCGATGACCGTACGCGAGGTGGGCTGGGTGCAGGTGTATTGCGAGACCGTGCAGGAAGTGCTCGACACCACCATCATGGCCTTCAAGATCGCCGAGCATCACGACGTGATGCTGCCGGTGAATGTCTGCCTCGACGGCAACTACCTTTCCTATGGCACCTCGCGCGTCGAGCTGCCGGACCAGGCCGAGGTCGATGCCTTCATGGGCGACAAGAACGTGAATTGGCACGTCGCCCTCGATCCGCTGCGGCCGATGGCCGTCGACCCGCTGACCGGCGGCTCCTCTGGCCGCGGGCCGTCAACCTTCGTCCGTTATCGCAAGGGGCAGTGCCGCGGCATGCAGAATTCACTGCGCGTGATCGAGGAAGTGCATGAGGAGTGGGCGAACCGCTTCGGCCGTCGCTATGCGCCGCTGGTCGAGGACTACCGCATGGAGGATGCCGACTACGCGATCATGACCCTGGGCAGCATGAGCGGCGCCGGCAAGGACGCGATCGACGAGGCGCGCGATGCCGGCAAGAAGGTCGGCCTGATCAAGATCAAGACCTTCAGCCCCTTCCCGGTCGAAGCGCTGATGAAGTCGCTGAGAAACGTGAAGGCGCTGGGTGTGGTCGATCGCTCGGTGGGCTTTCGCTGGAACTGCGGGCCGATGTATCAGGAGACCCTGGGCGTGCTCTATCGCCTCGGTCGGCATGTACCGTCGCAAAGCTTCATCGGCGGCCTGGCCGGCGCCGACATCACGACCACGCACTTCCATCGCGTGATCGACGAAACGGAAGCCCTGCTCAGCACCCCGGCTTCGACCGAGCCGGTCTGGCTGAACGAGAAGGATTGATCATGGAACAGACCAAGTACCTTGTCGTCGGCAGCAGTCATGCCGCGCTCGAAGCGCTGACCGCGATCCGCATGCACGATCCCGACGGCAGCCTGACCCTGCTGACGCGCGATCCGCACCTGCCGTATTCGCCGACCGTGCTGCCCTATGTCGTCTCCGGGCGCTCGGCGCCCGACAATGTCTTCCTGCGCGACGAGAGCTTCTTTGCAGCGCAGAAGATCAGCCTCAAGCGCGGCAAGGCACTGAAGGCCCTGCATTCTTCGCGCAACACGGCGGAACTGGCCGACGGCAGCGAAATCACCTACGAAAAGCTGCTGCTGGCGACCGGCGCATCGCCGGCGATTCCGCCGATTCCGGGCATTGATCAGGTCAGCTACCACGTGCTGCGCACGCTGGACGATGCCACCCAACTGCATGCCGCGATGAAGGCCTCGAAGCAGGCCGTGGTCATGGGCGCGGGACTGGTCGGCATGCACGCCGCCGAGAACCTGGTCAAGGCCGGGGCCAAGGTCACCATCGTCGAAATGGCCAAGCAACTGACCGACGGCTATTTCGATGCCACGGCGGCGGCGCTGATCGAACAGGCCTTCACCGACAACGGCGCCACCATCCTCACCGGCAGCCGCGTGGTCAAGCTGGCACCCTCTGCCGTCGGTGCCACGATCACGCTGGAAAGCGGCGCCACGCTGGAGGCCGATCTGCTGCTGGTGGCCACCGGCGTCAAGCCCAATATTGATTTCCTGGTGGGCGAGGGCGCCGCGGTGGAGCGCGACAAGGGCATTCTGGTCAGCGAACGCATGCAGACCAGCGTGCCGAATGTATACGCCGCCGGCGATTGCGCCCAGGCCAAGAGCTTTTATTCCGATACCAAGGTAATGAACGCGATCCTGCCCGATGCCGCCGAGCAGGGCCGCATCGCCGGCATGGCCATGGCGGGCGATCCGGGAATCAAGGACTACCCGGGCGGGATCCCGGTGAACACCTACCACTTCTTCGGCCGCCATGCGATTTCCGTCGGCTTGAGCAAGGTGCCCGAGGGCGGGGAGGTCGTGACGCGCTTCGATGAAGCCAGCGGCCGCTACCTCAAGGTAATTTTCCATGAGGGCCGTTTGACCGGAATCTATGGCGTGAACGAGTTTTTCGATGCCGGCGTGATGAGCCAGTTGATCCTGCGCCGCATCGACCTGGCTCCGCTCAGGGAGCGCTTCCTCGCCGAGCCGATGAAGACGGGCCGGGAAATCATGTCGCGGACCTGGAGATAGACATGGGCGCTTACAACACCATTGCCTTCGATGCCGCCAAATGCGACGGCTGCGGCGACTGCATGACGGCTTGTGCGGAAACAAAAGTCGGCGCTGGGGATTCGGCGAGATCGCGCATCCAGATCGGCGGCGATGCCGCAAACGGCTTTGAGCTCGCGCTTTGCCGCCAGTGCGGCGACCCGAAGTGCGTCAGCGTCTGCCCGGCCGGTGCGCTGGGCAAGGATGCGGCCAGCGGGGTGATCGCCTGGGATGCGTCGAAATGCGTTGACTGCCTGCTGTGCACCGTCGGCTGCGCCTACGCCGGCATCGCGCTGGACGAGGCCACCGGCCGCGTTGCCAAGTGCGACATGTGCGAAGGCAATCCGGCCTGTGTCACCGCCTGCCCGCATGATGCACTGAAGCTGGTGACGACCTCGCGCATCTACAACGAGGTCGGCAACTGGGAAGATTTGTTCGCCCCGGGTCTGGCCGGTTGCCAGGGCTGCAATACCGAACTCCTGATGCGCCATACCCTGCGCCGTGTCGGGCCGGACACCGTGCTGGCGACCCCGCCGGGCTGCGTGCCGGGCATGGGCTCGGTCGGCTTCAACGGCACCACGGGGACCAAGGTGCCGGTCTTCCATCCCCTGCTGACCAACACCGCGCCGATGCTGGCCGGGGTCAAGCGTCATTACAAGCGCATCGGCCGCGAGATCACGGCGCTCGCCATCGCCGGTGACGGCGGTGCTTCGGACGTCGGCTTCCAGTCGCTTTCCGGCGCGGCGGAGCGCAACGAGCAGATCCTCTTCATGGTGGTGGATAACGAGGGCTACATGAATACCGGCATGCAGCGTTCGAGCTGCACGCCCTACGGCGCCTGGACCTCGACCACGCCGGTGGGCGAGGCCACGCACGGCAAGACGCAGGATGCCAAGAACCTGCCGCTGATCATGGTGAACCATCGTTGCGAGTACGTGGCCACCGCCTCCACGGCCTACATGGAAGATTTCTACGACAAGCTGGACAAGGCGATCGCGGCGTCGAAACGCGGCTTCGCCTACCTGCACGTGTATTCGCCCTGCACCACGGGCTGGCGCTTCCCGACCGACCAGAACATGGAAGTGGCGCGCAAGGCCGTGGAAACCAATTTCGTCATGCTCTGGGAGTACAGCCGGGCGGGCGGCCTGCATTTCACGCGGCCGGTCGATGATCCGCTGCCGGTGACCGAGTACCTGAAGGCGATGGGGCGCTTCCGCCACCTCAGCGATGATCAGATTTCACACATACAGTCCAAGGTCGTGGAAAATCTCGGCTTTGTAAAACAATTGGCCCACGTGGCAAAGGCATAGGGGGAGCAGGGGTGAGTACACAGGACAACAACGGCCTGGAAGCCATCGAGAAGGCCGGCAAGGACGAGCTGCGGGCGGTGCAACTCGAACGCATGAAGTGGTCGATCAGGCACGCCTACGACAATGTACCGCATTACCGCAAGAAGTACGACGCGGCCGGCGTGCATCCTAACGACCTGAAGCAGCTTTCCGACCTGGCGAAGTTCCCCTTCACCACCAAGGCCGACCTGCGCGAGACCTATCCCTTCGGCATGTTCGCGACATCGATGCGCGATGTGGTGCGCATCCATGCTTCCTCGGGCACCACCGGCAAGCCGACGGTGGTCGGCTATACGAAGAACGACATCGCGATGTGGGCGCAACTCATGGCGCGCTCGATGCGCGCCGCCGGCGGCAGCGCCGACGACATGATCCTGAATTCCTACGGCTACGGCCTGTTCACCGGCGGCCTCGGCGCCCACTACGGCGGCGAAGCCCTGGGTGCGACGGTGATCCCCATGTCCGGCGGCCAGACCGAAAAGCAGATCCAGTTGATCCAGGATTTCATGCCGACCATCATCTGCTGCACCCCCTCGTACGTGCTGACCATCGCCGACGAGATGATCAAGCTCGGCATCAACCCGCGCGAGACAAGCCTGCGTGTCGGCCTCTTCGGCGCCGAGCCGTGGACCAACGAAATGCGTCGCGAGATCGAGGAGCGGCTCAATATCGATGCCGTCGACATCTACGGTCTCTCCGAAGTCATGGGGCCGGGCGTGGCCTGCGAATGCGTCGAGACCAAGGATGGCCCAACCATCTGGGAAGACCACTTCTACCCCGAGATCATCCACCCCGAAACCGGCGCGGTGCTCGACGACGGCGAAATGGGCGAACTGGTGTTCACCTCGCTGTCCAAGGAAGCGCTGCCCATCATCCGCTATCGCACGCGCGACCTGACGCGCCTGCTGCCAGGTACGGCGCGAACCATGCGGCGCATGGAAAAAATCACCGGCCGCAGCGACGACATGCTGATCATCCGCGGTGTGAACGTGTTTCCGACCCAGATCGAGGAAATCCTGCTCAAGAATCCGAATCTGTGCGCACAGTACCAGTTGATGGTTTCGCGCGACGGCCACCTCGACAAACTGGATGTGTATGTCGAGGTCAAGCCGGATCTGTCGGACAAGCTCAGCGAGGCCAGGCGCAAGGAAATTGGCGCCGAGGCTGAGCACCACATCAAGGTCATGGTGGGGGTTTCCTCCACGGTGCATGTGGTCGAAACCGACAAGGTCGAACGCACTTTGGTCGGCAAAGCCAAGCGCGTGATCGACAAACGTCCGAAGTGACGGGAATCAAGTTTTTTGATCGCAGGTGATGTATTATTGTTCGAGTTCGTCACGAAGTTGTATGAACTATAGTGCATTAAACTTGGCGGTGCAAAAAAACAGCTGTAGATTCAATAGCATGTGCATGTTTGTGGCAAATCGACTTCAATAAGGCGACGGACTCGCCAAACCAAGAGGAGACATAGATGAAAAAGCTGTTGGCAAAAACCATGATCGCCGCATCGATTGCCGGGACCGCTTTCGCGGCCCAGGCGCAGGAAGTCACCCTCAAGGTGCACCACTTCCTGTCGGCCCAGACCTTCATCCACACAGGCGTGTTCGAGCCCTGGTGTGCAAAGCTGGGCAAGGAATCCAACAACCGCATCAAGTGCCAGATCTATCCGGCCATGCAGCTTGGCGGCACCCCGCCCCAACTGATCGATCAGGTGCGCGACGGCGTCGTCGACGTGGTGTGGACGGTGCTCGGCTATTCGGCCAACCGCTTCCCGATGTCCGAAGTCTTCGAACTGCCCTTCATGATGACCAACGCCGAGGCCACCAGCCGCGCCGCCTGGGAATTCACCCAGACCCACGCCAAGCATGAGTTCAAGGACGTGTTGCCGCTGGCGGTGCATGTGCATGGCCCGGGCTATCTGTTCACCACCAAGAAGCAGATGAAGACGATGGACGACTTCAAGGGCATGAAATTCCGCGCCCCGACCCGCCTGACCAACAAGATGCTGGGCGCGATGGGCGCCACGCCGGTCGGCATGCCGGTGCCGGCGGTGCCCGAGGCCCTGTCCAAGGGCGTGATCGACGGTGCGGTGATTCCCTACCAGGTGGTGCCGAGCATCAAGGTGAACGAGATCGCCAAGTTCGGCGCCGAGACCGATCCGAAGTTCAATGCCCTGTACACCACGGTATTCACCATCGCCATGAACAAGGCCAAGTACGATTCGCTGCCGGCCGACCTGAAGAAGGTGATCGACGCCAACTCCGGCATCGAGTTCTCCGCCATGGCCGGCCGCGTGCAGGAAGCCGATGACGGCCCCGGCCGCGAAAAGAGCAAGGCAGCCGGCATGCAGATCAACGTCATTCCGGCCGCCGAGCTCGAAAAGTGGAAGAAGGCCACCGACAACCTCGATGACGAGTGGATGCAGGCCATGACCAAGGCCGGTCACGATGGTCCCAAGCTGTTCAAGACGGCGCAGGATCTGATCAAGAAGTACACCAAGAAGTAATGTGACCGCGCGCCGGACGCCGTGTGCGCGGCGTCCGGCCGACCAGCGCGCTGGCCCAGGGCGCGCTTGGGCGCAAAAAAATAGGAGCTTTCCATGGCGGATGCCATATACGTCGACAAGGACGCGCTGCCCGCGGCCCTCGTCGGCAGGGTGTTGCACCGGCTGTGCCGTGTCTTCGCGGTCGGTTCGGGCGTGACGCTGATCGCAATGGCGCTGATGTCCTGCGTCAGCATCGTCGGCCGCAGCCTGTTCAGCAAGCCTATCCTGGGTGATTACGAACTGGTGCAGATGCTGTCGGCGGTCGCGGTGACCATGGCCTTGCCCTTCTGCCAGATGATTCGCGGCCACATCATCGTCGATTTCTTTACCGCCAATGCACCGAAGAAATTCAACAGGGTCTGCGACATCGTCGCCAACCTGATCCTGTCCGTCGCCGGCTTCGCCTTCGCCTGGCGCATCACCCTGGGCATGATCGACCTGCAGGGCAGCAACGATGCCTCGATGCTGCTCAACCTGCCCATCTGGTGGGGCTACGTGCCCATGATCCCTTCATTTTTCCTGCTCGGCTGCGCGGCCTTGTACACCGCCTGGGTGGATCTCACGGGAGCCACGGAATGACCGGCCTGGAAACCGGCGCCGTCGCAGGCGTCCTGATGCTGGGCCTGATGGCCCTGCGCGTGCATATCGCCATGGCAATGATGATCGCCGGCGTGGTCGGCTACATCTGGATGGCCGGCCCGGCGCCACTGCTCAGCTACATGAAGACCGCCGCCTGGGCGCGTTACTCGATCTACGATCTTTCGGTGGTGCCGCTGTTCCTGCTGATGGGTCAGTTCGCCACCCATGGCGGTCTCTCGAAGGCGTTGTTCCGCGCCGGTGCGACGCTCATCGGCCATTGGCGCGGCGGCCTCGCCATGGCCGCCGTCGGCGCCTGCGCCGGCTTCGGCGCGATCTGCGGTTCGTCCCTTGCCACCGCCGCCACCATGGGCCAGGTGGCGCTGCCGGAGCTGCGCAACCACAAGTATTCCGGCCGATTGGCGACGGCGGCAATCGCCGCCGGCGGTACGCTGGGCATCCTGATTCCGCCCTCGGTGCCGCTGGTGATCTACGCCATCCTTACCGAGCAGAACATCGCCAAGCTGTTCATGGCCGCCGTGATCCCCGGCATCATCGCCATGCTCGGCTACATGATCGTGATCGGCATCGTCGCCCGCGTCGACCCGACTGCCGCGCCGCGCGGCGAAAAGACTAGCGTCGCCGAGAAACTCAAGGCGATCGCCGAGACCTGGCCGGTGATGCTGATTTTCATCGCCGTGATCGGCGGCATCTATGGCGGCTTCTTCACCCCCACGGAGGCGGCTTCGATCGGCACCCTGGCCACCGCCTTCGTCGCCTGGCGCTCGGGCGGCCTATCCAAGCGCGGTTTCCTCGAATGCGTCTACGGTACCTCGCAGGCGACGGCGATGATCTTCCTGATCCTGCTCGGCGCCGACATCATGAACGTCTTCCTGGCGCTGACGCAGATGCCGGCGGAACTCGCCAAGTGGGTGGTCGGGCTCGGCCTCTCGCCGCTGCTGGTGATGTTCGTGATCATCATCATCTACCTGATCCTCGGCTGCATCATGGACAGCCTGTCGATGATCATGCTGACCATCCCGATCTTCTTCCCCATCATCATGGGCATGGATTTCTGGGGGCTGGACCCGGAAGGCAAGGCGATCTGGTTCGGCATCCTGTCGCTGATGGTGGTCGAAATCGGCCTGATCACGCCGCCGGTCGGGCTCAATGTGTTCATCATCAGCAGCATGGCCAAGGAAACCTCGATGAAGGACACCTTCATCGGCATCATTCCCTTCCTGATGTCCGACATGCTGCGCATTGCGCTGATCGTCTTCGTGCCCTCGGTGGCGCTGATCGCGCTGAAGTTATAGTTCTTTTCCTTGTCTTCGGTACCCGCAAGCAGGAAGTTGATGCCTTGGGCGATATTTACTGTTGGCACTGTCGGTAGGGGAGGGAAAGTCGCGGGGGCTCAGATGCGGACGTAGGACCAGCCCTGGCCCATGCGCGTCACGATCTGGTCCAGCGCCGAGTTGGCGACGCGGGTGCCGGGCAGCAGGCGCACCTCGATGCCGCGTTCGCGCAGGCGCTCGATGGTCTGGCCGCAGGCGATCAAGGTGAAGTTGGCATGCTCGGCACGCAGCCGTGCAATGCGATCGGCATGGGGCGAGACGCCGGCGCGCAGCAGGTCCAGGCCGCCGGCATTGGCGACCAGCTCGACCACCATCGGCCGGCCGGATTCGCGCGCGGCGAGCAGCAATCCTTCGGCATCGTCGAGCACCGTCTCGGCGCGCGCGGCCTCCCGGTCGGCCAGGTGCAGGATCACATGCCCGCTGTCGGCGTGGCGCGAGGCCGGCGATGCACTTTCCAGCGCGCGGTCGCGCGCCGTCCAGCCGGCCAGGGCCGCACCGGCGACCAGCAGTGCCGTTGCCAGGGCACGCCAGGCGGGCGTCGGGCGCGCATGCGAGGGCGCGGCCGGCGGTTCGGCATAGGCATGGCGCACGTGTTCCTTGGTCAGGCGCAGGGCACAGGCGCGCTGCGCCAGCGCGCCATCTGTCGCCACTGCCGCCAGCACCCGCTCGCGGTCGGCGGCATCGAGTTCGTCATCGACGAAGGCATTCAGTTCCTCGTCGGAAATCACGGGTTTCACTTGATCCTCCTCAGGGGAGTTGTCGCTTCGGCGCGCAACAGTTCGTCGCGCAGGGCGCGGCGGCCGCGGCACAGGCGGCTCATCACCGTGCCGATCGGGATGCCGAGGATTTCGCCGACCTCGGCGTAGGAAAACTCTTCGAGATCGACCAGCGTCAGCACCTGGCGCTGGCCCACCGGCAGGCGGGCCACGGCCGTGCGCACGCGCGCCACGGTCTGGCGCCGTTCGAAATCGTCGGCCGGCGAGCTGTCGCCGGCGAGATGCTCCTCGGCCAGCTCGTCGATGTCCTGCTGCGGATGGCGCGAGCGCAGGTGGTCGTGCCAGCAGCGCGAGAGGATGGCGAACAGCCAGCTTTTCATGCGTGTCGGGTCGCGCAACTGGTCGCCGCGCTCGAGTGCCTTGGCCGTCGCCTCCTGCGTCAGGTCGTCGGCCAGCGCGGCATCGCGGCACCAGGCGTAGGCAACCCGGTAGAGGCCGGGGCGTGCCGCTTCGAGGCTTTGGCGCCACTGGCGGCTGTGGAATAGCAGCGAGAGTATCGGCATATGCGTTTGACGCGGGCGGGCCGCCGATTATTCCAAGCTTTTCATGCTGCGGTGCGCAAGGAATAAAGCCGGCCCGCTTCGCGTCTTTAGTGGGCACCCCAACCCCAGAAAGGAAAAAACCATGATCCGTCGCACCGCGCTGGTCGGACTCTGTGCCGCCGCATTCATCGTTTCCGCGCCGCTGCCGGCCGCGTCCGCCGAGCCGGCCAAGGCCCGCGTCATTTTCCAGGTCAGCGATGCCGACCCGGCGAAGTGGAATCTCGCCTTCAACAACATCAAGAACGTGCAGGCCGACCTGGGCAAGGACGGCACCGAGGTCGAGATCGTCGCTTATGGCCCTGGCATAGGCATGCTGAAGGCCGATTCCCTGGTCGCCAACCGGGTCGCCGATGCCATGGCCGCTGGCGTCAAGGTGATGGCCTGCGAAAATACCATGACCAACCAGAAGATCAAGCGCGAGGACATGATGGAAAAGATTGGCTACGTCAAGGCCGGCGTCGTCGAACTGATGCAGAAGCAGCGCGAAGGCTGGGCCTATATCCGGCCCTGACGGCATCATGGCCGCCGTGGTACCGGTGCCGACTCCCTTGCAGGGCGTCGCGCCGGGTATCATGCGGCCATGACTCCGCTTGCCAAGGGCCTGGGGCTGCTGTTCGGCGTCCCCGTCGTGCTCGCCGCCATCTTCTTCACCTATTTCACGGTTTCCGCCGAGGACCGCATGCGCTCGGTGTGCGGGAAAGTGACGCCGGGCATGAGCAAGGCGCGGCTAGGCGACTTCCTCGTCGAGTGGCGGCTCGACGGCTCGGTGAAGGATGAGGGCCCCGTCCTGCTCCATGAGCCGCGCAGCTACGGCCGCCATGTCTGTCTGGTCGCCATGGCCGGCGGCATCGTCAAGTCCGCTGCCTATTCCTACACTGATTGAAGGCGAGCGTGATGTAATCCTCAAGCCGGCGCACGGACTGCCGTTACCATGGTCAACATGGGCGGTCGCCGGGAAGGCCGGACCGGCTGCCTGACCCGACAGGGAGGTTGCCATGCTTGCCAAGTTCCTCGCCGCCTGTG
Organism: Rhodocyclales bacterium; assembly: GCA_016235165.1. Taxonomy (GTDB): domain Bacteria; phylum Pseudomonadota; class Gammaproteobacteria; order Burkholderiales; family Rhodocyclaceae; genus Sulfuritalea. The sequence goes on from JACRLX010000007.1 coordinate 349,482, forward strand.
GCTATGCCAAGCCCGACGACATCGTCGATTTCGTGATGACCGGCGTTGCCGTCGCCCCCATCGTGGTCGGCTTCGGCAGCGGCTTCGAAGACGCCTTCGGTCTGCTGCTGGTGATGCTGCCGGCCGCCTTGATGGTCTTCCCCTGGAGCCGCTCGCGCGAGGAAATCCGTCTGCGCGAGGAAGAAGACCGCGCCGCCTTGCTGCGCCAGCTGACCGGCAAGGACCGCTAGCAGCCTGTCGGACTCAAGCCACCGCCCGCGCCTTGGCGCCGCGGGATTCGGAGGCGAGGTAGTCGACGATGGTCGCGCCGCTGCTGCCCGGCAGAAAGATCTTGTGCACGCCCTTGGCCAGCAGTTGCGCCGCAGGCTCGCGCGGGATGTTGCCGCCGACCACGATCAGCATGTCGTCGAGTTCGTTGGCTCGCGCCAGGCCGACCAGTTCCTCAATCTGTTCGTAGTTCGAGGCGTGCGAGCTGATGCCGATCACGTCCACGTCTTCCTGGATCGCGGCGTCGATGATCATTTGCGGCGTCTGGTTCACGCCGAGATAGACCACCTCGAAACCTGCGTCGCGCAGGATCATCGAGACCACCTCGCCGCCCGTGGTGTGGCCGTCGAGCCCGATCATGGTGACGATGACCTTGATGCCGTTGCCTGCTTTCATGAGCTTCTCCCTCAGTGCAGCGTGAATGGGCAGTCGATCACGTTGAACGGATCGTAGTTGAGCCCGCGTGCCTTGCGGATGGTGCCGATCACCTCGCCGGACGTGGCATAGGCCTCGACGGCTTCGACGATCGACGGCATCAGGTTGAAGCGGTCGCCTTTCTGCGCATCGGTGTAGAGCTGCTGGATCTTCGCTTTCAGCACATCCTGGTCACGCGTTGGCTTCCAGGCCGCCATGCGCTCGGCAATGGCTTCCGAATCTCCCGGATGCAGCTTCTGGATCGGGATTTCGAAGTCGTCCTCGGGCGGGATTTCGAGGTGGTTCACGCCGACGATCAGGCGTTCCTTCCTGTCCATCTCGATGAACTTCCTGTTGGCTTCGTCGCGCAGCATCTCCTGGATGTAGCCCTTGTCGATGGCCGCGATCAGGCCGCCCATGTCGTCGATCTGCTTCAGGATCTTGCCGGCTTCCTGCTCGACTTCGTTGGTCAGGGCCTCGACGAAGAAGGAGCCGGCGAGCGGATCGACCACGTCGGCGACGCCGGTCTCGTGGGCCACGATGTGCTGGGTGTTGAGCGACATGCGCGCGGCCAGCGCCGAGGGCTCGGCGTAGGCGTTGTCCATGGTGGCGTTGTCCATCGCCGTGCAGCCGACCATGGCGCCGGCCAGCGACTGGATCGCGCAGCGGGCGATATTGTTGAGCGGCTGCTGGTAGGTCATGGTGCGTCCCGAGGTATGCACCGCAATCAGCAGTTGGCAGGCCTTCTCGGTCTTCGCCCCGAACTCCTCCTTCGCAATGCGCGCCCACATGCGGCGCAGCGCGCGCACCTTGGCCACTTCCTCGAAGAAGCGGGTGCCGATGCTGACCAGCTCGTAGGGCACCAGCGCGGCGTCGTCGAAGTCCAGGCCGCGCTCGCGCACCAGCTTGCCGCAGAGCTCCTTGTACATCGACAGCACCACGGCGATGGCCTGGGCGTTGTTGCCGCCGGATTCCTGGAAGTGCTGGCTGATCACGCTGGAGCGCATGCGGATCTTGTTGCGCACCACGTATTCCGAGGCGTCCAGCCACAGCTTGAGGTTGAGGTCGAAGGGCTGCACGTCGGTCTGGCCGAAGTAGTTCTCGAAGGGCGACTCCATCACGCTGCCATGCACGTCGCTCGGGTCGATGCCGCGCTTGTGGGCCAGCGCCACCACGTAGGCCAGGCGCATCACCGTCGGCGCCGAGGAGCCGAGCAGGGTGATCGACTGCCCGGTGAGCGGGATGCCGTCCATCAGTTCCTCGAACTCCAGCAGGGAGCAGCCGGGCCAGCCGAGGATGCCGGCCTCCTTGCGTCCCAGCGGGTGATCGGGATCGATGCACATCGAGAATACGCGGTCACTGATCACGCACATGCCGCCGCGCTGGCCCATCTCGCGGTACTTCTTGAGCACGCCATTGGCCTGCACCGAGCTGCCCAGGCCCGCCGTCATGCGCTGGGTCCACATCCGCGTGCGGTAGCCGCTCTCGTGGTAGCCGCGGGTATAGGGGAAGGCACCCGGGTGGCCGAGGTCCTTCTCGTAATCCAGGCCGGCCACGTCGGCGGGCGTGTAGACCGGCTTGATGGCGTAACCGTAATCCGTCTCGCGCTTCATTTCGTCTCCTGTGCATGCTGGCGGCGCTGCGGGCCGCAGGATATTGTTAGCCTAACAAAAACCGACCGAACGGTCAACATAAAGCGCGAGCGAGCCAAATTTTCCCCAATTTGACCAGCTGCACAGGCCGGAACGCCATCCGGCCCGCTACGGTGATATTATTCGACTAATAGGACGGATAAACAGGCGCGCAAGGAGAAGGATGTGGAGGAAGCCGATCGCAGTCTGCTCGACGCCGTGGCCGCTGGCCACATCCGCAGCGCCGCGCGCCTGATCACCCGCGTCGAGCGCGACGACCCCGGCGTGGTGCCGCTGCTGCAGGCGCTCCACCGCATGGGCGGGCGCAGCAAGGTGGTCGGCGTCACCGGGCCGCCGGGCGCCGGCAAGAGCACGCTGATCAATGCCCTGGTGCGCCACTGGCGGCAGGCCGGGCTCCGGGTGGCGGTGCTGGCGGTCGATCCGTCCAGCCCGTTCTCGGGCGGCGCCGTGCTCGGCGACCGCCTGCGCATGATGGACCACAGCGGCGATGACGGCGTCTTCATCCGCAGCATGGCCTCGCGCGGCCACCTCGGCGGCCTCTCGCGCGCTACCGGCGATGCGCTCACCGTGCTCGACGCCATGCCCTGGGACGTGGTGCTGATCGAGACCGTCGGAGTCGGCCAGAACGAGACCGACATCATGCGCCACGCCGCCGTCGTGCTGCTGCTGCAAACGCCCATGGGCGGCGACGACGTGCAGGCCGCCAAGGCCGGCATCAACGAGATCGGCGACATCTTCGTGGTGAACAAGGCCGACCACAAGGAGGCCGACCGCAGCGTGCAGATGCTGGCCGAGATGATCGCGCTGGCGCAGCGCCTGCACAGCGAGCGCAGCTGGAAGCCGCCGGTGCTCAAGACCCGGGCCACCACCGGGGAAGGCGTGGCCGAACTCGCCACCCACATCGACCGCTGCTTCGCCGCCCATGCCGAAGGCACGCCGGCGGCGCTGCAACGCGCCCGCACGCGGATGCGCTTTCGCGTCGGCGAGATCCTGCGCGACATGCTCGACCGCCGCATGCGCTCCCAGGACGGTCAGTGGCTGGAAGACCTGCTCGACCCGGTGATCGCGCGCGAAACCGACCCCTACGCGCTGGCGGAGAAGATGCTGGAGCGCGCCGCGACCTGAATCGCCGTCCCGTCAGCGCCGACTCTCGGCCTGACTACTTCTTCTCGCGGCGGTGCACCCGCACCGCCTTGGCCTCGTAACGCGGCAGCGAGCCTTCGGTCAGGCATTCGACCTTGACGCGCACGCCCAGGCGCGAATGGATGGCGTGGCCGAGGTCGTGTTCGATGTCCTGCGTGCCGCGGCCGCTGGCCCGGGTCTTCTCGACGGCGACGGTGATCTCCTCCATCAGCATCGGGTCGCTGTCGATATAGATGTGCCAGGCTTCCTTCACCGTGCCCTCGGTGTCGGCGATGATGTCCTCGACCTGGCTGGGGAAGACCATCACGCCGCGGATTTTCAGCATGTCGTCGCTGCGGCCGATGATGCGGCCGATCTTGGGCATGCCGTGGCGGCCGCAGGGACAGTCGTAGGGTTTCTCCGAGAGCTTCACCAGGTCGCGCGTGCGCCAGCGCACCACCGGGCTGCCCTCGCGATCGAGCGAGGTGATCACCACTTCGCCGACCTCGCCGGGCGCCACCGGCTTCAGCGTCGCCGGATCGACGATCTCGGTGATGAGGGTGTCCTCGTTGATCAGGTGCATCTCGTCGCTGTCGTGCGAGTACGGGCAGGAGATGCTGACGATCGGGCCGCCGGCCTCGGTGGTACCGTAGATGTTCTGCGCGCGGAATCCCGGTGGCATTTCGGCTTCGAGCTGGTCGCGGAAGGCGGCCGAGATCGACTGCCCGCCGAACACGCCGACGCGCAGCTTCCAGGCCGTGCGCGGGTCGATGCCCTGTGCCTTGGCCTGGTTGATCAGGGTCATCAGCCAAAGAGGCGAGAGCGAGCAGGCGCTGAATTCGTGGTCGCCCAGCCATTTCAGCATCAGGTCGCTGCGCCCGGGGCCGACCGGGAAATTCACCGCGCCATAGGCCGCCAGTCCGATGTCCATGGCCAGGCCGCCGATCCACAGGCCATAGCCGTAGCCCTGGTACACCTTGTCGCCGGGCAGTATGCCGGCGGCGCGCAGCAGGCGGCACATCTGCCAGGGAATCAGGTGGTTCAGGTCCCGCTCGGTGAGGCCGAACATCACGGGCAGGCCGGTGGTGCCCGAGGTGGCGACGAAGCGGCGCACCTGGGTGATATCCACGGTCAGCATCGGATAGGGGTAGAGCGCGCGCAAGTCGGCCTTCTCCAGCGTCGGCATGGCGTGCAGATTGTCGAAATCGCCGAGGTCGCGCGGCTCCATGCCGGCGGCCTTGAAGCGCCTGACCCAGTCGGGCGAGCCCTGCAGGCGGCCGGCCAGTTTCTTCAGCTTGGCACGCTGGATGGCGACGATGCCGTCGCGGTCAAGGCATTCCACCTCCGGGTGCTCGAACTGGATTTCGTGCATCGCGGTCTCCTCCTCTGTGTTCCGGTTTTGTGCCCGGGTGCGTTTCCCGTGCTTGATGCTCAACTTATCATAAGCCGACCGATCGGTCAACGTATTGGGTGGAAGCGTGGGCATGGCGCGGCGTGCTTGGTCGCGCCGGCATCGCGGCGGCGGATGATTCGACAACCGGGAGGTCTACTTGCCGGTGCGGCCGAGAGCGGCGAAGTCGGCGTGGGCGATGCCCTTCAGCATGAGTTCGGTGACCAGCGCCGCCAGTTCCCTGGACGAAAGGCGGCCCTTGTCCGAGAACCAGGTGTCGGTCCAGTTGATCATGCCGAAATACAGCATGGTGATCGGCTGCCGGTAGCTCTCCTGTTCGGCAAGCTGGGGAAAGATGCCTTGCAGCAGGCGTTCGGTGGCGCGGATGATGCGCCGCTCGGCCGACACCACGAACTCGCGATCCTTGGCCGGCAGGCTGCCGATGTCATTGACCAGCACGATGTGCTGGTTGCGCGAGCTGGGCCGGGTGTAGTTCTCGATCAGCGCCTCGGTCAGGTGCAGGAACTTTTCGCGCGGCGCATCCGAGGTATTGAGCGCGGCATCCACGATCTCGCTGACCGTTTCCAGGTGCTCGATCAGCATGGTGCGCAGGATGTCGGTCTTGGAATCGAAGTAGTGGTACACCCCGGCCTTCGACAGCCCGGCCGCCGCCGCGATCTCGTTGATCGAGCTGGCCTCGAAGCTGCGCTCGGCGAACAGCTTCGCCGCGGCGAGCAGGATCGCCTGCTTGATCGCGTCGTAGTCCTGCGAGCGGGTACGTGCCATGGTCTGCCTGCCTGGGGTTGCGAAACGCGGCCGATCTTAGCACGCGCCCGGTAAAAGTCGTCCTTACGGTCGGTCAATGTCTGGGGGTCGCCGTGTCGCCGGCGCCGACTTTCAGCCTTCCGCCGTGGTGCGGTCGGTCTTCGGAATCAGGCTCGGATCGCGGTGCGACACAGCCCGGAAGTACTTGCCTATTTCCGTGCTACCTGAGAAGGCTGGCAAACTCGCATGGGCGAACCCGGGCAATGAAAGCGATGGAAGACGGAACACGCTCACGATGGAGAGCCCCAACGAATGAAAGGGACTTCCCCGTTCCAAGCCAGCCGTGCGGAAGGAGCACGGAAACGGCAACGAAGTGCCAAGATGGGGTTTGTTACAACGCTCATCAACTCGACCCGCGAGGGGAAATCATGGAAATCGTAATGCTCGGCATCGATCTTGCCAAGAACATATTCGCATTGCACGGCGTGGATGCCAAAGGCAAGGTGGTGTTGCAGCGCCCGGCGGTGAAGCGGGGCAAGCCCTGCCCGAGCATCTGACGCGCATCGAGCATCGCCATGAACCGGAATCCTGTACCTGTGGCCAGTGCGGCAAGGATCTGGTGCTGATCGGCGAAGACGTCAGCGAGCAACTCGATGTCGAACCGGCAAAGTTCTTCGTCCATCGTCACATCCGCCCGCAGTACGCCTGCCGTGCCTGCGAGACGGTGACGGCAGCGCCGATCCCGCCGGCGGTGATCGACGGCGGCATGGCCGCCACGGGCCTCCTGGCCTGGGTGATCATCGGCAAGTACCTGGATCATCTGCCGCTGTATCGCCTGGAACGCATCGCGGCCCGGGACGGTGTGACGCTGGCCCGCTCGACCTTGGCCGAATGGGTCGGACGCATCGGCGTGACCCTGCAACCGCTGGCGGATCGCCTGACGGCACGTCTGCTGGAACGACCGATACTGCATGCCGATGAAACGCCGGTGCAGCAACTGGATCCCGGCAACGGCAAGACCAAGCGCGCCTATCTCTGGGCCTACATGGGCAACGTGCTGGAAACCGGGTCGCCGATCGTGGTGTTCGATTACCAGACCAGCCGGTCGGGGGCGCATGCACGAAACTTCCTGGGGAAGTGGGAAGGTGCGCTGATGGTCGATGACTTCGGCGGCTACAAGGCACTCTTCGGTTCGCAGGTGACCGAGCTGGGTTGCTTCGCCCATGCGCGGCGGAAGTATTTCGAACTGAACGAGGCACAGGCGAACCCGATCGCCCAGGAGGCGCTCGTCAGGATTGCGGCGCTGTACGCGATCGAGGCACGGGGACGGGGCATGTCGATCGCGGAGCGTGCCGAGCTGCGGCAACGGGAAGCGCAGCCATTGCTGGTGGCGATGCACGACTGGCTGATGGCAACGCGCATGACCGTGGCCAATGGGGGCGGCACCGCCAAGGCGATCGACTACAGTCTGAAGCGCTGGCCGGCGCTCTCCCGCTACGCGAACAGTGGCGCTCTGCCGATCGACAACAATCCGGTCGAGAACGCCATCCGCCCGATTTGTCTGGGCAAGAAGAACTGGCTCTTCACGGGTTCCCACTTCTGGCGCATGAGTTCGATGATCTCATCAGGTACGCCGTGGGTACTTTTCCAACGCCCAGTCGCTTCCACAACCACCACTGGATATCCAAGCTGAAAGTAAGGTTGCATCTCAACGTTGCGAGTAAACGTGTTACTCACGACAACAGGGCGGCCCGCATCTAAGGAAACGCTGAACAAGCCACCGCAAAAAGCAGCGACGAATTGAAATCGAGACGAAAACGTGACGGAAATGCCATTTTCATTGGGTGATCGGCCTGTTCGAGGGCAGACAAGGGGTGATTCCCCTGGATTTTGCTCA
>JACRLX010000036.1 GCA_016235165.1 Rhodocyclales bacterium
GGTTGTGCTTCTCGAATCCTCGTGTCGCCGCCAGCGTCATCTGCTTCATCAGTTCGTCCCTTGTGATCACAACTCTTTGTCTGACTTCATGACAAAAAAATCGTTCACAGTGTTTGTACCTTATTCAGTATTTCCCTAGAACCCGAAGCAAGGCTCCTAGTTTCGATTCGCGAATTGGGACAAGTCTACGGATCGGTCGAAGCACAACATCAAAAGACTATTCTTCTAGACTTTATAGATCACATCGCTGACTACGACCGTTTTGGTCGTGCGGAGCAGTTGTTTTCCCCCGAAAGGGCCATCGGAATACCGCTCTCAGCGATTCGTGCTATCGGCGAACTTCCGCAGGCAGTTAGGGATCGTTTGTATTTCGTGAAGTTCGAGGACCTAATGTCCGATCCGGTCGGAACAATGACACAGGTTTTCAAATGGCTGAACTTAACGCCGCATAAGGTTGATCCGAAGAAGCTCACGGTACGCGCACACGAAAGCGATAGTCATTATCGCCACAAATTTTTGCACCGTCAGCACGACGACATCGTGCCGCCAAAGGGGCATGCGATTCCTACTCGCATTCAATTGCATATCGAACAAAGTTTTGGGTGGTACTACGATCAGTTCTATCCACAATTGCCGGAAAAGTAGATCGGCCCGGTCAATGTTAAAAGGGAAAAGGGAAAAGGGGAAAAGCAACTGCATAGCGGTGTTAGGGCCCTGGTCGGAGACGTGAAGGTAAGTGAATGACGTAGTAATTCCTGCGGCAACGTGTGATTTGACATGAATGACAATTCAAAACCTTCATCTGGTAATGTAATTTGGCACCAAGGGAGAACTACAAATGACGCGCGCCGTCACTCCTTAGCTCAAAACCCAATGACGGTATGGCTTACTGGTCTGAGCGGGTCCGGCAAGTCGACGGTTGCTTACGATCTTGAATACGAACTCATTCAACGCGGCTACAAAGCATTCGTCTTGGATGGTGACAATGTCAGACATGGTCTTTGTAGGGATTTGGGGTTTTCGGCCGTAGAACGAACCGAAAACATTCGTCGCGTTGCCGAAGTGGCACGATTGATGAACGATTCGGGACTCGTCGTCATTTCAGCCTTCATCTCCCCCTACGAGCGTGACAGGGAAGAGGCTCGACAAGTTATCGGAGACTCAGACTACTTCGAGGTGCACTTGAGTGCGCCGCTTTCGGTCTGCGCGAGTAGGGATCCCAAGGGGTTATACGAAAAGGCTCGACAGGGAAGGATTCCAGACTTCACGGGCATTTCAGCACCATATGAAATACCAAGCAATCCGGCTATACGCCTGGATACAGGTGAATTGGATCGACAAAAGTGCATTGACCTGCTTTTGGAGAAACTGATTCCGGTCATTCGATACTGACCCGCGTAATCATCTCTTGAATTCAGGGACGAATAGCTGCTTTCTGATCTGGAAGCGGCCCATGTTCCTAAGCGTTCATTGTCCGGTTTGGGCACGAAGCTGCCAGCGCGCTGACGGAAGGTCTAAGAAAAAGTGCGGCGCCGCCGTCCCGCCCGCGCCGACTTTCGCTAAATCTCCTCCGCTTCCATCCTGATCGCGCCGCAGGGGCACTCGGCGACGCAGACGCCGCAGCCTTTGCAGTAGTCGTAGTTGAACTGGAAGCGCTTGCCGGGGCCGAGCTTGATCACGGCATTGTCGGGGCAGACTCCGTAGCAGTTGTCGCACTCGAAGCAGTTGCCGCAACTCAGGCAGCGGCGGGCTTCGAACAGCGCGTTGCTTTCGTCGAGCCCGCCCTGCACCTCGTCGAAGGTCGATTGGCGGCGGATGATGTCGAGCATGGGACGCACGGTCTTTGGCGCGTCGGCGTAGTACCAGGGATTGAGCTTTTCGAACTGGGCGACCTCGTGCTTGGGCGGCGGCGCATAGGTTTCGCCGCGCAGCCAGGCGTCGATGTTCCTTGCCGCTTTCTTGCCGTGGCCGACGGCGACGGTGACATTGCGCTCGGCGGGCACCATGTCGCCGCCGGCGAAGATGCCGGGGTGGCCGGTCATCAGGTCGGTGCCGACCTTGACCACGCCGTCCTTGGTGACTTCGAGGCCGGGCACGCCGTTGAGCAGGCCGAGGTCGACGTCCTGTCCCAGCGCCAGCACCACCGAGTCGGCTTCGAGCGTCTCGAATTCGCCGGTGGGTTGCGGGAAGCCCTTGTCGTCGAGCGCCATCTTCTCGATGGTGATTTCCTTGTCACCCGCCTGCTTGATGGTCGACAGCCACTTGACCATGACGCCTTCCTGCAGCGCCTCCTCGATCTCGAAATCGTGGGCCGGTGCCTTGTCGCGGGTGCGGCGGTAGACGATGATCGGCTCGGCGCCCATGCGTTTCACCGTGCGTGCAACGTCGACCGCCGTGTTGCCGCCGCCATACACCACCACGCGGCGGCCGAGCAGGGGCTTGTCTTCGCCTTCCATGCTGCGCAGCACGGAGATGGCGTCGACGATCCTGGCCGCGTCGCCGGAGGGAATCATGGCGCGCTTGCCGATGTGGGCGCCGACGGCGAGGAAGGCGGCATCAAATGACCCACCTGCGCCGCCGGACTTCATCTGTTCGAGGATGTTGTCGACCTTGCTGTTGAGCCTGACCGTGACGCCCATGTCGACGATGCGCTGCATCTCGGCGTCGAGCACTTCGCGCGGCAGGCGGTATTTGGGGATGCCGAAGCGCATCATGCCGCCCATGTAGGGGCCGGCGTCCATCACCGTGACGGCGTGGCCCATGCGACGCAGGTGGTAGGCGGCCGACATGCCCGAGGGGCCGGCGCCGACGATCAGCACCTTCTTGCCGGATTCCCTGGCCGGCGCGGCGAACTTCCAGCCGCGCTTGATCGCCTCGTCGCCGAGGAAGCGTTCGACCGAATTGATGCCGACGGCCTCGTCGATCTTGCCGCGATTGCAGGCCGACTCACAGCTGTGGTAGCAGACGCGGCCCATGATCGCGGCGAAGGGGTTGTCGCGCGTCAGGTGGCGCCAGGCCGCCTCGTAGCCGCCGGATTCGGCGTCGAACAGCCAGCCCTGGATGTCCTCGCCGGCGGGGCACTGGTTGTTGCAGGGCGGCAGGCGGTCGAGATAGACCGGGCGCGCGGTGCGCCAGGAGCCGGTGTGGTTGGCCAGCGAGGAGCCGGGGTTCAGCGTGATGGCAAAGGGTTTGTCCATAAATACTCCTATACCGCTTTTAACGCAGAGATCGCAGAGACGCAGAGGACACTGAGAAATTCAAGGCGTTGCTCTGCGCTCTCCGCGTCTCTGCGCGCTCTGCGTTGAAAGAACTTAATGTTGATTCTCCAGCAGGCCGTAGCGGCGGATGTTCTTGTCGGCGATGGCCTGGATGCGGGCGATGGTGTCCACCGCCGGCTTCTTGCCGAAAAGGTGGGCGTAGCGCTTCTGCGGCCGCAGGTAGTCCTCGACCGGCAGTTGTCGCCGTATCGCCAGCGCCGACTTTATTTCGCCATGCTCGGCTTCGAATACCGGGAAGATGCCGGTTTCCTTGGCCAGGCGCGCCATGCGTATGGTGTCGTGCGAGGCCGTGCCCCAGCCCAGCGGGCAGGGCACCAGGATGTGGATGTAGCGCGCACCGCGGATGCCCATGGCCTTGGTCACCTTGGCTTCGAGGTCGCGCAGGTCGGCCACGGTGGCGGTGGCGACGTAGGGAATTTCGTGCGCCATGGCGATGGCGGGGACGAACTTGCCCTGACCGAAGGGATTGCCCGGCTCGGGGCCGACCGGCATGGTGGTCGCCGTGCGTGCCGCCGGCGGCGTGGCGGAGCTGCGCTGCACGCCGGTGTTCATGTAGCCGCCGTTGTCGTAGCAGATGTAGAGCACGTCGTCGTTGCGCTCGAACATGCCCGAGAGGCAGCCGAAGCCGATGTCGGTGGTGCCGCCGTCGCCGCCTTGCGCCACGACGCGCACGTCCTCCCTGAGTTCGCCTTTCTGCCGCTTGACCTTGATCGCGGCTGCGATACCGGTGCCCACCGCGGCCGTGTTGCCGAACAGCGAGTGGATCCAGGGAATCTGCCAGGAGGTCTCGGGGTAGGGCGTGGAGAAGACTTCGAGGCAGCCGGTGGCGTTGGCGGCGATCAGCTGGCGCTTGGTGGCGTTCATCGCCGCGTCGATCGCGTAGCGCGCGCCCAGCGCCTCGCCGCAGCCCTGGCAGGCGCGGTGGCCGGAGTTGATCGAGTTGGTGCGCTGCATGTTGGCCTGCACGCTGCGCTCTTCGGGCGCCAGCAGGCGGTTGCCGACGGTGAAAGTGCCGGTCTGGTAGAACTTGACGGTTTGTTGTGCGCTCATCGTCGTGTCCTTTTCTAGTAGTTGCGCGCGCCGACGATGCCGGCATGGCGCAGCAGGGCTTCGGCCACCGGGCCGCTGCGGCGCTTGGTCTTTTCCAGTTCGAGCTGCTTGTTCACCGCCTTCCAGTCGAGGTCGAGGAAGGTCACCAGGTCGAGTTCGTCACGGCCGGCCTTTTCCAGCATGCCGGCCAGCGACTTGACGGTGATGGCGCGCCCGCCTAGGCCGGCAATCACCGTATAGCCCTTGAGCCCCATGCCGGTGACGGCCATGCGCACATTGGTGGCGACGATGCCGCCGATGCCGACGGCGAGGCTCTTTTCCAGCACCACGAAACGCTTGCAGTTCTTCAGCGCGGCGGCCACGGCGACCAGCGGGAAGGGGCGGAAGCTGGTGATGCCAAGCACGCCGATCTTCTGCCCGGCATCGCGCATGGCGTCCACCGTGTCCTTCAGCGTGCCCAGCACCGAGCCCATGGCGATGACGATGGTCTCGGCATCCTCGCAGCGGTAGGGCCGGACCAGGCCGCCGGCCTCGCGGCCGAAGACCGACTTGAATTCGGCGGCGAGTTGCGGGATGCGCTCCAGCGCCTGCATCTGGCGCGCATGGGCCAAGTAGCGCACTTCCATGAAAGCCTCGGGGCCGACCATGGCGCCGATCGACACCGGCTCGGCGGTGTCCAGCACCTGGCGCGGCTCATACGCAGGCAAGTAGGCGTCGACCTGTTCCTGCGTCGGCATGTCCACGCGCTCGTAGGCGTGGGTCAGGATGAAGCCGTCCATGCAGACCATCACCGGCAGCGAGACTTCCTCGGCCAGCTTGAAGGCCTGGATGTGCAGGTCGAGCGCCTCCTGGTTGGTTTCGGCGAAGAGCTGGATCCAGCCGCAATCGCGCTGCGAGAGCGAATCGGAATGGTCGTTCCAGATGTTGATCGGCGCGCCGATGGCGCGGTTGGCCACGGTCATCACGATCGGCAGGCCGAGGCCGGAGGCGTTATAGACCGCCTCGACCATGTAGAGCAGGCCCTGCGAGGCCGTCGCGGTATAGGTGCGGGCGCCGGCCGCCGAGGAGCCGATGGCCACCGACATGGCGGCGAACTCGGATTCGACGTTGATGAACTCGCAGTCCTTGAGTTCGCCGGACTTCACCATTTCGCCGATGCCCTCGACGATGTGGGTCTGCGGCGAGATCGGGTAGGCGCAGATCACCTCGGGCCGGCACAGGGCCACAGCCTCGGCGACGGCGTGGGAACCTTCGCATTGTTTAAGCATGGACGGCGTCCTCCATCTCCTTGCGCACGATGTTGTAGGCCTCGGTGGCGGCGGCGATGTTGCCTTGGGCCACCTTGCTGGAGGACTTGTCGCCGAATTTGTCTTCAATCGCCTTGGCTACCGATTCCAGCTTGATCAGTCCGGACACGGCGGCGAAGCCTCCCAGCAGCGGCACGTTGGGCACCGGGCGGCCGACGTGTTTGATGCCGAGCTCGGTGGCCGACACCGTGCACAACCGCTCCGGATGCCAGTCGCGGACGAAGTCGCCCAAGCCCAGCTGTTCGAAGCTCTTGGTGGTGTTGATCAGGATGTAGCCGTCCTGCTTCAGGCCGGCGAAGCAATCGACCTGGTGCAGCAGGGTCGGGTCCTGGATGATGATGGCGTCGGGCTCCATGATCGGCTCGCGCAGGCGGATTTCCTTGTCGGCGATGCGGCAGAAGGCCACCACCGGCGCGCCGGTGCGCTCGGAACCGAAACTGGGAAAGGCCTGCGCATGCCGGCCCTCCTCGAAGGCGGCGATGGAGAGCATCTCGGCCGCCGTGACGACGCCCTGGCCGCCGCGGCCGTGAATGCGAATCTGGAACATGATTCCCCCTTGGTTTTTTGCTTGCGCAACGACTTTACCCCCAGCGCAGCCGGATGGGAACTGCGGAAAACCGCAGGGCCGGCAATGCGCAGCGCGTGTGGCCCGCCGGGGCCGGTAGAATCACGGTTTTGAACGTTTCCAGGCTGCCGCATGAAACACATTACCGACGACGTCCGCATCCGCGAGATCAAGGAACTCTCACCCCCCGCCCACATCCTGCGCGAATTCCCCACCACCGACGCGGCGGCGGAAACCACCTGGCAGGCCCGCCAGGCGCTGCACCGCGTGCTGCACGGCGCCGACGACCGCCTGGTGGTGGTGATCGGCCCCTGCTCGATCCACGACTACGACGCTGCGATGGAGTATGCCCGCCGCCTGCGCGAGGCCGCGCCGCGCTTCGCCGACGATCTGCTGATCGTGATGCGCGTGTATTTCGAGAAGCCGCGCACCACGGTGGGCTGGAAGGGCCTGATCAATGATCCGCGCATGGACGGCAGCTTCCGGATCAACGAAGGCCTGCGCCTGGCCAGGAAGCTCCTGTGGGAGATCAACGAACTGGGCCTGCCCTGCGGCACCGAGTTCCTCGACACCATCACGCCGCAATACACCGCCGACCTGATCAGCTGGGGTGCTATCGGTGCGCGCACCACCGAATCCCAGGTGCATCGCGAGCTGTCCTCGGGGCTTTCCTGCCCGGTCGGTTTCAAGAATGGCACCGACGGCAACATTCGCATCGCGGTCGATGCGATCAAGGCGGCGGCCAGCCCGCACCATTTCCTCTCGGTGACCAAGGCCGGCCACTCGGCCATCGTGTCGACCAATGGCAACGAGGACTGCCATGTGATCCTGCGCGGCGGCAAGGCGCCCAATTTCGATGCGACGGCGGTGGAGGCGGCCTGCTCCGAACTGGCCAAGTCCGGCCTGGCCTCGCGCGTGATGATCGACTTCTCGCACGCCAACAGCAGCAAGCAGTTCAAGAAGCAGCTCGACGTGGCGCGCGACGTCGGCGCCCAGATGGCGGCGGGCGAGGATCGCATTTTCGGCGTCATGATCGAGTCCCACCTCAAGGAGGGCCGCCAGGATCTCAAGCCGGGCAAGCCGCTCGACTACGGCGTCTCGGTCACCGATGCCTGCCTTGGCTGGGAGGACAGCATCGCCGCGCTGGAAATCCTCGCCGAAGCAGCCCGCTCGCGCCGCGTCGCGCTGGCGGAAAAATGAAGCTGACGTAGAGTGTATCCGTTAGGCAACTTCGGAAGTACGAGGAGGAGCGGGCTATGAAGATCGACCTTAAGGAACTTTCGACTCGTGAAAGCGAGCGTGTCGAGTGGAAAGAGAATGTTGCGGATATCGAAGACGTCGTTCGCACCATGTCGGCGTTCGCCAATGACATATCTAACCTTGGCGGTGGCTACGTGGTATGCGGTGCGAAAGAGACGCGGGATGCGCACGGATTCCAGCAGGTTGAGTTGGTCGGGCTTGATGCAAAACGGTTTAAGGAAGTTGAGAACCAAGCTCTAGCGCACTGCCGGATGAATATCAGTCCGCCGTTGGTGCCGATTACCGAAGAAGTCTCTATGGAGAATGGTCGGCGGATTCTCGTGTTTTTGGTGCCAAGTACTGGACACGCCCACGAGTACCGCGGCGGTGGTGAGAAAGGGGGGCGCTATTTCATTCGTGTCGGTAGGGAAACAAGAGAGGCAAGAAATGGGTTGCTTACCGAGTTGCTGGTTCGAAAGGGTGCCAAGGAACCTTGGGATCGGCGTATCAATTCAGACGCGAATATTGGTGACATTGATCTGATTGGGCTTCGTGATGGGCTTAGGCAAATGGGGCTTTGGGATCCGCAACGGCCGTTGGAAGATTATTTGTCAGACAAGGAATCGCTTTCGAACTTTGTCCCACCGCTCATGGGGCGGTCATGGATGGACAAGGAAGGGCACCCAAGAAACTTTGCACTGTTGTTTTTCGGCGCGCATCCGCTGCGGTTCATACCCGGAGCATATGCAATATTTTCCGTTTATAGGGGCAAAGATCGAAGTGAGCCAACATCGGAGCGAGTTGAGGTAGTTGGCTCGTTGGGTGAGCAGGCAAAAAAGCTGATCGACCTACTCAATATTGAAGCCTATGTTGCTTTTGACAAGACGGGCGAGCAGCCAAACCAAGTCAAGTATCCCAGGAGAGCGTTGCAGGAAGCTGTAATCAATGCCATTGCGCATCGGGATTACGAATTGGATCAACCGGTTCGAATTACTGTGTTTTCTGATCGGATCGAGATCACGTCTCCGGGTTCATTGCCGCGCGGCATTGATCCAGAACGGTTTCGTCAAGGTAAGGCAACCGCTCATTGGCGAAACCAAGCGCTAGCCTATTTTCTAAGTAAGCTCCAGCTAGCCCAGGCAGAAGGTCAAGGAATTCCTACAATAATTCGGGTGATGCAGGAGGAGGGGTGCCCTCCGCCGTCTTTCGAGTTCACTGAAGAGAACGTGACCTGCATCCTACCTGCCCATCCTCGTCATGCCCTGATGCGTGAGCTAAGCATGATCGAGAACAAGATCATCTTGGGCAATCATCAAGAAGCAGTTGAAAAATTAGAAGTACTACTTAAGGTCGATCCATATAACTTCCGATGTATCGAGTTGTACTGTGAGGTTAGCAACTTGCTTGGGACATCGGATCGAGTGTATGAGTGGCTCCAAAGTGACCTGATTGACTGGAAGCGCATTAACCCTGCGACGCTTCTTGTATTGGCAGAGTGCCTTGCCGGTAGCGCTGGCGCTTCAGCTAAGGAGCTTGCGAAGGATCTGATGTCTAATGCTTTGTCCGATCTTCTCGAGGAATCAGAAATAAAGCGAGTCGCCCTTAACTACCGTCGAATGAAAGATGACGATAAGGCGGTTGAGTTGATCGACAATGTTTGTGCCCGGAATCCAGCGTTCCGCACGAGTTCAATTTTGAGGAGTATCGCGGCTCGGGCGCGAATGGATCTCGCAAAGAAATGCATGGATGCTGGCAGAAATCGAGACCATACACCCGAGCGTCGGCGAAAGGCTTGGGTTTTGTGTCGAGACTACTTGGCTCGTGCGGACGACGACATACGTGTGGCATTGGAGAATGTTAAGAACGACCTTGACAGAGACTATATTCAGCGCGATTTGGATTTCTTGCGTCAAATGCAGCAGATCGCTCGGAAACCCGAGCCTCGACGCGGAGTGTCAGAAAGGCCTCGCCATGGAGGGCGTAGGCCTACAGTAAGGAAAGCATGACCGGCCGCCTCTTCGCCGCGCTGCTGGTCCTCACGCTGGCCTTCCGCTTCTGGCTGGCGGCGGCCTTCCCCATCACCGGCGACGAAGCTTATTTCATCTGGTGGGGCTGGCTTCCGGACTGGGGCTACTACGACCACCCGCCGATGATAGGCTGGTGGCTGGCGGCGCTGTCGCTGGTCTCGCGCGAGGAATGGTGGCTGCGCCTACCGGTGATCGTGCAGCCGGCGCTGCTGGCGCTGACCGTGTATTGGGCCCTGCCGAAGCTTGTGCCGGGCGTGGGCGAGCCGCGCCGGCTGTGGGCCGCGACCCTGGTGCTGCTGGCGCCGGTGAATGTGTGGAATGTCTTCATCACCACCGATACGCCGCTGATCTATTTCAGCGTGCTCTCGGGGCTGGCCTGGATCCGTGCCGCAAGGGACGACAGCCCGCGCTGGTATCTCGCCGCCGGCCTGCTGCTGGCCGGGGCCGTGCTCTCCAAGTACTTCGCCGCGATCCTCGGCTTCGCCTACCTGGTCGATGCCTTGCGGCGGCGCTCGCCGGCTGCCCTGAAGGGTGTCGCCATCGCCTACGCCTGCACTGTCCCGGCCCTGGCGCTGATGGCCTGGTGGAACAGCGCCAACTGCTGGCCGAACTACATGTTCAACTTCGTCAATCGCCATGGCGATGCCGGCTGGTCGCTGAAGACGCCGCTGCTCTATGCCGTGACCTTGATCTACGTGCTGGGGCCGCCGGTGCCGTGGCTGGCGCTGAGAAATCGGCGTGGCACCAGCGCCGACTCTTCGCTGCCAGTGGCGCTCGGCACCCTCGCCTGGCTGCCCTTCCTGCTCTTCGCCCTGCTCGCGGCGGTAAAGCAGATTGGCCTGCACTGGCTGCTGTCTTTCGTGCCTTTCACCCTGATCTGGCTGAGCCTGCGCCTGCAACCGGCGACCCTGCAAAAGCTCGGCCTGTTCTTTGCCGGCTTCGCCACCTTGCATGTTGCCGCGATCCTGGTTGTGTCGCGCCTGCCGCTGGAAACCTGGCAGAAGACGCGGCTTTATGATGGCATCGTGCTGAGCTTCGAGCATCGGGCGATCGCAAGCGAACTGGAGCCCTACCGAAAGGACCGGGTGCTGGCGATGGACGGCTATTCCAACGCCGTGACCCTGGGCTACAACCTGCGCCAGTACGTGGCGGTGTTCGGTGAGGCGTCAAGCCATGCCAGGCACGACGACCTGGCCACCGACTTCCGCACCCTGGACGGCCGAAATTTCCTCATCCTGAGGAAATCCGAACCCGGCCCCGATGACTACCGCAAGTACTTTCGCCGCGTCGAGGTCGACAGTTTCGAGCTTCGCGGTGCCCGCTTCTGGCGCGTTAAGGGCGAAGGCTTCGACTTCGCCGCCTATCGCGAGGGCGTGCTCGCCGGGGTGCGGCGCAAGTACTATGCGCTTCCGACCTGGTTGCCGCAAAGGGCCTGCTACATGTGCGATCGCTATTTCCCGGGGGAAGTGTGCCGCCGCTGATCCTGCTATTACGGCCCCACCAGTGGCTGAAGAACGGCTTCGTTTTCGTCGGCCTGCTGTTCGGCCATGCCTGGACAGACCCGGCCAAACTGGGGCAGGCGCTGGCCGCCTTTGCCGCCTTCTGCCTGCTGGCGTCCGCGGTCTATGTCATGAACGACCTGCTCGATCGCGAACAGGATCGCCGGCACCCGAAGAAGAAGCATCGTCCGCTGGCGGCCGGCACCCTCGGTCCGGGAGCGGCGATGGCCCTGGGCCTGGCCTGCCTCGGTGCGGGCGCAATCATCGCCTGGGCCTGGGCCGGCTCGGCGCCCTGGATTTTTTTCGCCTACGTCGCGCTCAACGTCGGTTACAGCCTCGGCCTCAAGCATGTGGTGATCCTCGATGTCTTCATCATCGCCGCCGGCTTCATGCTGCGCCTCCTGGCCGGTACGCTGGGGATCGGCATCGCCCCCTCGCAGTGGCTGCTGCTGTGCGGCCTGATGCTGACGCTGTTCCTCGGCTTCGCCAAGCGCCGCGCCGAGCTGACCGCACTGCAGGCCGACAGCGCGGGCCATCGCCGCGTGCTGGAGCACTACACGGCGCCGATGCTCGACCAGTTCATCGGCATTGCCGCCGCCGGCACGGTGATTTCCTACGCGCTCTATACCGTCAGCGCGGAAACCGTCGCCCTGCATGGCACGCGCGCCCTGATCGCCACCGTGCCCTTCGTCCTCTACGGCATGCTGCGTTACCTGTGGAAACTGCATGCCCGAGGCGGGGGGGGCGATCCCGCCCAGGAGTTGCTGCGCGATCCCCACCTGCTGGCGGCGACGGCAGGCTGGCTGGCGCTGGTGATTCTGCTGCTGGGCGGCCTTAGGCTACAATGACGCGACCATGGAAAGCGCGATCGAAAGGATCCCGGATATCAAGACATTAGGCGATGCCGTGCCCTTCGTCGGGCGTATCCGCGAGATCATCGAAGTGATTCAGCTGTTCGAGGACTTCGAGCCGCAGGAGCTGGAGGCGCTGGCCCGTTACATGCGCTGCTACCGCGCGCCGCTGGGTGCCGAGATCATCCGCGAAGGCGACCAGGGCGATTTCATGCTCTTGATCCTCGAAGGCAGCGTCGAAATCGTCAAGAAGGACATTCGAGGCCAGGCGCAGATCATGGGCTCCGCCAGGCCGGGCAAGACCCTGGGCGAGATGTCCCTGATCGATGGCGAGCCGCGCTTTGCCAGTTGCGTGGCCTTGGAGCCGGTGACCTTTGCCGTGCTCGATCGCGAAGCCCTGTCGCGCATCCTTACCGAAGAACCGCGCGTCGGCGTCAAGCTGATGATGGAGTTGCTGATGCTGCTGAACCAGCGCCTGCGCAGTGTCAGCGCGCAGTTGATGGAGTGCATGGAAGCGCGCCGCTCGCGCATCCGTTGAAATCTACTGCGCGTGCCGGATCGGGGCTTGGGCGGCTCATTTGGCAAACCCGGCTATCCTCATGTACAACAACGTACATTCCGGTAGCTGCGCTCCGGCCACACCCCGCTGCGGCCCGCTCGTCACGATTTCAATGCTGGATCAGGCCTACACCGGCCGCAGCAAAAACACCTCGGGATCGTCGCCGTAATCAAGCAGCAGGGAGCGCACGCGTGCCTGCCAGTTCGCCTTGAACTCCGCGGCTTCGTTGGCGCTGGCCGTGCCGGCGAGATATTTCTGCATCAGTTCGGCTGTCCCTGGCGCGAAGGGCAGCTTCTCCAGATTGCTGCGGACATCGACCGCGGCGCCGGTATCCAGGCGCGTGAAGCGGATCTCGTCGCCGATGTCGGCCAGGAAATACATCAGCTTGCGCCGGTCGAACTGGCCGCCGAGGCCCTTGAAACCAGTGTCGTGGGTGGCGCCGGTGAGCAGGGTCACCACGCTCGAAATGACCCCGGTGACACCCGAAAGCCGGTCGGCGCGAAAGTCGGCGCGGATGTTGCCGCGCCGGGGCAGCGAAGCGGGATAGAGGAATTCCAGCGCCTTCAGCGTCATCCAGTAGGCGGATGCCACGGTGGGACAGGAGTGCCCGGCTAGCTTCACCGCGTCGACATAGCCGTATTCGATGCGGCCATCCTCGGCGGCGCCCAGGAACTCCGCCAGCGGATCGTGCAGCACGATCCGCTGAACCTCGTCGAAGAACGCCGGAAAGGCCATCGGTGGCCTATTGCTTCTTGACGAAATCGATCACGATGCTGCCCGGCTCGCGCTGACGGTAGCCGATCTCGACGGCCTGCCCGTAGCGCTGGGTGAGCTGGTCGAGCAGGGGTAGCGGGTCGTGGTCGTTCACGAAGCGCATGGTCTCGCCGGCACGCAGGGCGTCGAGTGCGCCGAAGATGGCGGCGTGGCGGAAGCGCTTGGCGATGCCGCGGGCATCGAAGGGGTAGATCGAATCGGGCGAGAGATGGAGGTGCATGGCGAGTTTCCTGTTGGTCGAGGGGACGTCGCCACTATGCAGCCCGAGGACTGTCGAAAAATTGATGCAAATCAGTTTAAAAACATAAACTTAAAACCCTACCAAAAACCTTGGTTTTGGGCGTCGGCAGGGTCAGGCGTTCTTGCCCTTCTGCCAGAGCACGTCGCCGCTCCCCGCAGCCTTGTTGAGCCAGCGGGCGAGCACGAAGAGCAGGTCGGAAAGCCGGTTCAGGTATTGCCGCGACGCTACGGACACAGGCTCGTCCTGGGCCAGCGCCACGACGGCGCGCTCGGCGCGACGGCAGACGGTGCGCGAGTGATGCGTCAGCGCCGCAGCGCGCGTGCCGCCCGGCAGGATGAATTCCTTGAGCGGTTCCAGTTCGCCGTTGAAACGGTCGATGGCCTGTTCCAGGCGTCCGGGCTGGCTGTCCTTGAGGAAGCTGGCGCCCGGTACCGAGAGCTCGCCGCCGAGATCGAACAGGTCGTGCTGCACACCCGTCAGCAGTTCCCTCACCTCATCGGGCAGCGCCTCGCAGAGCAGGATGCCCAGGGTCGCATTGAACTCATCGACATCGCCCAAGGCGGCGACGCGCGGCGCATCCTTGCCGACGCGCGAGCCGTCGCCGAGGCCGGTGCTGCCGGCGTCGCCGGTGCGGGTGTAGATCCTGGAAAGGCGATGTCCCATGGCGGTGGTCCTGTGGTGGCGGTGCCGAGATTATGGCGCAGACCGCGGCTTTGGCAGACGGGCCTGCCGCTTCCGCGGTAGGCTGTCGGGATGGACGCGGATCAGGGAACTCCCAGGGCGGCAGACGACGGGCATTCGGCCTGGAATCCCGGCGTCGGCGCTGCGATTCCGCGCGAATTCCGCGCCCTGGAAACCATCTTCCGGCCGGAGCGCGTGTTTGCGGCAGCCGGCGAGATTGACGAGCTCGCCTCGCTGACCGGCCTTGCGGCCGAGGAATTGACCGCGTTCCGGCCGAGTCGCCTGGTGCTGCATGAAATTATCATCCGCGTCACCGCGGAGATCGCCGTCGCCGAAGGCGAGGAAGAAGAGGAATTCGGACGCAACTTTCGCCGCATCGCGACCCGGATCGGCGAAGCCTACGTCGCGCCGCATCTGGCCGCCATCGAGCAGGCGCATGCCGAGCTGTGCCGGCGTGCCGCCATTGCGGCAGATGAGATCCTGGGCGAGACGCTGTTTGCGCCGGCGCCGGCTGCCGCGCCGCGCCGCTGGTTCCGTCGGCGGCCGCCCGCCAGGCCGGCCGCGACCGAGTCGGCCGCGGAGCGGGAATACTGCATCATTGCCGGCTACAAGGCCGCCGGCCCGGCGAGTGCCGAGCCCTTGCGTCGGGCCGTGTATAAAAGCCTGTATCGCGTACTGGGTGCGATCGCGGGCCGACGCGGCCGGCTCGGCGCCGACCGCGAGCTTTTCGTCCGGCTGGTGGCGCGCCACGTCGGCAACAGCCATGGCAGCCAGGTGGTCGGGGAAATGATCGCGCCCCTGTTCGATGCGGCGATCGCGGGCGAGGGCTATACGCGTGTTGCCCGGCGCGACAAGCCGGTGCTGATCAGCCTCAAGGGCGCCTCGGCCGCAGGCAAGAGTTCGTTGCGGCCGATGCTGAAGAAGCTCCTGCGCGAGCAGGGGATCGAGCCCGACGGCTATGCCACGATCAGCCCAGACGTCTGGCGGCGCCTGCTGCTCGACTACGAGTCGCTGGGGCCGGCGCGCAAGTACGCCGGCCACCTGACCAGCCGCGAACTGATGGTGATCGACGGCAAGCTCGACCGCTACATCCGCGACCGGGCCGACCGCGCCGGCGCCATCCCGCACCTGCTGGTCGATCGCTTCCGCTTCGACAGCTTCACCGCCGAGAAGGTGGGGAGGGTGCTGCACGACACCTATGCCCGCTACGTGGACACGATGTACATGTACTTCATCATCACGCCGCCCGAGGAGACGGTCGAACGTGGCTGGCGGCGGGCCCTGGAGCGCGGCCGCTACAAGGCCGTGGAGGATTTCCTCGCCCACGGTGTCGAGGCCAGCCGCGGCATGCCGAAGATCCTCTTCAAATGGCTGGCCAGTCCGCGGCCCGACTACCGCTACGTCTTCCTCGACAACCGCGTGCCCAAAGGAACCTTCCCCAGGACCATCGCCCGCGGCGACCGCAGCGGGATGGTCGTTTTCGACCCGGTCGCCCTGGTCGATGTCGAGCGCTACCAGAAGATCGATATCCACGCCGCGTCGCCTGCCGAGGTCTATCCGGCGGCGGCGGACATGGCGGTCGAGGCGAATTGCGGCTTTCTCAGGGAATGCGTGCGCCGCATTCCGCGCATCGATCTGGTCGACCCGGACAGCGGCACCGCCTACCTGCGCATCAGCCGCAACCGGGTCGAGATCCTCGATGCCGCGGTGCTGGCGCGAGCCAGGGAAGATGCGCAACGGGCCGCGGCGCTGGCCGCGATGGCACCCGACATTTAGCGTGAAACAACAGAATGGGTCGCTGGTGATATCGAGCGCAGCGAGTCGATCAATAACCCCCCGCGAGGGGGGCGAAGGGGGGCGGGTGTCCGAAAAGGGCTGATTCTCATGAAGCGGGGTGATGTTTCCCCGCATCATGAGAATTAGCCCGGATATTTCATAGGGGAGGTCGGCGGAACAGCCGTGAGGCGCGTTAATACAGGTGTCTAAGCCGAAATTAACGAGGTTCCGCCGATGCCAAAGTGTACCGCTGATCAGATGTGGTTTGGGCGCCTTGGGCGTCGGGA
>JACRLX010000037.1 GCA_016235165.1 Rhodocyclales bacterium
CACGCACGCCCTGCAGGTCGGCAGTCGCGCGCTCGATTTCCGGCGTGGCCAGATCCTGCCGCGAGGAGCGGCACCGGAGGTGATCGGTGCGCAGGCGCATCGATGGACCTACGCCGTGTTTGTCGCCGCCTTGCTGCACGACACCCGGCACGAGGGGCTTGCGGAGGAATTACTGAATCGCTTCGTACCGCCCCTGGTTCTCGAATGGCTGGCGGCGGACCCCGTGTTAATGCGTGAGCTTGTTACATTCCTCTCGGGAGACGACTCGGCGCCGACTGGAGCGATCGGTGAGCTGGTATTGCGCGCCGCCGGTCAATCGCCGAGCCGCGATCTTCGTCCGCGCGGTCGAGGTGATCCCCAAGTGCAGGAGGCGGCGCCGGCCGTGAATCCGACTGACGTGAAAGCCGAAGGCGACGTTGATGGCCCCGCAACCGCTTCGACTACGACCGTGGCAGTGGACCAGCCGGCATTTCCGGTCGAGGAAACGGAGTACCTCGAAGGAGTGGACGACGATCAGCCGAAATCTGCCTCGCTACCGTCGCGGAAATCCATGACATCGGATTCAGCAGGGCCGCAAGCACCCGATGGGGCGCATCGCTTCATGGCCTGGCTGCAGCAAGGACTCGCCGATGGCACGCTTCCGGTCAACGTGGCCGGAGCGCTCGTGCATTTCGTCCCCGAGGGCATGCTTCTGGTATCGCCCCGCATCTTCCGCGAGTTCGCCACGCGTTTCGGAGATGACACAGACGTTCCGGCCCCCGCCGCCGGCGACCCGGATATCGGGAAATCCATTCAGCGCCAGTTCCTGCGCGCAGGCTGGCATCGGCGGGCCGGGAAGGGCGTCAATATGTTGAGCTACCAGGTGGTGCGCGGCGAGCGCGCCGTGTCACAACTCTCCGGCGTCGTGATCCCGAACCCGGAACGCTTCATCCACCCGGTGCCTGCCATCAATCCGGCGCTGGTCCACCTGCCCGCAAAGGAAGGAGAAGCGTAAGCCCATGGCCTATCCGCTCGAATCCCTGCTACGGCCAGCCTACGAATTGCGTGCGGCAGCTGTTTCCGCACTCGCCGCCGTTGGCGTGATGGCGAAGCCAACAATCTTCCTGCTGATACCGGAACTGCGCTGGGGGCTGGCCGGCGTCCTGCTCTGTCATGCGGCCTGGCGTTGCGTTGCCGGGCTGAGGATCCTGCGTTACCGTGCCAACTTGCGGCGCCAGCGCCGCTACGTCGTGGCATCCGAAGATATCCCGTGGTCGGCCGAGCGCTTGTTTCTGGGCCGGGGTTTCCACTGGGAGCAGCGACACACCCAGCGCCTGCACGAAGCCCGCCTTCCCGAAAAGCAGGACCTGCTACGCCCCGGACTGATTGGCAGGACCACAGAATTCCTGCGTCACTTGCCGCCGGAGCACTCCGCCGTCGGCGGTGACCCGGCCATTCACGGCGTCGAGCCCACGGAGTCCGACATCTGGATGGACATCAGCGACCGCGTCGGCCACACCCTGGTCCTGGGCACTACTCGTGTCGGCAAGACCCGGCTGGCCGAAGTGCTCCTGACGCAGGATATCCGGCGTGGCGAGGTGGTGATCGTGTTCGATCCCAAGGGCGATATCGATCTGCTGCGCCGCGTCTATGCCGAAGCGAAGTGCGCGGGACGGCACAACGAATTCTTCATGTTTCACCTGGGGCATCCTGAGTTCTCGGCACGCTACAACCCGGTGGGCAGTTTCTCGCGCATCACCGAGGTGGCGACCCGCATCGCCGGCCAGCTTCCCTCCGAAGGTCAGTCGGCGGCGTTCAAGGAGTTCGTCTGGCGCTTCGTGAACGTCATGGCACGGGCATTGGTCGCGCTCGGCCGCAAGCCCGACTACGAGCAGATCAATCGTTATGCGTCGAACGTCGAGCCGCTGCTGATCGACTACTTCGAGCACTGGCTGGACGGTGAGCCGGGCGCCGCCGGCTGGCGCGAGGAGGTCGAATCGATGGCAATCGACAAGAAGAGCCTCGACAAGGGGCTACAGTCGAGAGGGTTTCGCGCCGTAACCCTGGTCGAATACGCGCGGCGCAAGAAGCTCTACGACCCGATAGCGAACGCGCTGGCGTCGACGCTCAACTACGAGAAGAGCTACTTCGACAAGTTGGTGGCATCGCTCCTGCCCCTGATGGAGAAACTCACCACCGGCCGCACGGCAGCGCTGCTGTCTCCGGATCTGGACGATGCCAGCGACTGGCGGCCGGTGTTCGACTGGGCTTCGGTGATCAACCTGGGCGGCATCGTCTATATCGGGCTGGATTCCCTGTCCGACTACGAGGTGGCCGCTGCCGTGGGCAATTCGATGTTCGCGGATCTCACCAGCGTGGCGGGAAGCATCTACAAGTTCGGCACGGGGAGGGGGCTTCCGGGCGAAACGCCGCCGCGTCGCATCGCGATCCATGCCGACGAGTTCAATGAACTGATCGGCGACGAGTTCATTCCCCTGCTCAACAAGGCAGGGGGAGCGGGTTTCCAAGTGACGGCCTACACCCAGACCTGGTCCGACGTGGAAGCGCGCATCGGGTCGCAGGCTAAGGCCGGGCAGATCGCCGGCAACTTCAATACGCTGATCATGCTGCGGGTCAAGGAAGTGGCGACGGCGGAACTATTGACCAGCCAGTTGCCGGAGGTGCGCGTGGTCTCGACTATCGTTTCGTCCTCGGTCTAGGATACCAATGATCCGGGGGATTTTGCGGACTTCGCCAGTCGCAATGAGGATCGCATCACGACGGAGAGTGCTCCGATGCTGGCGCCGAGCGATCTGGTGCAGTTGCCCAAGGGCCAAGCCTTCGCGCTGATTCATGGCGGGCAATTGCACAAGATCCGGATGCCCCTGCCGGACGCCAGCCACGATCCGCTGATGCCTGTCAGCCTCGAAGCGATCGGCAGTGAGGTGCGGGGCCGCATGGAAGGCCGGTCGAACCCGGCGCCGTAGAGGAGAAGAGTTTGGCTTCCAGGAATGCCTCGTTTCATGAGGGCGTAGTTGCCGGGGCACTGCTTGCACCGCTGAAGCTTGCCTTCGTGTTGCTTCTGGGCTGGGTGGGAATCGTCGTTGTGGCCTGGATAGTTGACTGGACCTTCGTGTTCAAGGTCTGGCCGGAGGGTGTCGGCCGATTGAAAGGCATACTGGCTGCCGACCTTGCGCGTGGGATCGAACTCGCGGAGCGGCAGGGTGGGGTACCGAGTGCTGTAACGGGATCTGCGAACTTTATGTATGGGCTGGTTTTTAAGGTGATGGGGATCCACGACATGGGGTTACGGTTTGCGCAGGGTGCGGCACTTTCCATTCCGGACACCATCGTGCGCAATACCTATCTGACGAACGCAGATGCTATCGAGGTGGCGATGATCGGCACGCAACTGCTTGGTGTTCGGCTGGCGACGCTGGGCATGATGGTGCCGATCCTTTTTCTGATCTACCTCGTCGCGGCCGCAGACGGATTGACGCAGCGCGCGATACGCCGAGCATGCGGTGGGAGGGAATCGGCGAGTCTTTATCACCGTGCCAAGCATTTGCAGGTCATGCTTCTTGCGATGGGCGGGGTGATGGTTCTGATCCAGCCGGTATCGATCGATCCACGCCTGGTAGGGGTGCCCGTCGCGTTCCTTATTGGCATACTGGCGCGACTGCAGTGGGCTTGTTACAAGAAACATCTTTGAAGCATCGGACGGCTGGAGCAAGTGGTGCGTCGCGAGCGGTCAAACATTTGTCGGTGCGCTAAACTGTACCGTGATGGTTCAGATGTAAGACAACCCCAAAAAAATGTCCTGAGGCGGAGATGATGGAAATAGACAATGCTGTCAAAGCACTGGTGACCGATCCAGTTTTGCAGCAGCGGCTGGCCAAGGTACTCGTGTTGCGGTGCTTCCGCAATTCCGTTTTGGAAGATCTTCACGCCGGCATAGTTCCCGACTCGAAGCGCGGAGATCATTCCGATGTTGTCGTCCATACATCCTTTGGAGAGATTCCCTGGAATGAGGTTTCGCGATTTGACGATGCGGAAATGAAGGCTCTAATGATCGATGTGGTGAATCGGACCTATCGATTTCTTCAAGAACTATTTGATGAAAAGCGCAGTGGAGAACTTCTTCTGCGATTGGCCGAGAAGGACCCGGTACCGGATTGGGAGAATCCCCGGTAGCCACCACATGCCGGCCTGCTACAAGAAATATCTTTGACCGGCGCCGCACGAGTCTGCATTGCGCTAGCATATTGCCTTCATTATCCACATCGAAGGATCTCACCATGGCCCGCAAGAAGAAGCTCGATTTTTCTGACATCGCTACTACCCGCAAGAAGGCGAATCTCAATCAGAAGGATTTCTGGAGCCGTTATGGCGTCACGCAATCGGGTGGGTCGCGCTACGAATCCGGCCGGAATATTCCGAAGCCATTGGCGATCCTGTTATGGCTGCATCAGTCGGGGAAGGTGACGGACAAGGATCTGGCGGATGCGTTGAAATAGTTGGAAGTCAGTTGCCGCCAGAGCTGGCTCCGAAAATCCTGGCAGCTTGATTGACTACGTGCGATTGGCCTCGAACCGATTGGGACTGATTCGGCAGCCGAGTTCGCGGACTGCAAGGCACTACGGCAAGCGGACGGTCCATGGATGTGGGGACAGTTCGCCTGGCGGCGAAGCGGGCGGTCTGGCCGTGGACAACGATATAACCGTTGCCCACCGCGCCGCCCTCTGACCACAATTCCACAGACCCCCAAAACCAAGATCTTTTTGATAGGAGGTTCAAAGGCGAAACCCGTTCGCTCACCTTCGAACTGATCGAGGCGAACACCTTGTGCTCATGGTTCAGACCGTTCTGCGGGGCGAAGGTGAAGCCACCTCCCCAAATTCAGGCGGTGTCCATGCCAAAAGTTCAGCAAGCTTGCGAATAACTTAATCAGATGCGGGCGATCGACTCCGAACGAGGCCGGCGGCTCTATGGCGGGCGCTTCGCCACGGTGGAGCCGGTGTTTGCCAACATCCGGCACAACAAGGGCCTCAATCGCTTCACGCTGCGCGGACAAAGGAAGGTGGATGCGCAGTGGAACTCTACTGCCTGGTGCACAACATCGAGAAGCTTGCGCATCACGGGGTTGCGCAGTAAGCCGGAAGGGGCAGGAAGACCCTGTCCCGGCATCAAACGCAACACGTGACCTGAAAGTTGGCGCTGGCGGTACGGCGATTCGAATAATTCGACGACGAGATGACGAATGGCGCGATAACAATCGCGCCATTCGGGAAGCCCTGCTTCGTCGGAAATGGGGCTTTTTCTACAGCTTCAACGTGCCAGTTCCTGTGCTTAGATCTTGGCCTTTGCCGACGGCGACGACGAGTCAAGCGCAGGAAGAGGGCGGCGAAATCGAAGGCTTCTGCAAGACATTCGATGGGAAAAGGCATTGTCGCCTCAGCCGGCGGCCGTTACGCTTGGGCATCAAATACGAAGGAGTTACCCGTGGAGCAAGCGCTTGGAAGCGCCGAATCATCCGCTCGCTTCGAGGAACTGAGAAGGCGCTTGCGCCTGCCGCTCATTGCCGCGCCCATGTTCCTTGTCTCTGGCCCCGACTTGGTGGTCGCCACCTGTTGCGCTGGCATCGTTGGCTCCTTCCCGACCGCCAACTGCCGCAATGACGAAGAGTTGGACTCCTGGCTGACCGCCATTGTCGCCCGCCTCGCGGATCACGAGCAGCGTAGCGGTCGTCCTGCTGCGCCGATATGCCCGAATATCATTGTGCATCGGTCCAACACTCGCCTGACGCTCGACCTCGCTGTCCTCGTCAAGCATCGCCCAGAAATGGTGATCACAAGCGTCGGGGCTCCCGATCATGTACTGTCCGGACTACACGAAGTCGGCACACTGGTGTTCGCCGACGTGGCCACGATCGCACACGCCCGCAAGGCGGTGGCGGCAGGCGTGGACGGACTGATCCTGCTTACCGCCGGGGCGGGAGGACAGACCGGATGGCTCAACCCCTTTGCCTTCGTCCGCGCCGTCCGCGCCTTCTATACAGGGCCTCTAGTCGTTGCCGGGGGTATTGCCGATGGTCACTCGCTGCACGCCGCCAAAGTACTAGGTTGCGATCTGGCTTATGTCGGTACCGCCTTTATCGCCACGCGCGAAAGCATGGCGTCTGACGCCTACAGGGAGATGCTCGTCGCAAGCAGCGCCGACGACATTCTCCTGACGGATGCCTTTACGGGGCTTGCAGCCAACCTGTTGCGTCCTTCACTGGTGCGCGCCGGTATCGATCCGGACAGTCTGCCGCGGCGGCAGTGTGTCGACATCGCGTCAGACATTCATCCCAACAGTATCTCCAGCCCGTTCAGACGCTGGGAAGGCCTGTGGTCCGCCGGGCACAGCGTGTCGGGCATCTCGGCTGTCCTTACGGTGGAGGAACTCGTGGCCCGCTTGGCCGCTGAGTATGACGAAGCAGTCGGACGCTGAGGCCGTGCTCGCCTGGCAGACCGTTAGCGTCGACACCCGCGATAAGCCCCCGGCGCACTACCTGTCCAGGACTTGAAAGCCCGCTGGAAAGCAGCGCAGTCCGCAAATCCGAGCTCGCTGGCCAATATCGCAAGCGAGACGTTGCTGGTATTCAGGCGGGACACAGCCATGTCGCGACGCAATTCGTTCTTTAGTGCCTGAAACGATGTTCCCTCGGTTCCCAGATGGCGTTGCAAGGTCGATACGGACATGTGCAAAGCCTTCGCCGTCGCCGCAAGATCCGGCCAGCGCGGGAACTGCTGGTGCAAGTGAGATCTCACCTTGGCACTGATCTCATCTTCAAAGCGCCAGGGAAGTACGATATTGCATTGGGCATTCAGCATGAATGATCGCAGCTGGGCCTCGTCACGCCGGATCGGTTCCTTCAGATATTTCGCGTCGAACCAGAACGCAGAACGGGGTTGATCAAACCGTAACGGTCCAGGCAAGACCTTGCCGTAATGGTCTGCGTAGAAAGGGCAAGGGAACGCAAGATCGAAATGATCGACAGGCAACCGGCTCACGATCAGCCAGCCCAGCACTCGCCAGAAAGTTCGCAGCAACGCCTCGTGCATGAATACTGGGAACTTTCGCAATGGATCGGCAAAAACCAGCGACCAGCCGGTCAACCCATCCTCCTGCACTTGCACCATTTCTACGTCGTCCTGCAGCAAGTAGAAAGTCCTGGATATTCTTCGCATGCCGACTTCGAGGTTTGGCGCCCCCAGCGCCGAACGCACCATCAGCAGCAAACTGCCCCGCTTGAGCGGACGGGAAAAAAAAGCCAGCCCATCGTCGTTTAGGCTCTCGGCCACCAGCCTGAACAAATCGATGTATTGCTCGCCCGTAACGCGGGCACCGATCTGTTCGAGCAGATCCGGGTCAATACCAGCCTTGACGAGTAGTTCGTTGCGGGAAAACCCGCGAGCCGCTACTCCGCACAGCAGGCCTCGCACAAAAGCCATGGAAACGGTGATGGGAGGTTTCAGCATAAGTGTAGAGGTTAAGTCAATTCGATGCGTTAGATCATACCAATGACCGGAAACGCAATTGTTTGCACACACCGCGAATCTTACGATAGCGGCCAATACAGATGCGCGTACCGATAGCGCACGGTGGTCGGCACGAGCGGACCGACTAGGACAAGGAGAACACATGTATTCGTATTCCGTTAGAAGGAGCAACCAATGAGTCAAGACGTGTTCGTTGCCGGCGTAGGGATGATTCCGTTCGTCAAACCAGGTAGCAACGATCCCTACCCGCAGATGGCCTCACGGGCCACACGAGCCGTGCTGGCCGACGCCGGCATCGGCTACGAAAAAATTCAGCAAGCCTATGTCGGATATGTCTATGGCGACTCGACCGCCGGGCAGCGTGCAATTTATGAAATCGGTATGACTGGAATTCCGGTGGTGAATCTCAATAACAACTGTGCCACTGGCTCGACCGCCCTGTTCCTGGCCCGCCAGGCAATCGCCAGCGGTGCTGCCGATTGCGTGTTGGCGCTTGGCTTCGAACACATGAATCCTGGAGCATTGGGCATTCAGTTCAATGACCGCCCAAACCCGCTTGAAAAGTTCGACGCGCGCGTTGTCGATCTGGTCGAGGTGGACGATGCCATTCCGTTCGCCTTGCGCTATTTCGCCGGTGCTGGACTGGAACACATGAAGCGGTACGGTACGCAGATGTCCACTTTCGCCAAGATTCGCGCCAAGGCCAGCCGCCACGCTGCCAACAATCCGCTGGCGCTATTCAGGGCGGTGGTCACCGAAGAAGAAGTGATGGCATCGCCTGTGATCTGGCCCGGGGTAATGACGCGCCTGATGGCCTGTCCTCCCACCTGCGGGGCCGCCGCCGCCGTGCTGTGTTCCGATGCGTTTGCCGCGAAGCACAGCCTGAGGCGCGATGTCCGCATCCGGGCTCAGGCGATGACAACCGATCGGCCATCTGCCCTGGAAGCCGACGACATGCGCGAAGTGGTCGGTTTCGGCATGACGCGTGAAGCGGCGCAGCAGGTGTACGACGCAGCGGGGATCAGCCCATCCGACGTCGATGTCGTTGAACTGCACGACTGCTTCGCCCAAAACGAACTGATCACCTACGAGGCGCTTGGACTATGCCCGGAAGGCGGGGCGGAGAAATTTGTCTTCGATGGCGACAATACCTATGGCGGCCGCTTCGTTACCAACCCTTCTGGAGGACTGCTGTCTAAGGGTCACCCCCTTGGCGCGACCGGTCTCGCCCAGTGCACCGAACTGGTCGAGCAGTTGCGCGGTCATGCCGAAAAGCGGCAGGTGGATGGAGCCCGACTGGCTCTGCAACACAATCTCGGCCTCGGTGGCGCCTGTGTAGTCACACTCTACGAGCGTGTCAGAGCGATCCAGGAGAGAAATGCATGATTGACAAGAAGTGGATTGGCCACGAACTGCCTCCCGCAGTACTGCCGATCGAACGCACGCGCCTTCAATTCTTCGCCAAGGCCATCGGCGAAACCGATCCGGTGTACACCGACGTGACTGCAGCCCGCGAAGCCGGCTATCCCGACCTGCCGGCGCCGCCGACCTTCCTATTCGCAGTCGAACTGGACTCGGGCGCCATCGACCTGCTGCTGGAGCGCTTGGAAATTCCGCTGCCCAAACTGTTGCATGGCGAACAGGGTTTTTCTTACCATCGCCCGGCTTGCGTCGGCGATACGGTGACGGTGCGCTCGGTGATTCAGGACATATACGACAAACGCGACGGTGCCCTTGAGTTCGTCGTCAAGACTTCGAGCGCCACCAATCAGCGCGGTGAACTGGTCGCCGAGTTGCGAACCGTGCTCGTCTGCCGTCACTAACTCAGGAGTCGTCATGACTGTACCGACATTTGACACCGTTGCCGTGGGCGACGAACTTCCACCCCTCGAATGCCCACCCGTGAACCGGACGCTACTTGCTTTGTTCGGCGGCGCTTCCGGTGACCACAACGCAATCCATCTTGACCTCGACTTCGCGCGCAAGGCTGGCATGCCCGACGTCTTCGCCCAAGGCATGCTGGGAATGGCCTGGGCCGGACGACTCCTCACGCGCTGGATACCTCAGGCGCGTCTGCGGCGTTTCGACGTACGCTTCCAGGGCATCACCCATCTCGGCAACGGTATTCGCTGCACCGGTCGGGTGGTCGAGAAACTTGAATACGAGGGCGAACGCTGTGTTCGCATCGAGCTGCAAAACACCAACCAGTATGGGCAATCCAAGATCGTCGGCGACGCCCTGATCGCTTTGCCTTAACCCCGACTCTGTGGAGAATGCAACCATGAGCAACAAACTCGACGGCAAAGTCGCCGTCATCACCGGAGCAGGCCGCGGCATTGGCCGCGAAATCGCGCTCAAACTCGCCAGCGAAGGTGCTCGAATTGTCGTGAACGATCTCGATATCGAGCCGGCGCAGGAATGCGTACAAGCCATTCTCGATGTTGGCGGCGTCGCGGTATCCTGCGTTGGCAACGTAACGGCCACAGATTTCGCGGAACGCTTCATCGGTACTGCTGTTGACAGCTACAAAGGCCTCGACATCATCGTCAATAACGCCGGCTACACGTGGGATAGCGTCATCCAGAAGATGACCGATGAGCAATGGTATGCGATGCTCGACTGTCACATGACCGCGCCGTTTCGCATTTTGAGGGCGGCACAGCCCATCATCCGCAGCCTGGCCAAGGTCGAGAATGAAGCAGGCAAGCGCGTGGTACGCAAAGTGGTCAACACTTCGTCGGTGGCCGGCCTGTTCGGCAATGCCGGGCAGGTAAATTACGCTGGCGCCAAGGCCGGCATCATCGGCATGACCCAGACCCTGGCGAAGGAATGGGGCCGCATGAACGTCACAGTCAATTGCGTCGCCTATGGTCTGATCGTGACTCGGCTGACAGCCGTAACCGCCAGCGAGGGCGCCACCGCCAATATCGATGGCCGCGAGATCAAGGTCGGAGTCAATCCCGACCTGATGGCTGCCATGGAAAAGGGTATTCCCCTGGGACACGGCGGTACGCCGGAGGAAGCCGCCGGCGCCGTTTATATGTTCTGCATTCCCGAGTCCGATTATGTCAGTGGTCAAACGCTCATGTGCAGCGGCGGCCTTACCGGGATTTGATGGCCATGCTGCCTCAACTTCATCGCCACCCCTGGATGGACGACGACATCGAAACCTTCCGCAGCTCAGTCCGCCGCTATGTCGAGCATGAACTGGCGCCCCATCTTGATGCCTGGCGCCGCCAGGGCTTTATCCCCCGTGACGTCTGGCGTCCGTTCGGCGAACTGGGCGCCCTGCTGCCGGAACTCGATGTCGAATACGGCGGCTCCGGCGCATCGCTCGCCTACCAGCTTGTCGTGCAGGATGAACTGGCAAGAGCGGAAGTCCCCGCCACCACGGCGGTACATTCGATTGCCTCCCACTACATCGCCGACTGCGGCACCCCCGAGCAGAAGCGCCGCTGGCTTCCAAGATTGGTCAGCGGCGAGATGCTGGTCGGGATTGCTCTGACGGAACCAGGGTGCGGCTCGGATCTAAAAGCGATCCGAACGCGCGCCCGCCGCGATGGCGACGAGTACGTAATTGACGGGTCGAAGATGTTCATCACCAACGGCTATACCGGCAATCTGCTGGTCGTTGCGGCCCGCACTGGCGACTCGGGAAGTCGCGGTGTATCCCTGCTTGTTCTTGAGACCGAAAACCTGCCAGGCTTTACTGTCGGTCGTCGCCTGGAAAAACTCGGACAGCATGCATCGGATACCGTAGAGCTGTTCTTCGATAGCGTGCGCGTACCCGTCGGCAACTTGCTTGGCGGTCAGGAAGGGCTTGGCTTCGTTCAGGCCATGAGTCAGTTGCCTTACGAACGCATGCTGCTGTGCATGCCCGCTGTTGCTGTGGTTGAGCGTGCGGTGGAACTCACGGTCGAGTACACCAAGTCCCGCAAGGCATTTGGCCAGTCACTGGCCGACTTCCAGAACACGCGCTTCAAACTGGCCGAATGCGCGACGATTGCCCACGTCATGCGTACTTTCGTCAATGACTGCATACAACGCTTGATCGACGGCAAGCTTGACGCAGAGGCGGCGTATATGGCGAAGTGGTGGTGTACCGAACATCAATGCCGCATCACCGACGAATGCCTACAGCTATTCGGCGGCTACGGTTACATGACGGAATACCCGATTGCCCGTATGTACGCGGATTCCCGCGTGCAAAAGATCTACGGTGGTGCCAACGAGATCATGAAGGATCTCATTGCCCGGAAGTTGTTCGAATGACGGCGCCGCTGGCCGGGGTGCGTGTCATCGAGTTCGAAGGTATCGGCCCGGGACCGCTGGCCGGTCGCATGCTTGCCGACCTTGGTGCGACCGTTACGGCCATTGTCCGTCCAGAAAAGGGGATCGTGTCGCAAAGGCTTGGTGGCGCGACCCATGAACCGATGCGACGCGGCAAGACGGTCGTCGTCCTCGACCTCAAGCAGGCAGAGGCTCGCGACGAGGCCCTGCGCCTGATCGCCGATGCCGATGCCTTGATCGAGGGCAACCGGCCAGGCGTCATGGAAAAACTGGGGTTGGGGCCTTCCAAGTGCGCCTTGGGCAACCCGAAGCTGGTCTACGGACGAATGACAGGCTGGGGCCAAACCGGGCCTCTCGCCCACGCTGCCGGTCACGACCTCAACTATGTCGCGCTGACCGGCATCCTCTCGCTCTCGGCGCTTCCGGGCGAGCGTCCCGTCATTCCACCTACCGTGATGGGCGATGCAGCAGGTGCACTCGGCCTGGCTTTCGGCATCGTCAGCGCCCTGCTATCGGCCCGCAACACGGGTAAAGGATGCGTGGTCGACGGTGCCATCGTGGACATGGTCGCCATGCTCGGCGGAATCGCCCTCTGGGTACGGGCCAGCGGACAGCTTGACGGAACGGAACCGAGCCCATTGCAGGATTCGCCGTTTTACCGGGTCTACACCTGCGCCGACAGTACCTGCATCACGCTAGGCGCGATCGAACCGCAGTTCTATGGTTTATTGCTCGATACCCTGGGCATTGGAGATGTGGATCGCGCCTGCCAATACGATACCGGCCAATGGCCAGCGCTGACCGCACGGTTGTCGGCTCTCTTTGCAACCCGTTCGCGGGACTATTGGTGCGGGCTTCTCGAAGGTACCGATGCCTGCTTTGCCCCGGTACTCAGCATCGCCGACGCGACAGCGCATCCCCATATGCGGGCCCGCGGCATCTATCTCGTCGCCGAAAACGGCGCCATCGACGTAGCCCCTGCGCCCCGCTTCCTTCCACTGGAGTCCAGCGCAATGCTCCAAGGAGACATGCCCCAATGACTGGCAGCCTCACTCATACCGGCCAGGCCCTGGGCGCCCATGCCGTAACACTGACCTTCGGCGGCGTCACAGCCTTGGACGACGTGTCGATCCACGTCGGTCACGACGAACTGGTTGCGCTGATCGGCCCAAACGGGGCCGGCAAGAGTTCGCTGCTCAATGTCCTCTCCGGCTTCTATCGGCCCAAGGCCGGCAGCGTAAGCTTCGACGGCCACGACATCGGCAAATGGCCGGTGCATCGCATCGCCCGCGCGGGCCTGGCACGCACCTTCCAGGGCACACATCTGCTGGCGCACATGAGCGTTCTCGACAATATTCTTGTCGGTCGCTATGCCCACATGAAATGCAGCCTGCCCAGCGCTTTCGCCTACTTTCCCTTTGCCCACCGCGAGGAAGTCGAGCACCGTCAGATCGCTGAGGAGATCATCGAATTCCTTGAGATCGAGCACGTCCGCCACCAGCCTGTGGGCACGCTAGGTTACGGCATGCGCAAGCGAGTCGATCTAGGACGGGCACTGGCCATGGAGCCACGCGTCCTGCTTCTCGACGAGCCCATGGCCGGCATGAACGGCGAAGAAAAGGAAGACCTTGCGCGCTTCATACTCGACGTGCGCGAAGCCCGCCATATTCCCGTGGTACTGGTGGAGCACGATATGGGCGTGGTGATGGACATGGCGGACCGGGTCGTCGTCCTCAATTTCGGTCGCAAGATCGCCGATGCCAGTCCACGGGCAGTGCAACAGGACGAGCAGGTGATCGCCGCCTATCTGGGAGCCAAGGCATGAGCCTCACCGATCTGCCCCATACCCTGCCGCAGTGGCTGTCCCATAATGCCTCCCTGCGCGCCGGGGCTGTCGGTCAGCGCCACAAGCGAGACGGCGTCTGGCGCGAATTCACCTGGCGCGCAATCGCGGACGAGGTTCTGGCACTGGCCTTCGGTCTGGCATCCCGCAACGTGCGGCGCGGTGACAGCGTCATCGTGATCAGCGAAAACCGGCCCGAGCAGTATTGGGCGGAACTGGCCGCCCTCAGCCTGGGGGCCAAGGTCATCGCCATCTATCCGGATGCGACCGAGGCGGAAATCGACTACATCGTCGAGGACTCCGGCGCGGTCTGCATCTTCGCCGAAGACCAGGAGCAGGTGGACAAGGCACTCCCGATCGCTGCCCGCCAGCACCAGGTGCACACCATCACCTGGTGGGAGTCCGGCGGCATGTGGAGCTACCGCGATCCCGCACTGATCTCGTGGGATGCGCTCAAGGCCGGCGGCGAACCCCTGGCGGTGCAAGACCCGGACCACGTGAAGCGAGCCGTGGGCCTCGGCCAGGCCGAGGACATCGCGCTGCTGACCTATACCTCGGGTACCACCGGCAAGCCCAAGGGCGTGATCACCACCCACGCCTCGCTGCAGCACAACGCCTGTCTGATGGCCGACGCGCTGGACATCCCCGCCGGCTGCGAGTATCTATCCTATATTCCCTTGTCGTGGGCGACGGAGCAATGGATCGGCATCACCCTCGGTCTCATGCAGCCTCTTTGTGTCAATTTCGCCGAACGGCCCGACCAGATCCAGTCCGCGATCAGGGAACTGGCCTGCGGCATGGTGTTCTTCGGCCCCCGGCAGTGGGAAAGCCTCGCAACGCTGGTACATACCCGCATGGCCGACGCACCCCGTTGGCGTCAGGTTGTGGTCGACTGGGCTGTCGGCGTTGGTCGCCGCACACGCGTGGCGGCCAACGAAGGAAAACTCATCTCCAGTATTGACCGTGTCTTGCTGCCGCTGGCCGAAGTCCTTGTGCTTCGTCCCCTGAGGGAGCAACTGGGCCTCAAGAATGCCCGTATTGCGATTACGGGCGGCGCCGCCATTGCCCCCGACGTGTTCCGCCTCTTTGCCGCCATGGGCGTCACCTTGCGCAACGTCTACGGGTGCAGCGAGTTTGGTTTGATCACCATTCATCACATGCAAAACCCGGTGAACGTCGAAACAGTTGGAACTCCCACCGTCGCCGGTAGTCAATGGGGCCAGCCTTTGGAGTGGCGACTAACTGAGGCCGGAGAACTTCAGGTGCGCGGTGGCGCCGCGTTTGCAGGGTATTGGGGCAAACCGGACAAGACTGCCGAGCGCATGGATGGCGACTGGTATCGCACCGGCGATGCCATGACTCAGGTCGCCGGCAAGGACGAACTGATCTATCTTGACCGATTGGATCACTTGAGCCGACTCGCCGGTGGACAGACGTACCCAAAACAATTCATCGAAAGCCGTCTGCGCTTCTCGCCCTATATCAAGGAAGTCATTGTGGTGGGCGACGAGCGGCACGACTTCGTCACGGCCCTCGTCAATATCGATGGCGAGGTGTTGGCGCGCTGGGCAGAGCGCGAAGCGCTGTCCTTCACCACGTTTACGGATCTGTCGCAACGCCCCGAGATCGTCGCCCGCATCTGGCGGGAAATCGACCACGTCAATGCCGCGCTGCCGGAACACGCGAAGGTGCTGCGCTTCGCCAACCTGCCCAAGGAACTCGATGCCG
The DNA here is from genome assembly GCA_016235165.1 of Rhodocyclales bacterium. Lineage (GTDB taxonomy): Bacteria > Pseudomonadota > Gammaproteobacteria > Burkholderiales > Rhodocyclaceae > Sulfuritalea. The sequence continues at coordinate 15,385 of JACRLX010000037.1, forward strand.
ACGATGGAGAACTGACCCGCACGCGAAAGCTTAAGCGCGAAGTCATAGAAGAGCGCTACAGCGCGCTGGTGGACGCACTTTACGGTTCCAGGGAGCGCGTTGCGGCAGATATTCCCGTGCGCTATCAGGATGGCCGCAGCGGCGTCCTGCGCGCCGAAGTCCTTATCGGCGGCGATGCTTCGACACGTCAGGAGGCAGCATGATGGATTTTCTCAACTACGCGATCAACGGCCTGTTGCTGGGGCAGGTCTACGCCTTGCTCGCCTTGGGCTTCGTGGTGATCTACCGCGCCAGCAAGGTGTTCAATTTCGCCCAGGGCGAACTCATGCTGCTCGGCGCCTACACGGTATGGTCTCTGTCCCTCGGCGCCAACCTGCCGCCATGGTTGGCGATTCCCGTCGCCTTCGTCGCTGCCCTGGCATACGGGTGGCTCATCGAGCGCCTTTTCTTTTCCCGCCTGGTCGGCGAGTCGGTGTTCTCAATGGTCATGGTCACAATCGGACTCGTAATTCTAATCCGCGGCGTTGTCCTGGTAATCTGGGGTGCTGCCGACCGCCAGTTCCCAGCGCTGTTGCCGACCATGCCGGTCATCGTGGGCGAGGTCATCCTGCCGACGTCCATGCTCATCGGTGCCGGCATCACGCTAGCGCTTACCCTGAGCCTCTGGTACTTCTTCAACCGCACCCGGGCCGGCCTGGCCCTGACCGCCGTCGCCGAAGATCCCTGCACCGCCATCTCGCTGGGAATCGCCGTCAAGCGCGCGGTCACCTTGGCGTGGATGCTCGGCGCCTGTATTGCCACCATCGGCGCCGTGATCCTGCTCAATGGGCGCTCGCTCAACGTGCTTTCCGCCGACGTGGCCCTGGCGGCCCTGCCGGTGGCCCTGCTGGCGGGTCTGGAATCGATCGGCGGACTGATGCTCGCCGGCGCCATCGTCGGCATCATCCAGTCGCTGGTGGCCGCCTACATCGACCCCAAGCTCGGTGGCTCGGCGTCGAGCATCGTGCCGTTCGTCTTCATGCTGTTCATCTTGGTCGTGCGCCCCACCGGGCTGTTCGGCTGGCGCAATATCGAAAGGGTGTAATCAACGATGGATCCCTCTGGCATCTTCTTCACCAGCCACGGCAGTGATCGGGCCCTAGTCCGTACCCGGCCACAAGCGGCGGCGCTGGCACTGCTGATCGCGGCGCTGGCATTGGCTCCCCTGGTCTTGTCCGAACGATGGATTGCGCTGGGTTACGCCATGTTCATCGCCATGATCGCCGTCATCGGCCTGCAAATCTGCACCGGCTATGCCGGCCAGGTGAATCTCGGCCAGTCCGCCTTTATGGGCGTCGGCGCCTACGGCTGTGCCTGGTTGCTTCATTTTCCGCAGATGCCCGTCGTCCTCGCACTGGTACTGGGCGGCGTGGCGGCGGCTATCTTCGGTGCATTGTTCGGCCTAACGGCAGCCCGCATCAAAGGCTTCTACTTGGCGCTTACCACCATCGCCGCCCAGGCGATCTTTTACTTCCTGGTACTCAACCTGCCGGGCGAATGGTTGGGGGGCGCCGGTGGTCTGCACCTTGACAACCTCCAACTGATGGGCTTCAGTCTCGGCAACGACCGGTCGATATATTGGCTAACCCTGGCTGCTCTCATGATCATGACCACCGGCGCCTTCGGCATCATCCGTTCGCGCCACGGCCGCTCCTTCGAGGCGGTCCGCGACGACGACGTCGCCGCCGGCATGATGGGCATCAACGTGGCCGCCGCCAAGGCGCGCGCCTTCCTCGTCGCCGCCTTTTATGCCGGCATCGCCGGCGGTCTGTGGGCCATTGCTCTGCGTCACGTCTCGGTCGAGCAATTCACCCTGTTCAACTCCATCTGGATGATCGCGATGATGATTGTCGGCGGCCTGGGCTCCATCGTCGGCGCCCTCATCGGCACCATCCTCATCCAGCTAGCGCGGGAAGGAGTCGTTAGCCTCGGCCCGCAGCTCGTCGATCTCATTCCCTCGGCGGGCCAGGACATCGTTTTTGCCAGCATGAACGTGCTGCTCGGCACCGTCATCGTGCTGTTCCTGCTGTTCGAACCCAAAGGCGTAATGCATCGCATCGAAATCAGCAAACGGGCCTATCGCCTTTGGCCTTTCCCGTACTGACAACATCTTAGGAGGAGACCATAACCATGAAGACCTTGAAAGCCTTGTGTTCCGGAGCTGCGCTTGCGTGTTCCCTGTTCGGAGCAGCCCTGCCGGCCCGCGCCGAAACCGTGTATCAGGTGCCGTCGCTGTCGGACTTCTCGGGGCCGTTCGCCAGCATCATGCCGCTGTTCGCCGGTGCCCGTGAAGCCGTCGTGAAATGGTGGAATATTGAAAAAGGCGCGCAACTCGGGATCAAGCTCGAACTCAAACCCTACGACACTCGTTACGACACCGCGCAAACGGCCAGCCTCTGGCCCGGGGTTCTGTCCACCAGCAAGCCCATCATCGGCCTGTCCTTGGGCGGCCCCGATACCGCGGCCCTGCAGCAGCGCCTGCCGAACGATAAGGTACCAATGATCCTGGGGTCGGCGAGCAACGGCTTTGCCTGGCGTCCCAATCAGTGGATATTGTCCACCCGACCGACGTTCGTCCATGAGATTGGCGCCTTCGTCGAGTGGTTCCAGAAGACGAAGGTCGGTGGCACTCGGCCCGTCAAGATCGCCATGTTCACGAGCGAGGCCTCGCCGTCCTACGCGGACATGGGCAAAGGGGTCGCCGCCTACGCCAAGGCGAATTCGAAGATCGCAGACCTCGTCGAAATGGTTTACGTGGAGCCACAGCCTGCTGACCTCACATTGCAGTTGCGCCGAGTGCTGAGCAATGGCGCAGAACTTATCATCGCTCCAGCGTCCATTCAGCAAGCAATCGCAATCAAACGTGCAATGCAGGCACTAGGGAAAAACGTACCCATCGTATTTAACGCACACAACTCTCTGAGTGTTCTCGAAAAGCCCATGGGCGGCCTTGTGCCTCTCGAAGGTGACTATGAAGCCCATGCCTTGGTGGTCACCGGCGCCGACGATTCAGAGGCCAGGGGCTTTTATGACCTGCTGGTCGCCAAGCACGGTCTCAAGGCCCCTTGGCATACCTTTACCGGCATGGGCATCGGTCAGACCCTGGTTCTGGTCCGGGCCGTCGAGGCGGCGGCCATCAAGCACGGCAGCAACAAGCTGACAGGCGAACTGGTTTACAAGACGCTGGTCGATACCCACTTCCCGGCCAAGAGCTTCTACGGCTTCAGCGGTGGGGACATCGACTTTTCCGTCGAAGCACCATTCCCCTTGCGCGATCCCCGCATTAACGTCGGCCAGGTGGTTGGCGGCAAGATCAGGACCGTGGCATCCGCGGTGCCGGTTCCCCAACTGGCGAAGTGGTGAAATGAGTGCACCGGCCCCGCAAGACGCGCCCCCGCTGCTGGCTGTCGACAACCTGGAGGTGCTCTACTCGCGAGTGATTCTGGCGCTCAAGGGAGTAAACCTGCAGGTGGCCAAATCGGGTTGCACCGCTCTCCTCGGCCCCAATGGGGCCGGGAAGAGCACAACCTTGAAGGCCATCTCGGGGATGCTGTCGGTCGAAGATGGAGAAGTCTCGTCCGGCGGCATCCAGTTCGCCGGCGACAGCGTCGTCGACCGCGATGCGCAGCGCATGGTCGCCAGCGGCGTGGTGCATGTGGTCGAAGGGCGCAAGGTCCTGCGGCACATGACCGTGGAACAGAACCTCGTGGTGGGAGGCCATCTGCGACCCAGCCTGACCGAAGTACGGCGCGGTCTCGACCAGGTGTACCAGACCATCCCGCGACTGGCGGCGCTACGGACGCGCACCTCCGGCTACCTGTCCGGTGGCGAACAGCAACTCATGCTGATCGGTCGCGCTATGATGGCCAATCCGCGCCTGCTGCTGATCGACGAGCCGTCCCTCGGGCTCGCCCCTATGATGATCGAGGAAATCTTCGCCCTGCTCGGACACTTGCGGGCCAAGGGCATGTCTCTTCTAATCGTCGAACAGAATGCCCAGGCGGCCCTGGGCTTGGCCGATCACGGCTACGTCCTGGAAGGCGGCCGGGTCGTCCTCGAAGGCACGGCAACGCAACTCAAGGCCAACGAGGACATCCAGGAGTTCTACCTGGGCCACCAGGCCGGGGGAGAGCGACGGAATTACCGGGAAATCAAACACTATCGTCGGCGTAAGCGCTGGCTTGGCTAGGAAGAGCCGTCATGAATTTTGAAGCCGGAATCGGCTGGGAGATCGCGGACGGCATCGGCCGTATCGTCCTGAGTCGTCCGGAGCGCGCGAACACTCTTGCCCTCCCCGTAGCGTATGCTCTTGCGAAGGCGATCGACGCCGCAGTGGCAAGCGTGCCTCGTGTACTTCTTCTGTCGGCGCGAGGCTCGATCTTCTGCGGAGGCGGCGATATCGACGAGCTCCGGGAGGCTGGTCCGGCGCTGGGTGCGCTGCTCGACCGAATTCTGGGCGTTGCGCATCCAGCAATCCAACGCCTGGCGAATGCGCCGTTTCCAGTCGTTGCAGCGGTGGAAGGTGCCATCGGTGGTGCCGGCGTGGGTTTGGCCCTCAGTGCTGATTTCGTGCTTGCCTCCGATGCCATGAAGCTTCGCACCGGCTATGCTGCCATCGGACTCTCGCCCGACTTGGGCAGTTCCTATTTTCTGGCGCGGCGGATCGGACCTGTCCGCGCCAAGCAGTGGCTGATGCTCAGCGAGACCATTGATGCGCAAACCTGCCTGTCGGCCGGAGTCATCGATGCACTCTATCCAGATGCCGAGCTTGCCGCCGCCGCCGAAGCCCTGGTGCACCGCCTGGCCGCCGCCGCCCCGAATTCGCTAGCCGCGATCCGAACGCTCTGCGATGGCTTGCCAGAACGCCTGCTAGGCCAGCATCTCGCCTGCGAACATACCTTGTTGCGACGATGTGCCGACAGCGCCAACGGCCTCGAAGGCGTCCGCGCCTTCATCGAACGCCGGGCCCCGAACTTCATTGATAGCTCCCATGACGCCTCAGAATCTCGGTTACGGTGATGTCCTGGCCCGCAACGGGCTGCTATATGCCGAGCGCACGGCACTGAGCGGTGCCGCTGCCCGGTGCACGCATCGCGAGCTCTGGCAGCGAAGCCAAGCCATGGCCCAGGTGCTGGCCGGCCATCACATTGGCCCAGGCGACCGTTTCGCCGTGCTCTCCAACAATCGATTCGAAGTGTTCGAACTGCTGGGTGCGGCCGCACTGCTCGGCGCCATCGTCGTTTTCCTTAACATTCGCTCCAGTCCGGGGGAGATCGCCGCAATTGTGGCCGACATCGAACCACGTCTCCTAGTCACCGAGCCAGAGCATGACGCTCTCTTGCAAGAGCTTCCCCCCGACTTGCCTTGCTACAGCCTCGCGATCGAAACAACGCGCTTGCACGCCCGGGCCGAGTTCATGGAGCCCCGTTCATCGGCTTCCTTGACTTCAGTGTCGGCCTCTGCGCCGCTGATCGCGATTCCCACCGCCGCCGTGGATAGCCGTCCGCGCCTAGCATTGTTGTCACAGCGCGCCGTCATCACCCAGGCCTTTCAGTTGGCCTACACATGGCAACTGGGGCCCGAGGACCGCCACCTGTGCGTCCTGCCGCTCTTTCACATGGCGGGGCTGGGCCTTGCCATCGCCGCTCAGGTCGCGGGTGGAGCCAGCGTCATCATGCCGCGCTTTGTCCCCGTCGAGGCCGTACGCCTGATTGATGCGAATCAGGTCAGCTTCTTCGCCAGCTTCTCGCCGATGCTTGGCGCGATTCTGGAGGAGGCGCGGCCGGATCAATTGGCGAGCCTGCGGGTAGTGACCGGACTGGAAAGCCCCGAGGTCATACAGCGCTTCGAAGCACGATGTCGCAATGCCCGCTTCTGGTCGGGCTACGGCCAGACCGAAACAGGAGGCATGATCACTCTTGCGCCGGCGCAGGAGCACCCCGGATCGGCAGGCCATTTGCTTCCCTTGGTGGCGGTACGCATTGAGGATACATCTGGCCAAATAGCATCGCCCGACCAGATCGGCGAAATCCTCGTGCGAAGTCCAAGCGTGTTCGATCGCTATTGGAACCGCCCCGGCGAAACCACACATGCCGCTCGGGGAGGCTGGCACCATACCGGCGACCTGGGGCGACTGGACACGGACGGTTATCTATGGTTCGTGGGCCGTTCACCCGACAAGCTGCTCATCAAGAGTGGGGGCGAAAACATCTATCCGGCTGAAGTCGAACAGGCTCTGCTTTCGCATCCGGCGGTAGCCCAGGCGGTCGTGTTCGGAGTGACCGACAGTCGCTGGGGAGAAGCCGTTCGCGCAGTTTGCGTACTGGCCGCCGACGCTTCCGCGACCGCTGACGAGCTTGCTGCCCATGCTGGCTTGCGGATTGCCCGGTTCAAACGTCCGCGCGACATAGTGTTCGTGGACGCATTGCCGCTCTTGGCCGACGGATCGCCGGACCGCCAAGCAATACGGCGTATCTACGGAGACAACAGTGAAGTGACACAGTAGGAGCGTTATTCGCAAAGAAGAACTGGTTGCGCATGTGTATGCTCGCAGCACGTAGCGATGTACCGGGATTGGGGCATGTGCTGTCGGCCATTGAGGCATGACCGGGCTACAAACCTTGGTGCACTGAGGTCAGTAGAAAGGTCTATGCGCGCGCTGATCAGGGCAAGTACCTGCACTACTACTTCTATTTCATCGGCGGCTAGGAATTGGGGGGGGTACTACGCGTGCGTACCGTAAGCCCGATTGGCCACGTAGCCGACGCAGGGCGTGTCGGAAGCGCCACGCTGGCGTTCATTTCAATCATTGGGTTGAACCATGGTATGCGTCGGTCCGGCTGTGCCGCCTTGAGAGGCTGGATATAGGCGGATAGTGTCCGCGTATTTTTTGCGGACACATGGACACTATGGTGGTGAAAGCGGCGCCGAGGAGGGCGAGGCGGCGGCACAGTCTCGAATTCAAGGAGGAGGCCATTGCCGCCTGCCTGCATCCGGGCGTATCGGTGGCGGCCATCGCGCCGGCCAACGGGCTGAACGCGAACATGCTGCGCAAATGGGACAGGGACCATCGGGCGGAGTCCGAGCCGGGTTAGGCGGTGGCTTAATTGGCGGCTGCACCGCCGGCGATGGTGCAGTCGACCGTGGCGCCGAACGTGGCGTCGGCAGAAATCCGTCTGGACGTGCGCCGAGGTGGTACGACGGTCCAGATGGCGTGGCCGGTGGGCGCGGTGGCCAGCCTGGGGCATTGCCTGCGCGAGCTGCTCGGATGATTCGGCCCAACGAGATCTGGGTGATGGTCGAACCGGTGTACATGCGCGGCGGCATCGATGGCCTGTCGCTGCGGGTGCAGAACCTGCTGGGACGCAACCCGTGTGTCAGCGACCGGCATATTGGAGTCAGTTGAGGATCGGCATATTGGAGCCAGCGCATGATCGGCGTAATGGAGCCGTGTGACGGTGCCGCCTAGGCCTTTCGCAATCGGCGGAGGAACGGGCCTAAAGCTCTTGATCTGGGATGGTATCGGCGTGTCACTGTGTCACCGGCGACTGCACCGCGGCCACTTCGTCTGGCCGCCGGCGGACATGAGTAGCGTGATGCACTCGGCGCGACAATGGAACTGGCTCGTCACCGGCATCGACTGCCAGCGCCGCGATGCCCCGGCGCCGGTGCGTTGGCGCGTTTAATGCGAAAGTCATGCCAACTCTGTGCGAGAAATCATCACCGGAACGACACAACAAAGCGAATGACAACGACCTGCTTGCAACGCTTTCCTCGGCATGCAGCAGGTGCGGTACCTGGTGGCTGTCATGGACGTTCGCTGCGGTGACGCTGGCGCTATGGACCAGGCCGGTATGACTGTCGGCACCAATGCGCCGCTTCATGCCGAAGTGCCACTTGTTGCCCTTCTTTGTTTGATGCATCTGCGGGTCGTGACTCTTCTCCTGGCTCTTGGTCGAGGGAGGGGCCGCGATCAGAGTGGCATCGGCAATCGTGCCGCCCGACAGCTTGATGCCGTTGGCCAGCAGAAATTCGCCAATTTTGTCGAACATCGCCACACCCAGCCCATGGTCCTCCAGCAAGTGATGGAAATTGAGCAGGGTCGTCGCATCGGGTATCCGCTCGCGACCAAGATCGAAGCGACAGAACTCCCGGAACACCGGCACATCGTACAGCGCGTCCTCGCATGCTTCGTCGGCCAGATTGAACCAGGCTGCCACGCAGTACATCCGCAGCATTCGCTCCAGGCCCACCGGCGGATGTCCATTCCCCGCCTTCGGGTAATGCGGTTCGATCAAGGCGCAGACCTCGGCCCACGGCATCAGGCTTTCCATGCGCGCCAGAAACTCCGCCTTGCGCGTCGCCCGGTTGTGCTTCTCGAATCCTCTGGGCGATGCCGACGGAATCTTCTTCATCGTCTTGTCCCTTGTGATCACAACTCGTTGTCTGATGCTGTGACAAGCAAATCTTTCACAGTGTTTGATACTTATTCAGTGTTTCGCTAGATGCGATGTAGCAAATCGGTTTGCGGTGTTTTGTCATCGAAATGACACGAAGCGCAATTGTGTGTTCACTGGCAAAACCTAAGATACATAGCGGCGCACAAAGCAATCAAACGGGGCGCTCGTTATTGCTTACGTCAGGGATGCTAGTGCCAATTAGGTCGTCTAAGCGGTCAAGTAGACAGTCAAATCACAGGAGGAGTTGCATTATGAAAAAGAGATATCTAATACTTCCAAAGCGAGCGCTGATCTGCGCAATTCTTGGAGGGCTGGGTCTGGCGAATGCAATGCCTGCCTTTGCAGATGCTGAAATAGATGCCCTCAAGCGCGAATTTGCTGATCAGAAGCGCTTGATAGAACGGCTACTGGCGGCCCAAGAATCCCAAAAACAGATTAACGCGAAAGTCGAGGCGCAAGTTACTTCGGTGTCGCAAAGTACTTCGTCATCAGCAGAACCTGGCGGACAGTCGATTTCATTTTACGGTGTCGCTGACGTCAATATCGCCAGCATGGATAGCGGGTTCGGTCGAAAGGTCAGTCTGGGTTCGGGTGGAATGTCCTCCTCACGCCTAGGGGTCAAAGCAGAGCGAAATCTGGGCAGCGGTTTGAAGGCGGTCGGTCTTGCGGAAGCCGGGCTATCGCTTGATACGGGGGTGGTTGGAAACGGGGCAGTAACTGCGGGGATCAACAATGCAGCGCCGTCCTCAGGCGGGGCAGTTGGAACTGGAACGCAAGTATTTTCACGCGTAGTTTACGCTGGGCTGGCAAGTGATAAGGCGGGTACCGTAACCATTGGGCGTCAGTATGCCGGATCGTTTGTCGTTGCAGCCAGTACGGCAAACGCAATGGGGGTAGGTCTCTACGGCTATTCGGGCTCTTTGCTGCCATTATCCGGAATGCCGACCCGTCTTAATAACTCTCTCGTCTATTTGACACCTTCGATGAATGGTTTCAGTGGCTGGGTCACCTATACGACCGGTAGCGAGAACAACCTGAATGTCAATACAACTGTAGGCGCTACTTCTACAAACGATAAAGCAGGCCAAGGACACGACGTGGCGGTCTTTTACGCCAATGGCCCACTGAAAGCTGCGCTATCAAGCTGGAACCTTTACAACGCAAGTTTTGTTACGGCAGGCGAGACTAGGCTCGCAAAGAGGACAGGATGGCAGCTTGCGGCAAACTATGACTTTAAGATAATAAAGGTATTTGGGACATTGGTTCAAGGAAGAATTGCCGGGGGCAACTACGAGAATGTAACGAAAACATTGTCGCAGACGGATGGCTGGAGCGTGAGTGCGCATGTGCCGGTCGGTAAGCACGGTTTCTATGCGAGCTATTCAAGCTTCAATGATAAGTCACTACAAGACAAGGATGCAAGGCTTGTAGGTCTTGGATATATGTATGAACTGTATAAAAATACCAACATCTATGCGGCATGGGGGAAAATGAAAAACAATGCCAATGCGTCCTACACGCTAGGCGACGGCGGTAATCTAGTAGGGAGCGTATCTACACCGGGATTTGCGCCATCTGGTTTGATGACGGGCGTCAATGTTTCATTTTGATGCTTGAGCCATGGCACTCTGGGCGAAATTGTTGGGCTAGGTGATAGCGCTGACCGTGGTGTCCGTCATTGGAGGTGGACACCACGGGAATCTTAAGCCCAAGTGCTTCTTTCGGTGGATTCCTGAGAGCATTGTTGATGGATCGCCGATGTATGCCAAGGCAATATGTCGGCAGTAACGATAGCGCGGTAGGCCACTGCACAACCCTCGTCAACCTCGGATTTAATCTGGGCTGTGTGATAGGGAACCGACAGTACGGCGGATTTGGCACGCTTGTGGGTGATCCGGATCACGGCCCCATGACCCATTGGACCGCGAACCTTACATGCTTGCTGCGCACGGAATGATTCACTGATGGAACGACTAATCCGCGCCCTGCGGACGCTACGCCCTCAACGTTTGTTCCGGACGCCCCCGCCGGCGCCGTCGCAGGCCCCCGGAGATGATGCCAGCAGCCCCTACCTGCAGGCGCTGGATCACGTCGGCGATGCCGTGGTGATCACCAATCCGGCCGGGGTGATCCGGTACGTCAATCCGGCCTTCGAGACCCTCTGCGGCTATCGACGCGACGAAGTGGTCGGGCAGTCCCCGTCACTGCTCAAATCGGGGTTACATCAAGCGTCCTTTTACAGCCGATTGTGGGATACGCTCAAACAAGGCAAGAGCTTTCGTGCCAATTTCATTAATCGCCACAAGGACGGCTCACTGTTCACCCAAGAACAAACCATCAGCCCGATCACTGCGGGAAACGGGCGAATTGCGCATTATGTTTCCGCGGGGCGCAAGGTCAATGCACAAATTGAAATCGAACAACAGCTTCATCAACTGACATACTACGATGCGCTGACCGGCCTTCCGAATCGAAAATTATTTCTGAGCAAGCTGGCGGCGCATATTGAGCGATCCGGCGCAGGCCACAGCGGCCCGTTGCTATTGCTGTTGCTCGAAATCAATAACCTCGAGAAGATCAACGACACGGTGGGCTACGGTGCCGGCGATGACGTCTTGCGCCAGATTGCCCATCGGCTCGCGGCGTGCAGTCTGACTGTTAGCGACACCGCTCGCCTGGGGGGGCGATGAATTCGCCATGATCCTGCCGAATTGCGACGATTCCAGGTCGGCGAGCATTGTCGAGCATATGCTGAAACTCATGGGTCGCCCCCTGACCCTGGGTGATCGGGACGTCACGGTGAGCACCTGCATCGGCATTGCCCAGTATCCCCGGGATGCGACGAATCCTGAAACGCTGGTGTCCCATGCCGATCTCGCCCTGCATCGGGCCAAGGTCGATGGACTCAATCGCTTTCAGTTCTATCAGAGCATGATGCGTGACCGCTCGCAGGAAGATTTGCAGCTCGACACTGCGCTGCACGGTGCGCTGGAACGCAATGAACTGCATCTTGTCTTCCAGCCGATAGTCCGTTCGGCCGACAGGTCCATGGCCAAGGTGGAGGCGTTGCTGCGCTGGCAGTCCCCCACGTTGGGAGCCGTACCGCCGGCATGCTTCATACCCCTGTTGGAGCGCAATGGGCTGATCGTTCCCGTCGGCCGTTGGGTGCTGGCCACCGCCTGCCGTGAAGTGGCGGCGCTGAAGCCGGGGCAGGGGGCCACGTTGCGTCTGGCGGTGAATGTCTCCGCGCGGCAGCTCGTGCATCCCGACTTCGTGACCGATGTGAAGGCCGTCCTCGAGGATACCGGTCTGGACGCGGACCGTCTGGAATTGGAAGTCACCGAGTCGGTGCTGATCGAGAATGCGGTGGTCGCTGCCGATGTCCTGCGCGCCCTGTGCCGTCTCCGGGTGACGATCGCGGCGGATGACTTCGGCACGGGCTATTCGTCCTTGAGCTATCTGTGGAAGTTTCCCTTCAGCACCTTGAAGATTGATCGCTCCTTTGTTTCGGCGCTGATCACCGACAACCATGCAAAGACCATCGTGAGTTCAATCCTTGGCCTGGCCGACGACCTGGGCTTGAGCGTAGTGGCCGAAGGGATCGAGACTCCCATCCAGTTCGAAATGTTGAAGACCTTGGGGTGCCCCCTGATTCAGGGGTATTGGACCGGGCGACCGATGCCAATGGCGGCGATCAAGGAAGGGATGATGGCCGCGACGGATACCGAGCTTGTGCGGACAGAACGCTGAGGAGATGTAGGCATGCCTGCAAAGGTAGTGAGTTTCGATAGAGAGAAGAGGGTCCGGCTAGCCGCACAAGATCGGCAGGGGCATAAATGCAAGGCACCGATTCGGCACGTGCGCGAGGGGATACCGCCTACCGCACAGATGACAGACTGGCAGGAGAGCCTGGATCAGGCACGCTACCAGTGGCTGGCACAGAGCCTGCAACTCGGGTTTCACACCACCCATGTGATGGTCCTGCCATTCATCTTCATGGCGGCCTGGGCCGCTACGCCAAACTGGTCTGCGCCAGCGTCGGAATCCCATGATCTGTTCCGCAGCGATCGTTCGTGCCCCCATGAATAGCCACTTTGAGAAGCAAACGGCTGCGTCGCTCTACTCCGTAGAAACAATAACTACACGTTCCAAGCGGCTGGCGTGGCACGGGTTGACTATCGAACTCGCCGAATTACTGGCGCGCAAACTGTCCGTCGCCGCCATTGACGACGCGACCTATCCGCATCCGTTTGAGGTCGTCGATTCCGGTGGCCAGGTGCGGTGCCGCTATCAGCGCGGGACGCGCTACGCCGAAGCGCTGGCCGCTTAGATAAATGATTCAACCTATCGATTGCCATGACAGCGGTGTCGTTTTCCCCCTGCCGCTGTTCTTCAAGCTCTGTCGTGTTGACACCACGTGGACTCATCAGGTCATCCGGCAGAGCGCTTTTTATTCGTCACCGCGGCGCGAAGCTGGGCCGTCGCTTGTGGCCCAGGCACTGTGCCGGCGGCATCGCGCCGAGCTTGGGCCTGTCTCAACCCGGTCGTGCCGGAAGCCAACTACCTGCAGAAACAGGTGCGTTGCCGCCATGCAGATCCTCAAGCCCGCTCATGGGGAAAGGTATCGCACCGTGTCTCGACTGACACGGTCGTTTGACTCGCGGCCACATGATTGCTTCGGCAATCGCGACAGTTTCCTCATTTGGATGCAGCCTGTGAAATTGATCATGAAAGGAACCCTGATTTGAAGATTCTGGTACCAGTGAAGCGTGTGGTCGATTACAACGTCAAGGTCCGCGTCAAGGCGGACGGCACCGGCGTCGATCTGGCCAATGTCAAGATGTCGATGAACCCTTTCGACGAAATTTCCTTGGAAGAAGCCGTTCGCCTCAAGGAAGCCGGCATCGCCACCGACGTGATCGCGGTCAGTTGCGGCCTGCCTGCGTGTCAGGAGACCCTGCGTACGGCCATGGCCATCGGCGCCGATCGCGGCATCCTGGTCGAAACAGCCGAGGACCTGCAGCCGCTGGCCGTGGCCAAGCTGATCCAGGCCATCGCCAAGAAGGAGCAGCCGCAGATCGTCATATTCGGCAAGCAGGCGATCGACGACGATGCCAACCAGACCGGCCAGATGTTTGCCGCGCTGATGGGTTGGGCCCAAGCCACGTTTGCCTCCAAGGTCGCGCTTGCGAATGGTCTGGCGACGGTGACGCGAGAAATCGACGGCGGCGCGGAAACCGTGGAATGCAAGCTGCCCGTGGTCATCACATCGGACCTGCGCCTCAACGAACCGCGCTATGCGACGTTGCCGAACATCATGAAGGCCAAGAAGAAGCCGCTCGACGTCTTCAAGCCAGCCGATCTCGGTATAGATGTGACGCCGCGTCTAACGCTGGTGAATATCGCCGAACCACCCAAGCGTCGGGCTGGAATCAAGGTGGCCGACGTCCAGCAACTCGTCGCCAAACTCAGGAACGAAGCGAAGGTGATCTAATGACCAAACTACTTGTAATTGCAGAGCATGACAACGCCGGCCTCAAGGCGGTTACACTAAACGCCGTGGCGGCTGCCCAGAAGATCGGAGGTGAGATTCATGTTCTGGTGGCGGGCAGCGGTTGCGTCGCAGTCGCCGCCGCCGCCGCCAAAATCGCCGGTGTGGCCCAGGTGAGACTTGCCGACGCGGAACACTACGCCGAACAAACACCGGAAAACGTCGCCATCTTGGTGCAGGCGCAGGCGGCCGGCTACAGTCACATTCTGGCAGCCGCCACGGGCATGGGAAAGAACCTGCTGCCCCGGGTCGCCGCCTTGCTCGATGTCGCGCAGATATCCGAAATCACCGCCGTGGTGAGCCCGGATACTTTTGTTCGTCCGACGTATGCGGGCAACGCCATGGCCACGGTCCAGTCGGCGGATGCCATCAAAGTCATCACCGCTCGTGGCACCGCCTTCGATGCGGTGGCGGCCGAGGGTGGCGATGCGGCCATCGAAGCCATTGCCGCAGCAGCGGATCTGGGCCTGGTCAGGCTGATCGGCCGGGAAATCACCCAAAGTGCGCGCCCCGAACTCGGCGCTGCCAAGGTGATCGTATCCGGCGGCCGCGGCCTGGGCTCACGCGAGAAATTCGATGAAGTGCTGGAGCCGCTGGCCGACAAACTCAACGCGGCACTGGGCGCCTCGCGTGCAGCGGTGGACGCCGGCTTCGTGCCGAATGACTACCAGGTTGGCCAGACCGGCAAGATCGTCGCTCCTTCGCTTTACTTCGCGATCGGCATCTCGGGCGCCCTCCAGCATCTGGCCGGCATGAAGGACAGCAAGGTGATCGTCGCTATCAACAAGGATGAAGACGCGCCGATCTTCCAGGTCGCCGACTACGGCTTGGTCGCCGATCTGTTTCAGGCGGTGCCGGCATTGATTGCCGAGTTGGGATAGATGCCGATGCACTTTCGGATTGCACGGCATCGCTTCGCCTCCGATGCCGCGCGACTCATCCTTTCGACACGACTATTCTGATGCAGGAGTCTTCTCGCCGTGCGCGACCCCCTTGATTTTTATTTGACCGGCGCCGCACGGGTCTGCATTGCGCTAGCATATCGCCCTCATCATCCACATCGAAGGATCTCGCCATGGCCCGCAAGAAGAAGCTCGATTTTTCTGATATAGCTGTTACCCGGCAGAAAGCGAATCTCAATCAGAAGGATTTCTGGAGCCGTTATGGCGTCACGCAGTCGGGTGGGTCGCGCTACGAATCCGGTCGGAATATTCCGAAACCATTGGCGATCGTGTTATGGCTGCATCAGTCAGGGAAGGTGACGGACAAGGATCTGGCGGATGCTTTGAAATAGTGGGAAGTCAGTTGCCTCCAAAGTTGCCCCCGAAACTCCTGGCAGCGCGATTGATGAGCGTACGAATGTCCTCGAACCCATTGGGAGCGACCCTGCAAGCGACCAGAACGTGTGACAAAGCAATACGGCAAGCGGACGGTCAGTGGATTTGTGGACAGTTCGCCTGCGGGCGAACCGGGCGGTCTTGCCGTGGATAACGACAAAACCGTTACCCACCGCGCCGCCATCTGACCACAAATCCACAGACCCCCAAAACCAGGATCTTTTTGATATGGGGATCAAAGGCGAAACCCGTTCGCTGATCTTCGAACTGATCAAGGCGAACACCTTGTGCTCATTGTTCAGACCGTGCTGCGGGGCGAAGGAGAAGCCACCTCCCCAAATTCAGGCGGGGACCATGCCAACAGTTCAGCAAGCCTGCGAATAACCCAATCAGATTCCTGTTCCGTGAATGCCGACGCACCGGCCATCAGCCCGTCATGGCAACGTAGCAGAACGTCCTCTTCGGTGAGACTCAAATTGGAAAGCATCGTCTGTGCATGTTCAGGGAGCATGCAGGCCATGTCTTCGCAAAGCTGGTAGCGGCCTACTACAACTTCCAGCGAAGCGCTGGGCTTGAGGCGGCCAGCGGTGACGAACAGGGCCATGAACGACTGTGGGATTTCAATTTGGTTCATGTCCGGCATGTTTCAATCACCAGCGTGCGGACAACACGATCCCATAAAACTCAGACTTCATCGCTTCGATCAAAAATCTCCAGCTTGAATTGCCAGCCTTCAAGACTCATCAACATCTGACCGAACTGTTCCCATGAGATTTTGCGACCATCGACAACCATGAGTGGCACGCGACCGTCTTCGTCATCGTCCCACTCGATTCGCCCCCGCACCGTGTCATCGACGATTTGAAGTCCATGCTGGCCGTCTTCAATATGCTTGACGGAAAGTGCTTTACGAATTCTCTGGATCAACCGCCCCAGCAGGGCAAACAAATCTTCTTCGGGCTTGCCGATTAGCTGGAACGTATAACCAGCCGGATTCCCTTCCCGAAGCTCAAACGCTTCCAGAGAGACAATGCCCCCCAGCAGGCGTGTCTGAAAGTGGAACTGATGTTCTTCACCCGCGCAGTCAGTGAGCCCAATCGGTTCGAGCCGGATGTTTTCGAAATCGTCCAGACCGTGCAGTTCAGCGACTTCGACGTTGAAGCATCGGGTGCAAAGTTGGCGATATCCGCTATCCAAGGAACCATAGTGGACGGTGTCGTAGCCGGGCGTTATCTCGCCACACTCCTCGCAACGGTCCTGATGCATGTTGATTTCCTGTTTCAATGTAACGATGGCGGAGCGCCATCCGCGCCACAGCATTTTTTGAACTTCTTGCCACTGCCGCAGGGACAGGGATCGTTGCGACCAATCTTCGGGCCACCACGAACGATCGGTGCAATTTCCTTCTGACCACGATGATGATGAAAATCGTCGTTGAATATTCCCGCCGGCTGGCTGCCGCGCTTCTCTTTCCAGTAGGCGTGGATTCTCACGAGCGCCGGTTCAATCCCGTTCATCCAGGTCTCGGCATCTCCCGCGCTCCTGGTAATGTCGATACCGTCGTCGGTACCGAGGCGCAGAAATGGCGTGAACCATGTCGGTTGTCCTATGGATAACAGACTCCACGCTTCTTCGTTGAACATGAAGCCGGTAATGAAGCCTTCACTCCACTCGGCAGCGCCCCATTGGATGCCCCGCCAGAAGATTGGCTCGAATGAGGCCGGATCGGTGTTGAAGGTATGAATCACGTTGTTGTAGTGCCGCAGGATGAGTGACATGATCCGGCTGGCCTGCGTCTCGCTTGTAAAGTCGGCCTCGACTTCTCCACCTTCCATGTCCCACACCCAGGGCAGCCAGTCCGAGGGCGGCACCATGCGGGGGCCGATGGCGATGGCGGTCAGGAAGCCTTCCAGCGTGGAGACATCCATCGACGTATCCTCGTTGGCCTCGTTGGCAAGGAAGTCGTCAAGTTCGCCAAATTCTGCTTCCGAGAGAGGTTGATTCAGCCCCATCATCTGTTGCCCATCCGGGGGTGAGCCAATCAGCGAATCCATTCCATCTTCATCGATAGTCTTCAGCACCTCGTCGAGTGCCTCCTGGTCGGTCGCAAATGGATCGTCCCATACGGTGGAGTTGCCGAAATCATCGACCACCTCCAGGAGCCAACCGCCTTCGCCGTCGTCGTATATCTCGACTCGAACAGTCTTGCCATCTCGTGTCACTGATTGACAGAGCGGTGAGTGGCGCGGGTATTGGTCGAGTTCAGTCATTTCTTGTTTCGCAGATCGTCGTGATGGAAATGCTGCGGTATCGATTGTGTACCTTGAGAAAATCCGAGAACTTCATGGCGCATTATCCTTCTTGACCAACTGCTTCATGAAGGCGGCCTCGCTTTTGGTGATGCGGGACATTTTCTTCGGCCCCATGGAATCCACCAGGCGCACAAAGTCATCCAGAGAAAGGGCGTCAGAAAGCTGCTTGTCGGCCCCTTCAATCCGCTCGCGCAGGATGAACAGGCCCGAACCTGTGAAAGCCATCATGTAGTGGTGGCCCTCGCTGCGCGAATTTAGCCGGGCTACGGCAGCTGTTGCACGAGTCGAGCGCATGCCGGTCACATCAAACCGATTGCGTATTCCGACGATCGTGACAGGCTGCACCGATGATCGTGACCGATGATTTCAGAAATCGCGAGCGTCGGCATTCATTTCCCGTCAACAGATTCCTTCGGCAAGTCGGCGGCGCGAACGGCACGCAGTACTTCCCGAAAGACGTCATCGAACGGTGGCAGATGGTTCATCTGGTGCGCGAGACGGGCGGCCCAGAGCCGCCGTAGACGATCTTCCTTGGCGGCGATTGCCTGCTCCATGCCTGCAATGACGCGTTGCCGCAATGCCAACTTGGCATCGAGTTCGGCACGCATCTCCGCAACGCGCATGTTGGTGGAGCCGAACAGATACCAGAGGTCATACAAGTCACGTGGCTCGTTGCGCGCCCGATCGCTCAAGGCCAGCAGCTTTTCAACCGCAATCTCCTCGATAGCGTAGACCTTCACGGTCGGCCCTTCGGGCAAGTCATCAAAGTTGTCGTAGGTGCGCTGAATCGGGCGATCCTGCAGAGGGAAGCACAGGACTTCGTTGATCGTGATGTCAACCTTCACATCGTTCGCAGCGGGCAGCGGCCCTTGATAGCGCAGGTAGAAGGTGTGGCTGTTCTGGTGACCGTGGCGGTCTTCGCGATCGAACGCGATCCGCAGGCCCGAGTCGGCTTCGACGGTGGCGAAGATTTCTTTCAGCCCGGCCAGAATCTTTTCGAGGGTGATCGGATGCGTCAAGGTGAAATCCAGGTCTTCCGAAAACCGATAGTCCTCGAACCAGCAGCGTCGCAGGGCGGTGCCACCTTTGAAGGCGAGCACCTCGCGTAACGGATGGCCGGCCAAACCGGTGAGGAACCATGCCAGCACGTAATCGCGTTCGATAACGGCCTCGGGGATGCGCCGCCCGCCAGCGGTCATCAGCGTGTTCGAGATCAGGGAGATGTTGCGTTGGGGAATCATCAGCCAAGCCTCACGGCATCGAGTTCTTCGGGAGTCACGTTGAGCTGGAGCCGCCAACGTGAGAGGAATGCCCCCTCGGCGGGGAGCAGTGGATCAAGACGCTGGTAAGTTGCCGTCAGCATGCTGCGCAACGATTCCAGCACCGGAGCATCGGCCAGCCCATAATGTTCCAGCAGGTAGCCGAGGCGGCGCACGACGGCACCGATGCCGAGGCGTCGTGCGTAGTCCACCAGCCGTTCGACTTTCAATACGTCCCGCTTCATCCACAAGCCCTTGGCGACTTCGGTGATACCACCGGCAAATGCCGGATGTCGGAGACCATCGATGATGGTGCGCTCCATGTCGCTGATCATCACGAAGCGCTCCTTGTCGATCCAGTGCTTCATGACCCCGAATTCCTGCTCCGCCTTAATGTGGACAAACCGAAAATCATAGCCGCCCACCGTCTGCGGACGTACGCGCCGCGTACATGACACATACACGGTGAAGTTCGGCTGCGTCACCATGCGGTGCAGTTCAAGCGCGGTACCGTGCGACAGGAAGTAGGGCGCCGCACCAGCGAGTTCTCGGGCGATCAGGTACGGGCTGTCGATATGCTCAGTCGCCCGGCCGAGTTCGAATGGCACGAGGTTGTATAGGCCAGGCTTCAGTCGCGTCACCAAGCCTCGCTGCTGGGCCTTGTGCACGAGATTGCGGGCCGCTGCCGCCGACAGGCCGGTGATCGACCCCACGTCCGCCAAGGTGAACGTAGACCGGCGCAACTCATTCAGCTCAGTGAAAAGCTGCGCTGCCCGTGGGCCTAATGTCTTCGTTTGCAAGTGATAGTTTGCGCTCAATTGGTGTCCCTAAAAGAAACATACTGTGCGAGAAATATAACACAAACGATACTTGGCGGCAAGTTTGTCTCTCATTGGGAGACAAATTAATCGTGAAATATAACTTTACCATTTCCGATCTGGCGGGCTGCGGCATAGTGCGGCGGTGTGCCGTCGAGCGGATCACGCCAAGCAGGGGACGCTGGTCAGTTTTAAGCGCGCGCCGACAATCCAGGATTGGGCGACATCAGTAGCCCGAAAGTCGGCGCTGGTGAGGCGGCGGCGACTTGGCAACCGATCCATGTATTGATAGTCAAATTGATAGTCTATAATGCTATAAAAACAAAAAAGCCCACATAATCATGGGCTTAGATGTTGTAACTGGCGGAGACGCAGGGATTCGAACCCTGGATCCAGGTTTTGCCCAGATGCACCCTTAGCAGGGGTGTGCCTTCGACCACTCGGCCACGTCTCCGAAAACGCCGGCGGAATGCGGATACCGGCGTTTGCAGGGGGCGGAGTATACCCGATTAGCCGCGCAGGCTGATGCGCAGCCAGTCGCGTTCGTCGGCGACGCGCGCCAGCCTGTCGTCGGCATCGACGGCGACCGGGTGGCTGACTTTTTCCAGCAGTGGCAGGTCGTTGTGCGAATCGCTGTAGAACCAGCTCTGCTCGAAGCCGCCCAGCCAGGTGCCGAGCGATTCCAGCCAGGCCTCGACGCGGGCGATCTTGCCTTCGCGGAAGGAAGGCAGGCCGCGCGGCTTGCCGGTGAAGCGGCCGTGCTCCTGCGCCGGAATGGTGGCGATCAGGTGCGGGATGCCGAATTCGCGGGCGATCGGGCCGGTGACAAAGCTGTTGGTGGCGGTGACGATGGCCAGCAGGTCGCCGGCCTCGGCGTGGCTCTCGACCAGCGCACGCGCCGCCGGGTTGATCAGCGGCCGGATGCGCGTGGCAAGGAACTCGGCATGCCAGGCATCGAGTTCGGCGCGCGGGTGGCGGGCCAGCGGCGCGAGCTGGAAATCGAGAAAGGCGTGGATGTCCAGCGTGCCGGCCTTGTAGTGCTCGAAGAATTCCACATTGCGGGCTTCATGGACTTCGCGGTCGAGCACGCCCTTGCCGATCAGGAACTGCGCCCATTCGAAGTCGGAATCGCCATTGAGCAGGGTGTTGTCGAGGTCGAAGAGTGCGAGGTTCATTGTTTATCGAGGTCGAAGGAGGTTTGCATCAGTTCGCGCAGCAGCGGCAGCGTCGGCGGGCGTTTCTGTTCCAGCGAGGCGCGGTCCAGGCTGTTCAGCATGGCCATCAGCGAGGGCAGGTCGCGGCGACCATGGCGCAGCAGGTAATGCACCACACCGGGGTCCATCAGCATGCCGCGCTCGATGGCGTGGCGGCGCAGCGCGGCGGCCTTTTCCTCGTCGGAAAGGGCCTGGATTTCGTAGATCAGGGTCTGCCCGATGCGGGTGCGCAGGTCTTCGCGCAGGCCCAGGTGCAGCGGCGGCCGGCTGCCGGCCAGCAGCAGGGCGAGGCCGGTGAAGCGGGCGGCATTGAAGGCGCGGAACAGGGCGATCTGGGCCTCCGCGTGCAGCATCTCGACGTCGTCGATCACCAGCAGGCTGCCCGGTTTCAGCATGAATTCGCTGCCAGCCTCGGTGGCATTGAGCATAAGCACCGGGCGATTGGCCGCCGCCGCCGCGGCCACCGCCGCCAGCAAATGGCTTTTGCCGCTACCCGTTAGCCCCCAGATGTACAGCGCCTCGAAGCTGTGCTTTTCGCACAGGTCGCGCAGGCGTTGCAGCAGCTCGCCGTTGGCGCCGACGACGAAGTTGTCCAGCGTCGGCGGCTGCTCGGGCTTGAGGTCGAGCAGCATCTGCTGCCGTGGCGAATTCATCGCTCAACCACGATACAGGCGGCTGTCCAGGTAAAGCGCGCGGATTTCGCGCAGGCCGACCAGCAGTGCCGCCGATGCGGGCAGCGCGGCGAGGATGCCGAAGAAGCCGAACAGCTGGCCGAAGGCCATCAGGGCGAAGATTACCGCCAGTGGATGCAGGCCGATGCGCTCGCCGACCAGGAAGGGCGTGAGGACGAAGCTTTCCAGCACCTGGCCGATGCCATACACCACCAGCACGGCGACGATCGGGCCCCAGCCGGCGAACTGTAGCGCCGCCACCAGCAGCGCCAGGATCAGGCCCGTGGCATAGCCGAGGTAGGGGATGAAAATCAGCAAGCCGGTGACGACGCCGATCGACAATGCCGATGGGATGTCGGCGAGCCACAGCGCCACGGTGTAGTAGGCGGCCAGCAGCGCCATGACCAGGATCTGGCCGCGCAGGTATTGCGAGAGCACCTGGTCGATGTCGCGCGCGATGCCGCCGATCTTTCCGTGCCAGGGGCGTGGCACGATGCCGCCCAGGCGGCCGATCATGCCGTGCCAGTCGAGCAGCAGGTAGAACAGCACCACCGGCGCCAGCAGCAGGTTGACCACCAGCCCGACCAGGGCCACGCCGCCGATCTTGAGTGAACTGTAGATGCGTTCGAGGATCAACTGCACGGTGTCCCAGTTGCCGGCGGCGAGCTTTTGCAGCGAGGCGGCATCGAACTTGAGCCGCAGGCCGAAGTTCTGCCGCAGCCAGGGCGCCAGCTTTTCGTTGGCCAGCGCCAGCGCCTCGGGCAGGCGTGCCGCCAGCAGCATGGCTTCTTCGTAGAGCAGCGGCAGGATGATCAGCACCAGGCCGGCACCCAGCGCCACCAGGGCCAGGATCACCAGCACCACCGCCAGCATGCGTGGCAGGCCGAGGCCGGTCAGGCGGTCGGTGACCGGATTGCAGATGTAGGCGAGGATGCCGGCCAGCAAAAAGGGCGTCAGAATCGGCGCCAGCGCATAGAACAGCGCAAGAATGCCCAGGCCGGCGGCGATCCACAGGGCGGTTTGCAGCCGGTCGGCAGTGCTGGCGTCGGGGGTGGGGGTCATTTCCGGTAAAATCTGGCGCTTATCTGTGCATTCCTTGCGGATTATCGCCCATCCGGCGCGGTGCCGCGCGATCCCGGGCGTTTCCACCAGCTTTTGCGGAATTCATCTTGACTGCCAACTCCCCTGCCGCCACTCCGCTCACCTATCGCGATGCCGGTGTCGATATCGACGCCGGCGACGCCCTCGTCGAACGCATCAAGCCCGCCGCCAAACGCACCATGCGCCCCGAGGTGCTGGCCGGCATCGGCGGCTTCGGCGCGCTGTTCGAGCTTTCCAAGAAATACACCGAGCCGGTGTTGGTCTCCGGCACCGACGGCGTCGGCACCAAGCTCAAGCTGGCCTTCCACTGGAACCGCCATGACACGGTGGGCCAGGACCTGGTGGCCATGAGCGTCAATGACATTCTGGTACAGGGCGCCGAGCCGCTGTTCTTCCTCGATTACTTCGCCTGCGGCCGGCTCGACGTGAACACCGCCGCCACCGTGGTCGAAGGCATCGCGCGCGGCTGCGAACTCGCCGGCTGCTCGCTGATCGGCGGCGAGACGGCCGAAATGCCGAGCATGTACCCGGACGGCGAATACGACCTCGCCGGCTTCGCCGTCGGCGCCGTCGAAAAATCGAAAATCATCGACGGCAAATCCATCCATGCCGGCGACGTGGTGCTTGGCCTGGCCTCGTCCGGCGCGCACTCCAACGGCTATTCGCTGATCCGCAAGATCATCGAGCGCGCCAATCCCGATCCGCAGATGAAGCTTGGCGGCGCGGCACTGGCTGACGCGGTGATGGCCCCCACCCGCATCTACGTCAAGCCGCTGCTGGCGCTGATGCAGGCGGTCAACGTAAAAGGCATGGCCCACATTACCGGCGGCGGCCTCACCGAGAACATCCCGCGCGTGCTGCCCGGGCACCTGACCGCCGTCATCGAGCGCAGCGAATGGCCGCTGCCGCCCCTGTTCCAGTGGCTGCAAAAGGAAGGCCAGGTGGCCGACGCCGAAATGCACCGCGTCTTCAACTGCGGCATCGGCATGGTGGTGATCGTCAGCGAGGCCGATGCCGGCGTCGCCATGCAACTGCTCGCCGCCGCCGGCGAACAGGTGTTCCACATCGGCGTGATCGAAGACCGCAAGGGCCGGGCGCAGACCATCGTGGTTTAGGGGGCTGCGCGTCGTTTGTGCAATTTGAAGAAATTTTCTTCAAATTGCACAAACCGGGCTAAGATGCGTCGATGATCGAGCGCGACATCGCCCCCGTCCTGAGGCGTCTTGCCGGGCAGTACCCGGTGGTGACGCTCACCGGCCCGCGCCAGAGCGGCAAGACCACGCTGGCCCGCGCCAGTTTTCCCGACAAGCCGCATGTCTCGCTGGAAGACCCGGACCTGAGGCGCCATGCGCTCGACGATCCGCGCGGCTTCCTCGCCGCCCACGCCGGCGGCGCCATCCTCGACGAGATCCAGCGCGCTCCGCAGTTGCCGGCCTACCTGCAGGGCATGGTCGATGCGGACCCCCGACCCGGGCGCTTCATCCTTACCGGCAGCCAGCAGTTCGAGCTGATGACGCAGGTCTCGCAATCGCTGGCGGGGCGCACCGCCGTGCTGCGACTGCTGCCCTTCACGCTGGGCGAGGCCCGGCGCGCGGCGCGCGACGTCGGCGCCGGCGGCGTCGCCGAAGTCCTGCTGGCCGGCTTCTATCCACGCATCCACGACCGCGGGCTGGATCCCTCGCAGGCGCTGGGCGACTACTTTGCCACCTACATAGAGCGCGACCTGCGCCAGCTCGCGGCCGTGCATGACCTGCAACGCTTCGAGCGCTTCGTCCGCCTGTGCGCCGGCCGCTGCGGGCAGATACTCAACCTCAGCAACCTGGGCAACGACGCCGGCGTCTCGCATGTCACGGCCCGCGCCTGGATCGACTTGCTGCAAACCAGCTACATCGTCCATTTGTTGCCGCCCTGGTTCGTGAACAGCGGCAAGCGCCTGGTGCGCTCGCCGAAGCTCTATTTCCACGACGTCGGCCTCGCCTGCTGGCTGCTCGGGCTGCGCACGGCGGACCAGGTCGCCCGCGATCCGTTGTGGGGTTCCCTGTTCGAGAACTTCGTGGTCATGGAGGCGATGAAGGACCGCCTGAACGCGGGCGAATCGCCGGAGATGTATTTTTATCGCGACTCCGCCGGGAACGAGGTCGATCTGCTGCTGCCCGACGGTGGCGGCTTCCGGGCGATCGAGGTCAAGGCCGGGGCGACCGTCAATCCCGACTACTTCAAGGGCCTCAAGAGCTTCGCCGCCCACCACCCCGGTGCCTGTCGGGGCGGGGCGGTGGTCTTCGGTGGCGACCAGGGCCAAATGCGCAGCGATTGGCCGGTGTACTCGTGGCGCGCCCTGCGGGAGAAACCACGCCGCCTGGCGGACGAATCGGCCTGAGCGGCCCGCCGCGCGATTTTTGCTGCGGGGGAATGCAGGTGATCGACGGGATGGAAAATCGCCGTGCTGCCAGCGCCGACTTTCGGACTGAACGCGCCCGGTGATTACGCCGGAGAATGGTGCTTGAGCCAATCCCGCAAGGCGGCGTCGACACGGGTTTGCCAGCCTTCGCCACTTTCACGGAACTGGTCGACCACTTCTCTCGACAAACGAATCGTGATGCGTTCCTTGGTCGGCGCCTTCTGAGGGCCGCGTACGCCGAGCTTTTTTTTCAAGGATGACGACAGCACCTCGGCAGCCGGCCGAAATTTCGCCATGTCCGCGGCGCTCAGTTCGCGAACCTCGCCGTCCGCGTCAATCAAGGGTTTGCGGCTTGCCATATCTGTTTGCCTCTCTGGTATTCGCTTTGCGGAAGCTGATAACCCGAATACCTGTTTCGGTTTCCGTAAAGCACAGCACATGCAGGCGGCGGTCCAGATAGCACATTGCGATGTAACGAGTTTCGCCATATGCCTTTCGGGTATCGGGAAGCACCACCGCCGTATTAAAATCGACTTCTGTCGCCCGTTCGAACGAGAGCTGGCGCTCTCTGATGTTTCTCTCGTTCTTGAGCGGGTCGAAGCTGACTTCCATGCGCTAGAGTGTATGTACAAACAAGTAGCGTGTCAAGGCTATTTGTATGCACATTTTGCGGGAGGGTCGGTCGTGGCGCCGGCCCTTGAGAGCCGCCGCGGCGAGGAGGCGTGCCAGGGGGGGGGCCGTCGGCGGTGTCCGACGCCGCTGCCGGCTTTTTGGCAGCGGCTAGTTTCGCCGGCGGCCTGGCGCGGCACCGCAGCAAGGGGTGAGCGCGGGGTTTCGCGAGGCCAATTGATTGGCCTCGCGCCGCGCGAACGGGCGGGACTCTGGCGAGCCCTCCGCTGAAAGCCGGCGACCCAGGGCCGGTGACGCGACCGGCGCCGTGTCACCAGCGCCGACTTTCAGGCCAGGTGCTTTTCCACGGCGGCGATCACGGTCGCGCTAGAGCGTGAATCCAGTGGATCGACCACCGTCAGTCCATCCATCGATCGCAGCCAGGTCAATTGCCGTTTGGCGAACTGGCGGGTGGCGTAGATGCCGCGTTCGCGCAGTTCCTTCGCGGGCAGCGATCCCTCAAGCATTTCCCACACCTGCCGATAGCCGACGCAGCGCATCGAGGGCAGGCCGGCATCGAGGCGGTATTTCTCACGCAGGGCTTTGACTTCGTTGACCAATCCGTCGGCGAGCATGGCGACGAAGCGTTCGCCGATGCGCCTGTGCAACACGCCGCGGTCGGACGGTACCAGCGCGATATTGAGCAGATTGAAGGGCACGGCGCTGGCGGCCTGCTCGGCGAAGAAGCTGCCGAGGGTACGGCCGGTGAGACGCAGCACTTCCAGCGCGCGCTGGATGCGTTGGGCGTCGGTGGGCTTGAGCCGTGCCGCGGTGTCGGGGTCGAGGCGCGCGAGTTCGGCGTGCAGCGCGGCCCAGCCCTGCGCGGCGGCTTCGACATCGATCTGCGCGCGCAGCGCGGGGTCGGCCTGCGGCAGTTCGGCGAGGCCTTCGCGCAGTGCCTTGACATACAGCATGGTGCCGCCGACCAGCAGCGGGATGCGGCCGGCGGCGCTGATGCTTTCCATCTCGCGCAGGGCGTCGCTGCGGAAAGTGGCGGCGGAATAGCGTTCTTCTGGGGTGATCAGGTCGATCAGGCGATGCGGAAAGCGCGCCAGGGTGGCGGCGTCGGGCTTGGCGGTGCCGATGTCCATGTCGCGGAACACCTGGGCCGAATCGACGCTGACGATGTCGCAGGGGAAGCGCGTGGCGAGTTCGCAGGCCAGCGCGGTCTTGCCGCTCGCCGTCGGGCCGATCAGCAGGATGGCCGGCGGCAGGGCCATCAGCGCCCGCGCATGAAAAGCTTGTCCAGCTCCGCCATCGACAGTTGCACCCAGGTCGGGCGGCCGTGGTTGCACTGGTCGGCGCGTTCGGTGGCTTCCATCTGGCGCAGCAGGGCGTTCATCTCGGTCAGGCTGAGCTGGCGATGGGCGCGCACCGCGCCGTGGCAGGCCATGGTTGCCAGCAGCTCGTTGCGCCGGGTTTCGACCACGCGGCTGGCCGGGTGCTCGGCCAGATCCTTCAGCAGCGAGCGCACCAGCTCGTCGATCTTGCCCCCCGCCAGCAGCGCCGGCAGGCGGCGCAGGGCGAGCTCGCGCGGGCCGGCGGCGGCGATCTCGAAACCGAGCGCGGCGAGGGTTGCGGCCTGGTCTTCCACGGTGGCCAGCTCGGTGGCGCTGGCGGCAAGCACCAGTGGTACCAACAGCGCCTGCGTTGCCGGCGGCCCGGCGTCGAGGGCGGACTTGAGCTGCTCGTAGAGGATGCGCTCATGCGCGGCGTGCATGTCGACCAGCACCAGCCCGGATGCGCTTTGCGCCAGGATGTAGATGCCATGTAGCTGGGCGATGGCGTAGCCGAGCAGGGGCGCGGTTTCTGCGCTGAACGTTGGCGCCGGCGCCACGGCGATCTCGGTCCGGTCTGCGCCATCGAAAGCAGCGCGGGCGAAGTCGAGGTAGGCCCTGGCCGCCGGCTCGCCGACCGCGAGGCCGGCCTGGCGGGCGTAGCTGAAGGCCGGCGCGGCATGGCTCGCGGCCGCGGGCGCTGCGGTCTCTGCCGCCGCCAGCGGCGTGGCCAGGGTGCGCTGCAGCGCATGGAAGACGAAGCGGTGAATGCCATGGGCATCGCGGAAGCGGACTTCGGTCTTGGCCGGGTGCACATTGACATCGACGCCGGCGGGGTCGAGTTCGAGGAACAGCACATAGGCCGGATGGCGCGCGCCATGCAGGATGTCGGCCCAGGCCTGGCGCGCGGCGTGGGCCAGCAGCTTGTCGCGCACGAAGCGGCCATTGACGAAGAAGTACTGCTCGTCGCGTCCGGCGCGTGAGTAGGCCGGCAGGGCGGCGAGGCCGGAAAGCCGCAGCGGGCCGGCGGATTCGTTCAGGGGCCGGGCCTGGGGGAAGAAGTCGTCGCCGATGATTTCGTGGGCGCGACGCGGGAAGTCGGCGCTGGCGAGACGGCGTTTCTGGCTGCCGTTGTGGCCGATGCTGAAAGCGACATCCGGGCGAGCCAGCGCCATGCGCCGCAGCACCTCGTCGCAGTGAGCGTATTCGGTGCCTTCGGACTTGAGGAATTTGCGCCGCGCCGGAGTGTTGAAGTACAGGTTGGCCACCTCGATCACCGTACCCTGCCCGAGTGCGGCGGGCTCGACGCCGCTGCCCTCGCCGCGCAGGCGGAAGGCGTGGGGCTGCGAGGCGTGGCGGCTGGTGAGGGTGACTTGCGCCACCGAGGCGATCGAGGCCAGCGCCTCGCCGCGAAAGCCTAAGCTGGCCACGCGCTCCAGGTCGTCGAGGCTGGCGATCTTGCTCGTGGCATGGCGCGCCAGGGCCAGCGGCAGATCGTCGGGAGCGATGCCGCCGCCGTCGTCGGCGACGCGGATCAGGCGCACGCCGCCTTCTTCCAGTTGCACGTCGATCTTCGTGGCGCCGGCGTCGAGGCTGTTTTCCAGCAGCTCCTTGAGCACCGAGGCGGGCCGCTCGACCACCTCGCCGGCGGCGATCTGGCTGATCAGCAGATCCGGCAGAGGTTTGATGATGCCCATGGAGAGGCGATTATAGCTTCCGGTAAAATCGTGACTTTCCGCTCCGGCCCGCGCTTCCTTGGAACTTCTTGCCCAGTTCATCGACATCGTCCTCCACGTGGACAAGTACCTCGCCGCCCTGCTGGCGCAATACGGTACCTGGATCTACGCGATCCTGTTCCTGATCGTGTTCTGCGAAACCGGCCTGGTCGTCACCCCCTTCCTGCCCGGCGATTCCCTGCTTTTCGTGGCCGGGGCGCTGGCCGCCACCAGTGATGGCAGCTTCCGGATCGAGATCGTGATCGGCGTGCTGCTGGCGGCGGCGATCCTCGGCGACAACACCAATTACTGGATCGGGCGCTGGGCCGGCACGCGCATCCTGTCCTGGGGCGAGCGCCACGCGCGCTTCTTCAACCGCAAGGCCTTCGACATGACGCATGCCTACTATGAGGCGCACGGCGGCAAGACCATGCTGGTGGCGCGCTTCATGCCCTTCGTGCGCACCTTCGCCCCCTTCGTCGCCGGCGTCGGTACCATGAGCTATCCGCGCTACTTTGCCTTCGACCTGGCCGGCGCCATCCTCTGGGTGTTCTCGCTTTGCCTCGCCGGTTACTGGTTCGGCAACATTCCCTGGGTCAAGTCCAATCTCTCGCTGATCGTCTTCGGCACCATCGGCCTGTCGCTGATGCCGCTCATCCTCGCATGGCTGCGCCATCGCCTGGCACCGCGGGCTTCCTGAGCCCGTTTGGCGCGATGGCCCTGGCCTGCCTGAGCCTGCTGCCAGCCGGCTGCGCGACCAGCGAGCGCCCGCGCGGCACAACCGATACCCTGGCCAATACGGTGGCCAACTTCGACCCCAAGCAGATCGGCAAGGCCGACATCGATCGCGTGGCCGACCTGCACCGGCGCGAGATTTTCGCCAGCGTGCGCGTGCTGGCGGAAAAACTCTACCGGCGCAATCCGCGCGAGTGGAAGAAAGGCGGTCATGCCAGCGTGGAAGCGGCGCTCGATCGCCTGCTCGATCCGCGCACCGGCTGGCGCCCAGCCGACGCCGCCGGGCGGCGCGGCACCGACGCCATCCTGCTGGCGCTGTCCACCGACTTTGCCGGCGACCGTGTCGCGGTGCTGATCGGCGGGCTCGGCGGCATGCTCAACGCGGCCTTCGAGGAGAAGACCGAATTCTTCCTGCCCGACGAGCTCGACCCGCAGAAAATCCACAACAGCGCGCGCAACCTCGAAATCGCGGCCTGGAAGCTGGCCAATGCGCGCGACGCGGCGGGCAGCCTGCTGTTGCTCAGCAACGAGCCGGCGCAGGGCGGCCAGCCGGCCAACCTGAGTTTCGAACGCGAATTCGGCAAGATGATCGGCAATCTCGACCTGCTCGCCAACCTGCTCGCCGACAAGGGCCACCGCACCATCGCCCGCGTCACGCAAAGCATCGCCACCGCCGTGTTCCTGCCGGTGCCCTCGCTGCGATGAAGCGCTATGTGATCCTGATCTCCGGTCGCGGCAGCAACATGGAATCCCTGCTGGCCGCCGGCCTGCCGGGCGCGTGCGTGGCGGTGATCAGCAACAAGCCCGATGCCGCCGGCCTGACGCTGGCGGCGGCGCGCGGCGTGACGACGCAGGCCATCGACCATCGCGGCTTTGCCAGCCGTGAGGATTTCGACGCCGCGCTGGCCGCCGAGATCGAGCGCCATGCCCCCGACCTGGTGCTGCTGGCCGGCTTCATGCGCATCCTGAGCGATGGCTTCGTACGCCGCTTCGAGGGCCGCCTGCTCAACATCCATCCCTCGCTGCTGCCCCTGTTTCCCGGCGTCAAGACCCATGCCCAGGCGCTGGCGGCGGGCGTCCGGCTGCATGGCTGCACGGTGCATTTCGTCACCCCGGCGCTGGACGGCGGGCCGATCATCGCCCAGGCGGCGGTGCCGGTGCTGGCCGGCGACGACGAGGCGTCCCTCGCGGCGCGGGTGCTGGCGGAAGAGCACGCGCTCTACCCGCGCGTGGCGCGCTGGTTCCTCGAAGGCCGTTTGCAACTGCTGGAAGGCCGGGCCCGGCTGGCCGGCGAGCGCCCGGCGCACGGCGCGCTGCACGTGCCCGCCGCCGATTGAGGCGGACCCCATGCCGCTGCTGTTTGCCTTTGTCGCTTCGTTGAGCGTTCATGCCGCGGTCCTGCTGGGGCCCGGCTGGGGCCTGCCGCTCAGCCAGGAACCGGAGCCGCCGACCACTCTCGACGCGGTGATTGCGCGGCCCGCGCCGCGTGTCGAGGCGCCGCCGGCGAAGGCGCCGCAGAAGGCGGCCCCGGCCAGGCCGCGTATCGCCGCCGAGAGTCCGGCGGCTACCCCGGAAGCCCGGTCGCTGCCGCAGCCCGAGCAGGCTGCCGCCACGGTCCCGCCACCGCCGCCCGAACCCAGCCCGGCAGCGGCGCCGGCGGCGGTCGAGGCGGCCGCGCCGGTGCCGGCCAGGACGGCGCTGCCGGGGCGCGGCCGGGCCCGCTTCACCGTCACGCGCGGCGAGGGCGGTTTCGTCATCGGTCAGGCGATCTACACCTGGGAGCACGACGGCTTCCGTTACCGGCTCAAGAACCTGATCGAAACCACCGGGCTGGCAGCCGTGTTCCGGCCGGTGCAGTCCCTGGCCAGCAGCGAAGGCGAGATCGGTGCGGATGGCCTGCGCCCGGGCCAGTTCCGTCAGGAAAGAGTCGGCGGCGTGGATACGGCGAGCTTCGACTGGCTGGGCCGCTTCGTCAGCTACGCCGGCCGCCGCGATCCCATCGTCAATGGCACGCAGGACCTGCTGTCGATGTACTACCAGCTGATGCTGCTGGCGCCGACCGATGGCGCGGTGGAAATGCCGATCGCCACCGGGCGCAAGCTCGAAACCTACCGTTTCGAGGTGCTCGGCGAAGTGGCGCTGGCCACGGCCGGCGGCGAGCGGCGCACGATCCACGTGCGGGCACGCGGCGGCGGCGACACCATCGAGATCTGGCTGCCGGCCGGCGAGGGCGCGATCGCGCGCGGCATGCCGCTGAAAATCCGTTTCATCGATCGCAAGGGCGAAATCTTCGACCAGATCGCCGACGACACCGACACCGGAGGAAAGCAATGAGTACATGGATCGCAATCGACCAGCGAACGGCGGTGAGGACGTGAGCGGCGAACGCAGGCGGAGTCCGCCGCCGCGACGCGATGCCCGCGGCATGGCGCGCCATGGCGCCGGCGAGGGCCGCCGCGCGAACGCCGGCGCGGAAGCCGGCAGCGAGGCCGCCGGCGTTTCCGCCGCGCTGCTGGATGCGACGGTGGCCGCCACCACCAGTCTGCTGGCCTTCAACCAGCCGGCCGACGCCGCGCTGTCGGGCTTCTTTCGCGCCCATCGCAGCGGCGCCCGCGACCGCGCCTTCATCGCCGAGACCGCCTATGCCGTGCTCCGCCGCAAGCGCTGGCTGGAACGCCTCGCCGGTGGGCCGCAGGCGCGTCCGACGCCACGCCAACTGGTGCTGCTTTCGCTGTCGCGAGTGCGCGGCATGTCGCAGCGCCAGCTCGACCCGGCCGTGCAGGAAGGCGAGGCCGAGTGGCTGGCCGTGATCCGGCGCGAACCGGAACCCGAGCTGAGCCTGGCCGAGCAGGCCGACCTGCCGGACTGGCTGGTGGCGCGCCTGTCCCAGGTCATGACACCCGAGGCTCTGCTGGTGCTGGCGCGTGCCCTGAATTCTTCGGCACCGCTGGACTTGCGCGTCAATGTGCAGAAGCTGTCGCGTGACGACCTGATCGCGCGCCTGGCCGCCGATGGCATCGTCGCCGAGCCCTGCCGCCTGGCGCCGTTCGGCCTGCGGCTCAAGGGCAAGCCGGCACTGCAAAAGCACCCCGCCTTCCTCGATGGCAGCTTAGAGGTGCAGGACGAGGGCTCGCAACTGCTGGCCCACCTGCTGGCCCCCCGGCGCGGCGAGCTGGTGGTGGATTTCTGCGCCGGCGCGGGCGGCAAGACCCTGGCGCTGGGCGCGCTGATGCGCTCCACCGGGCGCCTGTATGCCTTCGATGTATCGGACAAGCGTCTGGCCAAGCTGAAACCGCGCGCGGCGCGCGCCGGCCTCTCCAACGTGCATCCGATCTGCATTGCCAGCGAGAACGACATTCGCGTCAAGCGCCTGGCCGGCAAGGCCGACCGCGTGCTGGTCGATGCGCCCTGTTCCGGGCTCGGTACCCTGCGCCGCAACCCCGACCTGAAATGGCGCCAGTCGGAACAAAGCGTCGCCGAGCTGGCGGTGAAGCAGGCCGCGATCCTCGCCGCGGCGGCGCGGGTGGTACGACCGGGCGGGCGCCTGGTGTATGCCACGTGCAGCATCCTGGCCGAGGAGAACGAGCACATCGTCGACGCCTTCCTTGCCGCCCATCCCGAGTTCCGGCGCCTGTCGGCGCAGGAGCTGCTGGCGGCGCAAGGCATCGCCGTCGATTGCGGCGCGGACCTGCGCCTGATGCCGCACAGCCACAGCACCGACGGCTTCTATGCGGCCGTGCTGGAACGCGAGAAGTGAAGCGCTTCCTTGTTGCTTGCCTGTTCGCCTGCGCAACAGTCGGCGCTGGTGCCACGGCGATTCCGGCCAGCGGCAGCGTCGAGGTTCTGTTTACCCCCTGGGACGATGCCGAGGGCGCCATCGTGCGCGCCCTTGGCGAGGCACGACAGAGCATCCACGTCCAGGCTTTCCTGTTGACCAGTCGCTCGATCGCCAGATCCCTGCGCGAGGCCCGTGACCGTGGCGTCAGGGTCGAGGTGCTGGCCGACCGCGAAATGCTGCGCAAGGGCGAGAACTCGCAATTGCCGATGCTTGCCGCCGCCGGCATCCCGGTCTGGCTGGAGACGCGCTACGCCTCGGCACACAACAAGGTCCTGCTGGTCGATGCCGAGAGTCCGAGCGGGGTCGTCATCACCGGCAGCTACAATTTCACCTGGTCGGCGCAGGCGCGCAATGCCGAGAACCTGCTGATCCTGCGCGGCAACCCGTCGCTGGCGCGACGCTACCTGGAGAACTGGCGACGCCATCGCGACGACGCCGAGAAGTATGACGGAGCCCAGTAAATGAACAGTCCCGATTTCACCAGCGTCTGGCATGCGGTGCTGTCCGACCTGCGTCAGCCCGATCTGGTCTGGCAGCTTGCCGCGCTGGCCGCCTGCCTGTTGCTGGCGAAACTGGGCGAGCGCCTGCTGCGATCCCGCCCGCTGCCGGCCAACGTGCCCTTCGAGATCGGCCAGGGCTGGTTGCAGCGCGTCGCCTTTCCGCTGCTGGCCATGCTGCTGGTGTGGCTGGTGCGCGCCTTGGCCAACCCGCACATGCACGTGAATCTGTTTTCGCTGGCGCTGCCCTTGCTGGCCTCGCTGGCCATCATCCGCCTGGTGTTCTACGTGCTGCGCTACAGCTTCCTCGGCGCCACCTGGCTGGCTCAGTTCGAGCGTGGGTTTTCGGCGCTGGTGTGGGGCATCGTCGTGCTCCATGTCACCGGCCTCTTGCCGGACCTGATCAAGCTGCTGGAAGGCGTGAGCTTCACCGCCGGCAAGCAGAAGCTGACGCTGTGGACCGTGCTGCAAGGCGTGGTCGCCCTGTTGATCACGGTGCTCGGTGCCCTGTGGCTGGCCGGCGCGGTGGAGCGCCGGCTGAACGCCGCCGAGGGCATGGATGGCAACCTGCGGGCGGTGCTGGCGCGGCTGTCGAAGGCGCTGCTGATCGTGCTGGCGATCCTGATCGGCCTGCCCATGGTCGGCATCGACCTGACCACGCTGTCGGTGTTCGGCGGCGCGCTGGGCGTCGGCCTGGGCCTTGGCCTGCAAAAGATCGCCAGCAACTATGTCTCGGGATTCATCATCCTGCTCGACAATTCGGTACGCGTGGGCAACGTGATTTCGGTCGGCAGCGATCGCGGCGAGGTGACGCGCATCACCACACGTTACACGGTGCTGAAGGACGTCACCGGCGTCGAATCGCTGGTGCCCAACGAACTGCTGGTCGGCTCGGTGGTGCGCAACGAGTCCTACAGCAATCCGCGGGTGCGCCTGACCATGCCGGTGCAGATCGCCTATGAAAGCGATCTCGAACGCGCCATGGAAATCATGGTCGCCGTTGCCCGCACCAATCCGCGCGTGCTCGCCGAGCCCGGTCCGGCGGCCTTGCTGGCGGGCTTTGGCGATTCCGGCATCAATCTCGATCTGGCGCTTTGGGTGGCCGATCCGGAACACGGATTCGGGCCGATGCGCTCGGATATCTATCTTGCGATCTGGCGCGAGTTCAAGGCGGCGGGAATCGGGATACCCTACCCGCAACGTGAAGTGAGAGTTCTCCAGGGAGCCGCAATTGAGTGAAACCCGACTGATCCACGGCTTCCATGCCGTCACCGCCAAGCTGCGCCACGCCGCCGGGGACATCCGCGAAATCACGGTCGCCGAAGGTCGCCAGGATGGGCGCATGCGCGAGCTGCTGAAGCAGGCCGAGGCCCACGGCGTGCGCGTGATTGCCACCGATGCCAAACGGCTCGACGGCATGGCCGGCGGCAGCCAGCATCAGGGCGTGGTGGCGCGCGTCGCCGCCCAGGCGCGGCACCTGACGGTGGATGACGTGCTGGAAAACCTCGCCGAGCCGGCGCTGCTGCTGGTACTCGACGGTGTCACCGATCCGCACAACCTCGGCGCCTGCCTGCGCGTGGCGGATGCCGCCGGCGCCCATGCCGTGATCGCGCCCAAGGATCGCGCCTGCGGACTCAATGCCACGGCGATCAAGGTCGCCAGCGGCGCCGCCGACAGCGTGCCCTATATCGTCGTCACCAACCTGGCGCGCAGCCTGCGCGAGATGCAGGAGCAGGGCATCTGGGTGATCGGCGCCGATGGCGCAGCGGAACGCGAGCTGTACGCGATCGACCAGAAGGTGGCCTGTGCCTGGGTGCTCGGCGCCGAGGGCGACGGCATGCGCCGCCTGACCCGCGAGACCTGCGACGAGCTGGCGCGCATTCCCATGCTGGGCAGCGTCGAAAGCCTCAATGTTTCCGTCTCGGCGGGGATCTGCCTGTTCGAGGCGCGGCGCCAGCGGCGCGCTTAGCGTAATGGGGTGGATGGATCTTGCCGGCGACATGGGATTAAAATCGCCACCTACTCCCAAGGACATAGGTCTCAAGGTGGAGCGTCGTTCGCATCCCCGCCGTGAACACGCCGGATTTGGCGTCACGATCGGCGTCAAATCCATCGATCGGGAACACGCCGCCCTGTTCGATCAGCTCGATCGCTTGCAGGGCAATCCTGGCGTCCATCCCGGCAGCGAGGCGTTTACCGAACTCCTGAGCCGGCTGGGGCGGCAGATCGATGCCCATTTCAAGAGCGAGGAAGAAATCCTGCGCACCTGCGGCATGCCGGAGGAAGTGGTGCGCGAGCATTTCCAGGCCCACACTGCGATACTCGACGAGTACGCGCGCCTGAATCTCGACATGATGGATGGTGGCGAGCTTTCACGCGAAGATGCGCTGAGGCTGATCCGCAACTGGATCGTGCAGCACGTACTGAGCCACGACGTGAAGATCGTGGATTTCGTGACTGCACCGACCGACGTTTGATCCTGGCCCCGATCGACCCCGGGGCCGGTTACGGGCAGCCCTGGTTCAGGTTTCTTCGGTCAGCAGCGAGATGCCCAGCAGGGCGCGGCGACGCAGCCAGGGGCTGGGCCGGTAGCGCGGATCGCCCGATATGGCCTGCATGGTTTCCAGCACGGTGAGGACATTCCTCCCACCCAGCGCATCGCCAAAGGCCAGCGGGCCCCTGGGGTAGCCGAGGCCCAGGGTCACCGCGCGGTCGATGTCGGCGGCACTGGCCACGCGCTGCTGGGCGATGTCGCAGCCGATGTTGACAATGCAGGCGACGATGCGCTGGGCGACGAAGCCGGCGCTGTCGCGAATCATGCTGACCGCCGTGCCGTCGGCGGCGAACATGGCGCGCGCCGCATCGCGCATCGCCGGCGTGGTCAGGGGCGTGGTCATCAGCGTGCGGCGGGAGCTCTTCGCCGCCTGGATGCCGAACAGGCAATCGACCGCGACGGTGCGTTGCGGGTCGAGGCCCTGTTCGACACAGGCGGTGGTGGCGTCGCCGCCGAGCGGGGTGACGATGCACAATGCATCGGCGCTGGGCAGGTAATCGGTTTCCACCTCGATGCCGGCGGCGCCGGCGATTTCGCGCAGCACGTCGGCCCATTCCGGATGCGTCTGGCTGAACCAGACCCGCGCCGGCAGCGCCGACGGTGCCGACACCTCGGGCGGCGCGACGGCGTCCTTGCCGTAGTCGTAAAAGCCGCGCCCGGTCTTGCGTCCCAGCACGCCGCCGGCGAGGCGCTGCGCGGCGAGCGGTGATGGCCGGTAGCGCGGCTCCTGGTAATACTGGTGGTAGATCGATTCCATCACCGGATGCGAGACATCGAGGCCGGTGAGGTCGAGCAGTTCGAAGGGGCCCATGCGGAAGCCGGCGGCTTCGCGCATGATGCGATCCACCTCGCGGAAATCGGCGACGCCTTCGCCCAGCACGCGCAGGGCTTCGGTGACGAAGCCGCGGCCGGCGTGATTGACGATGAAGCCGGGCGTGTCCTTGGCCCGCACCGCCGTGTGACCCATGCGGCGGCCCAGCGCGAGCAGTGCCTCGGTGACCCAGGGTGCGGTGAGCAGGCCGTCGATCACCTCGACGATCTTCATCAGCGGCACCGGGTTGAAGAAGTGGAAGCCGCCTACGCGCTCGGGGCGCTGGCAGGCGGCGGCGATCGAGGTTACCGACAGCGACGAGGTGTTGGTGGCGAGGATGCAGTCGGCGCCGATGATGTCTTCGAGCTGGCGGAACAGCGTCTTCTTGACCTCGATGTTCTCGACGATGGCCTCGATGATCACGCAGGCCGAAGCGAGGTCTTCGAGGCGGCTCACGACCTCCAGCTTGGCGTTCGCGGCGGCAAGCGCCTCGGGCGAAATCCTGCCTTTCTCGGCCAGCTTGCCGAGCGTGCCGGTGACGGTTTCGCGGGCACTGGCGGCGGCGCCGTGCAGGGCATCGAACATCAGCACGCGGATGCCGGCCTGGGCGGCGATCTGGGCGATGCCGCGTCCCATGGCGCCGGTGCCGACGATGCCGATGCAAAGCCCGGCGGACTGGATGTCCACGGGCATCGCCTGCTGCCCGCTCACCACAGCTTCCACCAGGGCTCGGTCCGGTTCAGGCCGCGCACGTAGTATTCGCTGTTGGGGAAGTTTTTGCGCATCACGCGCTCGGTGTCGTCGCGCAAATCGTTCATGCCGAGCGTGTCGTAGGCCTTGATCATGACGAACAGGGCCTCTTCATTGGCCGGGGCATCGGCGTAGGTCTTGACCGCGGTCTGCGCGCGGTTGATGGCAGCGACATAGGCGCCGCGCTTCATGTAGTAGCGCGCGACATGGACTTCGTGCGAGGCCAGGGCATTCACCAGGTACTTCATGCGCGCCGTGGCGTCGGGGGTGTATTTGCTTTCCGGAAACTTGCTCACCAGCACCTTGAAGGCGTCGAAGGATTCGCGCGCCGCCTTGGGATCGCGCTCGGTCAGGTCCTGCATGCTGACATAGCCGAGGAAACCGAGATCCTCGTTGAAGTTGGCGAGGCCCTTCAGGTAGTAGGCATAGTCGACATTGGGATGGTTGGGGTGCAGGCGGATGAAGCGGTCGCAGGCAGCGATGGCCGAGGCCGGCTCGGCCTGGCGGTAGTAGGCGTAGGCGACCTCAAGCTGCGCTTGCTGGGCATAGCGGCCATAGGGATAACGCGCTTCGAGCTTTTCGAAATACTTGATCGCCTTGTCGTAGCCGCCGTCGCTCATGGCCTCCTTGGCTTCCGAATACAGGCGGTTCGCCGACCAGCCGGCGGTCTCGTCGCTCGCTTCGGGCAGCAGGCCGCAGCCGCCGCTCAGGATCGCAACGACCAGGGCCAGGAAGATCCCGCCCGGGGCAAGCCGACGGAGGAATGCCGCTAAACTAGGCATGGTGAAAACCTCGCAAGAAATAGCCGCCGATTATAGCCGAAGCCCCCTGCCGGCCGGGGTAGCCACGGTGCCGGCGGAATGCGCCGGCTGGCGTCTGGATGCCGCTCTGGCGCAACTGTTTCCCGAGCATTCGCGCAGTCGTTTGCAGGGCTGGCTCAGGCAGGGGCTGATCCGTGTCGATGGCGCCGTGGTGGCCCCGAAGTCGAAGGTTCATGGCGGCGAGCGGATCGAGTTCGACGCGGCGGCAGTCCCCGCCGTGGCTGGCGACGACCTTGCCGAGGAGATTGATCTCGTTATCGTGCATGAGGATGACGATATCATTGTCATCGACAAGCCGGCCGGATTGGTGGTGCATCCGGGCAACGGCCAGCCTTCCGGTACCCTGCTCAACGCCCTGCTGCACCACGCGCCGCAACTGGCGGAGATTCCCCGTGCCGGCATCGTGCATCGCCTGGACAAGGACACCAGCGGGCTGCTGGTGGTGGCCAGGACGCTGACGGCGCAGACTGATCTGGTACGCCAGCTGCAAGCGCGCAGCGTCAAGCGCCACTACCTGGCGCTGGCGCTGGGCCGGGTCGAGCGCGACGGCACGATCGACGCGCCCATGGGCCGCCATGCGGTGCAGCGGACCCGGATGGCGGTGGTCAAGTCTGGCGGCAAGGAGGCGCGCACCCATTACCTGGTGCGCGAGCGCTTCGACAAATGCAGCCTGCTGGAATGCCGCCTGGAAACCGGACGCACGCATCAGATCCGGGTGCACCTGGCTTCGGTCGGGCATCCCTTGGCCGGCGATCCGGTCTATGGCCGCGCCAAAAGCGGCGATCCGCGCCTTGATGCCTTCCCACGCCAGGCCCTGCATGCCTGGCGCCTGGCGCTGCGCCACCCGGCCAGCGGCGCGGAAATGTCCTGGGAATCGGCCTTGCCCGGGGATTTCGCAAAGCTGCTGGAGTCGCTGCGTGCTTGAGCTGATCCAGCCCGACTGGCCCGCGCCCGGCGGCGTGCGCGCGCTGTCGACCACGCGCCACGGCGGCGTCAGCCTGGAGCCATGGTCCAGTTTCAATCTTGGCGATCATGTCGGCGATGATCCCCTGGCCGTGCAGGCCAACCGCCGGCGTTTGCGTCAACTGCTGCCGGATGAGCCGCGCTGGCTGCAACAGGTGCATGGCGTCGCCTGCGTCGATGCGGCACGGATAGCGGCGGGAGCGACCGCCGATGCCGCGTTCTCCCGCCAGCGCGGCGTGGTGTGCGCGGTGATGACGGCGGATTGCCTGCCGGTGCTGTTGTGCGACGATCAGGCGACGGTGGTAGGCATTGCCCATGCCGGCTGGCGCGGGCTGGCCGCCGGGGTGATCGAGTCCACGCTCGCCGCGATGGCTGTCCCGGGCGAGCGGCTGATGGCCTGGCTGGGGCCCGCGATCGGGCCGCGCGCCTTTGAGGTCGGTGGCGAAGTTCGCGCAGCGTTCATTGCCATCGATGGCGCCGCGAGTGCTGCCTTCACTCCGGCCGCGGAGGGCAAATGGCTGTGCGACATCTACCGGCTGGCGCGGCAGCGGTTGGCGGCGCATGGAATTCGCCGTGTTACCGGCGCCGACTTTTGCACCGCAAGCGAGCCGCGGCGGTTTTTCTCCTATCGGCGCGATGGCGTCAGCGGGCGCATGGCCAGCCTGATCTGGCTTGAATAGCGTGTTCAGGAGGGCGGTGGGGCGGATCCGTCGGCTTGCGTTGCAGCGGCTTCGCGGGCACGGCGCCGCCGGCCGCGTTCCGGCGTGCCCAGCAGCCAGAGCAGGAGGGCGACCGGAAACAGGCCGTATAAGCTGAATGTAAGGATGCCCGACGTAAGATTCGGCTCCGTCGCCGCCATCAGCACGGTGACGTAAAGCCAGGCAATCGCGATCACGTACATGGGCCAATTTTACGGCGACCCCTTGGCTTGACATGACTTATTGTGCAGTGCAAAATCGCACGTCTTCCCAGGAGCCACGGATGTCGTCTTTTCCCGATCAGAACGCCGCGTTGCAGGCCATGATGCAGGCCGGCAATGCCATGGCGCAGGGCTTCAGCCAGTTTCTCGCCGATCAGCAAAAGCAGGGCATTCCCGGCACGGTCGCACCATCCTGGATTGCCGAATCCGAAGCGCTGAAGTCGCTGCAGCAGGAGTGGATGGCGCAGCATGCCAGCCTTTGGCAGGGCATGCTGGGCAAGGCGCCGGACCAGCCGGCGCCGCGGGTGGCCAGCGCCACCCCCGGTGACAAGCGTTTCGACGATCCGTCCTGGGCCGAGAGCCCGGTCTATGACTATCTGCGCCAGGCCTACCTGATCAACGCCGACTATGTAAAACGCATGGTCGAGGCGGCGCCGATGGCGGACGGCCAGGCCAAGGACCGCATGCGCTTCCTGACGCGGCAGATGGTCGACGCGATGGCGCCGTCGAACTTCCTCGCCACCAATCCCGAGTTCGTCAAGACCGCGCTGGAGACCAAGGGTCTCAGCATCCAGAAGGGCATCCAGAACCTGATCGCCGACCTGGAAAAAGGCCGCATCTCGATGACCGACGACTCCGCCTTCGAGGTCGGCCGCAATCTCGCGGTGACGCCCGGCGCGGTGGTCTATGAAAACGAGCTGATGCAGCTCCTGCAGTATTCGCCGCAGACCGAGACCGTCGCGGCGCGGCCCTTCCTGATGGTGCCGCCCTGCATCAACAAGTACTACATCCTCGACCTGCAACCGGAAAACTCGGTGGTGCGCTACGCGGTGGAGCAGGGCAACACCGTGTTCCTGGTTTCCTGGAAGAACGTGCAGGCCGACCTGGGTCACCTGAGCTGGGACGACTACATCGAGAGAGGCGCGCTGCAGGCCATCAAGGTGGTGCAGGAGATCTGCGGCATCGACCAGATCAATGCCCTGGGTTTTTGCGTCGGCGGCACCATCCTCGGCTCGGCGCTGTCCGTCGCCGCCCTGCGCGGCGAGAAGCCGGTGGCTTCGCTGACCCTGCTCACCACGCTGCTCGACTTTGCCGATTCCGGCGAGATCGGCTGCCTGGTCGACGAAACCTCGGTGCAGGCGCGCGAGGCCACCATCGGCAAGGGCGGCCTGCTCAAGGGCAGCGAACTGGCCAGCGTGTTTTCCGCGCTGCGCGCCAACGACCTGATCTGGCAATACGTGGTCGGCAACTACCTGAAGGGCAGGACGCCGCCGGCTTTCGACCTGCTGTTCTGGAACGCCGACGCCACCAACCTGCCCGGCCCCTTCCTCGCCTGGTACCTGCGCAACATGTACCTGGAGAACAACCTGCGCGTGCCGGGCAAGCTGGAGATGTGTGGCGTCAAAGCAGATCTGGGTCGCGTGGACATGCCGGCCTTCATCTATGCCAGCCGCGAAGACCACATCGTGCCCTGGAAGTCGGCCTACCAGAGCCGCGGCCTGCTCGGCGGCGAGACCACTTTCGTGCTCGGCGCCTCCGGCCACATTGCCGGCGTCATCAACCCGGCGGCGAAGAACAAGCGCAGCCACTGGATCAACGACAGCAAGACCGCCAACGCCGACGAATGGTTCGACACGGCAATCGAGGTCAAGGGCAGCTGGTGGCCGGTGTGGGCCAACTGGCTCAGGGAACAGGCTGGCGGCGAGATTCCGGCGCGCGCCAAACTCGGCAGCAAGGCCTACCCACCGGGCGAGCCGGCGCCGGGCAGCTATGTAAAGCAGAAGGCATGAAGCGCACGTCGATACCGGTCCGGGGCACGGGTTTCGGCGGGACCTACAAAGCCCCGACCCAACAATAATCGAGAGGAGTAGCAAAATGCTGCGAGTTGCACTGGTAACGGGAGGCATGGGCGGCCTGGGCGAGGCGATCTGCATCAAGCTGGCGGCCCTGGGCTACAAGGTCGTCACCACTTACAGCCCCAGCAACACCAAGGCCAGCGAATGGCTGCGCACCATGAACGACATGGGCTACGGCTTCAAGGCCTATCCCTGCGACGTCGTCGATTTCGATTCCTGCAAGGCTTGCGTGGCGCAGGTCAGCGCCGACATCGGTCCGGTTGAAGTGCTGGTGAACAATGCCGGCATCACCCGCGACATGACGTTCAAGAAAATGACCAAGGCTGACTGGGACGCGGTGATCCACACCAACCTCGACTCCGCCTTCAACATGACCAAGCAGGTCATGGACGGCATGATGGAACGCGGCTGGGGCCGGGTCATCAACATTTCCTCGGTCAACGGCCAGAAGGGCGCCTTCGGCCAGACCAACTACTCGGCCGCCAAGGCCGGCATGCACGGCTTCACCAAGGCGCTGGCGCTCGAAGTCGCCAAGAAGGGCGTCACGGTCAACACCATCTCGCCGGGCTACATCGGCACCAAGATGGTCATGGCGATCCCGCAGGAAGTGCTCGACAGCAAGATCCTGCCGCTGATTGCCCAGGGCCGTCTCGGTAAGCCCGAGGAAGTCGCCGGCCTGGTGGCCTACCTGGCTTCGGAAGAGGCGGCTTTCGTCACCGGCGCCAACATCTCCATCAACGGCGGTCAGCACATGTACTGATCGTCACGGGCCGATGGCAGCGGCTTGCAGCGCGCCTTCGGCCCGACAGATTTCATTGGTCGCATAGGAAGCAGCAAAAATGGCAAAGAAAATTGCATTGGTAACGGGGGCGATGGGCGGCCTGGGCACGGCGATCTGCAAGTCGCTCTCCCAGAGCGGTTTCACCGTGGTGGCGAACTGCCTGCCGAATTTCCCCCCCAAGGATGAGTGGCTGGCCAAGATGAAGTCGGAAGGTTTCGACATTGCCGTGGCCGAAGCCGACGTGACTGACTTCGACGGCTGCGCCGCGATGGTGAAGAAGATCGAGTCGGAAATCGGCCCGGTCGATGTGCTGGTGAACAACGCCGGCATCACCCGCGATGCGATGTTCAAGAAAATGGAAAAGGGCCAGTGGGATGCAGTGCTGTCCACCAACCTCGATTCCGTGTTCAACGTCACCCACCAGGTGCTGCCCGGCATGGCCGATCGCGGCTGGGGTCGCGTCATCAACATCTCGTCGGTCAACGGCGTCAAGGGCCAGTTCGGCCAGGCCAACTATTCGGCGGCCAAGGCCGGTATCCTCGGTTTCACCAAGGCGATCGCCGCCGAAGTGGCGAAGAAGGGTGTGACGGTCAATGCCATCGCCCCGGGCTACATCGGCACCGACATGGTGATGGCCATCAAGCAGGAAGTGCGCGATTCCATCGTCGCCACGATCCCGATGGGACGCCTGG
Source organism: Rhodocyclales bacterium (assembly GCA_016235165.1). Lineage (GTDB taxonomy): Bacteria > Pseudomonadota > Gammaproteobacteria > Burkholderiales > Rhodocyclaceae > Sulfuritalea. The sequence goes on from JACRLX010000037.1 coordinate 59,422, forward strand.
GCAAGCCGGAAGAAATCGGCGGCCTGTGTTCCTATCTTGTCTCGGACCTCGCCGGCTACATGACGGGGGCGACGCTGAACATCAATGGCGGACTGCATTTCTGCTGACACCGCGGGTCGTACCTCCCTTCCGGCTCGCGCCGGAAGGGCCGTTGCAGCAACGTAGTAATATGTCGCACCTGAGGGAGGAGTTCAAATGGCCGCACAGAGCCGACTCATCAAGAAATATCCGAATCGCCGCCTGTATGACACCCGCACCAGCACCTACATCACGCTGGCGGACGTCAAGGAACTGGTGCTGGCGCATGAACCCTTTCAGGTGGTCGATGCCAAGAGCGGCGACGACCTGACGCGTTCCATCCTGTTGCAGATCATCCTCGAAGAGGAAGCCGGCGGCGCGCCGATGTTCTCCTCCGACCTGCTCTCGCAGATGATCCGCTTCTACGGCAATGCCATGCAGGGCATGATGGGCAGCTACATCGAGAACAACATTCGCTCATTTACCGAGGTGCAGGCCAAGCTCAAGGAGCAGGCCAAGTCGCTTTATGGCGACACCGGTGGCGACAGCCAGGATCTCTGGGCGCAGTTCCTCAAGTTCCAGGGGCCCGCCATGCAGCACATGATGGGCGCCTACGTCGAGCAGAGCCAGAAGATGTTCCAGCAGATGCAGGACACCATGCAGGAACAGACGCGCAAGATCTTCCCCGGCATTTACCCGAAGCCGGAAGAGAAGACTGAGAAGAAGTCCTAAGGACGGCGTGACGAAGCGCAAGGCCCGCGCGCCGACCGTCGGATTCGTCTCGCTGGGCTGCCCCAAGGCGGCCTCCGATGCCGAGCAGATCCTGACCCGGCTGCGCGCCGAGGGCTACGCAATCTCGGGCACTTATGACGGTGCCGACCTCGTGGTGGTCAATACCTGCGGCTTCATCGATGCCGCGGTCGAGGAGTCGCTCGACGCCATTGGCGAGGCGCTGACCGAGAACGGCAGGGTCATCGTCACCGGCTGCCTGGGTGCCAAGGGCGACATCGTCCGCGAAACCCATCCGCGCGTGCTCGCCGTCACCGGGCCGCATGCCACGCAGGAAGTCATGGAGGCGGTGCATGCCGTTCTTCCGCCGGCGCATGATCCCTTCGTCGACCTGGTGCCGCCGCAGGGCATACGGCTGACGCCAGACCACTATGCCTACCTGAAGATTTCCGAGGGCTGCAACCACCGCTGCACGTTTTGCATCATTCCCTCGCTGCGCGGCGACTTGGTCTCGCGGCCCATTGGCGAGGTGCTGCATGAGGCCGAGGTGCTGGCTGAGGCCGGCGTCAAGGAACTGCTGGTGATCTCGCAGGACACCAGCGCCTACGGCGTCGACGTCAAGTATCGCACCGGCTTCCACGGCGGCCGGCCGGTGAAGACGAGGCTATTGGAGCTGTGCAAGGAGCTGGGCAAGCTCGGCCTCTGGGTGCGCCTGCATTACGTCTATCCCTATCCCAGCGTCGACGACCTGATCCCGCTGATGGCCGAGGGCAGGATCCTGCCCTACCTCGACGTGCCCTTCCAGCACGCCAGCCCGCGCATCCTCAAGCTGATGAAGCGCCCGGCGTCCGCCGAAAAGGTGCTCGACCGCATCGCCGCCTGGCGCCGGGAAGTGCCGGACCTGGCGATCCGTTCCACCTTCATCACCGGCTTTCCCGGCGAGACCGAGGCCGAGTTCAACGAACTGCTGGACTTCCTCGACGAGGCCCGGCTCGATCGCGTCGGTGCCTTCTCCTATTCGCCGGTCGCGGGCGCGAGTGCCAACGAACTGGCCGGCGCCCTGCCCGAGGAGATTCGCGAGGAGCGCAAGGCACGCCTGCTGCGCCATCAGGAAGACATCTCCACCCAGCGCCTGGAACGCATGATCGGCCGCCGCATCCAGGTGCTGGTCGACGAGATCGACGAGGAGGGCGCCATCGCGCGCTCCCAGGGCGATGCGCCCGACGTCGACGGCCTGGTCTACATTGCCGACGGTCACGATCTGGAAATCGGCGAATTCGCCGAGGTCGAGGTCGTCGATTGCGACGTGCACGACTTGCACGCGACCATCGCCGTACCGTGAGCGCCGACTTTCAGGAGCGATTGCGCGGTATTGTCGGCGCGGGAAGGGTTCTCACCGCGGCGGAAGACCTTGCGCCCTTCTGTACGGACTGGCGCGGCCGCTATTCCGGCAGCGCGCGCTGTGTGGTCCTGCCCGGCAGCACCGAGGAAGTCGCCGCCGTGGTGCGCGCCTGTGCCGAGGCCGGCGTCGCCATCGTGCCCCAGGGCGGCAATACCGGCCTGTGCGGCGGCGCGACGCCGACCGGCGGCGAGGTGGTCATCGTGCTGACGCGCCTCAACCGCATCCGCGCCGTCGACCCCGACAACAATTCCATCACCGTCGAAGCGGGATGCACGCTGCATGCCGTGCAGGAGGCGGCGCGCGAGGCCGATCGCCTGTTCCCGCTGTCGCTCGCCGCCGAGGGCAGCGCCACCATTGGCGGCAACCTGTCCACCAATGCCGGTGGCGTGCAGGTGCTGCGCTATGGCAATGCCCGCGAGCTGACGCTGGGCCTCGAAGTCGTGCTGGCCGACGGCAGCGTCTGGAACGGGCTGCGCGGATTGCGCAAGGACAACACCGGCTACGACCTCAAGCACCTGTTCATAGGCGCCGAGGGCACGCTGGGGCTGATCACCGCCGCGACGCTGAAACTGTTTCCGCGCCCCCGCGTGCAGGCCACGGCCTGGGCTGCGGTGCCCGATCCGGCCGCTGCTGTCGCCCTGCTTGGACGCCTGCGCGATGCCGCCGGCGACAACGTGACGGCCTTCGAGATCGTCGGCCGGCCGGCGCTTGGGCTGGTGCTGAAGCACATTCCAAACGCCCGCGACCCCTTGTCCGGCATGCCGGCCTGGCAGCTGTTGATCGAGCTTTCCGGAATGCGGGCCGAGCTGCCGGTGAACTTGGAGGCGGCGCTCGAAGCCGCCGCCGAGGCCGGCCTGGTCACCGACGCCGTGGTCGCCCGCAGCGAAGCGCAGACCGCTGCGCTGTGGGCCTTGCGCGAGAACGTCTCGGAAGCGCAGAAAATCGAGGGCGTTTCGATCAAGCATGACATCGCGGTCCCGGTGTCGCGCATCGCCGAATTCATTGTCCGCGCCGATGACGCGCTGGCGGCCCGTTTCCCCGGCGTGCGCATCGTCTGCTTCGGCCACATCGGTGACGGCAACCTGCATTACAACCAGTCGAAGGCCGACGCCGAATCCAATGCCGAATTCATTGCCCGCACCGGGGCGGTGAATCGCGTGGTGCATGACCTGGTGCATGAACTCGGCGGCTCGATTTCCGCCGAGCATGGCCTGGGTCAGTTGAAGCGCGAGGAAGTGCTGCGCTACAAGAGCGCGACGGAAATGGAAATGATGCGCGTGGTCAAGCGCGCGCTCGACCCGCGCGGCCTGATGAACCCCGGAAAACTGCTCTGAGCGGGCTGCCGAAAAACGCCGAAAAGGGCTTTACAGCCAGGGTCCGCCTCCCTATAATGCGCGCTCTCTTGTGGGGGTATAGCTCAGCTGGGAGAGCGCTTGCATGGCATGCAAGAGGTCGGCGGTTCGATCCCGCCTACCTCCACCAAACGATAAGTCCCTATCGTCTAGAGGCCTAGGACAATACCCTTTCACGGTATGAACCGGGGTTCGAATCCCCGTGGGGACGCCACAACACTCCGGTTGCCGATAGCGGCAACCGGTACTGAATAGAGAAGGCCCGGCTTGCCGGGTCGAGTTCGATCCGTTCAATAAGCGTAGTCAGGATCCGGCGCAGGTCTGCGGCCGGCAGCCTGTGCTCATCGCTGTAGCCCAGCAGGTCGAGAATCTTCTCGCCGCGCTGCAGCTCGATTCCGTTGGCCTGCAGGATGCAGCGGATGTCCTCGGCGTTGAAAGCCAGTAGGCGCGTTTTCAATGCGCTGCGCTCGACCCACTCGGCCTTCTCGGTGCGCAACTGCGCCAGCTCGCGCTCCATTTCCTGCATGCGTTTGACCAGGGCGCGCTCGCCGCTCTCGGCGATCATATCCACCAGGTTGCGGATGTTCTTTTCGCGGCGCTTGATGTCGAGGTCTATCACCTGCGGATCGGCTACGATGGCTTCGGCCAGCTTGCGGGCTTGATTCACCGCCTGCGCGAGAAAGGCATCGTCCTGGAAGTCAGCGGCGATACGCTTGACGACCTCGCCTTCGATCCACGGCGCGTTGATGCGCTTGCCCTTGGTGCCTGCGCGGTAAGCGCTGTCGTGCGCGTCGCCGTGCCACTGCACCCCGGCGGGCGTGAACAGCAAACCGGAGAGCACGAAGGCCTCGGGCTTGGAGGCGCGCACCGGCTTGCGCAGCCGCGCCTCGTGCAGGGCGAGAACTTTCTCGGCCTGCTCCTCGGAAATAAGCGCCGGATGCGTCTCGCGGTTTATCTTCCATTCTTCGCGGGGGCGCCAGATCATTGTCTGCCTGTCGTCCTCTTTCGATCGGTTGATCTTCCGGCGTTGATTCCAGACTGTGTGGCCGGCGTAGGTGAGGGCGTTGCGCTCGATGGCGATCAGACTCGCCACGGCCTTGCTACGAAGCCCAGCGCGCGTGGCTGCTTCGGTGCGCCCGATGCCCTCGGCGCGGGCGCCGAGAAACACGCGGACCTTCTCTGCCGTCTCGGGGTCGAGCACAAGCGTGGACTTCTTCACGGCTTGACCGCCACGTGAGCCGCCTGTTTCGTGCTGCTTCAGCTTGTAGCCGATGGGCGCCGCACCGCCTGCGCGGAAACCCTTGGCGACGTTCGCTTCAAGCCCCGCGCGGCCCTTCTCGGAACTCAAGCGCGCGTGGAGCCTATCGAAGGCCCGAACTACCGACAGCATCGTTTCGCCGAAGGCGCTGGAGCCGTCGACCGGCATCTTTGCATAGAGCACGTCCACGCCGGCCTTCTCGGCCTCGCGCGTGACATAGAGGGCTATCAAAGGGTCGCGGGCAATGCGTGAGGTATCCACGGCCAGCAGCGTGGTCCAGCCGCGCGACTCGTCTTTGAGGGCGTCGAGTAACTGCCGCAAACCCGGCCGGCTGGTTTCGTCCAGGCTGCCTGATATTTCCATATCAGAGAACCGCGCGACGATCTGCAGGCCGCGCGATGCGGCGAACTCGGCCAACTCCTTCTCCTGGACGTCGACGCCCAGTTCGGCTTTGTCCTTGCTACTGCGGCTGTAGGTGGCGGCTTGTTTCATGGTTCTGATTCCGGAGTAATATCGTAACGATACTACAAAAAGCGGGGCGGTGCACGTACCTCCGCAGACGTGATTAAACCTAACAAGGTCTTACTACACGGAGCCACAACCATGGAAGCCCTACTTAGATTGCCCCAAGTCGAAGCAATCACTGGCCGCAAGAAGCCCACGATTTATAGCGACATGAAGAACGGGAAGTTCCCGAAGCCAGTCAAGATAGGCGCCCGCGCTGTCGCTTGGCTACCGGCCGAAATTCAACGCTGGATTGATGAACGCCCAAGGGGTGCAGCATGAGCCCCGACGAGCGCCGCGCGGAGCTGGCACTGCATACACACCTGTACCTCGACGAGCTGGCGTTCGTGCTCGGCATTTCGGAGGACGACGTACCACGGCTTGAGGCGATCGGCGCGCTGCCGCCCTCTGGGCCCGACTTTCTACTCGGGAGCGCCCGGCGTCGCTGGCCGCGCGAAGAAGCGCTCAAGCGCTATGCCGCGCACCTGTTCCAGCCTGAGCAACAGCGAATCAACAACGCAATTGCGCGCGACGTGGCGCACGCTGCGATCGAGAAGGCGAAGGGGGCGACCGATGGGAGCACATGAAATCACGAAGCCCCCGACGGGCAAGGAGGGGGGCCACGGCCTAGGATCGACGCGAATGACGACCAACGGCGGCACCAGTGTAGTCGCGCAGGGTGCGGCTACGTGCACCGTTCCGGTACTCCCCCAACGCGCCCCCGATGCGCTGGAAGCTCTGGCCGGCTGGCTGGTGTGGCGTTTCATGACTGACCCCCAAGACCCCACCAAGAAGCCGCGCAAGGTGCCGTTCTACGCGCGCAGCGGGAACAAGCGCAGCGGTACGCAGGGAAGCCCCCCGGATCGCGAGCAGCTCGTGACCTTCGCCGAGGCGATAGCAGTGGCCCAGCGCGGCAATTTTGATGGCGTAGGGCTGGCCCTACTGCCCGAGTGGGGCATCGTTGCGCTCGACTTTGACGATTGCGTAGACGCGGGCCATGTGCTCGACGAGGTAAACGCCCTAGTTGCCGACACCTACGCCGAGACATCGCCATCCGGGCGCGGCGTGCGGGCCTTCATGCGTGGATCGCTGGGCAACAACAAGTCACGCGCAACCGCAGAGCGCTACGGCTTCGAGACATTCAGCAGCAAAGGCTTTGTCACTTTCACCGGCCAGGTGCTCGACACGTGCGAACTACTGGGCAACGAGAACACCCTTGCCGCCATTTCACCCGACGTGCTCGACCTGTATGAACAGCGCTTCGGCCTGCCGAAAGAACCGGCAGCGGTATCGAGTGACGCCGGCCAGGGGTTCAGCCTTCAACGCCTACGCGATTTGCTCCAGTTCATCACCCCTGACAAATACAAAGGCTATGACGACTGGCTGCACGTCGGCATGGCGCTGCACTACGAAGCCGGGGGCAGCGAGGCCGGGCTCGATCTGTGGGACGACTGGAGCCAAACCGTGCCCGGTTACGTCGACCGTGATGACCTGGCGAAGCGCTGGCGGGATTTCGGCAAAGACGGCGGGCGCAAGATTACCGGCGCGACACTTGAAAAGCTGGCCGGTACCGACGCTGCCGCGCTCGACTTCGAGGACTGCTCTAGCCCCGCAGCAACTACGCGCAGGAAATTCGAGATCCTCCAGGCGGCCGACTTCGTTGCCGGCAAGCCCCCGGCGTGGATCGTGCGCGGCGTGCTACCCGAGGCCGAGCTGGCCGTTATTTACGGTGAGTCCGGCAGCGGTAAATCGTTCTTTGCCTTCGACCTGGTGGCCGCCGTGGCGCGCGGCGTCGAGTGGTGCGGGCGCAAGGTACGCCAGGGGCGCGTCGTGTATGTCGCTGCCGAGGGCGCAGGGGGATTTCGCAAACGCTTGGCGGCGTACGCCTTGTACCACTGCATCGAGCTGGGCGCACTTCAGCTCGGCATCGTCGCTGCGGCGCCGAATCTCCTGACCGACGACGACAAGGCCCTGGCCGATTCCATCATCGCCACGGGGGGTGCGTCGATCATCGTAATAGACACCCTGGCGCAGGCCACACCAGGGGCCAACGAGAACGCGGGCGAGGATATGGGCAAGGTGCTGGCGCGTTGCAAGCGCCTGCACAGTGCGACAGGCGCTTTGATCCTGTTGATCCACCACTCGGGCAAGGATGCGACCAGGGGGGCGCGCGGTTGGTCGGGGATCCGAGCTGCTGTCGACGCTGAAGTCGAGATAACCCGGCTCGCCGACGCTCGCAGCGCAAGGATCAGCAAACAGAAAGACGGTGACGATGGTGAGGCATTCAGCTTCCGGCTATTGTCCGTGCCTTTGGGCGATGACGAGGAAGGCGCGCCGGTTTCGTCCTGCGTTGTCGAGCACCAAGGCGAGCCACCGCCGATCTCGCGCGAGCCGGGGGGCAAGGTGCAGCGCATGGTTTATCGCTGCGTTCTTGATCTACTAGCCCTTGGTGACGACACCGTGTCGATAAAGGCCGTGATAGATGCGGCGGCGGGCAAGCTGGTGTTCGATCCTGGTAAGCGCGACAAGCGACGAGAGCATGCGCTGCGCTCAATCAACGCCCTTGTTGACGGCGGCTTCTTGGTTTCGGAGAACGGAAGCCTTGCGCTGCCGACCTTCAAGGGGGCAAGCGCATGAATAACAAACGCGCAAATATTTACGGCCCCATGCCTCAAACACGCCCCAAACGCTATTTGGGGCAATGGGGCACCTTCCGTAATATGCCCCAAATGCCCCAAGGGTGTAGACACTTGGGGCATTGGGGCAGGGGGTGCGGGATCGATTCGGGGCTAAGTCGTAATAAATTGCTTGTTGCTCACTCGCCGGCCCTGATCCGCAGAAAATCACGTATAGGGTGAAACCACGACCGCACCGATTTGCCCGGCGCACCCTGGCGGCGTTGATCGAGCGCCTGCCGCTGCTGAAAGCGCTTGCGCCGATGTCTCGGACCTGCTTTGATTTTCAACGCACAACGGGCCGTCAGTCCGTTGTGATTCCGCGCCCGGCTTTGCCCTGCGGGCTGCGTGCGTAAGGAGCTGCGTAAATGACCACCGAGGAATTGCAGATTGTGCGAGCGCTGCGCGCCCTGGTCGAGGCCATCCAGCGCCACGACCCACATTCGGCTTCTGGCAAGGTGCTGACAACAACAATGCCCGGCAACTTGGACGACGCGGCGCTGGCATGGCTGGTCGGGCGGGAGCGCGCGGCGATACGCCCCGCTCAAGATCATGAGTTCTCGCTCCTGGGTCAGAGCTGTTCCGTTGACGGCGTGGCGATCCCGCCAGCGGGTAAGGGCTTGCCCCTGGCCTGGTTGATTCTCAGCGCGCATCAGTATCAGCTCGGGACCGTGCGCGCTGAGTGGGTCTTTCCATCGAATTCATCGCGTTGCGCGAAACAGGCATTGTCTCGCGCGGCCACCGCCGTCGAGCCCTACTGCGACTCACTGGCGAACGCTATTCGCCGCATCGGTACGCGGCGCGGCGAACTGATCTACCTGTCACGGGCAGCTATCGGCATTCGGTGCACCTTGCCTGTTGGCGTTACTTCGGCGTGACTTTTCACCATCAATCGCAGGGAACAGGAATCATGGGGGCGTCTATCAACAGGAGCCGCTTACCATGCAGTCACTCGATTACCGAATTGCCCAAGTTGAGCACGAGATTCGCACCCTTAGCGGCGAGCTTGCCACCGCTTGCGCGCAGACCGACGACCCCAGCGACCCCAAGCTGATCGAACTTGATCGGCGACTCGATGAGACGAAAGCGACGCTGCGTCGCCTGCGGTCCATCCAGGAACATCAGATCGTCGGCAGCACTGCAAAGCAGCGTGAGACGGATAAGCAGGAGCGCGCCGAGGCTTTCCAACGGGCCAGCGAGTTTGCAGCGGCACGGGTGGCGATCGGCAAGAAATTGGACGCACAACTTGCCGGCATTGGCAAGTTGTTGGCGGAGTGGGAAGCGGTCGGCGTGGAATGCCGAAAGGCAGCCGGCGCTGTCCATCGCCCCACGGCGGATAACTTCGACTACTTCATGCTGGATGTCGCTACGGGGCGCTCTGGATCCTTGGTGGTGGCGTTCGACATGGCGCTGCGTTGCGCAGGGATCGGCCTGGTAGGAATTCCGTTCAACGGTACCGCGCCTCCTTCAAAGGTTTCAACCACGAACATGGCCGACGCGGCAGCTCTCGCGCATACCCGGCTTCAAGCGCTCATGGATGGCCATCTAAGGACGTGGGGCGACGTTCAGGAAGGGAGCGCACAATGATTTTCGATTCCGCTTTGGTATTCAGTGACCGACAAGTAGTCGTCGCGGACACTCATTCTGACACCGTCGAGATTGCCCGACTAGCGCCGGGCCACACTCTCGACATGCACCTGCGGGTATTTGCCCTCAATGAGACAGGCAGCAGCCCGACGCTTGAGGTTGTTCTCGAAACGTCTACCGACAACGTGACGTTCACGCCCGTACGCAAATTCAGCAAGCCGGTCGGCGCGCCAAAGACTTTTGGCTGCGGCCTGGATGGGGTCGCGTTGAACCGATACCTGCGCCTCGCCTACAACGTCGGCGGATCGTCGCCAGGCTTCACCTTGTTTGCAGGGCTGGTCATGGGCTTCGACCAGTGGCAGGCATATCCGGCAGCGGGGATCGAGTGAACATGGATGCCGCGCCCCCCGATCCTGTTGCCGCGAACGAGGACCCCCAGGCATCGCCGCCCGAGGCGCAAGCTAACACCCAGCCGCGAACCCTGGAGCAACTTGCCGAAGCGCTGTACGCGAAGCTTCCGGAGCCCGAACGACTACCCGTACCCGAGAGCATCGCCAAGTTACGTGCGGATGAGCCGGGCCGTACCTTGTACGCCGCAAGCTACCCGAGCCGGGATGCCGTCGGGGCAATCGCCGAGTATTACGCCGACCTGCCCGAGCTGCAGCGCCAGTCTGGATCTCGCGAGGTTGCAGAAATGGCGCTTGATATTGGGCTGAGTGATGGCGACGTGCGCCAGTGGGTTGGCTTCGCCAACGCCCTGCGTGCCAATCCGCTACCGGCCGACCAGGCGCAAGCCACGGCCGCTAAACGCCTGGTGGAAGTATTCGGAAAGGATGCAGCACAGGCCCTCGCCGATGCTCGCGCCCTGGTGGCGCGTGATCCGCGAGTCGGGCCGATGCTTGAACGGTCGGGCCTCGGCAACCATCCAGACGTGATCGTCCATTTTGCGCAGCAGGCGAGGCGCGAGCGAGTAAGGGGCAGGCTATGAACGATGAAGAACTGGTCGAGCAATTCGTGGGCAATCATCCGAGGCTCGATTATTCCGCGCTCAACCGGGGCGCTACCTTCTATCTGTGCCACGACACCTGGTTTTACATGGTGCTGACCTGGGCAAGGCACGACGCAGAGCAATGACGGCCTTGACGCAATGGAAGCCCGGCGAATCGGCAAACCCCGCCGGGCGCCCGGCGCGCAGTGCTGCCATGGTAGAGGGCCTAGCGCCGCATCGCGATGCGCTACTGACAAAGCTGATCGAGTTGGGCAAGGCTGGCGATACCAAGGCACTGCGGATCATCTTCGACCGGATCGCGCCCCCGCTGCGTGCCGAAAGCCCGCCGGTACATATCCCGAAGCTGATCGAGGCCAGGACGATGCCTGAGAAAGCCATCGTAATCATTGACGCCGTGGCCGATGGTTCTATCTCTCCGGACGTTGCCGAACGGCTGCTGGGAGCGCTTGCCCACGCAGGCCAGATCATCGAGCTTGAGCGCCTGGCGCGTGATGTTGACGAGCTGAAACTGAGGGACTTGATATGAACATCACACGACTGCGCACCGAGGTCGACAAGCTGAAAAGCACACGACCCGACGACCTGCCGCCCCAATACACCGACACCGAGTTCGCGTGCCGAGCCGCCGGCTTGATCCAGGAGCATCGCCGCCGGCCGTCGCCGATCGGCCAGAGGCTTCTGGACATTCTCAACACGGCAGGCCTGCGCGCCGCTGGCTTGATCTGACCAAAAGGAGAATCAACGATGTGCGAACCGATTAGCGCTGCCGCCGCCGCAGCGGCGACGGAAACCGCCGCGATGTCGGCATGGGCCGCCCTGCCTGCGGCGGCCGAAGCCTTCGCGCTTCCTGCATGGGCCGGCACGGCCATGCAAGCCGGCAGCCTGGCCATGCAAGTCGTCGGGTCGATGAACCAGGCCGAGCAACAGCGCAGCGCCTACGAGTACCAGTCGCAAGTCGCGCGCAACAACGCCATCATCGCCGAGCAGAATGCGCGCCTGGCGCAGGAACAAGGCGCGCAGGACGAGCAGAACCAGCGACTCAAAGTGGCATCGTTCTACAGCGACCAGCGCGCCCAGCTCGCCGCCAACGGCATCGACCTCGGTGTCGGCTCGGCGGCCGACCTGCTGGCCACTACCAAGTTCATGGGCGAGCACGACGCGCTCACGATAAGAGACAACGCCGCCCGCCGCGCCTGGGCCTACCGTGCGCAGTCGCAGGACTTCACTAGCGACGCCAGCTTCAAGAGCGCCGCCGGCAGCAACATCAACCCGTTTATGGCGGGCGCGTCCTCGTTCATGACCGGTGCAGGATCGATGCTTACAAGTGCCGGCGGTGTTGCCAACAAATGGAAGTTCAATAGGACTTGATAAATGAAAATACCCGTCTACGACAGCTTCCAAGTTCCGCAACAGCCGGCAGCAGCGCCATACCAATCCGGTGCGGGCGCGATGGACGTAGCACGCACGGCGGGGGTGCAGGAGCAACAGTTCGGCAAGGCCATGCTCGGGCTCGGCGATCAACTCGCGAAACTCGCCGACCAACAAGCCGAGCAGGTCGCGAGGACTCGCGCCAAGGAAATCGACATCGAGCTGACCAAGCAGATTGACGCCAGGCAGTACCACCCCCAAAACGGATTCATGGCCCAGCAGGGCCGCAATGCCGTGGAGGGCTACCAGGGCGCCGTCGAGGACATCCAAAAACTCAGCCGCAATGCAATCGACCAGGCGGGGACCGACCCGTATCTGCGCGAGCTGGTCGGGCACGTCGCCGCCGCGCGCTCTGAATTTGCGATCAAGAGCATTTCGATTCATGCCACAACTGAGAACAAAAACTGGCAGTTCCACACCAGCGAGGCCCGCGCGGAAACCACGCTACAGGCCGCCGCGAGCAACTACGCTGACGCCGACGGATTCATCAAAGCCGTAGTAGCAGCGCGGGACGAGGCCGCCGCGCAAGGCAAGCTCAAGGGCTGGGATGATGCCGAGGTAAAGGCGAAGCAGGCGAAATACACCGACGAGGCCTACCGCATGCGCTACGAGGCCTGGCGGTTGCAAGACTCCGCCGCCGCGCTCGCCGACTTCATGGCCAACGCCGGCAGCATTTCGCCCCTGGTACGTGGCCAGATCGCGAACAACCTCTTCCACCATGCCGCGCCGGCCTTGGCTGCCAGCATCAACGCCACCGGCGGCCCTGGTATTGTCGCCGGTCCTGGCGGCGACGCCGGCCCGCTGCCGCGCGGTATCCGCAACAACAACCCCGGCAACGTGATGCGCGGCGATACGAAGTGGGAAGGCGAGGTCGACGGCAACGATCCGCGCTATGCCAGCTTCGACTCGCCGGAAGCCGGGATCCGCGCCACGGCGCGCACGCTCCTGACCTACCAGGATAAACACGGGCTTAACACCGTGCGCGACATCGTGGCGCGCTGGGCACCAGCCACCGGGAACGACACCGCCGCGTATGTGGCGGCCGTGGCCAAGGCCGTAGGAGTCAAGCCCGACGCTGCGCTCGATCTGCACGACGCGGCGACGCTGGGCGGCATTACGCGGGCCATCATCAAGCACGAGAACGGGCAGCAGCCGTACACCGACCAGCAGATCAACGCCGGCATAGCTGCGGCGAACGGCGGTGAGTTGCCCAAAGGCACCCGATCGAACGCCACGGCGCAGCGTGACCCGAGTTTGACCACTGGCAACCCGGTCGTCGACGCCCTGCCATCCGACTGGAAGCTGCATGTTTTCAACGTGGCGCGCACGCAAGCCGCGCAGGACATGGCCGCCGCGCGCGAGCAGCTCAAGAGCAAGGTGCAGGACGCGCAAGCCGCCTACTTGACCATGGGCAGCGCGCCAAACCCGCCGAGTGAAACCGAGTTTTTGCGCGCCTTCGGCCAGGCCGATGGCACGGCGCGCTATCGCAGTTTTCAGGACGTTGCGCGCCTGGGCCAGCAAATACAGCAAGTCCGCACGCTGCCGGCCGACAGTCTCAAACAACTACGCGCGCAGGCCAAGCCGACGCCGGGCGACGGCTTCGCCGAGAAGCAGCACAACTATGAGATTCTGACCAAGGCTATCGATCAGGTGCAGCAGGCGCGCCAGAAAGACCCCGTGGCCTATGCCATGGCCGTGGACGCCTACGGTATCAAACCATTCCAGAACCTTGGCGACGTGGCCGCCGTAACACGCCAGCTTGCCGCCCGCGCTGCTGCCGCGCCGCGCATGGCCGGCGACTACGGCACCGCGCCGGCACTGTTGACCGATGACGAGCGCCGCGTGTTTTCCGACATGCTCAAGGCCGCGCCGGTCGAGCAGCAGAAAACCTACCTGTCCGCGATGTATCAGGGGGTCGGCGATATGGATTTGTTCAAGCGCACGATGCAGAGCATCGCGCCGGATCGCCCTACGGTCGCCATTGCGGGAATCTACCAGGCCAAGGGGCTGCGCTCGAACCAGGGGCAGGACGTTGCCGACTTGATCCTGCGCGGGCAAGCCATCCTTACCCCGAACTCGAAAGAGGACGGCAGCAGCCACCAGGGCGGCAAGTCGATAATCAAGATGCCCGAGGAAAAGCTCATGCTTTCCGAGTGGAACAGCGCCACGGGCGACGCCTTCAAGGGCAAGGAACAGGCCGCCGACTTGTTCCAGCAGACCGCGCGGGCGATCTATGCCGCGCGCAGTGCCGAGGAAGGCGACTACTCGGGCAATATCAGCGTCAAGCGCTGGCGCTCGGCGATCGAGCTGGCAACCGGCGGGCTCGCCGACCACAACGGCGCCCGCGTGGTGATGCCCTACGGTATGGAGCTGGACAAGTTCCGCAACATCATCAAGGCCGAGGCCCCCGCCCTGGTGCGTGATTTCGCGCCCCCGGCAACCACGGCGCGCGATCTGGAGCGCCTGCCCCTGGAGAATATCGGCGATGGCCGCTACCTGTTCCGGCGAGGTGCGGGCTACGTGCCCGACAAAAACGGCAGGCCCCTGGTAATCGACGTGGGGGCGCGGCGATGAGCTTTGATTTTTTCCCGAATGAACAGGCTGCAGGCCTACTGCACGCCGCGCGGCATCCTTCCATGACACCCGAGGCCGGCACTTGGGACAACTTCACCACGGGCGCCGGGCGCTACGCTATGCGCTCGCTGGCCGAGGTCGGCCGCGCGGTCGATATGGCCGGCGCTGTGTTCCCGATCGCGGTCGACGCCGTGACCGGCGGCACTGAGAGGCAGGACCAATACTTCAAAGAGCACAACGAAGTTTTCAACCGCGCGGTGGACTACTGGACTCCCGCCCCTGGAGAGGTCGGTACGGCTGGCCAGATCGCCGGCCAGCTTGCCGGGGGCATCATGCAAGCCGTAATCAGCCCCGCGCTGTTGGTCGGGACGGCCCAGCTATCCACGGCCGAGGAATTGACCCGGCAGGGCGTTGATCCTGGCGCGGCCCTGGTCGTTGGTGATATTGCCGGCATCGGCACAGCCGCCGGCATCAAGCTGCCTTTCCTGGGCAAGACGCTGGCTAGCCGAGTGCTGACCGGCGCCGCCGGTAACGTTGCGCAGGGCGCGGCGATGGCCGGCGCTTCGCGTGCCGTGCTCGATGCCGCTGGCAACCCGCTGCAGGCCGCGCAGTATGACCCGCTCGACCTCAAGGCGCGGCTGCTCGATGCCATGCTCGGCGCTGCCTTCGGCGGGCTTGCGCACCTGGACGCGACCAAGGTGGCCGCCAAGCTCACGGCAACCGACGAAGCCGCGCTGTTGGTAGCGAACCAGGCGCGCCACCTGGAGGACACCACCCTAGCCGGGCGGCCGGTGAGCGACGCCGACTTGACGGCGCACGTATCGGCGATGCGCCAGGCCGTCGACCAGGTGTTGCGCGGCGAGCTGGTGCAGGTCGATAGCATCACCAGGGGCATGCAGATCAAGCCCGACGACGCCATGCTGCGCCAGCGTACCGAAGTAGCCGACGAGCTGGCGCGCCTGGTCAAGCAAGAGACACCGGAAGGGGCCAAAATCGAGCCGCTGCCGGCCAAAGGCGAGGCCTTGGGGGCAAGCCCTGCCGAAGCCCCGCCGATCGTTGCCAGGGCGGCGCAAGCCGTGCAGCGCGCCATCGGCGAAGTGTTCGGCGTCAAGATGGCCGATACCGAAGCACCCGCGAGCGCGGATCCCGCCATCAGCAAAGCACGCCAGGCGGTCGCCGATCGGCCCGACATGCTCATACCTACCGGCGACGTTGCGCCCGACGGTACGCCGGTCCACGTGCGTGCCGCCGACGCCATCGCGCAGGCCGACGCCGCGCTGGCGCAAACCCGAACCACGGCGCCGGGCATCTTCCGCACGGCCGCCGCCTGCCTCCTGGGAGTCCTGTAAATGGCCGACTTCAACCGCTGCATATCCGCACTGAACAAAGCCGCCGGGCGCGAGCTATCCGCCGACGAGCTGCAAGCCGTGTTCGACTCGATCCAGAAAACGGCGCGCGACATCGCCGCCGGCAGGATCGAGGCTAAGGGCGTGGCCGACCTCTCGACGCCCGAGGGCATCATGCAGCACGCGGCCGAGCTGGAAGCAAAAGCCAAGGTGGCCGAGCAGGTACGGCAACACCAAAACACGCATTTGCAAGTCGCTGCCATTGCCTCGCGCGCAGGGGACGTGCAAGCGATGCGCGGGGGCGGCATCAGCGAGGTCGACGCCGTGCGCCGGCTGATCGCCACCGATGCTGACGGCCGCGCCGACCAGTTCTCGCTCGAAGCCCGCGTGCATGGCGTGCAAACTCTGCTCAAGTCGCGGCTGCAGGACACCTGGCGCGCGCTGGGCAATGACTTTCTCGGATTCATCCAGCAAAAAGACAAGATGCGCGCGCTCATTACCGAGCTGCGCGGGGGCGATAGTGGCGACGCCCTGGCCAAGCAGGGCGCGCGGGCCTGGCTCAACACGGCCGAAGAATCACGCGCCTGGTTCAACGAGAAAGGCGGTGAGGTCGGGCATCTCGACGATTGGGGGTTCCCCAACCACCATAGCCAGGAGCGGGTCGCCGCTGCCGGCAAGGAGCAGTGGATCGCCGACGTCTACCCCGCGCTCAAGCGCGACGCTTATCGTAATCTCGACGGCACGCCGATGACCGAGCCCGAGATAAAGGCGCTGCTCTCGAATGCCTGGGACACGATCGCCACCAACGGCGCGACCAAGATCGAGCCGGGCAAGGCGCGCGGCAAGGGCGCGCGGTCCAATCGGCACGCCGAAGAACGCCAGATTCACTTCGCCGACGCCGACGCCGTGCTCGGCTACTGGAGCAAGTACGGAGAAAAGACCTTTCCCGACATCCTCATGGGCCACATTGAGACAATGGCGCGCGACGTGGCATTCGTCGAGCACTTCGGCCCAAATCCCGACGCTGCCTTTCGGCTGCTGCGCGACCTGGCCGAGCAAGAGGCCAAGCTGGCACGCCCGACCGCGATAGATGCCGTCGACAAGGAACTGGCACGCCTGGACAACCTGTACGACTTCGCCGCCGGCAAGGTCAAGCCGGTCGCTGATCGGTCGGTTTCGCGCGTGTTCGATGCGCTGCGCAACCTCAACGCCGCCGGCAAGCTGGGGTCCGCGTTTTGGGCGAGCTTCTACGGCGATAAAGTCATGCTCGAAGCGGTGAGCCGGATCAACAACCTGCCAGCGATGCAGCGCTGGTACAACGAATTGCGGGTACTCAACCCCTTCAACGGCGCCGAACGTCGCCAGCTCCAGCGCCAAGGTTTGATGCTCGACTACATGACCTCGGCGATGTACCGATTCGGCGAAGAATTGGGCCGGTCGTCCTGGACCGGCAAACTATCCAATGCCGTGATGCGCGTGTCGGGCATGTCGGCCATCAACGAATGGAGGCGCGGCGCGTTCGGCCTCACGATGATGGACAGCATCGGCCACGAAGTGAGAACCCGGACGTGGGCCGAGGTCGGCGAGCAGGATATGCACCTGCTCAAATCCTTCGGCCTGACCGAGCAGGACTGGAACATCTGGAAGCTGGCCAAGCTGGAGGACTACGGGCACGGCAACACGACCACATTGACGCCCGAGGCTATCGCCAGAATTCCCGACGAGG
Organism: Rhodocyclales bacterium; assembly: GCA_016235165.1. GTDB lineage: Bacteria > Pseudomonadota > Gammaproteobacteria > Burkholderiales > Rhodocyclaceae > Sulfuritalea. Next base: position 77,030 of record JACRLX010000037.1, read on the forward strand.
CCCTGGCGCGGCTCGGCTTTGAGAGCCCGGCACAAGCCCGGCGCGAAGCCATCGTGCGCTACCTGGGTGCGCTGCACTCCGAATCATTGAACGCGATCATCGAGCCCGGCTGGCAGCAGCGCGCAAGCATGGTCGGCGGCCTGCAGCGCGGCAACATACGCGACGAGCTGACGCGCAGCTTTTGGCAGTTCAAGTCCTTCCCGATCGCGCAATTTCAGCGCATGTGGGATATCGGCATGTCTCGCGGCACGGCCGGCGGCAAGGCCGAGTTCATCAGTTCCGTGATCTTGATGCAGACCATCGCCGGGGCGATGATGTTGCAGACGCAGGCGCTACTCTCGGGCGAGGATCCACGCCCGATGGACAACTGGAAATTTTGGCTTGCGGCTGCCGTCAAGGGCGGCAGCTTCGGCATTTACGGGGATTTTTTGTACAGTCAAAGCGCCACCACGCGCTACGGCAGCGGTCCCCTCGAAGTGTTGGCGGGGCCGACCATCGGCAGCGCCGCCACGGCCGTTACCGCCCTGGTGCAGGCCGGCAATGCGGCCGCCGAGGGGAAAGACACGCACCTGGCCGCGAAACTCTTGAACCTGGGCAAAGGGTACATTCCGGCGAACAACCTGTGGTACACGAGAGCGGCCACCGATCACATTATCTTCCAGAATGCGCAGGAGCAGCTTTCACCGGGCTACCTGGCGCACATGCGCGCCAGCTCGATCAAGCAATTCGGCCAGGATTGGTGGTGGACGCCGGGGGATTACGCACCCGAGCGGGCGCCGGACATGGGCAACGCGCTGGGCCGTCGGTAGGCCAAAGCGCGAATTCGCGTTTTGGCTTGGTGCCGGGGCCGCTAGTGCTTGACCGCGCAGGGCCCAATTCCCTGCGCGGTCAAGCCCTAGCGGCAGCAGTATTCTACGCCCGTGCATCCTTTCGGTAGTTGGCCGGGATCTGCGCTCGGCGCTCGCATCGAACAATCATCGCGATCGCGCTACGGCTTACCTCGAACATCCTGGCCAAACGCCGGTACCCGATGCCGGACTCATTCAAGGCCCGAATCTCGTCCACTTCCCGATCTGTCAGCTTCGCGTTCTGGTGATCCTCGCCGATCCGCAGGCCGGCGTCGTTTACGGCGACTCTCTGCATGCACAATCCCCTGAAGGCAGAAGCCCGCACTATAGCGGGCCTTTACCTTTGGGAGTCACGATCGGCCAGCAATCGCCAGGAGGTTCGCGGACTCCGCGACCGTCAGCGGGCGGCAGTCGACCACTTCGCCCCTCCCCTCGATGCGGAGCAGGGCGTTAGCAGCGGCCTCGGCGGGTGATTCACCGAGGGCGAGCATCGAGACTTCGCGGGTCTCGATGATGGTCACCCGCCACGCGCCAGGCGTGAGGTTCACAGTGGCGGCCATTTCAGGCCACCTGCCACAGGTCTTTGAAGCTCATTGATTTCACCGCGTCTTCGGCTTGCTCCAACAAGGCAGTGACCCCGTCGAGTGAGAGCGACACCAACTCGCCGGCTGGCCCGCAGCCTTCGCCCGGAGATGTCGCCATTGCAAGAATCGTGGCTATCGCCTCGGCGATCCGCACCGAGGCAACGTCGTGAGCATTGAGATTGAAGCGGATAGAATTGGCCTTAGCCATGGTGCATCTCCTTATCAGGTGCTTCGTGGTCAGGGCCTGGTCGGTGTTACCGCGCCGTCCTGGCCCGCTTTGCCTGAGTCCGTCAGGCGGCGGTTAAAATAGCAGTGTTTTGCATCTTGTCGCCTTTGAGTCGCGCGGTCGGTGCTCTTCTGGCTAGCTTCCCGCAGGAAATTACGCGCAGGACAGGCGGAGTAAGGACCGCGTCTCTGTGGGGACGCCAGCTAAAGGCAATACGCCCGATTCCGCAAGGAGTCGGGCGTTTTTTTTTCCTGGCCGCGCCGGGTGGCGGGGCGGCATCCTCTGGGTCGTTAGAATTGCTCGATCCATCGTTCCCGACGACACGCCATGGCCCGCATCAGGCTCCATTTTCTCGACCACCAGTTTTGCTACACGACCCAACTGGCAGTACGGATCACGGACATCAATGGCGCCCGGCACCTTGGCAACGATTCAATGATCTCGACGATTTCCGAGGCGCGGGCTCGCTTCCTGTTCGACTTCGGGGTCGAGGAAAGCGCCGACGAACAGATCATCGTCACCGACCTGGCCACCACCTACCTCGCCGAAGTCTATGCCAGCAAGCTGGCCAACGACATCGCCAAACAGGAGAACGACGACGCGCTGGAGGCAGTCCGCAAGTCCGGCAAGAGCCAGATCCTGAGCCCGGTGCCGGCAGAGCGCGTCGAGTGGAAGAAGGTCATGGTCAAGACCCATCGCGAGATGGAAGCCAAGATCGGCCCCGGGCCGGTGCAGGACTTCTACAAGGAAACCGGCTTTGATCCGGCGAGGTGACATGAGCATGATCGACATCGACTACTTGCGTTCCTGGGTTGGCAAGACCGAGCAGGTCGACGACCTGATCGCGCCCTCGAAGGTGGCTGCGCTTGCCGCCACCCTGGACCGCGACGACCCCGCGCCGCGAACCGGCGATGCGCTACCGCCGCCCTGGCACTGGACGCTGTGCCTGCCGGCGGCGCGCCAGTCGGCGATCGGTCCCGACGGCCACCCGGCGCGCGGCGGCTTCCTGCCGCCGGTGCCGCTACCACGCCGCATGTGGGCCGGCGGCCGGCTGAGCTTCCCGCAGCCGCTGCGCGTGGGCGAGGCGGTGCAGCGTCGCTCGCGGGTGATGTCGGTCGAGCACAAGAGCGGGCGCAGCGGCGAGCTGGTCTTCGTCCTGGTGCGCCACGAGTTCCACGGCGCGGCGGGACTGTGCGTCACCGAGGAGCATGACATTGTCTATCGCGACATGCCGGGCGCCGTGTCGCCAGTGCCGACTTATGCAAACTCGCCGACTGGAGCTCCCTGGGAGCGGACCATCGTTGCCGACGACGTGCTGCTGTTCCGCTATTCGGCGCTGAGCTTCAACGGCCACCGCATCCACTACGACCGGCGCTACGTCACCGAGGTCGAGGGCTATCCCGGTCTCATCGTGCACGGCCCCTTGATCGCCACGCTGCTGGTCGACCTGCTGCGGCGGAATTTGCCGGACGCGACCATCTCCGCCATTGAGTTCCGCGCCGTGAAGCCGGTGTTCGACATCGTAGCCTTCACGGTCTGCGGCCGGCCGGAAGCGGACGGCAAGACCGTCAAACTCTGGACTCGCGATGCCGAGGGCCACCTGACCATGGACATGACTGCAAGCCTTGCCTGAAACGAGCCATCACGACATGAATATCGGGGCGGTGCGACGGCGGCCGAAATGTGCGCCATCATCGACACGATGCGGGGCATGGAAGGCCTGCCGCAGGTCGGCGACCTGCTGCCCGCAGCCGCTGGTCGAATCGGCGCCGGGCTTCGAGCAGCGCCTGGCCCTGGACCATGCCAAGGGAGTACAGCGTCTGGTCTTCGGCCATATCGGCAACTGGTGGATAGGCCGGTGGTGCAGCTCGTTGCGCAGAAGACTTGAAAATCGACCGACTCGACCACCTGGTACTGACCGTCGCCGTGTCGCCGGCGCCGACTTTTGAAAGCCATCGATGAGCGAAACCGTTACCCCCCTGATCAAGCGTAATGTCGGCCTGCTGGCTGGCTGCCAGGCGCTGCTGCTGTGCAATGCCGTGACCCTGATCGCGGTCAATGGCCTGGCCGGCGCCAGGCTGGCGCCGACACCGACCCTGGCGACGCTGACCGTTACCGGCTATGTCATCGGCACCGCGCTGATGACCCTGCCGGCTTCCTGGTTCATGAAGCATTACGGCCGCCGCGCCGGCTTCATTGCCGGCGCGCTGCTGGGAATACTTGGGGGCATCACCTGCGCCACGGCGGTGAGCATCGGCAGTTTCTGGCTGCTCTGCCTGGGCACGCTGTGCGCCGGCACCTACAACGCCTTCGGCCTGCAATACCGCTTTGCCGCCGCCGACATGGCGCCAGCCGACTGGAAGCCGAAGGCCATTTCCTGGACCCTGGCCGGCGGCATTCTCGGTGGTTTCGTCGGTCCCTGGGCCGGCAAGATTACGCGCGACGTGTGGCAAGTCGAGTTCGCTGCCACCTATGCCTCGCTGTCCGTGTTCGCCGTGGTTGCGCTGCTGATCGCCAGCCGCCTGCGCGTGCCGGAGATGGCCGACGCCGGGCAGCAGGGCTCGGGCCGGCCGCTGGCCGAGATCGCGCGCCAGCCCACCGTCATCGTTGCCGTGCTGGCCGCCGCGCTGGGCTACGGCACCATGAATTTGCTGATGGCGGCGACGCCGCTGGCGATGGACATCTGCGGCCTGCCGTTTTCCGACGCGGCCTTCGTCCTGCAATGGCATGTGCTGGGCATGTACGGGCCGTCCTTCTTCACCGGCAGCCTGATCAAGCGCGTCGGCGTGCTCAACGTCCTCGCTGCCGGCGTGGTGCTGATGCTGGCCTGCATTGCGCTGGCGCTCTCGGGCGTGACCCTGATGCATTTCTGGTGGGCGCTGTTCCTGCTCGGTGTCGGCTGGAATTTCCTCTACATCGGCGGCACCACGCTGCTGACCGAAACCTACCGGCCCGCCGAGCGCGCCAAGGTGCAGGGCAGCAACGACTTCCTGGTGTTCGGCGTGCAGGCCGTGTCCTCGCTCTCCGCCGGCGCGCTGGTGCTGGGCGGCGGCTGGCATACCTTGAACCTGTACGCGATTCCGGCGGTGCTGGTAATCGCCATCGCCGTCGCTGCCCTGACGCTGCACCGGCGACGCCTTGCCGTCGGGGTTTCCTGATCCGCAACCGCCCATGTCGCACTTGTTTTCGCCTTTCAGGATCGGCCGCGTCGATCTGCCCAAAGCATCGTCATCGCACCGATGTGCCAGTACTCCGCCGTCGATGGCGATGCCGCCGAGAGGCACCTGATGCATTACGGCAAGCTGGCGCTCCCGGGTGCCGGCATGCCGACCATCGCCTCGGGCCAGGCCGACCTGGTCGCCCTGGCGCGCGGCATCCTCTACGACCCGCAAGGCCCTGGCGCGCGGCGGCGGAACTGGGCGCCACGGTGAGCGCACCGCCGCAGTACTGGCGCTGCCTGCCGCGCGAACACGCCGATCTGTTCGGCGAGATACGGACCGCGCAGCGCTGAGGCGGAACCGGTGCCCGACCGGTTCAGCTCGACATCAGCACCGGCACGGTCATGTGCTGCAGGATGTAGCGCGTGCCCGCGCCGCGGTTGAGGAAGGGGAAACCGATGTGGCCGTGCGCCCCCATGACAAGCAGGTCGGCACTGCGGTCGCTGACGCGGTTCAGCAGCAGGTCCATGATGCCGAAGTCCTCGACCACCAGCACCTCGGCCCTGGCCTTGACGCCGTGATCGGCCAGGTGACGCACCACGCCGGCACAGGAGGCGTCGGCATCCTCGTGGCGCGCGGCGAAAGACATCACCCAGGCTTCCTCGACGTCGCCGAGCAGCGGCAGGGCATCGTTGAGGGCGTGGGCCGCTTCGCGCGCATCGTTCCAGGCGATCATCGGCCGCCTGCCGACGGCCGGGAAGTCGCCGGCATAAGGCAGCACCAGCACCGGGCGGCCGCCATCGACGATCACATCCATGACGAAATCCTCGGGCAGCAGGCTGCCGGCGGCCGTATCGCGCTGGCCGAGCACCACCAGGTCGAAGTGGCGCGCCAGGTTGGTCACGCCACGCAGGACTTCGGCGTCGCTGCCGCGATTGATGTCCACCCACTCGGCGCCGGGCAGTCCGGCGCTGGCTTTCTCGAACGCGGCCTTGCTGGCCTCGCGTGCCGCTGCATATTCGGCGCTGGGCCAGGTGGCGACTACGCCGACGCGCTGCGCGGCGGCACGCTGGCCGAAGACACCCGTCAGGCGGGCACCGTGGCTGCGCGCCAGGGAGGCGGCGAGTTCGAGGCGGGCTGCCGCGCGTTCACCGGCATCGAGATGGACCATCAGGTTCTTGAGCGACATGCTGAACTCCGTTGCGTAAGGACAATTCGACAGACCGGAAGTATAGGCCTGCCAGCCGGGCCCGGTCCGCGTCGCTTGCGCCGGAAGCCGTGTTTGCCCTGGCTCGACGCCGGCGTTTCCGGTCTCGCCGGAACTTACCGCGTCGGCCTCGTGGTCCGCAGCCAGGCCAGCAGGCTGCGATGGAAAATCTCCGGCGTCACCGGCTTGCCGATGTGGTCGTTCATGCCGGCGCGCAAGCAGTCTTCCTTGTCGTCGTCGAAGGCATTCGCGGTCATGGCAATGACCGGGATTGTCGCCCCGGCCGCCGTGGTGCGTATCGCGCGCGTGGCGTCGAGGCCATTCATGAGCGGCATCTGCACATCCATCAACGCCACCGAGCAGTCGCCACGGCTTGCCAGGGCGACGGCCTCGGCGCCGTTCTCCGCCAAGATCGGTACCAGGCCGGCGCTTTCGACCAGGAAGGCCGCGACTTCCCGGCTCAGCGGCTCGTCCTCGGCGACGAGGACGCGATGTCCGGCGAACTCCAGTTGTAGCGCCCGCAAGGGGTCTTCGTCGCTTTCGCATGGTGACTCCGGTTCGACCTGCCGCCGGCCGAGGCGCGCGGTGGCCCAGAAGCGGCTGCCCTCGCCGGGCGTGCTGCTGAGGCCGACATCGCCGCCCATCAATTGCGCGATGCGCTTCGAAATGATCAGGCCGAGTCCGGTACCACCGTATTTGCGGGTGGTCGAATCGTCGGCCTGGCTGAAGGCCCGGAACAGGCGGTCCTGCTGCTCCGGAGCGATGCCGATGCCCTGATCGCTGACTTCCAGTCGCAGCAGCAGCGAGTCGGCATCCTGTTCCACGGCCGAAGCCTGCGCCACGATGCGCCCGTGATCGGAGAATTTGATGGCATTGCTGATGAAGTTGAGCAGAATCTGGCGCAGGCGCATGGCGTCGCCGCTGACTTGGCGCGGCAAGGCCGGATCGAACTCGACGGCGAGGGCCAGGCCCTTGGCCTGGGCAGCCGATTCCTGCAAGGCGACGGTGTCTTCCACCAATGCCGGCAGGTCGAAGTCCCGATGCTCAAGTTGCAGGCGCTCGGCCTCGATTTTCGACAAGTCGAGGATGTCGTTGATGACCTCCATCAGATGCCGCGAGGCACCCAGGCTCTTGCGCAACTGTTCGGCCTGGATCGGATCGGTGGCGCGCCGCATGGCCAGGTTGGTCATGCCCATGATGCCGTTCATCGGCGTGCGCAGTTCGTGGCTCATGTTGGCGAGGAACACGCTCTTGGCGCGGTTGGCTGCTTCCGCGATGTCGCGCGCGGCGGCCAGTTCCGCGGTGCGCGAACGGACCAGGTCTTCGAGGTGGTCGCGATACTGCGCCAGTTCCAGTTCCGCCTGCTTGCGGTTCGTGATGTCGGTATGCGTTCCTATCATCCGGCAGGGCTCGCCCGCGGCGTCGCGGCTCACCACCATGCCGCGATCGAGAATCCACTTGTAGCCACCATCCTTGCAACGCATGCGGTGCTCGTTGATGTACTCTGTACTGCGCCCCTTGAGATAGCTGTCCACACTGGCCAGCGTGGCGGCCAAGTCGTCGGGATGCACCCGCTGGCGCCATTCGTCGAGACCATCGCCGAGCTCGCCCTCCTGATAGCCCAGCATCTCTTTCCAGGCGCGGCTGAAGTGAACCTTGCCCCGGCCGATGTCCCAGTCCCACATGCCTTCGCCCGACCCCTCGATGGCAAATTTCCAGCGGAACTCGCTTTCGCGCAATTGATCTTCGCGTTGGCGCAGTTCGCGGGTTGCCCTGTCGGTGATCCGTGCGGCCCGGTCGCCGGTGTTCACGGTCGACAGCATCAGGGCGCAGAGCAGCGCGCTGAGCGCGGCGCCGCCGAGCAGCGCGCTCCAGGCCGGCAGGTAGTCGATAGCCGCCGCCGTCTTGTCGCGCTCGAACTGGATCAGCCAGCGTCGGCCCTGCACGATGACATCGCGCTGCTGCTGCGTGGCCGAGTTGCCGGCATGGGGCGAGGTCGCGCCTCTGGCGAACAGCAACTGGTCCGGGCTCGCTTCGGCACCGTCATGGATGCGCATGGCGAGTTCGGCGCCGTCGTGGCGGCCATGGCTGTTGAGGATAGGGCGTATCAGCTCGGCCAGCCGATAGGGGCTGCTGGTCCAGCCGATCAGGGCGGCACGCCGCTGCACGATGGTATCCAGGGGCGCGGACTGGCGATAGACCGGAACGTACATGATCACGCCGGGCGCGTTGTCTTCGGCTTCCTGAATCAGGCGAAGTTTTCCGGACAGCGTCGGGTGCCCGGTGTCGCGCGCAAGCTCCATGGCGGCACGGCGCACCGGTTCGGACAGGGGGTCGTAACCCAGCGCCCGCAGATTGTTGCCGCTGCGCGGTTCGATGTACTGGACGGGAGCATGGATCAGGCGCAGGCCCGCCGGATGTACCCGGTAGTCGTGCGCGCCGTCACTTCTGGCGCGAGCCTCATGGGACTTCAATCCACTGGTGGTAACCAGCGGACTGAAGGCGACGCCATGCATTCCAGGGGCCATGACATCCATTTTCATGGCCTCGGCAAAGGAGCGCCATTCGGCGGGAGTGACATGGTCCGAGGCCGCGATCAGGGCCGCGCCGCCACGCAGGATCAGCGAGTGGGCGCTCAGTCTTTCCTCGATGTGCAGTGTCAGTTCGTCGGCGATGGCGGCGAAATCCTGGGCGGCGTGGCGCTCGATGTCTTCCTTGATGCGCTGGCTGGCGATCAGGCTCAGGATCAGGCCGAGAGTGAGTACCACCCAGGCCGGCAGCTTGCGCGCGAAGACGGGATTCATGATCGACAACCACTGTTGGCGCAGGTGGTCGCCATGGCGGCGCGACGGTTAGGATCGGTGCGGAACAATGACATTGGCGGAGCCTGATGGAGTCGAGACCGCCATCAGTTGACCCATGTCAGTGCCCGACGGCAAGGCTAGGATAGCCGATTTGATTCCAGATGACTACGCCGGACTTCGATCGCGACCACGCTTTCGTAGTCGAAACTCAGGGCCATCCATTTCCTGGAAGGCAGGTCGCGCGCCATGCCGAGCACCACCTTCATGACGCCGGCGTGGGTCACCAGCGCCGCCTGCGCGATGTCCTGCAGCGCAAGCTCCGCGACGAAGTTCCGCACCCGGTGTTGCAGGGCGCCGGCCGATTCGCCGCCGGGCGGCGTGTAGCCCAGCGGATCGGCGGCCCAGCCGTCCAGGGCTTCGCGCTGTATCCCTTGCCATGGCAGCATTTCCCAGGCACCGAAATGCATTTCCCGCAGCCGCTCGTCATCGACCGGCGTCGGGTGGAGCAGGGCGGCGAGTTGGCGACAGCGCCGCAGGGGACTGCTGAACACCGGCACGGCCGGCGGCAGTTGCGGCCGGATGCGGTTGGCGGCGGCGACGACGTCGCCGGCCAGGGCCAGGTCGCTGGCGCCGTAGCAGATGCCTGGTTCCACCAGGGGAGCAGGATGGCGAATCAGGAAAAGCTGCACAGCATGCCCAGGTAGAAGGCCAGCTCGGCGAGCTGCTGCGTGGCGCCAAGGCAATCGCCGGTGTAGCCGCCGAGGCGACGCCGAAAGTAGCGCGCGGCCAGCAGCGTGGTCAGCGCGACCGCGCCCAGGGCCGGCAGAACGTCGGCCCAAGGCAGCAGGAGGCAGGGCGCCAGTCCGCAGGCAGCGGCGATACCCAGCTCCCCCGGCGACATGGCCTGCGCCAGCGGCCGTGATTTGGCGCTGTCGTCGCTGTCGTCGCGCGCGTACTCCAGGAAAAATATCAGCACGGTCGCCGCCAGGCGCGAGGCCGCATGGCCGGCCAGCAGCGCCAGCGCCAGGAAGGGCGGCCCGAAGGCGCCATCGAGCTCGACCAGCGCCAGCCACTTGGCCGACAGCAGCAGGACCAGGCCGATCACGGCGTAACTGCCGACGCGCGAATCCTTCATGATCGCCAGCACCCGCGCCTTGTCCCAACCGCCGCCGAAGCCGTCGCAGGCATCGGCGAAGCCGTCTTCATGAAAGCCGCCGGTGACCAGCACCGTCGCCGCCATGCCCAGCAACACCGCAATGCCGATCGGCAGCACCAGCACCGCCAGCTCGGTCACTGCCGCGCCGAGGATACCGACCACGATGCCGACCAGCGGGAAGTAGCGCGCGGCGTGGTGCAGCTGCTCCGCCGAATGCCCGACCCAGGCCGGTACCGGCAGCCGGGTGAAGAAGCGCAGCGCGGCGAAGAAGTACTCGAGCTGCCGTTTCATGCCCTGTCGCTGACTCCGGCCGAGGCAAAGCTCGCCATCTCGCGGACGAAGGCGCAGGCGCCCTTGAGCAGCGGCAAGGCCAGCGCGGCGCCGGTGCCTTCGCCCAGGCGCAGGCCGAGGTCGAGCAGCGGCGTGGCGCCCAGCCAGTCGAGCTGACGGCGATGTCCGGCTTCATTCGAGCAATGCGCGAAGACGCAGTAGTCGCGGACGCTGGGCGCCACCGTCGCCGCGACCAGCAAGGCCGAGGTGACGATGAAGCCGTCGATCAGCAGCGTGATACGTGCTTCGGCGGCGGCGAGCATGGCGCCGGTGAGCATCGCAATCTCAAAGCCACCGAAGCGGGCGAGGACGCGCAAGGCATCTTCGCCCGATGCGGCGCCTGCCGCGGGTCGTTCCGGCCAAATGGCAAGGGCTTGCGCCAGCAGCGCCTGTTTGCGCGCCAGGCCGGCGTCGTCCAGGCCCGTGCCGCGACCGACGCAATCCGCGAGTGGCAGGCCGGTGATGCAATGCGTCAGCAGCGAGGCCGAGGCGGTGTTGCCGATGCCCATCTCGCCGAAACCGAGGACATTGCAGCCGCCGGCGGCGATTTCGCGCGCCAGCTGCGCGCCGCGCGCCACCGCCAGGGCACACTCGGCCTCGCTCATGGCCGCGTCGTCGAGGTAGTTCGCCGTGCCGCCAGCGCCGACTTTCATGTCGCGCAGCCCCTCGCGCACGCCGAATTCGTGGGCCACACCGGCATCGGCCACCACCAGCCGCATGCCGGCCAGGCCGGCCAGCGCGTTGATCGCGGCGCCGCCGGCGAGGAAGTTCTCCACCATCTGCCAGGTCACCTCCTGCGGATAGGCCGAAACGCCGGCCCTCGCCGCACCATGGTCGCCGGCGCAGACCAGTACATGGGGATGCAGGACGGCAGGATCGACGCGGCCCTGGATCAGGCCCAGTTGCAGGGCGAGCGCTTCGAGGCGGCCGAGCGAACCCGGCGGCTTGGTCTTGGTGTCGATCACTGCCTGTAACTCGGCGGCGAGTGCGCGATCGAGGGGCGGCACGGCAAAGCACGGAAACGCGGCGGGGGAATGCATCCGATTCATCCTTTCTGACAAGCGGCACGGCCAGGCGCCGCGCGTCCAACGCGGCGCCCGGCCCTGCCACGGGCTCGAGGAAAAGCGATCGGTCGGTCTTCTGGCTCCCGGTTCGTCCTTTGCCTGCGCCTTCCCGGGCCATCGCCCAGTGGCATCGTGCATGCATCGTCCCCGGTTACAGCGGCGGGCCCGCCACGGATTCACACCGTGTTCCCCGGGCATTCCGTCGGGAATGCCCACCAGATCAGGACGAATTATGGGGCCGCACTGCGGATGGCGCAATCCCGGCGCCTGTCCAGGCTCAGGAAAACCACTCGCGCATCAGCGCCGTCTCGCGCGCGGTAACCGTGGCAAGGAACTCGTCGGCGCCCTTCATCTCGCTGAAGGCGTCGAAGCCGCGTTGCAGGAAGGAATGCAGGGCCGAGAGGCCGGCCAGATGCGCTGGTCCTTCCATCAGGCGCAGCGAGATGCGGATCAGCGGCATGCGCGTCAGGCGATCCAGGGTCTTGCCGATGTGGTCGATCAGGGCAATCTGCGTTTCGCGGTCGGCGCGCCGGTTACAGGCACGGTAGGCGGCGATGTAGGCCGCCATGTCGATGTCGCGGCTGCGCCCGGCGGCGCGCAGCGCCAGCACCATGTCAGTGTCAAGTGACTCGGACAGCATATCCATTCTTACCGCGTCGAGCAGGGTCTGCAAGGCACGTGCCGGCAGTACCCGCACCATCACGGGCACCACGCGCGCCAGTTCGTCGTCGCGGCTGCGGAAATCCTTGGGGCCATACAGGTCACTGAGGAAAAACCCCGCCGCCGGCGCATGGCGTTCGCTGGCCAGCAGGTCGGCATAGGTCCGCGCCAGACGATCCGCCTGCCATTGCTTGAGTAGCGGATAGTCTTCGGCGGCGGGGTCGGCAGCGCGCGCGGCGCGCAATTCACGCGCCTGCGCGATGCAAGCCGCCAGTTCCCGGCCGATGAGGTTCTTGTCCAGTTCTTCGTCCATTTGGTGAAATTATCCCGCCGCGCCGGGTCCTGGTTAGAGTAGCCTGCCTAATCCGTCCCGGCGGCGGCGAATAAACTGCTGCCATACCCGCTGCCCATCCAGGAGGAGGCTTGGAATGAACGCCATCGAAACGGCGCTGTCGGATGCAGCACTGCAAGCCGGCGCCAGCAGCGCCTTCCGTCGCCAGTTCGACGCCATGCATGCCGCCACCCGGCGCAATGCGGCGGTCACGCGTGCCGTGCGCCAGGCGCGGCTCGACGCGCTGTTCGATCTGGTCCATGACAACGGCGAGCGCTTCGTCGAAGCCATTGCCGCCGACTTCGGCCATCGTTCGGCGCACGAGACGCGCTTGCTGGAACTGTTTCCCAGCCTGGAGGCGGTGCGCCACACGCGTTCGCATTTCGCCGGCTGGATGAAGCCGCAAGCCAAGTCGCCATCGATCTGGTTTCGCCCGGGGCGGGCGAAGATCGTGATGCAACCGCTGGGAGTGGTGGGCATCATCGTGCCCTGGAACTACCCGCTGTTCCTCGCCATCTCGCCGATGGCGGCGGCGCTCGCCGCCGGCAACCGGGTGATGGTCAAGATGTCGGAATTCACGCCGCGCAGCGGCGAACTGCTGGCCAGCCTGGTCACCCGTTATTTCGCCCCGGACGATGTCAGCGTGGTGCTGGGCGACGCCGCGGTGGGCGCCGATTTCGCCCGCCTGCCTTTCGATCACCTGCTGTTTACCGGCTCGACCAGGGTCGGCCACGACATCATGCGCATGGCGGCGGAAAACCTGACGCCGGTCACCCTGGAGCTCGGCGGCAAGTCGCCGGCGATCGTCGGCGCTGACTATCCGCTGGAGAAGGCGGTCGAACGCATCGTCGTCGGCAAGCTGCTGAATGCCGGCCAGACCTGCATCGCGCCGGACTACGTGCTGGTGCCGGCGGGGCGCGAACAGGCTTTCGTCGAGGCCGCGCGTGCGGTGGTGGCGAAGTGCTGGCCAGAGCTTGGCAACACGCCCGATTACACCGCCATCGTCAACGAGCGCCATTACCAGCGCCTGCAAGGCTATGTCGACGACGCGCGTGCGCGCGGCGCGACGATCGAGCCGCTGTCCAGCGCCCAGCCCGATGCCGGCCGGCGTCGGCTGCCGCCGCTGGCCCTGCTTGGAGTGAATGACGACATGCGCGTGATGCAGGACGAGATCTTCGGTCCGCTGCTGCCGGTGCTGCCCTACAGCGACCTCGACGCCGCAATTGCCTGGGTGAACCAGCATCCGCGTCCCCTGGCCCTGTATTTCTTCGGCAACGACGGTGCCCAACGTGACCGCGTGCTGGAGGAAACCGTGGCCGGTGGCGTCACCGTCAATGACACCATCCTGCACATCGCGCAGGAGAACCTGCCCTTCGGCGGCGTCGGCCCCAGTGGCATGGGGCATTACCATGGCAGCGAGGGCTTCAAGACCTTCAGCAAGCAGAAGGCCGTGTTCTATCAATCGAGGCTCAACGGCATGTCGCTGTTCAATCCGCCCTATGGCGCCTTGTTCGAGCGCCTGGCCAAATTCCTGATGCGCTGAAAGTCGGCGATGGCGGCACGGCAATTTCGCTCCGTCAGTTGGATTGCTTGAAAGATTGGAAGAAGCATGAAGGAATTCGACTACATCGTTGTCGGGGGCGGCGCCGGAGGCTGTGCCGTGGCCGGGCGGCTCTCGGAGGATCCCGCGGTCAGCGTCTGCCTGCTGGAAGCTGGCAAGGGCGATGACCAGTTGCTGATCAGGGTGCCGTTCTGTACGGCGATCATGCTGCCGACACCGATCAACAACTGGGCTTTTGAAACCGTGCCGCAGCACGGCCTCAACGGTCGGCGCGGTTACATGCCGCGGGGCAAGGCGCTGGGAGGGTCGACGTCGATCAACGCAATGGTCTATACGCGCGGCCATCCCTGGGATTACGACCACTGGGCGGCGCTCGGCAATGAGGGCTGGTCCTGGCGCGAGGTCTTGCCGTTTTTCAGGAAGTCGGAACACAACGAGAAATTTGACGGCGAGTATCACGGGAAGGGCGGGCCCCTGAACGTAGCCGAGTTGCGCTCAATGAATCCCTTCCAGCAGATTTACCTCGAAGCGGCGCGCCAGGCCGGATTCAAGCTGATCGATGATTTCAACGGCGCCGACCAGGAGGGTATCGGCATCTATCAGGTGATGCAGAAGAACGGCGAACGCTGGAACGCGGCGCGCGCCTATCTGGCGCCACACCTGGCCAGTCGCCCGAATCTGACGGTGATCACCCAGGCGCGGGCGCGACGCATCCTGTTTGCCGGCAAGCGTGCCTGCGGCGTCGAGTTCCAGCAGGGCGGCGGAACGCAGACCTTCCAGGCGAAACGCGAAGTGATCCTGACGGCCGGCGCGATTCAAACGCCCCAGCTCCTGATGCTGTCCGGCGTCGGTGCCGGCGCGGAACTGCAAGCTTTCGGCATCCCCGTGGTGCACGACCTTCCCGGCGTGGGCAAGAACCTCCAGGACCATCCCGACTACGTTTTCAACTACCGGGCCAAATCGCTCGACCTGCTCGGGATCTCGGTCGGCGGGTCGTTTCGGATGCTCGATGAAATCGGCCGCTACCGGCGCGAGCGCAGCGGCATGATGAGCTCCAACGGCGCCGAGGGTGGCGGTTTCCTGCGCCGCTTCCCCGATTCGCCGGCGCCCGAGTTCCAGCTGCACTTCGTGATCGGCATGATCGACAACCATGCGCGCAAACTGCACATGGGCCATGGCTATTCCTGCCACATCTGCCTGCTGCGGCCCAAGAGCGTCGGCAGCCTGGCCCTCGCCGGCGCCGATCCGCTGGCCGCCCCCCGCATCGATCCCAATTTCTTTGGCCATGTCGACGATCTCGACGCCATGGTGGACGGCTTCAAGCTGACCCGCAAGCTGATGGATGCGCCGATCCTCAAGGGCATCCGTACCGGCGAGGTGTATACCGCCGGCGTCAATAGCGACGATGCGATACGCGAGGAACTCAGGAAGCGCTCCGACACCATCTACCATCCGGTCGGTACCTGCAAGATGGGCAACGATGCGCTGGCGGTGGTCGACTCGCGCTTGCGCGTGCATGGCCTTGAAGGCGTGCGGGTGGTGGATGCCTCCATCATGCCGACGCTGATCGGCGGCAATACCACGGCACCGACATTGATGATCGCGGAAAAGGCCGCCGACATGATCCGGTCGGACGGCGGCAGCTCGTCCTGACCATACGGGTAAAGCATTGCCTTTATGCAACACCTCTCCAGGCATTCGATGCGCCTGACGATGGACAGGGAATAGCCGGCCATGGCGGCGAGACAGTTCCGCATTTTGCTGTTGCTTGAATTCCTGATCTACGGCTTGACCGGCAATGTGCTGCTCGGGCGTGGCAGCTGGAGTGCGGAACAGGTGACGTGGCTTGCGCTGGCGAGCTTCCTTGGACTGCGCCTCGGTGTGGTGCTGCTGGTCCATGGTCTGGCGCGGCTGGACGCCGCACGGCCCAAGGATTATCCCAGCGGGGCTCTGGCGACCTTGCATGTCCTCGCCGGTGAGTACATCGCCCTGCTGCTGCTCTTCGTCGTCGCCATTCCCTTCGAGGGTGTCTTCGGGCCTGACCGGCTCGGTCACTGCGGGGCGCGGCGCGTGCCGCTGTTGCTGATCCATGGCTACCAGTGCAATCGCGGCTTCTGGTTCTGGCTGCGGCCCAAGCTCGAAGAAGCCGGCTGGACCGTCGCCACCCACAGCCTGGAGCCGGTCTATGCCGATATCGACAGTTACGCCGTGGGCATCGCCCGTCGCATCGACGAGGTGCTGGCCGCGACCGGCGCGCCGCAACTGGTCCTGATCGGCCACAGCATGGGCGGACTGGCCTGCCGTGCCTATCTGCGCCGCCATGGCGCGCGCAAGGTGGCGAAACTGGTCACCCTCGGTTCGCCGCACCAGGGCAGTGGCCTGGCCCGATTCGGGCTGGGCGCCAACGCGCGGCAAATGCGCATCGGCAGTCCCTGGCTGGCGGACCTCGCCTCGCTTGAAACCCTTCCGCCGGGATCAGTGTCGATATCGAGCCATCACGACAGCTATGTACATCCTGATCTGTCGCGGCTCGCGCCCGCCGGGGGCAAGGACGTGGTGGTCAGCGGCGTCGGTCACCTCGGGCAGGCGTTGTCGTCCGCCGTTCTTGGCAAATTGCAGGAGGCCCTGGACGCGCCCTGAAGCTCGCTTCATCTGCTTGATCTCTACTTCTCGCAGGCATCAACCTTGGAACGAATACTTAGTTCAGGCAGACCACCACCGTATAGAAAAGAAATGCAACGTTAACCCAGCACAAACCCCAGACCAGGGTTTTGCATCCCTTCGAGCCATCATTTTCCGGAAAGGTTGGCACGAGAGCCGAAAGACAGTTTCCCGCGTTTATCAAGTATTTTTCCGTCTTCATGGTCGCTTCCACAATCGCTTTGCGTGTGTCCAAATGCTTCAGCAAGTTGAACATGAATAGAAGGTCGATAACAGCGAGTCCCAACAGAATGATCGGGTTGTTCAGCGAGGGTTCGCGGAAATACTGGATCACAACCAGAAAATTGCCGGATACCAGCGCAAGCGGGAATTGCCACAGGACACCGTCGAACTTTTGCAAATCTCTAAGAAGCAACTCGTAGAGCTTCAGGATGTCAGGCTCTTTCGGAGCCGTAAAGCCAGTCGCAAGATTGTCCAGCGTTGCAACGATCTGTTTTGCATCTTCGCTCACGTGTTGCTCCCCCCATTGGTTGATTTACGTTGATAAATCGGCAAACTTCCGTCGCGAAATCACTACTTCCTGCAAACCGCGATGCCGTGAATCCTGAACGGCTCGTACACCACTTGCACCTTGTCCGGCTCGAAGCCGCCTTCGACGACCAGATCGGCGAACTCGGCGTCGGTCCGGTAGATCATGGGCCAGAGCAATATCCAGTCGAGAAATATCTTTTCGCGGTTGTGGTGGATATTGCAGGTCAGAAAAAAGCCGCCCTCGGGCAACTGTCGCCTGATTCGGGCAATCAACCCAATGGCTTTCGAGCGCGGACGGTAATCGAGAAAGCCGATCATCTCGACGATATGCGGTTTGAAGGCACCGGCGGCCGTTTCCAGTGCCTTGGTGGTATCGACCCTGTACGAGAAACGGTGTTCCAGGCCTGACTGCTGAACCAGCTTGCGCGCTTCGTGCAAGGCGCTTTCGTCGAAGTCGATAAGCACAACCTTGATATTCAGGTCGGGGCGCTGCTTCATTGCTTCCACCACGGCCTGGGCCGATCCGGAGGCGATGGACAGCAGCCTGATTTCCGGTTCGCCGGCGAAATCGTCGAAGGACTTCGCTATCAGTTCGACGGCGATCTTGAGGCGATTGGTTACCGCCTGGCGGTTCTCGCATTTACCGATCCATTGCCGCGTCAGCCATCCTTCGATATCGCGCCCGAGCTTGGGTTTCACCTTCTCGTGATAGTTGTAGAACAGATCCAGGGAACGCCATCCGGCCGCACCATATTTCGCTTGATGGTTATAGCGACTGAAGCGATCGGCAAAGAAGCCGGATACGTGTTTGGGATCACGGCCCATTTTCCATAGGACTTCGCCAAGTGTTCCTCCGCGGACCGATTTTCGATATATCGCTTCGGCCAGATTGGTCACCAGCGCCAGAATGCTCACCAGCCAGACACAGCTGACATATCGCCAGCTTCTTCGCGCGTACTCGCCGGCGAACTTGTCCGGCGCCATCACATGAGCCGAAACCCCTCCCCGGCTGGTGTGGATTTTGTAGTGATGCATACTTTCGCTTGAATGATCGTCTGCGGGTGATTGGGGAGGCGATTCCCGCTCGGAATGTATAGGAGGCGCGACGCACTGGAGTCGAGCGTCGTAGCAGAATTAAAGCAGCAGTTACACAGCGATGCAACAGAAATATACATTCTGTTGTACGGAAAATTTAACTTCCTGTTCATGAATGAAAAACAGGAATTTGGCAAACGCCTCGCCGAGGCGATGGTCTTGGCTGGCTACGAGGCACGCCCGATCGTGCTGGAGCGGGAGTTCAACAGCCGTTATTGGGGAAAGTCGGTGACTTTTCAGGCTGTCGCCCGATGGCTAAGGGGCGAGGCCGTCCCCTCACAGGACAAACTGCTGGTGCTGGCCGAATGGCTGCGGGTCGAGCCTCAGGTGCTGCGCTTCGGCGACGAGGTGGCGAAGTCGGTTCGTGCCAACCGGCAGCGCTGGGACAAGGGTGTCGGCTACCTTGAACGGGAAGTCTTCGAAGCCTTCCTTTCGCTTTCGGCCGCCCAGCGCAAGGCGCTGCGGGAGATCATCCTGGCGCTGGCCAAGGCAAGCGCAACGCCAAGCGCAAAAATCAGGGCCGGCGCAGCCCGGTGATTGCGTGCTTGCCGTGGCAGCTGCCCCGTCCATCGCAGCGTGGCCTAGTTGCCGCTGATGCTGGGCAACTCCATGAAAACATTGCAAATGAAAACATTGCAAATGAAAGCATTGCAAATTGACAGCTGGTTTGATCGTGCGTACGATGATACGCATCAAAATACGCAGGAGTTGTCATGCAAGCCATTTTTGATCCTGCCGCGCGCAAAGGTCGCCTGTCCCTCTCGATCAGTCAGCATCTCCTCGACCGCCTTGAACCCTACAAACATCAGATCAACATTTCCGCCCAGGCGGAGTTGCTGCTGGAACAGCTGCTGGAAAAGCTCGAGAACCGTTCGTGGGCCGAGCGCAATGCCCAGGCCTTGACCGAACATGGCCGCGCCATCATGGCAAACGGTTTGGCCGGCGAGGAATTCGAACGGATTTGATCCTTGGCCCAGTTCGACGTTTATCCGAATCCCGGAAGCCGCAAAGCCGAGATTCCCTTCCTGGTGGCGGTGCAAAACGACCACATAACGAGCCGGACCGGTGCCTGTGTGGTCATTCCGTTGCGGGCCAACATTCCACCGGTGGAGGTCATGGCGCCACTGGTCGATGTTCCCGGTGTCGGACAATTCGTTTTGTCGACAGACGAGATATTCGCCATCGACGCATCGCGCCTGAGGCATGCCGTTGCCGCGCTGAGTACATCAGATCGCGCCAAGCTTCGTCCGGCACTGGACAAGGTGGTCGGCGAATATTGAGCTAACGACCGATGCATTCGGGGGGGGCTACCCGCGCTGCACCTGGCCCGCCTTCCTCCGCCGTGAGCAAGGGTTTCCCCAAGCGTTCGGCAATGCGCTGCGCATCGCGGCGGGCGGTATGGGTGAAGAGGCAGCGGATAGCGCGCAGGCGGAATTTGGATGATAGAGTTCAAGACCCGGGCCTGCCATTGCCCCGCATCATTGCGGAAAGCTTGCCCGGCGTGCGGCAGTTTTTGAGGAGGATTCCCTTGATTTCCGATTTGCTCAGCGATTCGTTTCGCACCACGGCACTCGGTGCCGCCATGAAGGGCGCCGGCCTGGCCGTGCGCTTCCTGCCCATACCGCAACCGACGATCCTGGTCGGGCCGGGCGCCAGCGCCAGGCTGGGACAGACCATCGCCGGCTTCGGCCACGGCAAGATCCTCATTGTCACCGACAGCGTCGTCTCCAAGCTGGGCCTGCTCAAAGACCTGACGGATGCATTGACGGCGGGCGGCACGCAGTACGTGGTGTTCGATGCCATTACACCGGATGCGCCTATCCCGCTGATCGAGGACGGCATCGAGTTCTATTGCGCCAACGGCTGCGATGCCATCGTCGCGGTCGGCGGCGGGTCGTCGATGGATGCTTCGAAGGCGATTGCCGCGGCGGTCTCCAACCCCGGCAAGTCGCTGCGTGAACTGGCCGGCTATTTCAAGGGCCTGAGCACGCCGGTGAAGATCTACGCCGTGCCCACCACGGCCGGCACCGGGTCCGAGGTCACCGTGGCCGCGGTGATCTCCGACCCCGAGCGGCAGGCCAAGCTGGTGATCGTCGATACGCGCCTGGTGCCGAAGATGGCGGCGCTCGATCCCTGCCTGATGACCGGCCTGCCGCCACCCATTACCGCGGCGACCGGCATCGATGCGCTGACGCACGCCATCGAATCATTCATCGGCAAATGGGCCAACCCCTACACCGATGACATGGCCTTGTCGGCGGTGGGCCTGATTTTCGAGAACCTGCGTGTTGCATACTCCGACGGGACCAATCTTGCGGCGCGCGAAAAAATGGCGCTTGCCGCCACCTATGCCGGGCTGGCCTTCACGCGCGCCAATGTCGGTTACGTACATGCCATCGCGCACCAGTTCGGCGGCAAGTACCACACGCCCCATGGCCTGGCCAATGCCATCATGCTGCCCCTGGTGCTGAAATATTCGCTGCCGGCGGTTACCGAGCGGCTGGCGGTGCTGGCGGTGCGCGCCAAACTGGGCAAGGAAAGCGAAGGGGACGACGTCCTGGCGCAGAAATTCCTCGACGGGGTGGTGCAGCTCAATCGCGACCTCGGCATACCGAGCTTCCTTGCTGCGCTGAAGAAATCCGACATTCCGCAACTGGCCGAGGCCGCTTGCCGCGAGGCGCATACCGGCTACCCGGTACCGCGCTACATGACGCAGGCGCAGTGCGAGGACCTGATTCGCCAGGTGCTGCCGCCGGAGGCTGCGGCGAAAGCGCCGGAGGCCCCGCCGAAGAAGGCGGCCGCGGCAGCGACGAAGCCTGCGGCCGCATCCAGGAAGCCAGCAGCAAGTCCCAAGAAGCCGTCCCCGCGCGCGAAGAAGCCGGACTGATGTCCAGTGTCGCCATGCAGCGCTGAAGGCGGTCAATCCAACAGACGAGGATCAATGTGATGAAGAAAGTCGTGACGGTGACCCTGGGGTCGTCCAAGAAGGATTTCGAGTTCAAGACCAAATTCCTCGGCCAGGAATTCTCGGTGCGGCGCTTTGGTGCCGACAAGGACAGCACCAAGGCCTGGGAAATGCTGCGCCGCCAGCAGGCCAATGCCAACGCCATTGCCCTCTCCGACATGCCCGACCACTACCATGTCGGCCTGCGCACCATCATCAACAAGAAGTCGCAGCACCTGTTGCAGGTCGTGACACGCGTGCCGGTGACCACCGGCGCCAGCCTGCGCCGCTTGTTGCAGGTGCGTGCCGTGCGCCATGTGCAGAAGGAGCTGGGCAATTACTTCAACAACAACCTGGTCCTGTTCCTGTCGGGAATGCGCAACTACGACATGGCGGTTGCCTTGTCCGACTACACCCGCAACCTGAGTTTTGCCGACCCGGTATTCCATGCGGCATCGCCGGTGCTGTTGGGGTCGCTGGATCAGCTCGAACTCTTCGCCAAGGGCAAGGAACTGCTGCCCGACGTCGTGCCCGGCGACTTCCTGAAGTCCGTCCTCGGCACCCTGAAGAACAGGATCGTGGCCAATGCCGTGGCCAAATCGCATGTCATCGTCGGCACCTTCCGCGAAATTCAGGCCGTGGCATCGGGTCGAAACCTGGAAGGCAAGACGCTGATCACCTCGGCCGTGGATGACGAGGCCTTCGCCTTCTTTGCCAAACACAAGGTCAACCTGGCGGTGGATGTGACGCCCAAGCTATTCGACCAGGTGGTGGGCATCAGCACCATCACGGCCATGATCCTGGCGGCGACGGGCAAGGCGGAATCCGAACTCACCGACCACGATTTCGAGGAGATCCTCCACGAGCTCGACATCAAGCCGCGCCTGATCCATCCGACGGGAAATTTCCGCAACATCCGCCGCTTCGCCTTTGTTGTCCATCCGCTGAGCCAGGAGTACATCAAGAAGGGCTTCCCGCTGCCCAAGGGCACGCCCAGGTTCATCATGGACAAGGTGGAGACGCTCGCCGCCTACATGCCGCCGATGGTGTATTGCAAGATGAGCAACATCGTCTCGCCCACCGGCGCCGAGGCCGAGGGCTGGCTGATTTCCGTCGGCGGTACGCCCAAGGAAATGCTCTCCCACAGCCCGGAGTTCACCTATCGGCGCCTGCTCCACGCGGCCAAGATCGCGGAAGGCCTGGGGGCGCAGATCATGGGTCTCGGCGCCTTCACCAAGGTGGTCGGCGATGCGGGAGTCACCGTGGCACGCCGCGCCGACATTCCGATCACCACCGGCAACAGCTATTCGGCCTCGGGCGCGCTGTGGGCGGCGGCCGACGCCATGCGCCGCATGGGCCTGATCAAGGTGAGCAAGGAGTCGAAACGGGTGCCGGCCAAGACCATGGTGATCGGCGCCACGGGCTCCATCGGCTCGGTCAGCGCGCGCCTGCTGGCGATGGCCTTCGACGAGGTCGTGATCGCCGGTCGCGACATGAAGAAGCTCAACGAGCTGCGCGATTCGATCCTGCAGGATACGCCGGACGCCAAGGTCATTTCCTCGACCGACTATGACAGCCTGCTGGCCGACATGGACATGATCGTCACCTCGACCTCGGGCGCCGGCAAGAAGATTCTCGACATCACCAAGGTCAAGCCGGGCTGCGTGATCACCGACGTCGCACGTCCGCTCGACTTGCCGCCCGCGGAAGTCGCCAAGCGGCCCGACGTGCTGGTGATCGAATCCGGCGAGATCGAACTGCCAACCCCGGTCAGGGGCATGAAGTCGATCGGCCTGCCGAAGAACGTGATCTACGCCTGCCTCGCCGAAACCATCGTGCTGGCGCTGGAAGGCCGCTTCGAGGTGTTCACCATCGGCCGCGATACCGAGTGGGAGAAGGTCAAGGAGATCTACAAGCTTGGCCTCAAGCACGGCATGAAGCTGGCGGCGATTTCCGGGGTCAAGGGTGTTTATTCCGACGAAGACATTGCCAAGGTGGTGACCTTGGCGAAGAAGGCGCGGCGCACCTGGAAGGGCGGGAGCGATGCCGCCCCGGCCAAGGCGGCTCCGGGGAGGGGCGCGAAGAAGCCAGGAGCTGCCGAGAAGCCTGTCGCGGCGAAGGCCACAGCGAAGAAGGCGGCGCCAGCCAAGACCTCTGCCAAAGCTGTCGCGAAGGCAAGCAAGCCTGCCGCGACGAAGGCCCCGGCCGGCAAGGCTGCGGCAAAGCCGGCCGCGAAGAAAAAGACAGGGGCATAACCCCGGACGTTCTCCGCGCCGCTGCAAGCCGCCCGCACGGAGGGCGACCGCCCCCGGTCATTAGTGTGCTTTCTCTAATCCCGGTCGCTAGACTTCCTCGCGTAGGCAAGCGTCGGCGCCGGGATAGTGCGGCGTGACGACAGAGACAAGTCATACCTCAACTTTGGAGATCGAAATGGTCAAGAAACTCGTAGTCAAGAAACTCAAGTCCGTCGCCATGGACAGCCAGCTTTCCGCAACCATCCGCGATTCGGCGGAGCAGATCTGGCTTGCCGGTCTTGGCGCGTTTGCCAAGGCCCAGGAGGAAGGCACCAAGGTATTCGATGCCCTGATCCGCGAGGGCGAGGCGATCCAGAAGAAGACCCGCAAGGTGACCGAGGACAAGGTGACCGAAATGGCGGCCAAGGCCACGGGTACCTGGGACAAGCTGGAGCAGGTGTTCGAAGGGCGTGTCGCGCGTGCCCTGAACAGCCTTGGCGTACCGACCAAGGCCGATGTCGCCGCGCTGTCGAAGCGCGTCGCCGAGCTCAAGGCCGAAGTGGAAAAGCTCAACGGAGCCGCGACCCGCGCCGCCAAACCCAAGGCTGCGCCGGCGCGCAAACCCGCCGCCACGGTCGCCAAGGTCGCCAAGGTCGCCAAAGTTGTCAAGCCGGCCAAGCCGGAACACAAGGCCGCTGCCTGAGTGCCCTCCCTTGAAACGCCCGGGATCACGGGTGGGGAGGCATCACGATGAACCGTAGCCGGCAGCAGCGGCGGGCGATTGCGCTGGCGGGCGGGGGCCCGCTCGGCGCGATCTACGAGGTCGGCGCTTTGATGGCGCTCTCGGAGGCCTTGGACGGCTTCGACTTCAACGACCTCGATGCCTACGTCGGCGTCAGCGCCGGTGGCTTCATTGCCGCCGGCCTGGCCAGCGGCCTGAGTCCGGCCTACCTGTACCGGATGTTCATCGACGGCGAGGAGGCCGAGCTTCCCTTCGAGCCGGAACTGCTGTTGCGACCGGCCCTGCGCGAGTTCGCCTTGCGTGCCGGCAGCGTCCCCGGCCTGCTTGCCGATGCCCTGCGCGAGTTGTTGCGCAATCCGCTGCGGCCCGATCCGATGGCATCCTTTGCCCGCCTGGCACGGGCGATTCCGGCTGGTTTGTTCGACAGCGAGGGCATCGACGAATTGCTCGTGCGGCTGTTGGCACGGATCGGCATCGCCAATGACTTCCGGCGCTTGCCGCGACGCCTCTATCTGGTCGCGACCGAACTCGATTCGGGCCGCTCGGTGGTCTTCGGCACGCCGGGCTTCGACCGTGTGCCGGTGTCGCGCGCGGTGCAGGCCAGCGCAGCCCTGCCCGGCTTGTTTCCGCCGGTCAACATCGGCGGCCACTGGTATGTCGATGGCGCGCTGAAGAAGACGCTGCATGCCTCGGTGGCGCTGAAGGAGGGCGCACGCCTGGTGTTCTGCATCAATCCGCTGGTGCCCTTCGATGCCCAACTGGCGGTGAGCGAACGTCACATGCCGCATCGCCACTTGGTCGATGGCGGGCTGCCGGCGGTGCTGGCGCAGACCTTCCGCGCCATCATCCATTCGCGCATGAAGACCGGGCTGGCCAAGTACGAGATCGAATACCGCGACGCCGACGTGATTCTGTTCGAGCCACGCAGCGACGACGCCGACATGTTCTTCAGCAACGTTTTCAGCTATGCCGACCGCAAGCGCCTGGCGCTGCTCGCCTATCGCCGCACGCGCGAAGAGCTGTTGCGCCGCCACGACGAGCTGGCGCCCAAGCTCGCCCGCCACGGTGTGAGCATCAACCGCACCGTGCTTGAAATGCCCCATGGCGTTCCTGCGCGGCGCGTGGTCAGCCTCGCCCATAGACGCGCCGGCGCGATCGGTCGCGCCGCGCTCGACCTGTCGGATACGCTCGACGACCTCGCGCGTGCCCTGCGGCGGCGTGCGCATCCCGGGGCCAACCGGGCCGCGGCCTGAGCGATGGTTCGCCGTGCGCGCTGATGCATCTGCTATGCTCGCCCCATACTGATCGAGTTCGACGCGATGGAACGAAAGCCCAAGCGCCGCACGCGCGAGCGCATCCTGGAAACTTCGCTGCAGCTGTTCAACGACTTCGGCGAACCGAACGTCACGACGCAGCTGATCTCCGACGAGATGGGCATCAGCCCGGGCAACCTCTACTACCATTTCCACAACAAGGACGAGATCATCGAGTCGCTGTTCGCCGACTTCGAGCGCGACATCGAGGACACCCTGGCCGCGCCGACGCGGCGCGCGCCCAACGTCGAGGACATCTGGCTGTTCCTGCACCTGATCTTCGAGGCGATCTGGAAGTTCCGCTTCCTCTACCGCGACATCAACGAGCTGCTGTCGCGCAACCGCCTGCTGGAAACCCACTTCAAGCGCATCGTGGCGCGCAAGGTGAATACGGCGACGGCGATCTGCAGGGGCCTGGTGGCAACCGGCGACATGCGCGCGACTCCGGCCGAGATCCAGGCCCTGGCCGTGAATATGACGGTGGTGGCGACCTACTGGCTGTCCTACGAGTTCGTCAGCGACCCGCGGCGGAAGATCGACGGCAACAGCCTGTCGCGCGGGGCCTTCCAGGTCATGGCGCTGGCCGCGCCCTACCTGGTGGGTCGCTCGCGCAAGTTGTTCGAGGAAGTCTCGAAGAATTACCTGACGGATTGAGAACGCCATGAGTCGCAGCCACGGCAAGGCGGCGTGGAGGAAGTTCCCGCACGCCGGCAAGTCCTTCCTTTACGCTGGTACCGCCCTCAAGAAGAATTGGGAACGCCTGCATTGCGGGGACAGGGAAGCCTTTCCCGACCATCCCGCCGTGCAGGAGGCGTGGCGCCTCTACCACCACGGCGAGTTCCAGGCTGCCTGCGAGGCGGGCCTGGCCGTCGGGCTGGATGGCTACAACGCCGCCAACAAGGCCGCCATGATCCATGCCACTTACCTGGAAGACGACGGACGCCGCAAGCTCGAATTCTTCCAGGCGATTGCCGCGCGCTGCGACGAGTTGCAGCAGGCGCAGCCGAGGAATGTCAATGGCCACTACTTCCAGGCCTACGCACTCGGCCGCTACAGCCAGGGCATTTCGGTGCTCAAGGCTATGACGGACGGTCTCGGCGGACGCATCAAGTCGGCGCTGGAAGCCAGCCTGCGCCTCGACCCGAAACATGCCGAGGCGCATATCGCGCTGGGTGCCTACCATGCCGAGGTGGTGGACAAGATGGGCGCCATGGTGGCCAAGCTCACCTACGGTGCAAGCAAGGAGACCGCGGTAAAGCACTTCGACGCCGCGTTGAAACTGATCCCGGATTCGGCGATCGCGCGCATCGAGTATGCCAACGCGCTGGTCCTGTTGTTCGGCGACCAGCGCATGGACGACGCCATCGGTCTTTATGAAAAGGCAGCCGCGGCGACACCAGTCGAGGCCATGGAAAAGCTCGACGTCGAGCTGGCGAAGTCGGAACTGGAAGAGGAGTAGCCTTCAGGCCGGCTTGCGGAATCGCTTGGGGATGCGTCGTGGCGTAGCCGGTTTGCGCTTCACCGGCTTGCGCGACGCCGCTTCAGGTATTCCCGTGATGCGGCGGCCGAACAGCTTTTCCTCGGCCAGCAGCGGGTCGAGCGGCCGATCCCATTCCAGCATCAGCAGTGCCAGCAGCATTTTCTCGAATTCGGCGGCGAACAGCGGTGTCACCGCCTCCGGGTCGGGGATGAAATGCCGGTCGGCGATCAGGCTGAACTGCACCGCGTCGTTGTAGCTGAGGATGGAGACGCCGACGCCGATGTCGCCCGACTGCGGCACCCAGAACATGCACTGGTCGAGGCGCTTGCCGGCCAGGTAGAGCGGTTGCTTCGGCCCCGGCACGTTGGTCATCACCGCGCTGGCCTTGGCCGCCAGCATGTCGAGAAAAGCTTGCTGCGCCAGCTTCGGCGCCAGACCAACCGCGGCAAGGACCCCCAGGGTCAGGGGCGGTTGGAGGGAATGCTTCAGCTCGTTCATGCGCTCGCGGACCAGGAACAGTCGCGCGAAGGGATTGGCTTCCCAGATAGGCAGCGAAAGCGTGACAAGGCCGAAGCGGTTGCCCAGCGTGCCTTCGTCCCTGCCTGAGCGCAGGTTGACCGGTACCATGGCACGTATCTCGACGCCATCCACCGTTTCCCCCTTCTGCTGGAGGTAGGCGCGAAAGGCGCCGGCCACGGCGGACAGCAGCACGTCATTGACCGAGCAGCCCAAAGCCTTGCCCAGGGCCTTGATTTCGCCGAGGGGCATCGGCTCGGCCCAGGCCACGCGCTTCACGGTGCCGGTGTGGCCCTTCAGGCTGGTCGGCGAATCGGGCGGCATCGCCAGCAGCTTGGCGAGTTCGGCGAGCAGGCCGATACCGTATTGGCCATAGGTTTGCAGGCGGTCCGGATCCTGTGCCAAGGTCATCGCCTGGTGGCCCAGGTCGCTGCCGGCATGGACTGCCGAACCCAGTGTCTCGACCAGGGTTTCGATCAGGCCGCGCGAGGGCTCGTCGGCATCGAACTCGTCGTCCTCGCTTGTCGGAGGCGCTTCCCCAAGGGCTACATCCGGCGATTCGTCGGTGAGCGAAAGGACAACGCCGACCAGCGCTATGCCGTCGGCAATGCTGTGGTGGATGCGTACCACCATGGCCGAGCCGCCTTCGTAATCCTCGATCAGATCGAAGCGCCACAGGGGCTTGCCTGCGTTCAGGGGTTGTACCGCCAGTTCGCTCGCCAGTGCCTGCAAGGCCGCCTTGCCGGAGCCCTTGGGCAGCGCTCGGCGGCGCAGGTGGGCATCGAGGTCGAAATCGGGATCGTCTTCCCAGAAGGCGCCGGCGACTTCCTGCACCGCGCACTGGCGGAAGCGCCGATAGCGGCCTACCAGGCGTGCGGCGACGGTGTTGCGCAGGCGCGCGAAATCCATGCGCTCGGCGAAGACCATGACGCCGACTATCATCATCAGGTTGGTCGGCCGATCCATGCGCAGCCAGGCCGTATCCACGGCGGACATCTTCTCGCGTCGGGGCATTCAGGCATTCCCTAAATATTGAAGCCATATAATAGTCCAGCCCATTCCGGGCGACCATTCCTTCCTTTACGGTGACGACGACATGAGCAATCTCAAGAAGAAGTTCGAAGCGGCGGCGGCCGATTCCAAGAAGCTCTCCGAGCGCCCCTCCAACGACGTGCTGTTGCAGCTGTATGCGCTTTACAAGCAGGGTAGCGAGGGCGATGTCGAAGGCAAGCGTCCGGGCTTTACCGACATGGTCGGTCGCGCCAAGTATGACGCCTGGGCGGCGGTCAAGGGCACGGACGCCGAGGATGCGATGCAGCAATACATCGACTTGGTGAAGTCGCTGAAAGGCTGAATCGCCGTGCCGCCAGCGCCGACTTTCGACCAGACGCTCAGGCCGGGCCGAAGTTCTCGTCGCAGAAGCGGTTGATCTCGTGTTCGATGCGCGGCTTCAGCGCCGAGAGCAGAAAGCCGAGCTTGACGTAGACCTCGATCTCCTTTTTGCCGACCTCGATATGGCCTTCGACCCCGAGACGGTGGAAGTTGAGCGTGTGGCCGTCCCATTCGTGGGCCAGACTGAACTCCTCGCCCAGTTCTTCGGCGATGTGTTCGGCGCCCTTGAGCGCCTTTTTCAGCGTGGTGTGGTGCGGGCGGACGACACGGATCTCGCTCATCGCCTGACCTCCTAGGCTTTCTCGTCGCGCAGCTGGCGGCGCAGGATCTTGCCGACGTTGGTCTTCGGCAGTTCGTTGCGGAAGGCGATGTGGCGCGGCACCTTGTAGGCCGTCAGGTTGGCGCGGCAGTGTTCGAGCAGCGAGTCCTCGCTCAGCTTGGGGTCGCGCTTGACCACGTAAATCTTCACCGCCTCGCCGGTCTTGGGATCGGGCACGCCGACTGCCGCCGATTCCAGCACGCCGGGGTGCAGCGCCAGCACGTCCTCGATCTCGTTGGGATAGACGTTGAAGCCGGAGACCAGGATCATGTCCTTCTTGCGGTCGACGATCTTGAGGAAGCCGGTCGGCTCCATCACCGCCACGTCGCCGGTGCGCAGGAAGCCGTCGCTCATGATCACCTTGGCGGTTTCCTCGGGGCGGTTCCAGTAGCCCTTCATCACCTGCGGGCCGCGGATGCACAGCTCGCCGGCCTCTCCGATCGGCAGGTCCTTGCCGTCGTCATCGCGGATGGCTACATCCGTCGAGGGAATGGGCAGGCCGATGCAGCCGTTGTACTCGGCAAGATCCACCGGGTTGATCACGGCGCCGGGCGAGGTCTCGGTCAGGCCGTAGGCTTCGAGCAGGGTGACGCCGGTGATCTCCTTCCAGCGCTCGGCCACCGCACGCTGCACCGCCATGCCGCCGCCCAGGGTCAGGCGCAGTTGCGATAGGTCGATCTTCGCGAACTCGGGGTTGTTCACCATGGCGTTGAACAGTGTATTGACGCCGGTGATGGTGGTGAATGGGTACTTGGCGATCTCCTTGATGAAGCCGGGGATGTCGCGCGGATTGGTGATCAGCACGTTGGTGGCGCCGATCTTGAAGAAGGTCAGGCAGTTCGCCGTCAGGGCGAAGATGTGGTACAGCGGTAGCGCGGTGATGATGATTTCATGGTCCTTGAGGAAGGGCTTGATCCAGGCATGCGACTGCTGCAAATTGGCGATGATGTTGCGGTGGGTCAGCATCGCGCCCTTCGAGACGCCGGTGGTGCCGCCGGTGTATTGCAGGAAGGCGATGTCCTCATGGCCGACCTCGACCGGCTTGAGCGGATGGCGGCCGCCTTCGATCAGGGCATCGCGCAGTTCGACGGCATGGGGAATGCTCCAGGCCGGCACCATTTTCTTGACGTGCTTGACCACCAGATTGACGATCATGCGCTTGGGGAAGTCGAGCAGGTCGCCGAGCTGGGTCACGATCACATGCTTGACCGGGGTGCGGGCGATTACCTTTTCCAGCACGCTGGCGAAGTTCTCGACGATGACAATGGCTTCGGCGCCGGAATCCTTGAGCTGGTGCTCCAGTTCGCGCTCGGTGTACAGCGGATTGCAATTCACCACCGTGTAGCCGGCGCGCAAGGCGCCGTAGAGGCAGACCGGATACTGCAACAGGTTGGGCATCATCAGCGCGATGCGGCTGCCCTTGGGCAGCTTCAGCACCGACTGGCACCAGGCGCCGAAGTTGGCCGAGAGCTTTTCCAGCTCGGCGTAGGTCAGCGCCTTGTCCATGTTGATGTAGGCCTTGCGCGTGGTGTATTGCTTCGCGCTCTTCTCGAACAGGTCGCCGATCGACTTGAACTCGTTCAGATCGATTTCCGCCGGCACGGTGGCGGGGTAATGCTTGAGCCAGATCTTGTCCATGTTGCTCCCCTCGCTTGGTTTCCGGCCCATTCTAAACACTTGCGCCGGGGCGGCTACAATCCCGCCACCGCCAACCGCAGGAGCCGCCGATGGGTGCATTCCACTATGCTTTCCCGATCACCGACATTGCCCGTGCGCGCGACTTCTACGTCGGCCGACTGGGCTGTGCCGAGGGGCGCAGCACCGCGCACTGGATCGATTTCGAGCTGTTCGGCCACCAGCTCTCGGCCCACCTCGGCACGCCGGCGGGCGCCGCCTGCATGGGCCTGGTCGACGGCCACGAAGTTCCGATTCCGCACTTCGGCGCGATTCTGCCGCCCGACGAATTCTGGCGCTTCGCCGAGCGCCTGAGGCAGCAGGGCGTCCGTTTCCTGATGGAGCCGACCCTGCGCTTTGCCGGCAAGCCGGGCGAACAGGCGACGATGTTCTTCCTCGATCCGGACGGCAACGCGCTGGAGTTCAAGGCCTTTACCCGCGCCGACGAGGTATTCGCGCGCCAGGCCTGAATTTATGTCTCCGGCAAAGCCGGAGACGGTATCCCCTGCGGACGGTGCTGATGATACGGCGAGGTTTATTCCGCAACGGCTTTCGGGTGGCGGGGAGGCGGTTTGCCGGCAAGGATTTCGAGGAAGCTGGTGTCCGCCGTCACCCAGGCCTCGTCCTGGAATTCGCGATACAGGTCGAACACAGGCTGGATTACCTCCAGACGAGGCGCGTTGCCCCGGTAGGGCCGGTTGAGGACCACGGAGAAATAGCCGTTGCGGCGGAATGGGTTGCCGCAGGGGCCGGTTGTGAGGAACCAGACCGTGTAGTTGATGCCGCCGCCCTGGCAGGAAACCGGCTCCGCGGAAAACAGGACCTGGCTCACCGCGCCGAGCGACAGGTGGCAGTGATGATCGTCGAAGGCGCCGATCTGCCAGGAGGCATGCCCCTGTTCGACATAGCGGTGCAGGCCGTCGAGCTTCTCGGTCTTGAACTCGATCAGGGTGCGTTCGCGGTAGATCACCAGGGAGGCATCGCGCAGCGCCAGGGCCCTTTCCAGGAGCGGGATGCTGGGCGGTTCGGAGCCGGCGGCTGCCGCGACGCTGGCCGGCGGACAAAGCAGTTTGCCGAGTTCATGCCAGCCACCTTGGTCGCGGCCTGTCGCCTTGCGCAGGATTTCCAGCAACCGGGGCGCCATCGCGGTTTCGGGAACGGTCGGTTCGACCTCGAATTCGACCAGGTCGGGCCGGGCTTGCGCATGGCGCCGGGCCAGGGCGAAGAAGCGGCCAACCTGTTCGGCATTCAGGGATTCGCGGTCGTAGGGGCAGGACAGCATCAGCGAAACCACCCAGTGGTCGGACGGTGCGCCGCCAGGGCCGAGGACCAGCAGGCGCGCCTCGAATGAGGGCTTGAAATCGAAGCAGACGCTGGGCGCCACCACGTAGCGCACCCTATGTACCCGGCCAAGGTCGAGGTGCAAATGATGTTCCGCGTCGTCGAGGCGCAGTTCGCGCACACCGGCGAAGCGGCCGTCATAGATCGGCGGCAGCAGCCGCCCGCGGCCGGCGGGAAGCATTTCGAGGATCGCTCCCTCCGACCAGCGCCCGCAGGCGACGGTGATATCGGGCTCGTGCAGCCAGTCATCGACCACGTCGTGGAAGAACTGGCTCAACTCGGAAAGGGCCTCGGCGGCCGGCAGGGAATCCCGGGAAGACATGCTTGCCTCCTGATCTGGCTTGCTTGTCTTAAGCCTAAACCTTATCGCCTTGAAGGGTCCAACACGATTTTCCTATCCATTCCATCGGAAAAAGCAATGCGTGCCCCAGGCGTAGCACCGCCGCCGAACCGATCAGCCGGGCGATCCCTCCGTCCGCTTGGCCCTGGCCGGCTGGCGGCCGCGAAATGCCATCGCCATTTCGAAGGCGGCGCGGGTGAAGGTCAGCACTTCGGCGAACTCCGCGTCGCTCAGCTTGCGTGCCGCGTCGTCGGCGCGGTAGATGTTGGCGAACTCGCGCTCGCGCGCCGACTGGATCAGCAGCTTGCCGACGCCGAGGTTCTCCAGCGCGCGCCAGACGTCGGGGTTGGAGGATCGGGTGAACTTCATGACGAAACCGATCGGGTCGTTGCGCCCCAGCACGGCGGCCAGGCGCAGGACGATCTCGAAGGGTACGGCGATTCGGCCGCGCTCCCAGGCCTCGATCAGCGACGGGTCCTTGAGGTTGATCGCGGCGCCGACCTCGGTGACCGTGAGTCCGGCCGTCTGGCGCAGGCGTTTCAGGGCGGCGCCGGTTCGTACCCAGACGCCGGGTTCGGCAAGGCCGGGCATCACCGCCTTGAGCACGTCGGCGGCGGCCTCCATGGTCTTGCCCTGGCTCAATGCGCGGGCGACGCCGGCGGCGGTCTTCAGGGTCGCGGCGGCGCCGACCGTGGCGGCACCGGCATCGAGCACCTTGCCGGCCATGGCCCGCATCTGCTCCACCAGTCCGTTCTCCGCCGCTTCGATCGGTGCAGGTTCCGGCGCGGCGCGGCGCGGGCGCGCCGGGGCTTTGCGTGCGGGCTTGGCGGAGGCGACCATGGCATTCCTTTTCCGGTTTTGTGGCTGGCCCTACTTTAACGAAAGTTCGTCTTGCCCGTGCTAGGCTTTCCGCCATGAGCATCGAACTCGTCATCGGCGGCGCGCGCTCGGGCAAGAGCCACCTGGCTGAGCGGCGCGCGGCGGAATCCGGACTGGCGGTGGCCTACGTCGCCACGGCCACCGTCGGCGACGATGAAATGGCGCAGCGCATCGCGCATCACCGCGAGCGCCGGCCGGCGCACTGGCGCACGATAGAGGAGCCCCTGCACCTGGCCGAGGCCCTGCGTCGCGAGGCTGCGACCGGGCGCGTGCTGCTGGTCGATTGCCTGACACTGTGGCTTTCCAACCTGCTGCTGGGCCCGGGACTGGAGCCGGAGCGCGGCCGCTTCCTCGACGCGCTGGGCGCATTGCCTGGCCGCGTGATCCTGGTCAGCAACGAGGTCGGCTGGGGCATCGTGCCGGCCAACGAACTCGCGCGCCGTTTCGCCGACGAACAGGGGCGGCTGAATCAGGCAGTGGCGGCGGCCTGCCAGCGCGTCACGCTGGTCGTGGCCGGGCTGCCGCTGGAACTCAAGTAAGGCCGGGTGGATCGTGGTTCGGTGCGGCGGCCGCAGGCAGGTGCCGTCTCAGTGCTTCCCGCCCATGCCGACAGGCTCCGGGGT
Source organism: Rhodocyclales bacterium (assembly GCA_016235165.1). Taxonomy (GTDB): domain Bacteria; phylum Pseudomonadota; class Gammaproteobacteria; order Burkholderiales; family Rhodocyclaceae; genus Sulfuritalea. The sequence continues at coordinate 111,043 of JACRLX010000037.1, forward strand.
CAGATGCACGATGCGGCGGAACAGCACCTCGAATTCGTTTGCCGTATCGTTTGCATACATCGGGTCATGATTTGAACGAAACCCTTCCAGCGCCGCCTCCCAGTCGGCATCGGAAAGGACTCGTTCCGCAAGCGGCAGGATCAATGTCTCCTCCCGCATCATGTGGCTCCAGTAGAACTGCGCATAGCGGTCGACGATGTCGAGAAATTCGCGGTCGGCGCCGGGAACCCCGGCAGCAAGCCGATTGAGCGCAGTCGAAAGGCTCGCTGCTCGTTCTTCGCTGGCCTGGTGCTCGATCTCCAGCGCGTCGATCACATCGCGCGACTCGCGCGTCTTTGCACGCAAAGGTGCAAACAGGTACCTGTCCTCCGCAGGATGGTGAAGCCGTTCGGAAAACTGGGTCAGGTAGTGAACGATTGCCCCCAGCAAAGGCATGTCCGGCGTGCCGCCTTTGACGACGCGCTTCGCCAGGAACTCCAGCGCGTGGACCACGGCAGCCATCGAACGATGTTCGTCGCGAACGTAGCCCAGGGCCTTGTGTCTGGTGGTGTCAGGTTGCGTCATGCTGTCTCCATCCCGTGATGGCGGCTGCCGAAGTACACCTCTCCGCCGTGGCAATAGGCAGGAAGCACCGTCAGCCCGGTGCCTGCACACGGCCCATCGACGCATTCGCCACTTTCAATCCTGAAGAAGGCGGTGTGATGGGCGCACATGATCAATCCTTCCGATGCGATGAAGTTCTGCGGCTCATAGTTCAAGGGCAGGGAGAAGTGCGGGCAGCGATTCACATAACTCCACACCCGCGCCTCCTGGCGCAACAGCAGGATCTTGAAGTTTTCGCTGCCGGCGCCGAATGCCACTTCCAGGCCGCCGCCGTCGGGTATGTCCGCGACGGCACACAGGCGCGCGCCATTCGCCGGACAGTCAGGATGCTGTTGCCATGTCATGCGGGCTTCCCTCCGGCGCCCCCAGGGACCAGGACCAGGGGCGAATTTCGATCGACTTGAAGAGGCCTGCGCGTGAGTAGGGATCGTCCGCCATGAAATCCGCCACGGCGGCAATATCCTCCGCTTCCACGACCAATAGCGTGCCATTCATCTCCTGGCCATCGACCGTCAGGGTCGGGCCGCCGAGATGGACCTTCACCCGATGTCCTCCAGGGCTGCGCAGGAATGTCCGATGGCTGGCCCGGGTTTCCGCGCGGACCTTGGCCTTGCCCGCATGATCCGTGCCGAGAACGAGAAAGTACATTTCTTCACTCCCCGGGTCAGTGTTGGGGTTCGAGCACAAAATCGAAATCCATCTTCCATTCCTCGCCGTCCGGCAGGTAGTTCACGACCAGCGAGTTCTTCACGCCGAAGACCGCGTCGGTTTCGATGAACTCATCTCCTTCGGTGAACAGCTGGGTGATGACCGGCTTGAAGCCCGGCGCCGAAACGATGAAGTGGATGTGGGCGGGCCGGTAGGGATGACGTCCGAGCTCCTCGAGGAACTTCCCGACCGGGCCGTCGGTGGGGATCGGATATGAAACGGGCTTCAGCGTACGGAAACTGTAGCGGCCGTCCGGTCCGGCATGTAGCTTGCCGCAGAGATGGTGCTCGGGCGCCGCACTGTCCTGGACATGGTAGAGGCCGTTCGGCGCCGTTTGCCAGATATCCAGAACTGCGTCCGGCAGGGGCGTGCCATCGGTGCTGGTGACCATTCCACTGACAAGCACACCGGGCCCCTCGCCAGGAGCCAGGTCTGCGCCCGAACTCCGTTCAGGGGCGCCTTCCACATAGAAGGGACCAAGCACGCTGGACTCGGTCGCGCCGATCGGCTTCCGGTTGTTGATCGCATCGACCAGCATCGAGACGCCGATGGTATCGGAAAACAGAATGTACTCCTGCCGCTTGTCGTCGCAGATCTTCCCAGTGTCGGTGAGGAACTGGATGCCCGCAAACCACTCCTGCGGCGTCGGCTCCACATCGCGGATGAAGGCATGGAGATGGCGGATCAGTGAGGCCGTGACTTGCCTGATCCGTGGATTGCCGCAGTCGGACAGTCGTCCGAGGACCGCATCCGTCAGATTCTCTTCGGTCAAATTGCGCATGTCCGTTCTTCCTCCTTGCTCAGACTTTTTCAATGATCATGGCAATGCCCTGACCGACGCCGATGCACATGGTGCACAGCGCATGCCGGCCGCCGCTGCGCTGCAACTGGTACATGGCGGTGGTCACCAGGCGCGCGCCGCTCATGCCCAGCGGGTGACCCATGGCGATCGCTCCGCCATTGGGATTGACCCTGGGATCGTCGTCGGCCAATCCAAGCTCGCGCGTCACCGCCAGCGCCTGGGCGGCAAAGGCTTCGTTGAGCTCGATGACGTCCATCCGCGAAAGGCTCAATCCCGTCATGGCCAGCACCTTCCGGACCGCGGGCGCGGGACCAAAGCCCATGATGCGAGGGGCCACGCCGGCTGTGGCCATGGCCACGACACGGGCCCTGGGTGTCAAGTGATGTGCTTTTGCAGCGGGTGCGGAGGCCAGAACCAGGGCGCAGGCTCCGTCGTTAACCCCCGATGCATTCCCGGCGGTGACCGTAAGGCCGGGACCATTGACCCCTTTGAGCGTGGCCAGTTGTTCCAGGGTGGTCTCCGGCCGCGGATGCTCGTCGGTGGTGAAGGCGTTCGGCTCGCCCTTCCTTTGCGGGATCATGACCGGCGCGATCTCGTCGGCGAAGCGGCCGGCGGCGTGGGCGGCCGCCCAGCGCTGCTGGGAACGCAGTGCAAAGGCATCCTGGTCGGCGCGACTGATCCGGAAATCGGCGGCAACATTGTCGGCGGTCTGCGGCATCGAGTCGACGCCATACTGCGCCTTCATCAGCGCATTGATGAAGCGCCAGCCTATGGTCGTGTCGTGCACCGCGTTGCTGCGCGAGAACGCGCTTTCCGCCTTGGGCATGACGAAGGGCGCGCGACTCATGCTTTCCACACCTCCCGCCAGCATCAGGGAGGCTTCGCCCGACTTGATCGCGCGCGCGGCAATTCCTATGGCATCCATGCCCGAACCGCAAAGCCGATTGACCGTGCTGCCGGGAACATCGACCGGCAGCCCGGCGAGCAGCCCCGCCATGCGCGCCACATTGCGGTTGTCCTCGCCCGCCTGGTTGGCGCAGCCGTAGATCACGTCGTCCACCGCGGCCCAGTCCAAATCCGGGTGGCGGGCCATCAGCACCTTGATCGGCAAGGCTCCGAGATCGTCGGCGCGGATGGAAGACAGGGTTCCCCCGTAGCGCCCGATGGGCGTGCGAATCGCGTCGCAGATATAGGCGTCAGTCATGTTTTTGCGTGTCGGATGGTTGACCTGATGGCGCCTTGTCGTCCGCAATGGTCAGTCGGCGCTGCAGTGGAAAAAGCTGGACATCGAATCGCTGCGCGAACCAGCCCCAGATTCCTTTGCGCATGAACAGCATCGCAATTACCGCAATCGCGCCCAGCAGGATCATGTACCAGGAACCATAATCGGCAAGAAAATTGCGGAGCACGAAGTAGAGAATCGTCCCGACCAGTGGACCCTCGATGGTACCGACGCCGCCGATGATGACGATGAAAATGATCAGCGCCGACCACTCCATCGAGAAGGCCGCTTCGGGCGACACGCGCAGCTTGGTCAGGAATATGAGGGCGCCGATGATTCCCGTGCCGATCGCCGACGCAAGATATACCTGCAGCTTGATCCGGCCGACCGAGACCCCGATGCTCTCCGATGCCGTTTCGGAATCGCGCACCGCCGTGAGGGCCAGGCCCTGTTTCGAGCGCAGCAGGAGATAGACGGCGGTCATGGAACCGGCGCCGACGGCCAATGCCAGCCAGTAGCTCAGGGCATCGCGCCACCATTCGTCGATCGCGCTGACGGATTCGGTGATGCTGATTCCGCTGCCGCCGCCCAGCGCGCTGTAGTTGGAGAACACCAGGCGCAGAATCTCGGCCAGAACCCAGCTGCCGATGGCGAAGTAAGGGCCTTGCAGGCGGAACAGGATCCTGGCGGAAGGCCAGGCCACGACGCCCGCAACGATGCCCGCCAGTGGAACCGCGATGAAGGGATTGACGCCGCCAAAGACGGCCATCACCACCAGCGAATACGCACCCAGGCCGACAAAGGCCTGCTGACCGATGGATATCAGGCCCCCGTAGCCCGCCAGCAGATTCCACATCTGGGCCAGCGCCAGAAAATAGAAGAACTCGACCAGGGTGATCATCGTGTCGTTGCCGGCCCACAGCGGCAGGCTTGCTCCGGCGATGATGAGTGCCAGCCCGGTGTTGAGACCGGCACGGGCGGCGGGGGTGCTGCGTTCGACGACAAAAGCGGCCGTAGTCATGGGTTCCGATGAATCGTGAATGTCAATCGCGGGTCTTGGGAAACAGGCCCTGGGGTTTCACCAGGAGAATGGCCATGAACGCAAGGTGCCCGAACAGGATTCCCCAGCCCGGGTCGAAGCGGAATCCCACGGCCTGGGCGACGCCTAGCACCATTCCGCCGGCCAGGGTTCCCCAGAGCGAACCCAGTCCGCCGATGATCACGGCTTCGAAGGCAAACAGAAGCTGCGGCGGCCCGAGCAGCGGATCGAAGGCCTTGGTCATGCCGAGGATGACTCCGGCCAGCCCCACGGTTGCCGAGGCGATCGCCATGGCGACGCCGTAGACCTTGCGGCTGTCGACTGCCATCAACTGGACGATTTCCGGGTCGTCCGAGGTAGCACGCAGCGCGCGGCCGATCGCCGTGCGCGAAAAGAGGTACTGCAGGCCTGCGAGCAGGGCAATGGCAATGACCAGGGTGATCAGGGGAAAGACTCCGATCGCCAGGCCTCCGCCGAGGTCGATGCTTGCCGTGGTGAGATCTCCCGCATCGAGGCGGCGCGAGTCGCCGGAAAACATCTCCAGCAAACCGTTTTGCAGCATTACCGATAGGCCGAAGGTAACCAGCAGGGGCGGCATGATGTCGCGGCCGAGCGTGCGGTTGTAGACCAGCCGTTGCGCCCAATAGCCCATGACCGCCAGCGCGGGCAGGACGATGAGCAGGGTCAGCAGCGGATGCATCGGCAGCCACTGGATCAGGGCAAGCGAGGCAAAGGCGCCCAGCACGATGAAGTCGCCATGGGCGATATTGACGAAGCGCATGATCCCGAAGGCAAGCGATAGTCCCGTGGCGAACAGGGCGTACAGCCCGCCGAGGAGCAGTCCCTGCATGATGGTGTCGAGGATGTTGATCATCGGCGGCTTTCAGTGATGGCTGCCAAAGTAGGCGTCGGAGATCTGCTCGCGCGTCAACCCGGACGACGCACCCGTGAGCGAGACGCGCCCTTCCTGGAAGCAGTACACGCGGTCGGCGATGCGGGTGGCTTGCCCGATGTCCTGTTCGACCACGACGACCGCCGCGCCGCTCTCCAGTATCCTCGGCATGCTGCCGTAGATGTCGCGGATCACCAGCGGCGCAAGCCCCAGGGACAGTTCGTCGCAGAGCAAAAGGCGCGGGTTGGACATCAGGGCGCGACCGATGGCAACCATCTGTTGCTGGCCGCCGGACAGCGCCGTCCCCGGGCTTTTGCGGCGCTCGGCAAGGATCGGGAACATGTCGTAGATACGTTCCAGGGTCCAGGCGCCGCTTCGTCCGGGATTGCCGCCGAGGCGCAGGTTTTCCTCGACGGTCAGGCTCGGGAAGAGCCGTCGCCCTTCCGGTACCAGCGCAATCCCCAGCTTGACGATGTCGTAGGGGGCCATGCCGCCAACGCACTTGCCGTCAAACTCGACCATCGCCTCCGAGACTTTGTTCAGGCCCACCAGACTGCGCAGGAAGGTCGACTTTCCGGCGCCGTTGGAGCCGATGATGGAAACCACCTCGCCAGCCGATATCTCGAAGTCGATCCCGAACAGCGCCTGAAAGTCGCCATAGAAACCGGTCAGTTCCCGGGTGCGGAGCAAGCTCATGCCTCGATCCCCATATAGACTTCGCGGACCTCGTGGCTGGCCATGACTTCGACAGGATCTCCTTCAATGAGCAAGGCGCCGAAGTTGATCACGATCAGCCGGTCGACCACCGCCAGCAGGGCCTTGACCACATGCTCGATCCAGACGATGGAGACGCCCTCCTCGCGGATGGCATCGATGGTCCCGACCAGCGCGCCTGCTTCCTGGTCGGTCAGTCCGCCGGCGATTTCGTCGAGCAGAAGCAGTTTCGGTTTGGTCGACAGCGCCCGCGCCAGTTCCAGCCGCTTGCGATCGAGCAGGGTCAGCGATCCCGCGAGCTTGTTGGCCCGGTGCGTCAGCCCGGTGCGCCTGAGCACCCCGACGCAGTGTTCGTAGGCTTCATCCTCTGCCAGCTCGGCGCCGTAGAAGGCACCCACCAGCAGATTCTCGAACACCGTCATGCCGGCCAGTGGATGCGGTACCTGGTATGACCTGCCGATTCCCCGCTTGCAGCGGTCCGAGGGCGACAATCCGGTGATGTCGGTGCCGGCATAGAAGACCTGCCCCTGATCCGGGCGGACATCGCCGGTCACCAGGTTGAACATGGTCGATTTCCCGGCACCGTTCGGCCCCAGCACGCCCAGGGCTTCTCCCTCCTTGAGCGAGAAGCTCAGGTTGTCAGTGACCCGGAGAGCGCCATAGTTCTTGCTTACGTGCTCGACACGCAACAATGGCTCGCTCATGGGCTGCTCCGGAAATTCATCGACCAGTTCCCCGGGATCAACCGCCGATGGGCTTCAGCTTGTCCTGAACCGGGATCATCTTCGCCTGAGAGTTCTCCACGATCACCAGTTCGTACTTGTGCTTTCCGCCCTTGCGCCACTGACCGCCGACCAGCGGAGTCTTGGCCACGTTCTTCACCGGGCCGCCCTGCCAACTGATCGGTCCGACGATGGTGTCGAGCCTGGTGGCGGCAATCGCGTCGCGAATGGCGGCGGGGCTGTTCAGGTCCTTGCTGCGCTTCAGCACATCGACGGCGATCTCGAACAAGGCATGGGCGAAGCCCAGCGGCTGGGTCCATTGCTTCTTGCTCGCGGCTTCGTAGGAATCGGCCAGCGCCTGCGTGGATTGCCCGGTAAGCGACGACTTGAACGGATGCTTCGGCGTCCACCACACTTCGGAGGAAAGACCGTCACCATTGGCGCCCAGGGCCTCGACCGACGACGGGAACAGCAGGGCCTTGCCGACGGTCGCGACCTTCGGCTTGAAGCCCTTTTGCATGGCCTGGTTCCAGAAGGTGGTGAAGTCGGGAGGGATCGGCACGCCGGTAAGGATTTCCACCTTGGCGTCCTTGTACCTGGCGATCTGCGCCGAGTAGTCCGAAGTCAGGTTCTGATAGCGGCCGGGATCGACCACGGTATAGCCGCCCTTGGTCAGCACGGGTGGGAATCCGAGCTTGGCGTCGCCCCAGGCGTTGCCGTCACCGTCGTTGGGCCACAGGGCGCCGACGACCTTGTTCGTGCCGGCGGACTCCCACATGCTCGAGAAGACGCCGATCAGGTCTTCCAGGCCCCAGAAGAAGTGATAGGTCCAGTCGAAGCCCTTTTCCGGCTTGCCGCCGCGGGTGAAGAACCAGGGCTGCCACGGGGCGACGGTGGAGATGCAGGGCTTCTTGTTCAGCTCGCATTGATCCGAAACCGGATTGGTCGTTTCCGGCGTCGAGGATACGAGCATCAGGTCGATCTTGTCCTTGACGATCAGATCGGTGGCGACGCCGGCGGCGCGATTCGGGTTCGATTGGCTGTCCTTGACGATGATTTCCACCGGGTACCTGGCGCCGCCGATCTGCAATCCGTCGGCAAACAACTTGCGCATCTGCTCGATCACGAAGCTGTCCGCCTCGGCAAAAGGCGCCAGGGGGCCGGTCTTCGGTGTCACGAAGCCGATCTTGATCTTGCGCCCGGCCTGCGCAAACACGGCACCGGGAAGGCCCATGGACCCGGCGGCCAGCGCGGCGCCGCCAAGGATCCTGAGTGCGCGACGGCGATCGACGGCAAGTTTCGACAGTGTGGTGTATTCAGTCATATTTATCTCCTGTTGTGTGTCACGTGCTGCGGTGGTCAGATGTCGGCAACGGTGGGACGGCGTCCCGCCTGAGCACTTCTCAAGAGTTCGAGAATCGCCTCACGCTCAATTGGTCTCGGGTTGTAGTAAGGGTTCTCGGTGGCCAATCGGGCGGCCTTCTCCAGTCCATCGTCGGGCATGCCGATTTCGGCAAGCGACATCGGCGCGCCCAGCGACTTGGCCAGATCGAAGAGACCGGTTGCCGCCTCGACGCCGCCAAGCGCCCGTCCCACGCGGGCCATGGCCTCCTGAGTGGCCCGGCGGTTGTAGGCCACCGAATGCGGCAGGACGATGGTGTGCATTTCGGCGTGTGGCAGGTTGAAGGTCCCGCCCAGGGTGTGGCAGAGCTTGTGATGGATCGCCATGCCGACCGCGCCAAGACAGGCGCCGGCCAGCCAGGCGCCATAGAGTGCGTCGGAGCTCGCATCCGTGTCGGCCGGGTTCCTGACTACCCTGGGCAGGCTCGATGCCAATGCGCGGATGCTCTCTTCCGCCATCAGGCTGATGATCGGGTTTGCATCCTGCGCGTACAGCGCCTCGACGGCATGGGCGATGGCATTCATGCCGCTGGTTGCCGCAATCAGCGGCGGCAGGGTTGCCGTCAGGACAGGGTCGTAGATCACGGTTTTCGGCAATACCCGTGGATCGCGGCCGGTGCGCTTGAGCCCGCCTTCGGTGATGCCGTAGATCGGTGTCATTTCCGATCCGGCAAATGTCGTCGGTATCGCCAGGATCGGCAGGGAGGAGGTCATCGCGATCGCCTTCCCCAGGCCAACCGTCGAGCCGCCGCCTATCGCGACGCAGCAGTCCGCGCCGACTTGCCTTGCGACTTGACGCGCGTCCTCCGCAGTCTCGATCGGAACATGCATTGCCGCCTTGTCATAGATTGCCGCCGCCCGACTGCCCAGCAGCCTGGCCACGTACTCGGCGCTGTCGCGCTGCTGCGGCGTACAGAGAACCAGCGCGGAACTGGCTCCGAGCCGTTCGATCTCGGCATTCAGGCTGGCGAGGGCGCCGTTGCCGAAGACCACCCGCGTCGGCAGATTCTGGTAGCTGAACGCCTTCATGCCTGCACCCCGGTGAACTTGAGATCGACCCCGGTCATTGCCCGCAGCGTTTCGATATCCAGGCCGGGGACCATTTCGATCACGCGCGGGCCGTTCGCGTCGATGTCGATCACCGCGAGATCCGAATAGATCCGGTCTACGCAGCTCACTCCGGTCAGCGGATAGCTGCAACGCTCGACCAGCTTGCTCTCGCCCGATTTGGTCAGCAGGTCCATCATGACGAAGACCTGCTTGGCCCCGATGGCGAGGTCCATGGCACCGCCGACCGCGGGGATCGCATCCGCTGCGCCGGTATGCCAGTTGGCGAGGTCGCCATTCACCGCGACCTGGAAGGCGCCGAGGACGCAGATGTCCAGGTGGCCGCCGCGCATCATGGCGAACGAGTCGCCATGATGAAAGTAGGATCCCCCGGGCAGCAGGCTTACCGGCTGCTTTCCGGCGTTGATCAGTTCGGGATCCTCCTGGCCCTTGGCAGGCGCGGGGCCCATGCCGAGAAGTCCGTTCTCGCTTTGCAGGAAGATCTCCCGGTCGGGCGGAAGGTAGTTCGCCACCTGTGTCGGCGCGCCGATGCCGAGATTCACGTAGGCGCCCTCCGGTATGTCGCGTGCCACCCGTGCGGCCAGTTGATCGCGACTCATGCGTTGGATGTCCTGTGTCATGTATGCCTCATGCGGCCAGCGGCAAACGGTCGGCCCGCGCGACCTCGACCACGCGCTTGACGAATATGCCGGGGGTTACGATCACTTCCGGATCGATCTGCCCGAGTGCGACGACATGATCCGCCTGGACGATGGTGGTCGCCGCCGCGCGGGCCATGATCGGGCCGAAGTTGCGCGCCGTCTTGCGGTAGGTGAGATTTCCCCAGCGATCGGCGATATGGCATTTGATCAGCGCCACGTCGGCACGGATGGGTAGCTCCAGCACATAGTCGCGGCCCGCTATCCGGCGCGTTTCCTTGCCTTCCGCCAGCGCGGTGCCGTAGCCCGTTGGCGTGAAGATCGCTCCGAGTCCCGCGCCGGCGGCTTCGATGCGGCAGGCCAGGTTGCCCTGGGGTACGAGTTCGAGTTCGATTTTTCCGGCACGGTAGAGCGCGTCGAAGACCTGGGAGTCGGCCTGGCGCGGAAACGAACAGATGATCTTGCGCACGCGACCCGCCTTCAGCAGCGCGGCCAGGCCCGTCTCGCCATTGCCGGCGTTGTTGTTGACCACCACCAGATCGCGAGCGCCATTCCCGATCAGGCCGTCGATCAGTTCCGAGGGCATGCCGGCGGTGCCAAAGCCGCCGATCATCACGGTAGCGCCGTCCTGGATGTCGGCGACTGCCGCGGCGACGGAATCGAACAATTTGCTGATCATCGGGTCCTCAGCGCTTGAAGTGCGGCGGAATCACGGCATCGACATTGACCCAGACCGACTTGGCCTCGGTGTAGTCGTGCATGGCCTCGAAGCCCATTTCTCGGCCATAGCCGGACTGGCCCACGCCGCCGAACGGCGAACCGGGATTGACCCGCTTGTAGCTGTTGATCCAGACCATGCCGGCACGAATCGCAGCCGCCATCTTGTGGGCACGCGACAGGTCGCGCGTCCACAGACCGCTGCCGAGGCCGTATTCGGTGGAGTTCGCTATCTGGAGCGCTTCGTCGTCGTTCCTGAATGTCGTCACGGTGACGAAGGGGCCGAAGACTTCCTCCTGGGAGACGCGGTCAGTCGGCTTGGCACGCACCACCGTGGGCTCGACGTAGCAGCCGGCAGCCAGGCCCGCGTTGTTCGGCGCCTTGCCGCCCGTGAGTATGCTGCCGCCCTGGTCGCGCGCGACCCCGACGTAGGACAAGACCCGATCGCGATGCAGGGCCGACGTCAACGGGCCCATTTCCGTTTCGGGGTCAAGCGGGTCGCCCACGCGGATCGATTTTGCCAGGCCGACGAAACGATCGAGGAACTCGTCCGCCACACGCTCATGGACGACCAGGCGGGAGCCCGCGATACAGGCCTGCCCCTGGTTGTGGAAGATCGCCCAGGCCGAGCCGTTGACCGCAGCGGCGATGTCGGCATCCTCGAACACGATGTTTGCGCCCTTGCCGCCCAGCTCGAGCTGAACCCGTTTCAGGTTGCCCTTGGAGGCCTCGACGATCCGGCGGCCTACCGCCGTCGAACCGGTGAAGGCGATCTTGCCGACGCCAGGATGCTCGGCAAGATGTTGCCCCGCCGTGGCGCCATAGCCGACGACGATATTCACCACGCCTTCGGGAAAGCCGATTTCCGCCATCATTTCCGCTATCCGGAGCGTAGACAGCGGCGTGATTTCGGCCGGCTTCATGACTACGGTATTGCCGGCCGCCAGGGCCGGGCCCATCTTCCAGCTGGTGAACATCAGCGGGAAGTTCCAGGGCACGATCTGGCCGACGACGCCGATCGGCATGCGCTGTACATAATTGAGGAAGCCCGGTTCCACGGGAACGACGCTGCCCTGGAACTTGTCCGCCATGCCGCCGAAGTAGCGGTAGCAGGCGGCGGTTCGCAGGACATCGATCTGACGTGCATCGCGAATCGGGTGGCCGGTATCCATCGCCTCCAGCCGTGCCAGATCGTCGGCTTCAGCCTCTATCCGATCGGCAAGCTTCAGCAGCAGCTTGCCGCGCTCGGCGGCGGCCATGGCGCTCCACTTCGGAAATGCACGGGCCGCCGCCTGCACCGCCAGATCGACATCGGCGGCCTTCGCTTCGGCAACCCGGGTGATCACCGAATTGTCATGCGGATTGAGGACATCGATGCTTGCGCCGTCGCATGCATCGACGAATTTCCCGCTGATGAACAGCTTGTTTTGTATTGGCTTCACTGCGGCCTCTCTGTTTGGCGCCCTTCTTTTGGGGAAAAGGGCCCCTGCCGGAGCACCCGCAAGGGTGCTCCAAGGCGGGCGCGAGGCGCCCGGGTTCCGCTGGGGAGTGCGGAGGTGGTCTTAGAAAGTCACGGGGTAGGGCGGAATCTCGCCCGACTCGTGCATCTTGACGATGCCCGGATTGCCGTTCTCCCAGACCAGAAGCATCGAGCGCTTCTTGGAAAATCCCTGGTGGGCGATGTCTGCCGGCATGGCGGCAACGTCACCTGCCTTCATCAGGACGCGGGCGCGCGGGCGACCCGTTTCCTTGTCGGTGATGTTCCACATGATTTCATCGGAGAACTGGAGGAACCACTCGACGCGATCGTTGCCGTGGATGATCGGCAGGATGTACTCTTCCGTGGTCGGACAGAACAGACTGTTCTTGCATACCGAGGTGACCGAGGGATTCCAGGTCACGTCCGAGCGGGACAGGTAGGCAAACAGGTTGAAGGCGTGAAGTTCTCCCTCGAAGCCCGGCTCGGCCTTGATCACCGGTTTGTCCTGCGCCACATCGGCAAACGCACGATTGATCGCATAGCCGTTGTCGTCGCCGCGCAGGGGCGAATCGCCGTCGAGACCGGGCATGCGCCTGGTGGCGACGCGGAAGCGGTCGATGGCCTTGAGGTTGTTGCCGTGTTTTTCGCCAAACGCGGCGTCGCCGGTTTCCAGGGGGGCGGCAAAGGGGTCGAAGCCTTCGTTGCACCAGTCGGCAAGGATTTCCTTGATCAGCTTCATGGCCCGAGGGGTGTCGAACACTTCGACATAGGACAGGCCGTTGTTGTGATAGTGCTCGTTGAGGCGGCCACCGAAGAATTCGACCTTGCCGTAGAGGTTGCGAGTGCCAAACACATGGTCGAAGTTCACCACGCCGTAGAAGAAGCCCCAGGCCACGTCGCGCATCAGCGCGCGCAGGAAGGCGTCGGCACTCATGGTATGGGACTGGCGACGATCCTTGACCGGCCAGGTGATGGTGACGAAGTATTCGTCACGCAGAAAGGTGAAACCGCCCAGTTCGAAGGTCTTGTAGCCGGCGACGGTTGCGGGAATCTTTTCAGCGATTGCATTCATGTTCTATCTCCTCGATTGCGTGTTCAGGGTTGGGTGGCGGCGGCGTCGGTCAGCTGTAGCAGATCTCGCCCCATTTCTGGACCGTCAGATCGCCGAGGATCGACTGCTGGACCATGACCGAGGTCCCGGCGCTGCTGAACCGATACGCAGCACCCTTGGGCAGCAAGGCCTGATGACCATGCCCCAGGCGGATGGAACCCATGCGCTTGCCCTTCGGCTCGCCCTGAACGGCAACCGTACCTTCCTTGCTCGCGGGAGCAACGGCATCGGGGTTGTCGAGCTTGACGAATTCGATGTCCACCTGCCCGTCCATCACGATGCAGAACTCATCGTGAGAAGCGGCCATCCATCCCGACGTACCTTCAGCCCGAATGGCCTCGATCACGTATTCGAGGTTCTTCGCGACGGCGACCTTTTCATAGGGCTTCGCGCCGTTTGCAACTTCGAAGACGTTCGAAAAGACGTAGTACTTCGGATTGTCATTGATGATTTCGATGTGGCCCTTGTCGAAATCCTTGAGGGAACCAAACCGGGTTACAAATTCAGTCATGAAAACCTCCGCAGAAAATTTAGTTGGTCAGCCATCGGCGAGCTCTCGCTTGCCCTGCTGGTACGGCACTGTAGAGAGGCGGGACGGCAAAGAGAAGCCGTCGCCAGGCGACCGTGGTGTTCTGTTTTTTCGAACAATGCGATGTCGCGACGCAGCAATTCCGCGTCGGGCACCAGATCTCCCGGGACGCGCCGCCGTGGCCGGCGGAGATCGATCAGGAAAGCGGCAAGCCGTGGCCCAGCAGGGCCTGATCCCATTGCGGGTCGCCCGCAAAGTTTCCCGAAAGGTCGTCCAGGAACAGCCGCAGTTTGAACATGTTGCGCTGCGTTTTCGGAAACACGGCGGACAACCAGAAGTTGGACAGCCTGTAGTTGCCCAGCAGCAGTTTCAGGCGTCCGGCCACGATTTCCTCGGATGCGACAACGGTGGGAATGCACACCACTCCGCCGCCGTCGACCGCATAGTCGCGCAGCATATGAACGCTATTGGTGCGCAGCGACGGTTTCAGGTCGAGCAGGACCTTGCGGTGATGTCCGTCGAAAACCCATTTGTCGCGCGTCGGGTAGCGCGAGTAGAGGCCCAGGCGATGGCACTGCAGATCCTCCGGTTCGACGATCGGCGCATGTCGCTCCAGGTATGACGGCGAGGCGCAGAAGATCCGCCTCACCGGAAACAGCCTGCGCTCGATCAAGTCTTCGGTGGCCGGCGGAAATATCTGCAGTGCGCAATCGAAGCCTTCCTTGACCGGATCGACCACGATGTCGTTGACCACCAGATCGATGGCGATTCCGGGATAGCGATCCTGAAACCGGTTGAGCAAATGCGCCATGTGTCCCAGCACGAATCCGGGCAGCGCATGGACGCGCAGGGTTCCGGTGGGAGACCCGCGTGACTCGCGCATCTGGTCGACCAGCTCGTTTGCACGCGAAATCAGGTCGGCACACTCACGAAAATAGACCTCGCCGATTTCCGAAAGCCCTACGTGGCGGGTGCTGCGGTGAAACAGGGGAGCGCCGACGAACTCCTCCAGTTGCTGGATGCGCGTCGTGATCACCGACTTGGAAACCGCCATCTGGCGAGCAACCTCGACGAAACTCTTCGCCTCCGCAACGCGGACGAAGGCGTCAATGCTTTGGAATGTGTCCACGCGTGGTTCTCCCCGTCATTGATGTCTAAGCCCGGATCCCGAAGTCGCAATGCCTGGGTGTCGGATGGCGACTGGTTTTGGCAAAAATCAATCTTACTGTGTCACAACAATTGTTCTACGTTTTGTTGGCAGCAATACGGCGAGCGTCCGAGGCGTTCGATCGGATGAATGCTGACGATCGGGACTAACGGCGCCGCCCGCCGTCGCCGACCACCGAGTAGGGAGCCCAGAACAGCGGATGGGCATGAGCAAATTCCACGCCGTCGGTATTCATCAGGGCAAGCATGGCCAGGCGCAGAGCCTCGGCGCGGGACAGGGATGGATCGGCGGCGTAACGAACAAAGATGTCGCTGACGAGCATCCGCGCCGAGGCCGATTCAACCGGCCAATGTGTGACGAGCAGGGCGCGGCTGCCGGCATAGAAGAAGCCGCGCCCGAGGCCCGAGATCGCATCCGCGCCGGCACCCTCGCCGGCCGCGGTATTGCACGCGCTCAGCACGACCCAGTCGGCATCGAGCTTGAGGCCGAGCACGTCGCTCAAGGTCAGCAGGCCGTGTTTGCCATCGCCTGGATTGGCCAGCGCCAGAGCCGGCTCGGCGACCCCTGGAAAATCGCCGGGCAGCAAGCCATGGGTGGCGAAAGCGACGATGCGCCGTTTCGACAGATCGAGTTCCAGCACCTTGCGCGTGCTCGCCTCGCGACCGAGGAAAACATCGGATTCCACCTCCGCACTTAGCGCGTTGGCCAGAGCCAGCACTTCGTCGCGGGTATCGGGCAGCGGCGGTCTTCAGGGTCGCGGCGGCGCCGACCGTGGCGGCACCGGCATCGAGCACCTTGCCGGCCATCGCCCGCATCTGGTCCACCAGGCCGTTGTCGACGACCACCGGCTCGACCTTGCGTGTGCGCGCAGGCGCGGCCTTGCGCGGGGCGCTCTTGCGTTTGGGCGTGGCGGATGCGGCCATGGCGTTTCCTCGAATGGCGCGGACGGGTTGCCGCAGGCCCCTTACTTTAGCGAAAGACGGTACCGGCCGTGCTAGGCTTTCCGCATGGCTATCGAACTCATCATCGGCGGTGCCCGCTCGGGCAAGAGCGCGCTGGCGGAGCGGCGCGCAAGCGAATCCGGGCTGGCGGTGACCTACATCGCCACGGCGACCGTCGGCGACGAGGAAATGGCGAGTCGCATCGCCCACCATCGGCAACGCCGTCCGCCACATTGGCAAACGGCGGAAGAGCCGGTACGGCTTGCCGCCGCGCTGCGCGCCCATGCCGGCGCCGATCGGCTGCTGCTGGTCGATTGCCTGACGCTGTGGCTGTCCAACCTGATGCTCGGGCCGGGCCTCGAACCCGAGCGCAGCCAACTGCTGGACAGTCTGGATAATCTGCCCGGACGGATCATCCTGGTCAGCAACGAGGTCGGCTGGGGCATCGTGCCGATCAATGATCTGGCGCGGCGCTTCGCCGACGAACAGGGGCGCCTGAACCAGGAAGTGGCGGCGCGCTGTTCCCGGGTCACGCTGGTGGCGGCGGGGCTGCCGCTGGAGTTGAAGGCTTGAAAGGCGTCGCCGGCGGTACGGCAATTTAGGCGGGTTGCGTCGACCTGACGGACGCAGGGTGCCGCCTCATGGGCTTTCGCCCTGCGGGTTCCCGTGCTTGCGTAGGATAACCTTATAGGTTAATATCGCGAAATGGAAAAGCGTAGGCCCCACTACGAGTTGGCTGCCGTAAAGCTCGCTGTTCGGCAGCGTGGTGCGGATGCTTTTACCGCCACCGCCTTGATTGGTGCTCAGACCATGGGTTTGGATTCTGCAGGCGCGATTGACGTGGTGTGTGCAATGACGCGAGCCGATTTTTACAAGAGCATGACGACGCATGCGGCAAGCCAGGTGTGGCAGGACGTGTATCACTGCCTTACGCCGAATGGCAAAGTGGCTTATGTCAAGTTGACGTTGCGCGCGGATGGTTCGATCGTGATTCAGTTCAAGGAGAAATGAGATGACCCGTGAATGCCTGAACTGCGAACAGGGAATTCTGCGGCATGCCGTCAAGAATGTGCCTTATGAATACAAAGGCCACGCAGCCGTGGTGCCGAAGGTCGCCGGTTGGCATTGCCCTCGTTGTCACGAAGTTGAATTCGACGCCGGGGAAGGCGAGCGGTTCGCCGACGCCATCAAACGCATTGCCGCCGAGATCGACGCCCAGGAATCGGCGGAACTGGCGAGGATCCGCAAAAAGTTGAAGCTGACCCAGCGAGAGGCCGCGCGCATCACCGGTGGTGGTCCGAATGCATTCTCCCGCTACGAGACGGGCAAGGCCCATCCACTCCCTGCGGTTACCAACCTGTTTCGGCTTCTCGACCGGCACCCGGAACTGCTGAGTGAATTGCGGAACTGATTTCGCTGCGGTCACTTCCTGGACATATTGGGCGCATTATCCGGCCGCGTGATCCTGGTTGGCTGCGGCATCGTGCCGGAGGGACTGTCGCCGACATTGAAAGCTGGCGTTCGCTGACTTGGCGAGCCGGTGCTGTATCTTGAAGGCAGTGACCATGCCAGATCAGATTGAAAGTCGGCGCTGACGGGACGGCGAATTTCGTGGGTGAACTCGGCCGGACGGACGCAGGTTGCCGCCTCATGGGCTCCCGCCCTGCGGGTTCCCTTGCTGCGGGGCCGCGCCAGGCCGCCGGCGAAACTAGCCGCTGCCGATGAGGCCGGCAGCGTCGTCGGACAGCGCCGGCGGACTACCCCCTGGCACGGCTCCTCGCCGCGGCGTCCGCCAAATCGGCAGCACCCTGCATCCGTCCGGCCTTGGGTTGCATTGGCCCAACGGCGGAAGCCGGCCAATTGCCGACACCTGCGACGCGTTGCCAATAGCATGGGGTGGTTGTAGTCTCACAAATAATGTGGAAATCTTACGTATCTGCATCCCCCAACCGAGGCTGATACAAAAATGCCGTAGCAGACCGAAGCAATGGCAAAGAAAAAAGACAAACTAGACTGGCGACAGCGCTGTGCCGCGCGCCGAATCCAATAGAAATACCGAGGAAGCGGCTTTTTCCGAAATCTTATGACGACTAGGGGAAGACAATATCTTCAACCTGTGAACTGAAAAATGGTGAATCGTTCAATAGCACCTTTTCTTCAATCAAAGCAAATGGAGAACACGATGGGTCTATTCCGTCAGCTTTTTGGATCAAGCCCCGCTGGACCAGGTCCGGTTTTTTGCTATAAAGCGGATACCGGCGAAACATTTATTACTGCGCAACAATATGCAAATCTTTGCATTGGATGGGCCACTAGCATGGCCGACTTGTTAGTTCCGCAATTGTCAGTAATGGGTGATTATCGCGATGAGGCGGATTTGATAGTCAAAATTCAGCAGTCCCCACATGCTGCGGGTTTCCAAGCACGGGTTTTGTTCATCACGGCATATCTGACGTACCCTGCATTGGTATTGAATGTGCCACAAGATATTTTTAAGCTCATCATGAAAGAGATTGCGGACTCAATTGATAGCGAAAGAATAATGGTAAATTTTGGGAAAACGAACGGACTTTCAACCTCAAATTTTCTAGGGAAATACTGAATAAGGTACAAACACTGTGAACGATTTTTTTGTCATGAAGTCAGACAAAGAGTTGTGATCACAAGGGACGAACTGATGAAGCAGATGACGCTGGCGGCGACACGAGGATTCGAGAAGCACAACC
>JACRLX010000038.1 GCA_016235165.1 Rhodocyclales bacterium
AGGATCGAGGAACAGAAAGTCGGCGCTGGCAATACGGCGAAGAAGGCCCGTGCCACGCCGTCGGCGGCGCCAAGGGCCGCTCCCCGCCTCGCCCGCCAGCTGGCTGCCCCGGTCGCCGAAGGCGATTTCGAGCGCTTCTGAATCCGCCATCCAACCAAGGAGACGATCATGGGACAAGTCGTTCAGCAAGCCCCTGCCGTGCGCGGCAAACCGCCGGCAGCCATCGCCGGTGCCGTGGCGGATATCCAGCAATACCTGACCTTCCTGCTTTCCGGCGAGATGTACGCGGTTGGCATTCTCAATGTCAAGGAGATCATCGAATACGGGCAGATCACCGAGATCCCGATGATGCCGGCCTTCATTCGCGGGGTCATCAACCTGCGCGGATCGGTGGTGCCGGTGATCGACCTCTCGGCCCGTTTCGGCGGTCGTACCACCGAGACCTCGCGCCGCACCTGCATCGTGATCATCGAGCTGGCGCACGAGGACGAGCATCACGACATCGGCATCGTGGTCGATGCGGTGTCCGAAGTGCTGGAGGTGTCGAGTGCCGATATCGAACCGGCGCCCTCTTTCGGCGCCAAGATCCGCGCTGACTTCATCGCCGGCATGGGCAAGATCGCCGGCAAGTTCGTGATCATCCTCGATATCCGGAAAGTGCTGTCGGTGGACGAAATCGCCAGTCTTGCCGGCGTCGCAAATGGTGCGTCCGGCTCAGCCAATGGCAGCTGAATGGAGGCCGGAAGGAGAAAGGCCATGAATCCGAAATCGATCCGCGTACGTTTGCTGTTCCCGTTCGCCCTGTTGGTGCTAGGCCTGGTTTGGCATCTGGGCACGGGCATCAAGGACGACATGGTTGCCCTGCGCGAAGGCGGCAGGCTGGCCGGCATCGGCGAGATTGCCGTCGCCGCCAGCGCCTTGGTACACGAATTGCAGAAAGAGCGAGGGCTGTCGGCGGGGTTCATCGGCTCCAAGGGCGAAAAGTTTCGCGATCAATTGGAGAAGCAGCGCCGCGATACCGACGCCAGGCGCAAGGCGATGCAAGAGGCTTTCGCCATGCGTGCGGATTCGCTGCCGGAAAGCTACGCCCAGAATCTGCGCAAGGCCGGCGATGCGCTGGCCGCGCTCGACGGCAAGCGCTCTGAAATCAGCGGGCTCAAGCTGGCTGGTCCGGCCTCGTTCGGCTTCTATACCGGAACCATCGACAACTATCTGGCGGCGCTCTCGGCGGTACTGCCGACCATCGGCGAGGTCGGGATGCTGCGCGGTTTCTCCGCTTACGTCATGTTCCTCTCCGCCAAGGAGTACGCCGGTCGCGAGCGGGCCACGGTGAATGGCATTTTTGCCGCCGGGCAGCCGCAAACAGTCGCCATCTTCCAGCGCTTGCAAAGCCTGATCACGGCGCAGGATCAGTATCTTGCACAGTTCCGCAACCTCGCCGCGGGCGAGCCGCGCCAGGCACTGGATGCCCTGCTGGCGTCGAAGCCGGCCCAGGAAGCCCTGCGCATGCGAACCATTGCTATCGAGCAGGCCTTCCTCGGCAATTACGAGGTCGAGCCGGCGACCTGGTTTGCCACCATTACGGCAAAGATCGATGCCATGAAGCAGATCGAAGATCAGCTCGCCGCCGATATCGCCAGCAGCGGCGCGCGGAGAATTTCGGAATCACGCCTCGAACTCGGCATCGCCGTCGCCTCTGCCCTGCTGCTGGTGGTTCTGGTGGTCGGTTTCGTCCTCCTGCTGACGCACATGCTGCGCGATGTGCACGAGGTGGCGCAATCGGCGCGCAGCCTGGCCGACGGCGACTTGCGCATCAGCGTACGGGTCGATCGCAAGGACGAAATCGGCGAGTTGCAGGATTCGATCGCCCGCACCGTTGAAAGGCTGGCGCATACCATCGGTGACGTGCGTCTGGCCGCCGATTCCCTGAACAGCGCCGCCGGCCAGGTTTCGGCCACCGCCCAGTCGCTGTCGCTGTCCTCATCGGAACAGGCGGCGGCGGTCGAGCAGACCAGCGCCAGCATCGAACAGATGGCGGCGTCGATCAGCCAGAACACGGAAAATGCCAAGGTCACCGACACCATGGCTGCCCGCTCGGCGCAAGAGGCCAGCACTGGCGGCACCACGGTCAAGGAAACCGTGGAAGCCATGAATTCGATTGCCGGCAAGATCGGCATCATCGACGACATCGCCTACCAGACCAATCTCCTGGCACTCAACGCCGCGATCGAGGCAGCACGGGCCGGCGAGCATGGCAAGGGCTTTGCCGTGGTCGCCGCCGAAGTGCGCAAGCTGGCCGAACGCAGCCAGGTCGCCGCGCAGGAAATCGGCCAGCTTGCCGCGTCGAGCGTGTCGACAGCCGAGAAGGCCGGGCATCTGCTCGACGAAATGGTGCCCAATATCAGGAAGACTTCCGACCTGGTGCAGGAAATCGCCGGCACCAGCCAGGAACAGAGTGCCGGTGTCGCCCAGATCAACGGCGCCATGGGGCAGATCAACAAAACCACGCAGCAAAACGCCAGCGCCTCCGAAGAGCTGGCCGCGACCGCCGAAGAAATGGGCGGTCAGGCGGCAGAACTGCAGGAACTGATGGAGTTTTTCAAATTGCCGCCAATGGCGGAACACGGGTCGGAAAGGGCCCACTGAAGGGACGTTCGATCATGAAACGCAGCACCGCCATTCCGGTCTGGCAGCGCCTGGCTGCGCTGGTGGTATTGATGCTGGCCCTGGTGCTGAGCGGCACCATAGCCTGGCAGAGCCGTGTCAATCACGCCAATGCCATCGAACAGGCGGGTGACGTGGCGCGAAGTATCCACGAGATGACGATGGCCGGACTGACCGGAATGATGATCACCGGCACGATTGGCCAGCGCGAGGTCTTCCTCGACCAGATCAAGGAGCTCACCGTGCTGAAAGACCTCGCGGTGCTGCGCGGCGATGCGCTGAAAACCATGTTCGGGCCGGGCAAGGAGCGAGCGCCCGATGCCCTGGAAAAGGAAGCGATGAGCAGCGGCAAGGAGATCCTGCGGGTCGAGCAGGACGGCCGGCATGGCAGCTACCTGCGCGTGATCCGCCCGGTGCTGGCGTCGACAAGCTACCTCGGCAAGGATTGCACCACCTGCCATCAGGCGGCGGCAGGCACCCTGCTGGGCGCGGTGAGCATGAAGATTTCGCTCGACAAGGTGGAAAGCGCGGCGAACGGCTTTCTTCGTACCAGCATCCTGATCGCCCTGCTGGTGTCGATTCCGCTGCTGGCCCTGCTCGCCTTCGGCATCCAGCGCTTCCTGCGCCAGGTGCTGGGCGGCGAACCGGCCTACGCGGTGGAAGTCATGCATCGCCTGGCCGATGGCGACCTGAGCGACGACATCGTTCTGCGCGCCGACGACAAGGCCAGCATGCTGTTCGCGATTCGCAAGACCAGCGAAAGCCTGGCTCGCATCATCGACGAAGTGAGGCAAAACGCCGACCTGCTGGTGAACTCGTCGCAACAAGTTTCAGCCACCGCGCAATCCCTGTCGACCGCCTCCTCGGAGCAGGCCGCCGCCGTGGAAAAGACCACCTCATCGATGGAGCAGATGACCGCCCGCATCAACCAGAACACGGACAACGCGCGGATTACCGACGCCATGGCAACCAGGTCCTCGGCCGAAGCCGAGCAGGGCGGCACGGCGGTCAGGGAAACCGTCGAAGCCATGAAGTCGATTGCCGACAAGATCGGCATCATCGACGACATCGCCTACCAGACCAATCTCCTGGCGCTCAATGCCGCGATCGAGGCGGCGCGCGCCGGCGAGCATGGCAAGGGCTTCGCGGTCGTGGCGGCGGAAGTACGCAAGCTGGCCGAGCGCAGCCAGGTCGCCGCCCAGGAAATCGGCCAACTCGCGGCGACCAGCGTGCAGACCGCGGAAAAGGCCGGACGGGTACTCGATGAGATGGTCCCCAACATCCGCAAGACGTCGGGGCTGGTGCAGGAGATCGCGGCCTCCGGCGCCGACCAGTCAGCCGGCGTCGGCCAGATCAACCACGCCATGGGGCAGCTCAACAAGACCACGCAGCAGAACGCATCGGCTTCCGAGGAACTCGCAGCCACCGCCGAGGAAATGGGCGCCCAGGCCGCCCAACTGCAGGACTTGATGGAGTACTTCAAAGTCGGCGCCGGTACCACGGCGAATTTCGGCATCCGGCGCGAGAGGAAGGCGTAGTCCCATGAATCACCCACTCGAACTGAACGTCGACGCCCCGTCATCGACCAACGATGCGGTCAAGGGCTCATCGATACTGATTGTGGACGACGTTCCGGCCAACCTCAGTGTGCTGGGCGACTTGCTGCACGATGCCGGCTACCAGGTCAAGGCGGCCACTTCCGGTCGCGCGGCCCTGCGTTACGCCGTTCAGGAGCCTAGGCCGGCACTGGTGCTGCTGGACGTGATGATGCCGGAAATGGACGGCTACCAGGTTCTCGCCAGCCTGCGCAAGGACCCGCTGACGCAGGACATTCCGGTGATTTTCCTTACCGCGCTGGACAATGCGCGTGACGAAGAACGCGGCTTTCAGCATGGTGCGGCGGACTACATCGCCAAGCCGATCAAGCCCGACGTGGTGCTGGCCCGCGTGCGCAACCAGTTGCTGGCGCGCATTGCATCGAACTGGCTGCGTGACCAGAACGCGGCGCTGGAAGCCGAAGTGGCGCGCCGCATGGAAGAGAATGAACTGATCCAGGCGGCCAGCATTCGCGCCCTCGCCCACCTGGCGGAAACGCGCGACCCCGAAACCGGCAACCACATTCTGCGTACCCAGGGCTATGTGCGTCTGCTGGCGACCAAGCTGCAGCACCATCCGCGTTTTGCCGAGACGCTGAGCGACCCGTACATCAAGATGCTGGCCGATTCGGCCCCCTTGCATGACATCGGCAAGGTCGGCATCCCGGATTCCATCCTGCAAAAGCCCGGCAAGCTGACGCCCGAGGAGTGGGATGTGATGAAAACCCACTCCAAGCTCGGCAGCGACGCCATCGAGCAGGCCGAACGCGATATTGCGCGGCCGGTCGAATTCCTCGCCCTGGCCAAGGAAGTGGCCCACTGGCACCACGAACGCTGGGATGGGCGCGGCTATCCGGATGGTCTGCTCGCCGAGGCCATCCCGATTTCCGCGCGCCTGATGACCATTGCCGACGTCTTCGACGCCTTGATATCCAAACGCGTCTACAAGGATGCAATGCCGATCGAGAAGGTGCGCGAGATCATCTCCAGCGAACGCGGCAAACAGTTCGACCCCGACGCGACCGACAGTTTCCTTGCCGGTTTCAGCGAGTTTGCCGCGATCGCGGAACAGTACAGCGACGGCTAGCGTGAAAATCCTCCTGCCCCAGCCATCCCAAGGGCGTACCGGCCTGGTCAGCGTAGTGCTCGCCTACGCGGCGCTGGGCACGCTGTGGATCCTGATATCGGATCGCATCCTGGCCTGGCTGATTACCGACCCCAGCGTGTTGCTGATCGCGAATACGCTCAAGGGCTGGGCCTTCATCGCCATTTCGTCCTTGCTGCTGTATTTGGCCTTGCGTCGCCGGGCGGTGAAGGAAAGCACGCTGGTACCGGATGCCGCCAGATACGGTTCCTTGTTGTTGCCCTTGAGCCTGGCTGGGCTGCTCGTCGTGGTCGCCACCGGCAGTGCCATCAGTCTGCAACTGCGCCATCAGTACGAAAACGAGGCGGCGCGGATGCGGGCGGTGGCCGAACTCAAGACCCGCCAGATTTCCGACTGGATGCAGGAGCGCCGGGGCGATGCCGAGTACCTCGCCAACGACCAGCGGCTGGCGGCCAGCTATCTGCGCTGGAGTCGGCAAGGCGACCAGGCCAGTCGCAATGAATTGACAGGTCAATTGCAGAAGTACCGTGCCAGCAAGAAATACGCGAATGTCCTATTGATCGATGTGCAGGGACGCATAGTGTTGGATTCGGAGAACGAAATCGCGCAACCCGACACGCTGCTGCTGGACATGGCGCGCAATGCGGTGGCGCGGGACGAGGTCGCCAACCCGCCCCCCTACCGCGACGCCAAGGGCCGTTTGCGTCTCGATTTCGTCGCGCCCTTGCCGGTGCATGGCGGAGTGCAGGCACCGGCGGTAATCCTGCGTACCGATCCTGCTTCCAATCTCTTTCCCCTGCTCAAGACCTGGCCTGTTCCCAGCGCCAGCGCCGAAACCCTGCTCTTCCGCCGCCATGGCGACCAGGTGACGTACCTCAACGACCTGGTGTACCAGGTGGACGCGGCAGCGCGCTTCCAGGCGCCGATTGCCGCGCCCAAACTGCTGGCGGCGCAAGTCCTGCGTGGCGAAATCCGGCCCGGCCATCTGTTCGAAGGTGAAGATTACCGGGGTATCGCGGTACTGGGAGTGGTGCGCGCGGTGCTCGGCACCGACTGGTTCCTGATCACCAAGATGGATCGCACCGAACTATTCGCCCAGGGCTGGCGCGAAAGCATGTGGCTGGCGCTGGCCGGCCTGTTGACCTTGCTGATGATCGCCAGCGGCGCCTATGTCTGGCGCCAGCGCCAATACCTGCGCGACAGCGTGCGCGTACGGGAAATCCAGGCCGAGCGCCTGCACACGCTGGAACTTTTCGACAACCTGGCACGCAGCTCTGATGACGTCATTTACGTCAAGGATGCGGAGGGCCGCTACATCCTGTTCAACCCTGCCGGCTGCCGCTTTTTCGGCCGGCAGGAGTCGGAGGTGCTGGGCAAGGACGCCCGCGCCCTGCTGCCACCGGCCGAGGCGGAAGCGATCATGGCGCTGGACCGGCGCCTGCGTTCGGGCAATGAAACACTGACCATGGAAGAGCGCCTCAGCGCGGCGGACGGGCCGCGCTTCCTGCTCTCCACCAAGGGTCCCCTGCACGATGCCGAAGGCAATGTGGTGGGCACCTTTTGCGTTGCGCGCGACATTACCGAACGCAAGCAGATGGAGCTGGAGCTCAAGGCCACGGCAACGTCCTTGCGCCAGTCTCTTTCCACCGCCCAGTTGCTGATCGAATCCTCCCTCGATGCGGTAATCGGCATGGATCAGGATGGACGCGTCACGACCTGGAATGCCAGTGCCGAGGCATTGTTCTGGTATCCGGCGGAAAATGCACTGGGCCATGACCTGGGCGAGCTGATCGTGCCCGCAACCTTGCGCGAGCGGCATCGCGCCGGACTCAAGCGGTTTATCGAGACCGGCGAGCGGCACGCCATCGGCCGGCGTCTGGAGTTGGTGGCGATGCGATCCGATGGCCACGAGTTCCCGGTCGAGCTGACGATTGGCGCCCTCAAGGATGGCGATCGCCATCTTTTCACCGCCTACCTGCGCGACATCACCGAGCGCAAAAATTCCGAGGCCGTCCTCAAGGCATCGGAGCATCGCTTTCGCGACCTGGTCAACACCACCGACGGCATCGTCTGGGAAGCCGATGCCGAAAGCTTCGTGTTCACCTTCGTCAGCCAACAGGCCGAGCGACTGCTGGGCTACACCGCCGAGGAATGGACACGGCCCGGATTCTGGGTCGAACACATGCACCCCGATGACGTCGGCTGGGCGCCGGAATATTGCGCCGAATGCACCTCGCGCATCGAACCGCACAAGTTCGAGTACCGCCTGATCGCCCGCGACGGCAGCACGGTGTGGCTGCACGACACGGTCACCGTGGTCGAGCAGGATGGCAAACCGCGTTGGCTGCGCGGCATCATGCTCGACATTACCGAACGCAAGCAGTCCGACGAGATGCTGCGCAAGCTGTCGCTGGCGGTCGAACAAAGCCCGGAAAGCATCGTCATCACCAACGTCAAGGACGAGATCGAGTATGTGAACGAAGCCTTCTCGCGCAATACCGGCTACAGCCGCGAGGAAGTCATCGGCAGCAACCCGCGACTGCTGCATTCCGGTCTGACCCCGCGCAAGACTTACGAAGACATGTGGAGCTCCCTGGCCCAGGGCAAACCCTGGAAGGGTGAATTCTTCAACCGGCGCAAGAACGGCGAGGACTACGTCGAATTCGCCATCGTGACGCCGATCCGCCAGGCCGATGGCGCCATCACACACTATGTGGCGGTCAAGGAAGACATCACCGAAAAGCGCCGGGTTGGCCGCGAACTGGACGAGCACCGCCACCACCTTGAGGAACTTGTCGCCAAGCGCACCGCGCAGCTCGATGAAGCCAGGGAAAAGGCCGAGGCGGCCAACATCGCCAAGAGCGCATTCCTCGCCAACATGAGCCACGAGATCCGCACGCCGATGAACGCCATCGTCGGCCTGACCTACATTCTGCGCCGCACGCAACCGACGCCAGAGCAGGCCGACAAGCTGACCAAGATCGACGAGGCCGCGGACCATCTGCTGTCCATCATCAACGACATCCTCGACCTGTCGAAAATCGAGGCCGGCAAGCTGGCGCTGGAACAGACCGACTTCTCGCTGTCGGCGATCCTCGATCACACCCGTTCGCTGATTGCCGAACAGGCGCGCGTCAAGGGCATCGCCGTCGAAGTCGCATGCGATGGGGTCCCGGCATGGCTGCGCGGCGATCCGACGCGACTGCGGCAGGCCTTGCTCAATTACGCCGGCAACGCGATCAAGTTCACCAAGCAAGGCACCATCACCCTGCGTGCCCGGCTGCTGTCCGACGACAGCGACGGCGTTCGCATCCGCTTCGAGGTTCAAGACACGGGCATCGGCATTCCCGCCGAGCAGCTGTCCAACCTGTTCCAGGCTTTCGTGCAGGCGGATGCCTCGACCACGCGGACCTATGGCGGTACCGGCCTCGGCCTCGCCATCAGTCGCCGCCTGGCCTACATGATGGACGGCGATGCCGGAGTCGAAAGCGAGGTCGGCAAGGGCAGCACCTTCTGGTTCTCGGTGCGTTTGCAGCATGGCCATGGCATCGTGCCGGTATTGCAGGCCGACACCGTCCGTGAAGACGACAGCGCCGAATCGCGCCTGCAGCGACAACATGCCGGCGCCCGTCTGCTGCTGGCGGAAGACAATGCGGTGAATCGCGAGGTCGCCCTGGAACTGATTTATGCCGTCGGACTTGCCGCCGATACGGCCAAAACCGGTCGCGAGGCCTTGGCCAAGGCCTCGAACATCGCTTACGACCTGATCCTGATGGATGTGCAAATGCCGCAGATGAACGGGCTCGACGCAACGCGCGCGATTCGCGCCTTGCCTGATCACGGCGCGGTTCCGATTCTGGCAATGACGGCCAACGCGTTCACCGAGGACCGTCAAACCTGCATGGAGGCAGGAATGAATGACTTTATCGCCAAGCCCGTCAATCCGGAACAGTTTTACGCGGCGCTCATGAAGTGGCTTCCGACATCGACCGTGAAGCCGGAAGCGAATGTGGTCGCGACAGCGCCAAAACTCAGCGACGAGGATCGCCGGCGCCATCTGGCCGGCATTCCCGGCCTCGATCTGACAGCCGGTTTGGCCACCATGCGCGGCAATGTCGCCAAGTTCACTCGCCTGCTGACCCTGTTTGCGGAGGGTTACCATGGTCACGCCGAACAGATTTTCACGATGCTGGCTTCCGGCCAACTCGATGCGATCGAACCGATTGTCCATTCCCTGCGCGGCGCCTCCGGAATGCTGGGAGCGACCGAGTTGTCGGAAAGCGCCGGCAAGATACTCGTGGCGCTGGAAAACGACGCCGGCGCCGAGGAAATCGGTCGCCTGTGCGCCAAGCTGACGGAAGATCTGTCGTGCCTGATCGAAGGCATCCGCCAGCACGCCAGTGACGATCCGGTGGAGGGCATCATCCCGCAAACACCCGCCCGTTACGCGGAAATTCTGGCGCGCCTGGAAACCCTGCTGGAACAAGGCGACATGGCGGCAAGCTATCTGGCCAAGGACGAGGCGGGAACCCTGGAAACCATACTTGGGGCATCGGCCGCCACCTTGCAGTCGAAAATCGACGCTTTCGACTACGAGGCGGCGGCGGCGACGCTCAGGGACTTTCGCCAGCAGGGCACGGTGGTGGCCTGACGACGGCAGGCCTGCCTATCGGCGGAGCGGAACGTCAGCCTTCCTTGCCGGGAAGGTTTTTGCCGGCAAGGCTGTTGCCCGGCATGAACTCCATGGTCAGTCGCACCAGTTCGGCAATCGATCCGGCCTGCAATTTCTGCATGATCAGATGGCGATAGGTTTCGGCGGTGCGCTGGCTGATGCCCAGCTCATGAGCGATGACCTTGGTCAGCTTGCCCTCGAAGACGCCTTCCAGCACTTCGCGCTCGCGCGGCGTCAGCAGCGACATGCGTTCGCCGATTTCGCGGCTGCGGGCCTGCATTTCGGAACGCTGCTTGTCGATGCGCAGGCCGTCCTGGATGCGATCGAGCAGACGCTGGGTGGAAAACGGCTTCTGGAAGAAATCGAGCGCCCCTCCCCGCATTGCGCGCACCACGGATGGCACTTCGGCGTAGCTGGAAATGAAGATGATCGGCAGGTCGATCCCCTGATGCCGCAATTCGTCCTGTAGTTCCAGCCCGCTCATGCCCGGCATGCGCACGTCGGTGACGATGCATCCGGCGAGATCCGACAAATCCTGTTTCAGGAAGCTCTGTGCGTCGTTGAAGACCGCGTAGGGCAACGCCACCGACTCGACAAGATCGACCAGCAGGAAGGTAATTACCGGATCGTCATCAATGAGATAGACCTTCGGTTGCGGGCGGCTGGGTTTCTTAACTTGCATCGATTGGCCGAATCCTTAAAGCCTTGTCGCGGAAACGTGATGAAGCATGTCCTGGCTCAGCACGCAAACCTACGTAGATACCGCAGTTTGTAGCGTAATTTCCGGATGCACAAGCTCGGGTCGCTTTGAGAAGATAGCCGAAAGAGGTTGAATCGTTTTATTTATTTGAGGCGCATTGTAGCTGCGTTTGGGGTTACCGTGGGAGTGCGAATTGTCAAAAACTTCAACGGCCCCGGCGCTCCCCGAGACCCATGGCCGCCAACGAAAACGTTGAAATCAGCAGCGCCGAGTTTGCCCAGTTCCAGCGCCTGATCTACAAGATCGCCGGAATCAGCCTGGCCGACTCGAAACGGATCCTGCTCGCCGGTCGCCTCGGCAAGCGGCTGCGGCATTTCAAGCTCGACAGTTTCGGCGAGTACTACCGGCTGGTGTCCAGCGCCAGCGAACCGGGCGAGCTGCAGACCATGGTCGACCTGCTGACCACCAACGAAACCTACTTTTTCCGCGAGGAGGCCCATTTCGACTATCTCAAGGATGTGATTCTTGCCGATCACCCGGCACACGCCCCTTTCAACATCTGGAGCGCGGCGTCTTCGACCGGAGAGGAGATCTACACCCTCAGCTTCGTCCTCGCCGAAACGCTGGGGCTGGAATCGCCCTGGCAGGTGACCGGTTCCGATATATCGACCACCGTGCTGGCCACCGCCGAGCGTGGGCTCTACTGGCTGGATCGCACCCGTGGCCTGCCGCAGTCCTACCTGAAGCGCTTCTGCCTGAAAGGCGTGCGCAGCCAGGAAGGCAGCTTCATGATCGCGCCCGAGATCAAGCGCCACACCCGCTTCCTCCAGGTCAACCTGAATCAGATGCTGCCCAAGCTCGGCAAGTTCGACGTCATCTTCCTGCGCAACGTGATGATCTATTTCGACGCCGACACCAAGCGCCAGGTTGTCGCGCGCCTGGTCGAGCAACTGGTTCCCGGCGGCTACCTGATCGTCGGGCATTCCGAAAGCCTGAGCGGGCTCAACGACCAGGTCAAGCCGGTCAAGCCCACCATCTACCGGCTGCCGCATTGATCATGGGATCAAAGATCAAGGTCATGATCGTCGATGATTCCGCCGTCGTACGACAGGTGAATCGGGAAACCATCGAACGCGAGCCGGACATGGAGGTGGTCGGCGTCGCTTCCGACCCGATCTACGCGCTGGACAAGATGAAGCTCCAGTGGCCCGACGTGCTGGTGATCGATATCGAGATGCCGCGCATGGACGGCCTGAGCTTCCTCAAGAAGATCATGAGCGAGCATCCGACGCCCACCATCGTCTGCTCCTCGCTGGCTGAAAAGGGAGCGCCGGCCACCATGGAAGCCCTGGCGGCCGGCGCGCTGGCGATCATCACCAAGCCGAAAATGGGGGTCAAGCAGTTCCTCCAGGATGCCGGCAACGACCTTGCCAGCGCCGTGCGCGCCGCCGCGCGCGCCAACATGAGCCGCGTCGCACGGTCGACCGGCGGCCTTCAACCGCTGCCCAAGCTGACCGCCGACACCATGCTGGCAGCCCAGGCCGCCAGTACCCGCGCAATGGCCGAAACCACCGACCGCGTGGTGGCGATCGGCACGTCCACCGGTGGCACCCAGGCACTGGAAGCGGTGCTGACCCGCCTGCCCAATGTCGGTAGCGGCATTGTCATCGTCCAGCATATGCCGGAAAAATTCACCGCCATGTTCGCCGAACGACTCGACAGCCTGTGCAAGCTGGAAGTGCGCGAGGCAAAGAACGGCGACCGCGTGGTCTCCGGTCGCGCCCTGATCGCCCCGGGCGGCCGACACATGATGCTGCGGCGTAGCGGCGCCCAATATTTCGTCGAGGTCACCGACGGCCCGCTGGTCAATCGGCACAAGCCTTCGGTGGATGTCCTGTTCCGTTCCGTGGCGCAGATCGCCGGGCGCAATGCCCTGGGCGTGATCATGACCGGGATGGGCGACGACGGTGCGCGCGGCCTCAAGGAGATGCACGACGCTGGCGCCAGGACAGTTGCCGAGGACGAATCGACCTGCGTCGTGTTCGGCATGCCCAAGGAAGCGATAAAGCTGGGCGCGGTCGACCGGGTGGTGCCGCTCGATTCGATACCTGCCGAGATCGTTTCCTACGGCTGACCTGCGCGGAGACCCATCATGCCCGGCCCGTTGATCCACGATCCCAAGGAACTGGAGCGCCGTTCGCGGAACATCAACCCGGGCGGCTGGGCGGTCGAAACCGAACGACCAATCACTACCCTGCTCGGCTCCTGTGTGGCGGTCTGCCTTTACGATCCCAAGCTGCGCCTTGCGGGCATGAACCATTTCCTGCTGCCCGGCCGGTCGAAGACCGCCAGCGATGACACCGACGTGATCATGGCCGGCGACTACTCGATGGAAGTCCTGCTCAATACCATGCTCAACAAGGGCGCGGCCAAGCAGCGCATCGTCGCCAAGGCCTTCGGCGGCGGCACCATCGTCACCTCGATCCTGATGGCGATCGGCCAGCGCAATGCCGAGTTCACCAAGGAATGGCTGGAGCGGGAAGGCATACCCCTGGCCGCGCAGGACTTCGGCGGCGCCTGGTCGCGCAAGGTGCTGTTTACCCCGGATACCGGCGACGCCTATTGCCGCCGCCTGCCAATCAGCCAGCCTGACGTGCAGCAGGTGGTCAGCGCCGAGCGCGATTATGAGCAGTCGCTGATCAAGCCCCGTCGGCCCAGTGCCGAGAAGAAGATCGAACTGTTTTGAGGCCGACCATCATGACTACCAGCGCATTCGCGCCAGCTTCGACGCCCGCCCCTGCTCCGCTCCAGGATGTCGATGCCATTCTTGCCAGCGTCGCGGCGGCGGCGGAAAGCGACGACCTGGTGTTCCCCACCACCGCCGAATTGTCGCTCAAGGTGCAGCATCTGATCGACGACCCGGATTGCTCGGTGGACAGCCTGGCCAAGCTGGTGCAGGCCGATCCGCTGCTGGCCGCGCGCGTGGTGGCGGTAGCCAATTCCGTGGCCTACAACCGTTCCGGTCGTAGCGTTGCCGATGTTCGCAGCGCCGTCTCGCGCCTCGGACTCAACACGCTGCGCGTGCTTGCGGCCTCGGTGGTGGTACGCCAGATGGAAGGCATGGCCGGCACGCCCGCCCACCGCAAACTGGCAATCGCCCTGTGGGAGCACACCGCCCACGTCGCGGCCCTGGCGCAGGTGATCGCGCGCCGGGTAACCCGCGTCAACCCGGACACCGCTTTCTTCGCCGGCATCATCCACGAAATCGGCGGCTTTTACCTGATCGCCCGTGCCGGCGCCTACCCCGGGCTGCTGGAAGCGGCCAATGGCAGCCTGCTGGCCTGGGATGAGGGCGGCGCCGCCGAGGTCGGTCGCGCCGTGCTCAAGCATCTTGGGGCGCCGGGCGCGGTGATCGAGGCCATCGAGGGCCTGTGGCAGGGTTACCTGGCGCTGCCTCCCCAGTCGCTGGCCGACACCCTGTTGCTGGCGGACTTGCTGGCGCCGGTGGAATCGCCGCTCTCGCAGCTGGCCGGCATTGGTCGAGAAGGCACCAAGGTCGACATCGATGTCGCCATCGACGACCAGACCCTGGCCAGCATCCTCGACGAATCGAAGACCGAGGTGGAGTCGCTGATTGCCGCCCTGCGCGCCTGACCTCGGCCATCACCGCCTGAAAGCCCAGACCATGTCCGAACTGCTCAAGAACGTCGATGCCCGTACCCGGCTTGCGGGCACCAACAAGCTGGAAATCCTGCTTTTCTCGCTGGGCACGGATTCCCGCACCGGTCGGCGCGAGACCTTCGGCATCAATGTCTTCAAGGTACGCGAGGTAATGAACACGCCGGCAATTACCGCCGCGCCGGAGATGATCGCCGCCGTGATGGGCATGGTCAGTCTGCGCGGCTCGCTGGTACCGGTGGTCGACCTGGGCGCCTACGTCGGTATCAGCGGCGATTCGCAGCGCAAGGTGATGATCGTCACCGAATACAACCATCACACGCAGGGCTTCCTGGTCGAAGCCGTGGATACCATCTTGCGTGTCGATTGGGCGCAGATGCGGGTGCCACCGGAAATGCTGAGCAACAAGCTCGGCGGCCTGGTGACAGCGGTCACCGAACTCGACGACGGCAGGCTGGTGATGCTGCTCGATGTCGAGCGCATCCTGGCGGAGACGGTCAAACCGGACGACAGCATGCTGTTCGCCAATATCGCCCCGCTCGACCGGCAGGACCTGATGGTGCTGTATGCCGACGATTCCTCGGTGGCGCGCAATCAGATCCAGCGCACACTGGATGCTCTGGGCGTGCGTTCGACAGGCACTGTCAATGGCCGTGCCGCCTGGGACGAGTTGCGGCGCATCGCCGACCATGCGGAGCGCTGCGGGCGGCCAGTGCGCGATTTCGTCCAGCTGATCCTCACCGACGTCGAAATGCCCGAGATGGATGGCTATCTGCTGACCCGCTCGATCAAGGGTGATCCACGCTTCAACGGCATCCCGGTGCTGATGCATTCCTCGCTCTCCTCGGTCTCCAACCAGCAGCTCGGTCAATCGGTCGGGGTTGACGAATACATCCCCAAGTTCGAGCCGCAACGCCTGTCCGAAGCCTTGGTTCGCCTGCTCGTGGGCAAACTTCCGGAAACCAGGGAAAACCTCGTTCCAGCGATGTCCGGCGGCGCGCTGCTGGGTTCGGCGCCGCCCTCCCTGCTCGACAGCGTCGACGCGCGCACCCGCCTGGCTGGCTCCAACCGCATGGAGATCCTGCTGTTCTCGCTGGGCACCCGCGAGTTGTTCGGCATCAACGTCTTTAAGGTCCGGGAAGTCAGCGAGACTCCCGAGATCACCCGCACGCCGAACATGCCCGAGGGTGTGGAAGGCCTGATCAGCCTGCGCGGCGACGTGATTCCGGTGCTTTCGCTGGGCACCATCATGAAACTCGGGGGCTCCCCGCCAAGCCTTGGTGGTGCAATGATGATCGCCGAGTACAGCAAGCGCAACCTGGGCTTCCTGGTGCACGAAGTCGACCGCATCATCCGCGTCGACTGGGAGAAGGTGCGCGCCCCGGAAACCCTTGCCGGGGGAACCAGCACCTACATTTCCGCAGTGACCGAGCTGGCCGACGGCCGCCTGGTTTCGATTCTCGATGTCGAGCAGATACTGGCCGACACCTTCGGCGAAGCCGAAATCGGCCAGATCGAGCAGATGACGGGGGGAGATACCATGAATGTCTTTTTCGTCGATGACTCCATGGTGGCGCGCAGGAAAATCGCCGAGGTACTCGACAAGCTGGCGGTCAATCACAGGTTCGCCCAAAACGGCATGGAAGCCTGGACCCGGCTCTCGGGCATGGCGTCCCGCGCCCAGCAGACCGGCCGCTCGATGCACGACGAGATCGACCTGATCCTGGTCGATGCCGAAATGCCCGAGATGGACGGCTATGTCCTTACCCGCAACATCAAGTCGGACAAGCGCTTCGACGGCATCCCTGTGGTAATGCACTCCTCGCTCTCATCCCAGGCCAACCATGCCATGGGACGCAGCGTCGGCGTCGATGCCTATGTGTCCAAGTTCGACGCCGACGCGCTGTCACAGACATTGCGCGCACAATTGAGCCGGCACGCAACGACCCGGAACCAGGAGACTCCCCATCATGGCAATTGACCCGACAAAACTTAAATTCCTCGTGGTCGACGATTTCTCGACCATGCGCCGCATCGTGCGCAACCTGCTCAAGGAACTGGGCTATGTCAATGCCGACGAAGCCGAGGATGGCGCCGTAGCGCTGCAAAAGCTCAAGGCCGGCGGTTTCGACTTCGTCGTCACCGACTGGAACATGCCGAACCTGGATGGCCTGGCACTGCTGCAAACCATACGCGCCGACCCGACGCTGAAGGATCTGCCGGTGCTGATGATCACGGCCGAAGCCAAGCGCGAGAACATCATCCTGGCCGCCCAGTCGGGAGCCTCGGGCTATATCGTGAAGCCATTCACCGCAGCCACCCTGGGCGAGAAGCTGGGCAAGATCTTCGAGAAACTGGGCTGGTCGGCCTGAATGGCTGCTTGCGGCCTCCCGCTCCCACGGCCCCACTCCCTGAAAGCGCAACGATGACCCTCCCCAGCACGCAAGACGACGGCCAGGACTCCGCCGACCTGCAAGCCCTGTTCGACCGCGTCGCCGCCACGACCGCGCCGCTTGCCATGCCGATTCCAGCGTCCGCGGTCGATGCGGCAGGCGATTCCGCCGACCTGCAGGCCCTGTTCGACAGCGTCGCCGCCACTGTGTTGCCGATTTCCCCGGCGCCGTCCGCGACCAACGCGGTCACGGAGGACAGCGACGAACTGCAAGCCTTGTTCGACAGCGTCAGCCGCGGCGCCAGCCCTGCCGTCGCCGTGGCGCCAGCGCCGACTTTCGATGCCGTATCGCAGGAGGCCGTTTTCAATCGACTCGGCAACCTGGTGCGGCAGTTGCACGACAGCCTGCGCGGCCTGGGCATGGACAAGCTGCTCCAGGAATCCGCGCGCCAGATACCGGACGCCCGCGAACGCCTCGATTACATTGCCAAAATGACCGAGCTGGCGGCGTCGCGCGTACTCAATGCCACCGACATCGCCAAGCCGATCCAGGACGGCTTGATCGCGCAGTCGCGTTCGATGTCCGACCGCTGGGAGCGCATGTTTGCCAACCAGCTCTCGGTGGATGAGTTCAGGCAGCTTGCCGCCGACACGCGTGGCTATTTTGCCCAGGCCCCCGGACAGCTCAAGCTGACCAACGACCAGTTGATGGAAATCATCCTGGCCCAGGACTTCCAGGACCTGACCGGGCAAGTCATCAAGAAAATCGTCGAACTGGTGCAGGGCGTGGAGACCCAACTGCTGGCCGTCCTGCTCGAAGCAATGCCCGCCGAACGCAAGCTCGGCGCACCGGGAGGTCTGCTCAACGGCCCGGTCGTCGGCGGTGAGGGCCGCCGCGATGTCGTCACCAACCAGTCGCAGGTCGATGACCTGCTGGAAAGCCTCGGCTTCTGAACCAGCAAGCCGGCAAGGAGCGCGCCATGAGCGGATTTGAAGGAATGGAAGACCTGCTGCAGGACTTTCTGGTCGAGGCAGGCGAATTGCTCGCCGGAGTCGACAACAAGCTGGTCGACCTGGAGCAACGCTCCGGCGACCACAGCCTGCTCAATGAAATCTTTCGCGGCTTCCACACCATCAAGGGTGGCGCCGGCTTCCTCAACGCCACCGAGCTGGTGACGCTGTGCCACCTGACCGAAAACCTGTTCGACAAGCTGCGCAATAACCAGATGAGCCTGACGCCCGAGATCATGGATGTCATCATGGCCGCCACCGCCGGCGTGCGCACCATGTTCGATACCCTGGAGCGCGGCATGCAACCCGGCGCCGCCGACCCGGCGGTGATCGCCGCCCTGAAGCAGGTGCTGGCCGGCAAAGCGCCGGCTCCTGCCCCGGTGATGCCCGCCATCGCAACGCCGGTCGTGGCCGCCGTGCCGACCGGCTCAGGGCCCGACTGGAATGCGATGTTCCAGGCCGTGGTCGGCAAGCCGGGTGCCGAGTCGGGCTCGGCGGCGACGCCACCGATGCCGGTCCCGCCGACCAGCCACGAACTTGCCGGCGTTCCGGCGGATCAGGTCGTTGCCGCCGCGATCGGCCGCCGTGCCACCGACAAGCCCGGCGCGCCGGCCCCGGTCGGGCGGCGCGACAGCGAAAAGAGCCGTGACACCTCAATCCGCGTCGATACCGCGCGCCTCGACCAAGTCCTCAACCTGTCCGGCGAAATCGGCCTGACCAAGAACAGGCTCAACGCCCTGCGCTCCGAAATTCTCAACGGCCACACCGATACCGACACCCTGCATGCCCTCGACCAGGCAGTCAGCCAGCTCGACCAGCTGGTTTCGGACATGCAGAACGCGGTCATGAAGACGCGCATGCAGCCGGTCGGCCGGCTGTTCCAGAAGTACCCGCGCATAGCCCGCGACCTGGCGCGCAGCCTGGGCAAGGATGTCGAACTGGAACTGGTCGGCGAAGACACCGAAATCGACAAGACCATGATCGAGGACCTGGGCGATCCGATCATCCACCTGATCCGCAATGCCGTCGATCATGGCGTCGAATCGACCGAGGAACGGCGCGCCGCCGGCAAGTCCGAGAAATCCCGCGTGCGCCTGGAAGCCCGGCAGGAAGGCGACCATATCGTGATCCTGATCAACGACGACGGGCGTGGCATGAATGCCGAAAAGCTGCGCGCCAAGGCCCTGGAGAAAGGCCTGATATCCGGCGACCAGGCGAACATCATGGACGAGCGGCAGAGCTTCGAGCTGATCATGCTGCCCGGCTTTTCGACCAAGGATGTCGCCTCCGATGTTTCCGGCCGGGGTGTCGGCATGGACGTGGTGAAGACCAATATCCAGAAGCTCAAGGGCAACATCGACATCCTTTCCACGCCGGGACGCGGCTCCACCTTCATCATTTCCCTGCCGCTGACGCTGGCCATCCTGCCGGTATTGCTGGTGCAGCTGGAACAACAGCCATTTGCCGTGCCGCTGTCGATGGTGCGCGAAATCATCCCGATCCGTGCCGACGCGGTGCAGGAAATCGGTGGCCGCGCCACCATGGTGGTGCGCGGCGAAGTCATGCCCATCTACCCCCTCAACCACCTGCTCGGCTGGAATGCCAAACGCCCGCCGACGTTTGGCGTGCTGATGCAGGGTATCGACCATTCCGCGTTCATCCTCGCCATCGACGGCTTCATGGGCCGCGAGGATGCCGTGGTCAAGTCGCTCGACGATTTCCGGCCCAAGGGAGTGTCGGGCGTCACCACCCTGTCGAACGGCAAGATCGTGCTGATTCTCGACATGAAGGAGCTCTTCGGCATGAGCGGCGCCAGACGCGGTGTGCCGCGCTCCGCCTTCCTCCCGCCGCAGGACCAAGCGGCCTGAGGTGCTCCTCGCCACCGATCCGGCACGGGATGCCGACGACTGGTACGCCCGTGTTGCCGGTCAGGATCCTCCGCTCATGCCCTTCGAGGCCGAGTTGCCGGCGCGGCCGATGGCCAGCCTGGCGGCATTCGTCGCCAGGGTGCTGGCCGAGGAACGCGAACTCCTGCTGCTGGTTCCCGGCGACGAGTTCCTGCCGGAACTTTCTTCCGCGCTCGACCTTGCGCTCCGCCCCCTCTGCCTGATTCTGCCTCAAGCCGAATTCGCCACCGGCCTTGCTCTGCGCGCCACACTGCTGTTGCTCAAAAGTCGGCTCTGGCGCGACGGCGATGACAGTCGCGGTGCGGCCTGGATGGCGCAGCGGCAGCGTCTCGAAACCAATGCCGAACTCTGGCAAACGGCGCAGGCCTGGCTGTCGTCGGCAGAATCCAGCCAATCCATTCCTCCCACCTTTGCCGGCCTGTTTCCGGTCTTGGCGATGCCCGTCGCCAGTTGGCAGACATTGCCCTTGCGCCGTAACGCCATCCTCCTGCTCTACCGTTGCGATGCCCCGGCGGAACTCGACGGCGCGGGCTTGCGTATGTTGCGCATCGGCACCCTGCCCGCCGCGACTCCGGCGCAAGTGTCGGCCTGCGGTGACGAAACTACCCGACTGCTGCTGGAACGCAGCCGCCTGAGCCAGGACATCGCCGACCTCGAACTGGAGCTGGCCAGCGTGCAGGGCGAACTGGCGGATTTCATGCGCGACTACTATCGGCGGGTTGCGCCATTTATGGCTGAGCATGATCTCTTGCAGGCGGGTATTGCGGCAAGGCAAGCCGCCGCCGAACCGGGCAACTCGACGCTGGATGCCGAGGCCGAGCAGCAAAGACGCCAGGCCGAGGAATCGGCGGCCGATGCCGACCGCTTCAGCACGGCCTCGCCAGCCGACGCCCCGCCTTTCGATCCCGATCGCGAAACCCGCCAGGAGTTTCGTCGACTGGCGCAGCAAATCCATCCGGATCGCGCCCTCGACGAGGATGACCGCGCCTGGCGCACTCAACTGATGAGCGAAGCCAATCGGGCCTACCGCAGCGGCGACCACGCCGGCTTGCGCGAAATCGCCGCGCTGTGGGAGGAACAGGCCGGGGTACGGTCAGGTGTCGCCACGCCCGGCCGCTCGCAACTCGAGTCGCAGTTGTCACGCCTGCGGGCGCGACTGGCCCGCATCGAACGCGAACTGCATCGCTTGTTCGGCTCGCAGCTCTACACCTTGTTCATCGCCGCGCGCCAGGCCCGGCGCCAGGGCCGCGATCTGCTGGCCGAGATGACGGAACAACTCGCCGCGAAGATCGCCGAACTGCGGCGGGTCGCGAACCCCGATTAGGAGATCGGGCGCTCGGTAAGCTGGTGCAGTGCGCCGATGCAACCGGAATGTCCGACCGCGGCGCCGGCGCGCAACCAGCGCAAGGCACGGCGCCAGCGACCTCCTGCCGCCGAGGCATGAAGGTAGTGCATGCCCAGTTCAAGGCAGGCGTCGCCGTCGCCCTGGTCGGCCGCCCGACGTAGCCAGCGCAATCCCGTGGCGAGGTCGCGTTCCGTGCCATGCCCATGCAGTAGGCAGAAGCCGCAGCTATACATGGCATGGGCATCCTGGTGCTGAATCGCGGCGCGCAGGTACCAGCGCCAGGCCTCCGCATGATTCCGCGGAACGCCGCGGCCGAAATACAGCAGGTCGCCGAGGATCAACTGGGCATCGACCATTCCGGCGGCGCGCCGATACCAGTCCAGGGCCGATACCGGATCCGGCGCGCTACCCGTGCCATGCCGCAGGCACTCGCCCAGCAGGAAGGCGGCGCGGGCATGGCCGTGTTCGGCGGCGTGCCGCAGGCTGGAAACCGCGCGGGCAAGCCTCTCGTCCTGCGCGTCCGTTGCCGAGTTCAGCAAGCCCAGGCCGCGCTCGAACCAGAACCGCTGCAACTCTCCCCGCGCTTGTGTCCAGCCTGCCTGCATGGCCAGCTCCAGTTCGGCGATGCCGCGCGCGATATCGGCCCGGCCACCGATCCCATGCAACAGGCAGCGCCCGAATTCGGCTCGTCCATGGGCATCGCCCGCCTGGGCGGCAAGCCCGTAGGCACGTCGTGCGGCGACCGCTTCGGCTGCGCCGGCATCTCCCTGCTCCAGGCATTCGCCAAGCCAGG
The DNA here is from genome assembly GCA_016235165.1 of Rhodocyclales bacterium. Classification (GTDB taxonomy): domain Bacteria; phylum Pseudomonadota; class Gammaproteobacteria; order Burkholderiales; family Rhodocyclaceae; genus Sulfuritalea. Next base: position 21,863 of record JACRLX010000038.1, read on the forward strand.
TCCAGGCCTGGGCCTCGCCCTTTTCCGCCGCGGCCCGATACCAGCGCAGGGCCGCGGCCTGGTCGGGCTCGATGCCATCGCCATCGCGATGGGCATGGCCGATCATCAGGTGGGCGCGAACATGACCCGCCCGCGCCGCCGTCCGCCAATGCCGCAGCGCGCCAGGCGCATCCCGTGCAAGCTTGCCGACGCCACGCGAAAGACATATTCCGAGCTCGAACTCGGCGTCACGGCTGCCCCCGGCGGCGGCGCGACGATACCAATCCACGGCGAGCGCGGGATCGCGTGCCAGGCCGTTGCCGAACATCGCGCATTGGCCAAGCAGGAACATTGCGCCGGGAATGCCGCGCTTTGCCGCTCGTTTCAGGTGCCCGAGCGCCTCGCGCGTCTGTCGGGCATCCGTGGCATTTACGTGCAGGCACAGTCCGAGGCAGTAGTCCGCAACCGTGCTTCCGGCGGCCGCGGCCCGTCGCCACAGGTCAATCGCCGCGTCGCGGTCCTCGGCCACACCACGGCCGTGGAAATGGCAGCGCGCCAGCAGTTCCATGGCATCGGCTTGCCCCGCGGCGACGGCGCGACGCAACAGCGGAACCGCCGCCGCCGGATCGCTGGTCATTCCGATTCCGAAGTACAGCATGCGACCCAAGGCATGACAGGCCAGGGGCGAGTCGCGCGCGGCGGCGATCGCCAACAGACGGGCCGCCTCGGCATCGTCCCTTGGCATGCCGATCCCCTGCCGCAACAGCCAGCCGAGAACGGCGATGCCTTCGGTGCAATCGGCTTCCGCGCTCTTCAAGGCCCAGTCGATGGCCTGACCCGGCTTCGCGGGCTTTCCGGTGGCATGACGCCAGGCCAGCTCGGCCTGGGCCTCCGGATTGCCACCGCGCGCCATGCGCGTCAGGTCGGCCAGCGGCAATCCGCTCCAGAATGTCTCGGCGCCAAGCAAAGCGATTCCCTGCGCGGCACCGCGAACGACCAGCGGTGTTTCAAGCTCGCCGCGGAATATACCGAGCAGGGCCGCCGGTGCCAGTGGTACCGGATCGCCTGCTGCACTCATGGCCACCACCGGGGATATCGCGGCTTCCGCTCAAGCGGGGATGACCCGGTTCTTGCCGGCGCGCTTGGCCCGGTACATGGCGCCGTCGGCCCGTTTCAGGGCCTCGTAGGGGTCTTCGGCATCGCGGATCTCGGCGACGCCGCAGCTGAAGGTAATCAGCACCTTTTCGTTGTTGTTGAGGAAGAACTCGCGCGTCAACTCACGCTGCACGCGGGTCATGGTCGCCACGGCATCTTCCATCGCGGTGTTCGGCAGCAGCACCACGAACTCCTCGCCGCCATAGCGCGCCAGCATGTCCTGTGGCCGTACCGTCGCCTGCACGATCTTCGACAGGTGGACCAGTGCTGCATCGCCCGCCAGCTTGCCATGTTCTTCGTTGAGCCTCTTGAAGTTGTCGATATCGAGCAGGGCCATGCTCAGCGTGCCTTTCTGTCGTCGCAGACGGGCAATTTCCTTCTCCAGCGCTTCGTCCAGGCCCTTGCGGTTGAGCGCGCCGGTCAGCATGTCGTGGCGAACCAGCTCGCTGGCGTTCGACAGCTCGGTCTGCAAGCGGGCCACGACCTCCTCGGCCTCGGTGACGCGTATCCGCATGCTGCCCAGCTCGTCCCGCGAGCGCGCGGCATTGACCTGCACCATGCGCGTTTCCCGCATCACCTCGTCGAGGACTTCGGTCAGTTCGGCGATGTCGCCGGCCTTGCTGATCTTGTCCGCATAGCCTTCGATCTTGTTGTGGTAATCGCTGGTGGTTTCCGAGAAATCTGCCAGGCGATCGACAAAGGTGGCCAACATCAGCTTGAGCCTGTCGTTGGCCTCGTTGAGGCTCTTCTTCAGCGCGCTTTGCTTGACGATCACATCCTTCATGCGCCGCTCGACGTCGTCCAGGCGACGCAGGCTGAGCGGTTGCTGGATCAGGTCGCGGACGACCTTGATCTGCCCGGTGAGCCATTTGTCCTCGACCACCAGTTCGCCGATGTTGTCGATGATCAGTTGCACCAGATGCAGCAGGGCGCCACCGAGTTCGGACTGGTCCTCGGCGACAAACAAGGCGCGATAGCAAAGCTTCTTCAGGCGCTCGGAAAGGCCGACCAGGGCATCGCCATTGCGGGCCTCGCGCACGGCGGAGGCGATCGCGGTGGCCTCGGCGGCCAGATCCGGCGTGTCGCGCAGGACGATGGACAGGGTGTTGTCCACCAGTTGCGCGATGATGTCGCGCAGATCGAGTATCCCTCCCTGCCATGGCGCCGCGACGCCGGGCATGGCGCCCCCCGATGCCGCGGAGGCGGCGGTCGCCGGAGCCGCCTGCGGTGGCAGCGGCAAAGGTTCGGAACTGGCCAGCACGCCGCGTTCCACGGGTGCCTGCTGGCTCCAGGAGCGAATCAAGGCCTGCAAGCGCGTCACCAGTACATCGGTCGTGCCCGAGCCGGAGATCACCTGATCGATGGCATCCTTTTTCTTTGCCGGCGTCAGTCCGGCATGGTGCATGTCGAGCTGGATCAGCAGATCGCGGATGACATTGCCCCACGGCGGCGGCTCGCCACTGCGGGCAATAAACTCGTTCAAGGCCGTGCCGACATTCTCCCAACTGCCCTTGTTCACGGCCGCCTCGAACTGGCGCACGAACTTGAGCTGATCCGCGCTGACGCGTGGCAGCGCATTCAGCAGGCTCTTGAATTCCCGATCAGGAAACGCCACCTGGGGTGTCAATCCGGCGATTTCGCAATACAGGGTGCGATAGTTGTCGGGGGTCGGCGGGATCTTGCGCGTGGCGAGCAGGCGCAAGGTGTCGCGCGCGATTTCGATCTCGGATGCTTGCTTGGACTCGGCCATGATTCACCCTATGACAAGGCTGTATTTCCGTTTAAGACGCAAGACGCATGCCGCTTCCCCACCGGCCAGCGATCGACGTGGCGTCATGTTGCGGCGATTGTAGACCGCGCACCGGCTGGCCGATATACGTAGAAATACGTCAGCGCCCTGTCGTTAACCGCAATTCGGGCATCCTCGCTCACACCCGGTACCGGGAAACTGTTGCTGACCAGTGTTGCTCCCGGCCGCATTTCCCGACAGGACTTGAGCCACAACCTGGACATCGGAGCCGGCGAAAGAAAGGCATAAATCAGGTCATAATCGGACAGCGGCAGGTTCCAGAAATCGCGGCGAAGGATTTCCAGGTTGGCCAGCGAGGCTCCCGCCAGTCGCGCCCAAAGCCAGGGCAGCGGAGCGTACTCGACACCGATGAAGCGACAGTCCGGGCGTTCGCGGGCCAGATGCCGCAGCAAGCGTCCATCGCCGCAACCGAGGTCGAGCACCCGGCATGGCCGGTCCGGCAACATTCGCAACAGGCGCTCCGCGCTTTGCCGGCTGCTCAGGTAGAGCGGAACCCGATTGCGATCGTTACGCCAGAACACCAGCACCAGCAGCAGCAGACCGAGCGGCCAGAGCCAGCCCGGCAACTCCAGCTTGCGCACGATCACCGCCAGCGGCATGAAGCCGAGATGGATGGCGAGCCACCACGGTGCCGCGCGCATCCAGCGGGCGAGCAGCGCCGCGACAACGCCCTGCAACAGCGCGACCAGCAATGGCTGCGCCAGCAGAGCAGGGAGGAAAACGAGAACCGGAACGCCGACGGCGACGAGGCTGATGCACTGCGCCGCCAGCGCCGGCAGCAAGGGGTGGCGCGGTTCCCGGTTCAGGGTGCCCAAAGCCGTTCGATGTTGCCGAGCCCCCATTTGGCGGCATCTTCCCGACTGACAATGCGGTCGCGCGCTCCAGCCTGCGAAAGGTCGATCAATTCCGGCGGGATATGGGCCTGCGAACGGGTCGAGAAAAATATCTTTACCGTCGGAGTCAGCAGCGAATGGCCGGATTGCTCGATCACCACGCCAAGGCGCCCGGATTCCAGCTTGACCAGCGAGCCTATCGGATAAATGCCGATGCATTTGACGAAAGCCTGGAAGATGCGTTCATCGAAATGTCCCTTGCACCAGTCGGCCATGCGTCGCAGCGATTCCGCCGGGTCCCAGCCGGCCTTGTAAGGCCGGTTCGAGGTGACGGCGTCATAGACGTCGCAAACCGCGCCCATTTTGGCGTAGAGGCTGATGTCACCCCCCTTGAGCCTGTGCGGATAGCCGCTGCCGTCGATCTTCTCGTGATGATGCAGCACCACATCGAGCGGTATTTCACCAACCGCGGCTCCTTCAACCAGCAAGCGATGGCCTTCGGCCGGGTGCCCCTTCATGACGGCAAATTCTTCGTCGCTGAGTTTGCCCGGCTTGTTGAGGATCTCGTTCGGCACCATGGCCTTGCCCAGGTCATGCAACAGGCCGGCGAGCCCGAGTTCGCGGGTGACGGGCTCATCCAGGCCCAATTGACGCGCCAGGGCGACCATCAGGGCGCAAACCGCGACCGAATGCATGTAGGTGTAATCGTCCGCCGACTTGAGGCGTGCCAGGCTGATCAAGGCCCCCGGATTGCGTTGTACCGAGTTCGATATCTCATCGACCAGCGAACCGGCCAGATCGGGAGACACGGCGCGTCCCATGCGCACTTCCTGGAACATCGACACCACAGCCTGCTTGCTCTTGTCGCAGATCTTCTTGGCGCGGGCAATTTCCTCGACCATGGCGACCCGTGACGGTGCCACTTCGGATTCGGCCGCCTTGATCAGCGTGCGCTCGGTTTCGGCAATGACCTCGGCTTCATCCCTGGCTTCGGCAAGGGTTTCCTGGCGCGTGATGTCGCCGCCCCTGGCGGTGTCGATCCAGACCTCCGCCACCGCGCTTTCCCGCAGGCGGCGAATGTCTTCGGCATCGTCAAGCAAAAACCTGGTGCGCCAGAAAGGATGGTCCATCCAGGAGCCACACAGTTCGTGGATATACATCCCCAGGCGCAGGTGTTGAACTCCGACTTTTTTCAGCATGGGTGTTCGTGATTCCCGTCATGCGCGACACTCAGCGCTTGACTGGCTTTTCCGCGACAAATTCCAGAGTGTTGTTACGGACTTCGAAGCGCCCGACTGCTTCGCCGGGAAGGGGTGGCGGCGTGCGATAGACCTGGAATTCACAGTTCTGGAGCTCGGTGACAAACCAGCGCGGTCCGGCATTCAGGATAAAGACCCCCTGCTCCGGTCGATACACCTTGAGCAGGAAAGCGCGTTCCGACATGCCCTCCAGGGCGTGTCGCTTCTGGCAGCGAGGTGTGGCGGCGGAAACCAGCGTCGATTTCCATGGCCCCAGCAGGTAACTTTGCTCGCGCACGACGGAGAGCGATTGTCCGCCACCGTTGTCGAGATAGGCAGACTGGTTGTCGCCGCAGCCGCCAAGCAGCAGGCTCAGGCAGCAAAACAACAAACGCCCCGAGGCAATCTGCGTCAGTGCGGTATTGGCAAACCGGATCATGGGTTGGGCGGGTGGAAAGCGGATAGGGCTGGCGACACGATGCGTGGCATGGGGGTAAATCTTACTGCAATCGCCCGCGAAATCGCTGGCGGCAGCCGTGGCTACCGGGTTTCCTTGATCAGGCGACCGTTGAGTGCCTGAACCGGCCTTGAGTTGTTGCGGAACACGCGCGAGAAAATCGCAACCTGCTCGCTCCCGACCTGGAGTGGCTGCTTCATCACCATCCACAGGACGCCTTCGGTACAGGGCGGCGTGGTCAAGGATCCCATGTAGGTCCAGTAGGCGCGGTTCTCCGGCAAAAGCTTGCCCGGGTCGATGGCTTCCTCGGGCGCCATTTCAATATCCTGTTCCAGCGGGAGGTTGTTGAGCAGGGTCTGGATCAGCGGATGTTCCGTTCCCTTTTCCAGCAATACTCCCAGCACGGCAAGTTGCCCTTCGTCGTTGCGATGGACCAGATGAACCGACATGTCATAGCCGCGGCCATTCACGCGTTCTTCTGAGGGTCGATGGAAATGGAACTGCTGCAGGGCGTAACGCTTGCCCATCACCGTCAGGCTGGAGCCGTCGCCGAGATTGACCTGAACCGTGTGCCCATTGTCGACGATGCGGAATTGCATCGGTTTGTAGTCGAATCGAATTGCTTCAAGATTGACGCGGATGCCGTCGCGGATATCGATCGGGGATTGGCGTTTGCCGCTGGCGCAGGCCGCGTAGTCCGGCCGCAACCTGGCCCAGTGGGCCGGACCGGCTTCGCCTTCGTAGGACCAGTGCTGGTGCATGTGCTGTGCCGGATTGACGGCTTCCGCGACCGCGGTCGTCACCGGCTTCTTGCGGCTCGCCCGAGGCGGACCGGAATTGGCGTAATGCAGTTCGCGGATGCGTTTTTCGCTGAGCGCTTCCGGCTCGCGCGCCTCGGTTTTGGCAAGGGGCGCCGGCTTGGACGCGGGCGCGGGCGCCGGCTTGGTAGCGCCCGCCTTTCCCGTCGCGGCCTGGCCGGCTCGCGCCGCCGCCTCCTGTGCCGCGGCGGCCTGGGCCAGCGCAGCCTTGTCGATGACAGGCAATTGGATCAGCTTCGGCTTGTCGGCGGGGGCGGTGTCAGCAACGGCGAATACCTTTGCCGCTTCGCCCTCATCGCCCCGGCGCAAGTCGGCATGCATGGGCGTGGCGCGCGCCGCGGTCATGGCCTTGCCGGATTCGCTTGCCGGCGCCACGAGATTGTCGACCGAAACCGCGTCCGCGGGGCGCGCCTGGCAGGCGAGCTTCATCAGTCGTTCATCGAGGCTGCCGGGCTGCACCGGATTGGCGCGACGACGCGCGACCTCTTCCTCGCGAACCAATCCGCCGGATTGGTAATAGGCACGGCGCAGCGTGGTGAAACGCCTCTGCTCGCAGTCGTAAAGGTTTTCGGCGCGGATCGAGTCATAGTTGCCGGCGGCACCCCTGGCCTCCCGTTCCAGCCGTATCCGACTCCAGGCACGCACGCCGACGGAATCCTGGCGGATACCGTCGCGATCGATTTCGACGACATCGGCCCCGGCATGCACCACCGTCCAGTTCGCGTCGGCTAACCGGGGTAGCGGAGTCAGTGCCGTCAGAACGACGAGCGCGGCGGCGATGCGGGTCGAATTCATTGGAATTTGGGCGTGGTTCGAAGCATTAACGACGCGCCGGGGGCCGGCTTGAGCAGGTGGCTCGGGCCACCTGCTCAAGGTCGGGCACCCCGCGCTAGACCTGGATATTCATGATGTCGTGGTAAGCCGACACCAGGCGGTTGCGCACCTGAACCATCTGCTGAAAGGACAGGCTGGCCTTTTGCAGATTGATCATCACGTCCTGCAAATTGACATCGCTCTGGCCGCTGGAAAAATCCTCGGCCATTTTTTGCGCATCGACCTGCGCGGCACTGACCTGGTCTATGGTGTTCTTCAGGATTTCCGCGAAATCCGGCCCGCCGGCAGGTGCTTGCCCGGCCACCGGCGACTTGGCGCCCGCCAGCGCTGCCGCCGACTTGAGCTCGGCCAGCATCTGGTCTATCTGTCGTGTATCGATGGCCATGGCGACCCCTGGTTGTTATGCATTCGGGCCATCAACAGCAATCGCCGTGCCAGTGCAGGAACGGGCTAATCGTCGTCGCCGGGTATGCTGAAACCTTCAGCGCGATACTGGTTCAGCTTGTAGCGCAGGGTGCGCTCCGAGATGCCGAGGATGGCGACCGCCTTCTTGCGCGAACCGCCGACGCTGGCCAGCACGTCCTGAATATGCTGGCGTTCGAGGGTCTTCATGTCGGGCGCCACGCCCCCGGAAGCCGCGGCAGACATGGAAGTCGGCGCTGGTGACACGGCGCCTGGCGGCGTTGGCGGAAGCGCCCCGCTCGCGGATTCCGCCATAAGTACAAGCTCGGGCAAAGGCAAGGCATCGGCTTCGATGACATCCCCGGCTTCGAGGATCAAGGCTCGCTGCACCACGTTTTCCAGTTCGCGCACATTGCCCGGCCAGGCATGGACGCGCAGCCTGGCCTCGGCACCGGCGGCAAATCTTGCCGCCCGGTTTGCCGCCGCGGCAAGATGCGCGAGCGTCTTGCGCGCCAGGGGCACGATATCTTCGGGGCGCTCGCGCAGGGAGGGGATTTCGAGCGGAAACACGTTCAGGCGGTAATAAAGGTCTTCGCGGAAGTGCCCGGCCCTGACCTCGGACGTCATGTCACGGTTGGAGGTGGCCAGAACGCGGATATCCAGCGGCACCGGCTTCTTGCCGCCAACCCGCTCCACTTCGCGTTCCTGCAACACCCGCAGCAACTTGGCCTGGAGCGCCAGTGGCATTTCGGAAATTTCGTCGAGTAGCAAAGTACCGCCGTTCGCCTGTTCGAACTTTCCGGCCTGTGCGACCTGGGCTCCGGTAAAGGCGCCCTTTTCGTGCCCAAACAGGGTGGCTTCCAGCAGGTTGTCGGGAATTGCTGCGCAATTGATCGCCACGAACGGCCCCTTGGCGCGGGCTGACTGCTCGTGGATATAGCGGGCAAAAACCTCCTTGCCGACGCCGGATTCGCCGGTCAGCAGCACCGTTGCGTCGGTACGGGCGACGCGCGAGGCCAACAACAGGGTGGCGCGGGTTTTGGCATCCACCGCCACCACCCCCGCCGCTGGCGCCGGCGGCGTGGCATAGCGCTCGATCTGCTGGATCAGAGCCTTGGGCTCGAAGGGCTTGAGCATGAAATCGCAGGCACCGCCACGCATCGCGGCCACCGCCTTGTCCACATCGCCGAAGGCGGTCATCAGCAGCACCGGCATGGCGGGGTGTCGGTTGCGAATCTCGCCCAGCAGCGACAGGCCATCCATCGGGCTCATGCGCAGGTCGGACACCACCATGTTGTAGGACTTGCGCCGTAGCGCCTCGAGCGCGGCGGGGCCGCCATCGGCGACATCGGTATCGTGCCCCGCCGTATCCAGCGTGACCTGCAGCGCGTCGCGCAGGGCTTCGTCGTCCTCGACGACCAGGATGCTCAGTTTTTCTGACATGGAAGGCTGAAGGTGAATGTGGTGCCGGCGCCGGGACTGGATTGAACATCGATGGTGCCGCCATGGGCGCGCACGATGCCATGGGCAATCGCCAGACCGAGGCCGGTGCCGTCGCTGCGGGTGGTAAAAAATGGCTGGAACAAACGTGACACCGTAGCCTTGTCCATCCCCGGCCCGTTGTCGCTGACCGCAATCGAAACATAGGCTTCGTCGCACCGCGCCGAGAGTTCGATGCGCCCCTGTCCACCGCCATCGACTGCCTGCAAGGCGTTTTCCAGCAGGCTGGTCAGCGCTGAAATCAGGGACTTGCGGTTGCCGACCAGGCGCGCATCCGCGGTGTCGTCGTGGAGTACCAGGCGCACCCCGGTCTTGGCCAGCAAGGGCTCGAAATTCTGCGCCAGTTCGGCCAGCAGGTCTTTCACCACGAACCTGTCCTGACCCAGCGCCTCGCCGCGGGCAAACAGCAGCATGTCCTGGATCAGGCGCTCGATGTGCTTGAGCCGCGCCACCGTCTTCTGCGCGATCGAATTGCGACTCGCGGCAGGCAGTTCGGCATTTTCCAGGTTGCCGGCATACAGCAACGCGGCGGCCAGGGGGGTGCGTAATTGATGCGCGAGCTGGGCGGCCATCTCCCCCATGGCCGCAAGCCGCTGGGTTCGCTCGGCCTGATCCTTGAGCTGCTGGGCCTCGGTGACATCGTGCAACAGCACGATGCGGCCGCCGGAAGTGCCGAGCGGCGTCACGTCGATTGCCAGGTGGCGCTGGTCGGCGAGGAATTCCCCCGGAGTTTCGCCGGGCAGCAGCTTGTCGCCGTAAATGCTCATCCAGCTGTCGCCCAGCCGCACTTCGCCGAGAAACTCGACTGCCGCAGGATTGATCTGCACCACGCGCCCGGCATCGTCGAGCACCACGACGCCTGCCGGCAGGGCATCGAGCAAGGTGCTGAGGCGCTCCGTGAGGGCGGCTTTTTCGAGATATTGCTGGCGCAGCGCGCCATTGGCGGCTTCCAGCTCACCGGTCAGGCGCGCCATCTGGCCCTGCAATTCGCTGTAGGCCCCGCTCAATTCCTCCGACGCGCGGCTGAACATGCGGAAGGCTTCAGCCAACCGCAGCGCCTCTTCTGGTGCGACCAGCCCGGGCGGAACAGGGGTTTCCGCCGCAGTATCGGCTTTGCTTGCGGGAACTTGCATGGGCCCGGATGATCGCAGAATCGGTGCCCCGCCACAAGGAATCCGCCAGCCGATATGCCGGCAAAAATTGCCGCTTCTTTGTGGAACCGGTCTTGCTACGCCAGTCCATACTTCGCACGCGGGTGTTATCGACCCGAAACCACCGGGCAGACAGGAAAACTCCGAAAACATGGCAGACACCGCAGCGGCCGCATCGTCTTTCCCGCTATCGCCGGAGGCTTTCGGTCGCCTGGGCACCACCCAGAAACTGATGACCCTGGTCATCCTGGCGATGCTGGCGGCGGTGTTGATCGCCGGGGTGATGTGGGCGCGCGAGCCGTCCTATGCCGTGCTGTTTTCGATCCAGGACGAAAAAGACGGCGGCAACATCGTCGCCGCGCTGCAACAGCAGAATGTGCCGTACCGCTTCAGCCAGGGTGGCCATACCATCCTGGTTCCCCAGTCCGTGGTTCATGACACGCGCTTGCGCCTGGCGGCCCAGGGTCTGCCCAAGGGGGGCCTGGCCGGCTTCGAACTGCTCGAAAACCAGAAAATGGGCATCAGCCAGTTCGCCGAACAGGTCAACTACCAACGCGGCCTGGAGGGTGAACTGGCCCGCTCGATCCAGTCGCTGGCGGTGGTCAAGGGCGCCCGCGTGCATCTGGCGATTCCCAAACAGTCGGCCTTCCTGCGCGAAGACCAGAAACCCTCGGCCTCCGTTCTGGTAACGCTGGCTCCCGGCCGCAGCCTCGATCAGGCCCAGGTAGTGGGCATCGTCAATCTGGTGGCCTTCAGCGTGCCGCAGCTGAATCCGAAGAACGTCAGCGTGGTCGACCAGGAAGGCAAGCTGATCTCGCAGCAGATCGATCCGCTGCGCGACGCCGGCCTTGACGCGGCGCAAATCCGCTATGTGCGTGAAATCGAAGCGGCCTACGTGCAGCGCATCGAGGCTATCCTGGCGCCGATTGTCGGCGCGAGCAACGTACGCGCCCAGGTGGCCGCCGACATCGATTTCTCGCAAACCGACCAGGTCGCCGAAACCTATCGGCCCAACCCGGCCCCGGCCACTGCCATTCGCAGCCAACTGACCTCGGAAACCGGCACAGGAACGCCGCCGGCCGCCGGCGTTCCCGGCGCATTGAGCAACCAACCGCCGGCACCCGCGACCGCCCCCCTGGTGCAACCGGCGCAGGCGGGCGCGGCGGGCGCCGCTGCGGCAGCCCAAAATTTCAGCCGCAATTCGACGGTGAATTACGAGATCGACAAAACCATACGCCACACCAAGGGCACACCGGGGGCGGTACGCCGCCTCTCGGTCGCCGTGGTGGTCAATTACCGCAAGGAAGCGCCGAAAGACGCTGCAAAGGATACGAAGGACGCCGCCAAGGCGCAGGCCATCCCCTTGTCCGAAAACGACCTTAAGCAGATCAACGAGCTGGCGCGGGAGGCAATGGGCTTCAACAAGGAGCGCGGCGATTCCCTCAACGTTGCCAACGCCGCGTTCACTCCGGTGGAAAAGGAAGTTGTGCCCGACGCACCGATCTGGCAAAGCCCGACCCTGATCTCGCTGCTGCTGGAAGGCGGCCGCTATCTCCTGATCGCCGTGGTTGCCTTCTGGCTATGGACACGGGTGGTGCGGCCGGTGCTGATCAGCTTTGCCGAGGCAGCGGCCAGGGCAGCCGCCGAACAGGCGACCGCGGCCGTCGAGGAAACGCCAGGGGCCGCTCATCAGCACAGTTACGAAACCAAGCTGGCGGCGGCGCGGGAAATGGCGAAATCCGACCCCAAGGCCGTCGCCGCCATGATCAAGGACTGGGTGGGACGCGGTGAAGCCTGACGAGGGCATCGAGAAAAGTGCCATCCTGCTGCTCTCCCTGGGCCAGGACGAAGCGGCTGAAGTCCTGAAAAACCTCGGCCCCAAGGAAGTCCAGAAACTGGGCTACGCCATGGCTGCCCTCAAGCAGGTGCCGCGCGAACGCATCGAGTCGGTGATCAACGAGTTCGCCGAACATGCCTCCAAGGGCGTGCCGGTCGCAGTGGACAACGAGGCGATCAAGACGATGTTGACCAAGGCGCTCGGCGACGACCGCGCCGCGGGCCTGATCAATCGCATCATGACGGGCAACGACACCGCGGGTATTGAAGGTTTGAAATGGATGGACGCCAACAGCGTCGCCGACCTGATCCGCAACGAACACCCGCAGATCATCGCCACCATCCTGGTGCACCTGGAGTTCGACCACGCCGGTGACATCCTCAAGCATTTCACCGACCGTCTGCGCAACGATGTCCTGCTGCGCATCGCCACCCTCGATGGCGTGCAGCCGATCGCCTTGCGCGAGCTGAACGAGGCGCTGACCCGCATCCTTGCCAACTCGGCGGCCAACGTCAAGAAAACCGCCATGGGCGGCATTCGCCACGCCGCCGAAATCCTCAACTTCGTCGGCCAGTCCAACGAAACGGCGATCATCGACAATGTGCGCGAATACGATCCGGACCTGGCGCAAAAGATCCTCGACGAAATGTTCGTCTTCGAGAACCTGCTCGATGTCGATGATCGTGGCATCCAGCTGCTGCTACGCGAGGTCCAGTCCGATGCCCTGATCATCGCACTCAAGGGTGCCTCGCCGGAACTGCGCGAAAAGGTGTTCAAGAACATGTCGCAGCGCGCCGCCGAAATGCTGCGCGAGGATCTCGAATCGAAGGGGCCGGTGCGCTTGTCCGAGGTCGAGAACGAGCAGAAGGAAATCCTCAAGGTCGCCCGCCGCCTGGCCGAGGAAGGCCAGATCCAGCTCGGCGGCGGCGGCGGCGACGACGCCTTCGTCTGATGCCCCTCGCGGCGCTGGCTTGCAATGCCGGCCGGCAGCGGAATCTCCCCTACGTAGTCTCCGCAGTTTGCCGCGTCATTCACGGATCAACAAATCCTTGCTGCTTTGAGAGCATACGTGCCACGGCTGGCCTGCACCCGATTACATACCCGGGGCCACCCGGCGAAATCATCCTGAGTAAAGTGACATGAAAAACCCAGCATCGACGCCCACCGCCGCCGAACCGAACTGGACGCGCTGGGAACCCGGCAGTTTCAGTCAGCCGACACGCAAGCCGGGAATCAACGGCGGCCCCAAAACCGCCGCCACGGGCGCCATGCCTTTTGCCGAGAACCTCGATATCGGGGCCTTGCGCCGAACGGCGCAGGACGAAGGTTATCGCGCCGGATTCGACAGCGGCCGGGCCGAGGGTTACCAGGCCGGGCATGAAGCCGCCCAGACCGAAGGCCGTCAACTGGCGGCCCAGCTCGGCGCAGCCATCGAGCGTTTCGACCAGGGCATTGCGCGACTGGAACAGGATGTCGCCCAGCAATTGCTCAACCTGGCCTTGGGCATCGCCCGCCGCATCGTCGGCGAGACCCTGGAGGCGCAGCCGGAAACCGTGCTGGCCAGCATCCGCGAAGCCCTCGCCCAACTGCCGGCGCAGCACGCCGTAATACATCTCAACAGCGAAGACGCCGAACTGATCCGCAGCCACAGCGGCGATGCCCTGGCCAGGGCCGGGCATCGCATCCTCGACAATCCCCAGCTTTCGCGCGGCGACGTGCTGGTCGAGGCCGGTGGCACTCAGGTCGATGCCCGCCTCGCCACGCGCTGGCAAAGGGTCTGGGAAGCGCTCGAACCTGAACCTATGGTCAAGCGGAACCCGCCGTGAATACCCACAACCTGGCCCGTTACCTCGAACAATGCCAGGTCCATGTGGCCGGGGTACAGACTTGGCAGTTGACCGGCCGTCTCACCCGCATCAATGGCCTGGTGATGGAGGCGTCGGGACTCAAGTTGCCGCTGGGGGCCTCTGCCCGCATCCAGTTGCCCGGCGAAGGCATGGTCGAGGCCGAGGTGGTCGGCTTTGCCGGCGATCGCCTGTTCATGATGCCGGCGGAAGATGTCTATGGCCTGGCCCCCGGCGCGGTAGTACTGCCGCAGGAAATCAAGCCGACGGCGCCGGTGCTGGGCCAGCCGCGGCCGGTGCGCCGGCGCGCCGCCGACCGCACCAAGCATTTGCCGGTCGGCGACCAGTTGCTCGGTCGCGTGGTCGACGGCAGCGGCAAACCGCTCGACGATTTGGGCTCCTTGCACACCGACCAGCGCCGCTCCCTCGCCAGCCGGCCACTCAATCCCCTGCAGCGGGAACCGATCCGTCATGGCATGGACGTCGGCATCCGCGCCATCAACGGCCTGCTCACGGTCGGTCGCGGACAGCGCCTGGGTTTGTTCGCAGGTTCCGGCGTCGGCAAGAGCGTGCTGCTGGGCATGATGGCGCGCTATACCGAGGCCGATCGCATTGTCGTCGGCCTGATCGGCGAGCGCGGTCGCGAAGTGCAGGAGTTCCTCGAACAGAACCTCGGCGAGGATGGCCGTGCCCGCTCGGTGGTGGTTGCGGCGCCGGCCGACGTCAGCCCCCTGCTGCGCCTGCAGGGCGCATCCTATGCCACGGCGATTGCCGAACATTTCCGCGACCAGGGCCACCACGTGCTGCTGATCATGGATTCGCTGACCCGTTACGCCATGGCGCAACGCGAAATCGCACTTGCCATCGGCGAACCGCCGGTGACGCGCGGCTACCCGCCTTCGGTGTTCGCCCGCCTGCCGCAACTGGTGGAACGCGCCGGCAACGGTCCCGCCGGCGGCGGCTCGATCACCGCTTTCTACACCGTGCTGACCGAAGGCGATGACCCGCAGGATCCGATTGCCGACGCCGCCCGCGCCATCCTCGACGGACACATCGTCCTCAGCCGCTCGCTGGCCGATGCCGGCCACTACCCGGCGATCGACATCGAACAATCGATCTCGCGGGCAATGACCCAGTTGATCGACCAGGATCAATTCGAGCTGGCGCGCCAGTTCAAGCAGCTTTACTCGCGCTACGCCCGCGCCCGCGACCTGATCGCCGTTGGCGCTTATTCCCCTGGCTCGGACCCCTTGCTGGACCGCGCGATCGCGCTCTTCCCGCGCCTGGAGGCGTTCCTGCAACAACCGATCGCGCAGCGGGCCGATAGCCGCTCGTCCCGCGATCAGCTGCGCGCGCTTTTTGCTTGACAGCGGCCGAATAATCGCCGGAGCAATCCATGTCGCCGCCCTTCCGCCTGCAACCCCTGCTCGACCTGTCGAAAATGCGTCTCGACGAAGCAAGCCGCGAGCTCGGGAAGCTCATCGCCGGCGAACAGGAGGCGTCGCAAAGGCTGGCGATCCTGATGCAGTACCGCGACGAGTACCAGGCGCAGTTCCGTGCCGCCGCCGAGCGCGGCATGGGGCCCGCCGAATGGAGCAACTACAGTTCCTTCCTGGCCCGCATCGACGACGCCATCGTGCCCGCCGCCCAGGCCGTATCCCTGACGCAGCAACGAACCCTGGCGGGAAAGCAGAACTGGGTCGGCAAACAGGGCCGCGTGCGCGCTTTCGACACCCTGGCCGAACGCCATCGTGCCGAGGTTGCCGGCCAGGTACAAAAGACCGAACAAAAGCTCAACGACGAACATGGCGCTCGACGCCATGTCGAAAATATCGCCCAAACCGACCTGCTGGCCGATCTGTTGAACGATCGTTCCAGGAATGGAACGGCTGCCTGATAGATTGGCACACGCCTTGCAGTAGCCAGACCATCACGGCTGCGGCCGCAAGGAGATACAGATGTCAGACCCCGTCAAGATCCCGCAACTCGCCATCCAGGTCGCAAAGTCGCCCCGCAACGACGAATCGCGCGCGACACCGGACGGCGCGATGGAAGCAGGCTCAACCACAATCAGTTTTGCCAGCGTACTGAAAGCGAAATCGCAATCCGCGAGCGCCGATGGCTCGGTGTCCGATCCCGGCCAAGCTGCGGCGACCGATCGCAACGAGGCGGCGGCGGAATTGGTGGCGGCAATGTTCGCCGGCAGTGGCGGTCTGGCGCGCAAGCCAATAACCGAGCCCACCGACCTTGCCGATGAGACCGCCGGAGTTCAGGCTGCACCCGATCCGGCTGCGACGGGGGCGGCCAACCACACCGGCGACGGCTTTGCTGCGGGCAATCCGCCAGCCCTGCTCACCGCCACCGATTCCGTCACCGTGACGACCACCGTAACCGGGATTGCCGACCCGGCTGCCCTGCCCCAGACGCTGCCCGCGCCGCCAGCGATTGCCACTCCGATCGCCGTTCCGATAGCCCCTCCGATCGCTCCCCGGACAGCCCAGATCGCCGTGGCGCCAGCGCCGACTTCTGTCTCGACCGAATTGCCGGCGCAGCGCGATAACCCTTTGCCCCAGCCCGCCATGGGCATCACGCCGATGGCGCGGCAAATCGCCGCCGCACAGCCCGGCCCTGCCGTTGTGGCGGCAAATTCTGCCGAGGGCGGCAAATCGGCGCTACCCGCCGAACTGCCGGAAGCTCAGGGCGAATTTCGTCCTTTGCTCGAACGCATGAGCGCTCATGCCGACGGCATTGCCGTTCAAGCCGGCGCCACAGCGCCGAACCTGCCCGCCGGTCCCGAGCCACTGCAAGTTCGCGTCGCCACCCCATTCAACCAGACGGGATGGGCCCGGGAGGTCGAACAAAAACTCGCCTGGGTGGTTACCGCTTCGCGCCAGCAAGCCGATCTGGTGCTCAACCCACCCGAACTGGGTCGCATCGAAGTCAGCGTGGTGGTCAAGGGGGACGAAGTCAGCGCCAGTTTTGCCTCGCCGCACCAGGCGGTGCGCGAGGCCATCGAAGAATCGCTGGTCCGCCTGCGCGAAAATCTCGCTGATGCCGGCATCAGCCTCGGCCAGACCCACGTCGGTCGCGAATCCAGCCGCGATGCCTCGTTCGCACGACCCGAAGGCAGGGAAGGCCTGGCTCACCGGGCGGGGCCGGCAGCCGCAGACTCGGAGCGCCCCCTGAGCAGCAGCGTCTGGCAAACGGCGCGGGGCCGCGGGCTGGTCGACGTCTTCGCTTGAGCCGGAATGCCACGAACAGCCAAAAATTCCATTTACCTCCGGCTGCCCTCGCCGGCTTGACTTGAAGGGCAGCTTCACCAAACCCGGAGTACACCATGGCAGATGCCAAGAAAACCGAAGCCGATGCCGTCGTTGCGGCACCGAAGAAAAACAAAACCAAGTGGATATTGATTGCCGTCATCGCCCTGCTGGCACTCGGCGGCGGCGGCGCGGCCGCATTTTTCATGCTCAAGAAACCGCCGGCCGAAGGGGCCGAGGCGGCGGCCGCCAAAAAGAAGGCCGAGCCGGCCGCACCGCCGGTGTTCTACAAGTTCGACAAGCCCTTTACCGTCAAATTGGCCACCGAGCAGCAGGACGCCTACCTGCAAGCCGAAGTGCAACTCAAGCTGCTCGATGCGACGGGAACCGACCTGGTCAAACAGAACGAGCCGGAACTGAAGCACAAGATCACCCTCACCCTGATGGGCAGGAAGGCTTCCATGCTGGCGACATCGGAAGGCGTGCAGAAACTGGCCAACGAGTTGCGCGACACCATCAACAAGGTGGTATCGCCGACGGCGGCCGGCAAGGAGAAGGCAGCCGAAAAAACAGCGGAAAAGAAAGCGGAAGCGCCGGCCGCCGGCGAAGCTCCGAAACCGCCCGAAAAGCCAGAGCCGGCGGAGCTTGCCGACCCCTCAGCCGTGGTGCAATCCGTGCTATTCTCAAGCTTCATCATTCAGTAATTCCCGCCCTCGCCGGGCGTGGATCTCCATGGCCCAGGATTTTCTCTCCCAGGAAGAAGTCGACGCACTGCTGAAGGGGGTTTCCGGCGAAACCGACGAGGCGCCGGTCGAATCCGGGGAATCCGGTTTGGTTCGGCCCTACGATCTGGGACGGCAGGAACGCATCGTCCGCGGTCGCATGCCGACGATGGAGTTGATCAACGAGCGCTTCGCCCGTTACCTGCGCATCGGTTTGTTCAACTACATGCACAAGGGCGTCGAGGTTTCGGTGGCGCCGATCAAGGTCCAGAAGTACAGCGAATTCATCCGCAACCTGGTGGTGCCCACCAACCTTAACCTGATCCAGGCCAAGCCCCTGCGCGGCACCGGCCTGGTGGTGCTGGATCCGAGCCTGGTCTTTCTGGTGGTGGATAACATGTTCGGCGGCGACGGGCGTTTCCACACCCGGGTCGAGGGCCGCGACTTCACCCCCACCGAGCAGCGCATCATTCGCGGCCTGCTGGGTGTCGTCTTCGAGGAATACCAGCGTGCCTGGCAGCCCGTGTATCCGTTGCTGTTCGAATACGTGCGCTCGGAAATGAACACCCAGTTCGCCAACATCGCCACGCCCTCCGAAGTGGTGATCGCGATGAGCTTTACCCTTGAGTTTTCGGGTAACTCGCCGGAACTGCATATCTGCCTGCCGTACTCGATGATCGAACCGATACGCGACTTGCTGCACAGCGCCATGCACAGCGAGCAGGCCTCGGCCGACAATCGCTGGACCACCATGCTGACGCGCGAATTGCAGACCGCCGAAGTCGAACTGGTGGCGACGCTCGCCTCGGCCAGCCTGACGGTCGCCGACGTGGTGAATTTGCAGGTCGGCGACGTGGTGCCGATCGAGATCCAGGAAACCGCGACCACCTCGGTCGACGGTGTCCCGATCATGGCGTCCCGCTACGGCATCCAGAATGGCCAGTACGCCCTGAAAATAGAGCGCTTCCTTGCCGAAGACGAATCCTGATGCCATGAACGCCGCCTTACCCATCCCGCACGCCAAGATGCCCGGAGCATGAAATGAACCAAGACGCCGCCGAACAACAGGTATCGGAAGATGATTGGGCTGCCGCCATGAACGAGCAGGCCGCGGCACCGGCCGCCGCGGCGCAACCGGCGCAGATCTTCGAACAGTTCGCGGAAGGCTCGGCTCCGGCTGGCGCGCCGCGCGGCTTTGACATGATCATGGATATCCCGGTGGCACTCACCGTCGAGCTCGGTCGCACCAAGATTTCGATCCGCAACCTGCTGCAACTGGCCCATGGCTCGGTGGTCGAACTTGACGGCCTGGCCGGCGAGCCGATGGACGTCCTGATCAACGGCACGCTGATCGCGCAGGGCGAGGTGGTGGTGGTCAACGAGAAATTCGGCATACGCCTGACCGACATCATCACCCCGCAGGAACGCATCCGCAAACTGAATCGCTGATAAGTCGGCGCTTCGCCCCTTTGCTTCTCGGCTGCCTGGCGCAGTCGGCACCGTATCCTCGCCGGCATTGATCCGTCGCGCTTTCGGCGACGGCATTCAGCGTCAGGAAGCGATGCGCAAGTCTATTTCCCCTGCCCGTTTTGCCGCCCTGTTCACCCTCTTGAGCGCGAATCAAGCCTGGGCGCAGCAAGCCAGCCAACCCTCGCTCGGAGCCGGAATCCTGCAAATGCTGCTGGGCCTGGGCGGCGTTCTGGTGCTGCTGGTGGGAAGCCTCTGGCTGCTCAAGCGCCTGACCGCGGTTCGCGGCCCCGGCGCAGGAATGATGCGCGTCGTCGCGGCCACGGCGGTCGGCGGACGCGAGCGCGTGGTGATCGTCGAAGTCGGCAGCACCTGGCTGGTGCTGGGCGTGGCTCCGGGGCGCGTCTCCCCGCTGGCCGAAATTCCGCGTCAGACGCTGCCTGAGACGCCCCAGGGAAACAGCCAGCCTGCCGCGGAATGGCTGCAACGCTTCATCCCCCGTCGCTGAGATGCCGCGCTTCCTGCCACTGCTGTTGATCCTGCTGCCCGAACTGGCGCTGGCCCAGGCCATGCCAGCCGTCACCAGTACGCCGGCGGCCGGCGGCGGCACCCAGTGGTCGCTGTCGATCCAGACCCTGCTGCTGCTGACCAGCCTGACCTTCATCCCCGCCCTGGTGCTGATGATGACCAGCTTCACCCGCATCATCATCGTGTTTTCGCTGCTGCGCCATGCGCTCGGCACCCAGACCTCGCCGCCCAACCAGGTGCTGGTCGGCCTGGCATTGTTCCTCACCTTCTTCATCATGGCGCCGGTGGGCGATCGCATTTACACCGAAGCCTATGTACCGCTTTCCGAAAATCGCATCAGCTTCCAACAGGCGCTGGAGACCGGCGCGGTGCCGCTGCGCGCCTTCATGCTGAAGCAGGTCAGGGAAGCCGACCTGGCAACCTTCACCAAGGTCGCCAGGCAGCCCAAGCCAGCCCGCACCGAGGATATCCCGCTGCGGGTCTTGATCCCCGCCTTCGTCACCTCGGAGCTGAAAACCGCGTTCCAGATCGGCTTCATCGTCTTCATACCCTTCCTGATCATCGACATGGTGGTGGCATCGGTGCTGATGTCGATGGGCATGATGATGATGTCGCCGGTGATCGTTGCCCTGCCCTTCAAGATCATGCTGTTCGTGCTGGTGGACGGCTGGAACCTGCTGATCGGCTCGCTCGTTTTGAGTTTCGGCACATGACCCCTACCACCGTGATCGAAATCGGGCGTGGCGCGGTGGAAATCACGCTGATGATTTCCGCGCCGCTGTTCCTCGCGGCGCTGGTCACCGGCCTCGTCATCAGCATTTTCCAGGCGGCGACCCAGATCAACGAATCGACACTTTCCTTCGTGCCAAAACTGATCGCCATCTTCGTCACCCTGGTGCTGGCCGGCCCCTGGATGATCACCCTGATGACCGACTACATGCGTCGGCTTTACGAGTCGATCCCCGGCATCATCGGCTAGCTTGGACCGCGGCGCTCCCGCCAGCCAGCAATGATTTCGATCACCTCGGCCCAACTCGACGCATGGCTGGCGCTGTTCATCTTTCCGCTGACACGCATCCTGGCCCTGCTGGCCACCGCCCCGGTGTTAAACAATGCGGCCTTGCCGGCCCGCATGCGCCTGGTCGCCGGACTCGCGATCGCCATCGCGCTGGTGCCCGCCCTGCCACCGCCGCCGCCAATTCCGGCCGGGTCATGGCTGGGCCTGACCGTCATCGTCGAGCAGATCCTGATCGGCGCCATGATGGGCTTCGCGCTACGCATCGCATTTGCCGCACTCGACGTTGCCGGCGAGCTGATCGGTTTGCAGATGGGCCTTTCCTTCGCCACATTCTTCGACCCCGTGGCCGGTGGCGAAACGCCGGTGATGACCCAGTTCCTCGGTCTGCTCACGGCGCTTTTCTTTCTTGCCATGAACGGGCATCTGCTGGCGATTTACCTGGTGGCGGAAAGCTTCACCGTGCTGCCGATCGGCCAGTTGCCGTTTCAGGCTGCGTCGCTTGCGGCCCTGGTGAAATCGGCGGCGATGATGTTTTCGCTGGGCGTGTTACTGGCGCTGCCGCTGATCACGGCGCTGCTGGTGACCAACCTGGCGCTGGGCGTCCTGTCGCGCGTGGCGCCGGCGCTGAACCTGTTCGCCGTCGGCTTCCCGGTGACCATGGCCCTTGGCTTCATCGTGCTCCTGCTGTGCCTGCCCTATCTGGGCGCGGCGATGGAGCCGGTGTTCAATCGCGGCTTCGAGACGCTGGAAGCCGTGGTGCGGATGGCGTCAGGAACTTGACCTGAAACTCAGCACGGGGCGTCGGCGCTATCGAGCGCAGCGAGCCAATCAGGACCCCCCCGCGAGGGGGGCGAAGGGGGGCGGGTGTCTAAGAAGGGTTAGCTTTCATGATGCATGAATACATCATGAAAGCTAACCCGGGCGACGCGTAAGGTGGATGACCCCGCGGGCAAAGCGCTGTGAACCCAGCACCGACGACTCAAGCCCTTCGTTGTACTCGACCACCGAATAGCCCTCGTAGCCGTTCCGCCGCATCAAGTCCTTGGCGCGTTGGTGGAACACCATGCGCGCCTCGCCGGCGCCGCCGGCATACACCCGCTTCATCTTCAGGGACAGATGAAAATACTGGTCGGGGAAATCGGCCTGTTCGATTTCCCAGTTCGGCGCCAGCGGATCGAGGATCAGCCAGGCCGCACCCGCATACAGGCCCCAGGAGACGATTTTCTCAAGCGGGATATGCACCTGATTGCTCAAGTTCAGGGTGGCATCGGGAATCAGCGGGCCCTGTGCCGGAATCGGGCCGCTGAGGGCGGTGGGGCCAGGGTAGTTCAGCGCGCCGCAACCGGCGAGCAGCCCGGCAAGGGCAAGGGCGGCCAGAAGTCGGCGCTGGCGGGACGGCGTTTTCATAGGAAATTGAACAGGGAGAGTTGCGAAACGCGCAGGAAGGATTGCTGCGCGGCTTCCAGTTCGGCCTGGCGCCGGGTGAGTTCCGTGATTGCCTTGGAATAATCGACATCCTGCAACTCGGAAAGCGACTGCTGGTACTGCACGCTCATATCGCCGCTCACGGTCTGCAAGGCCTCGATTTCATTCATGCGCGTGCCGACGTGGGCGCGCACGCGCACCACGTTCTCGATCGCCTGGGCGATATTGCCGATGCCGGCGCGCACATCGCTGATGTAGCGTGCATCGGCGGCCGGTGTCGTGCCGCCGGCCTCCAGCGCGCCGATCAGCTTGGCGACAGAGGCGAACACGCTCTGCGAACTGCTCGGCTCGACCGTGAATTTGTCGCCGCTGGCGGCGCTGCCGGTGATGCTGACGCTGCCGCCGAGGTCAAACGCGGGTTCCGCGCCTTGCGACTTGAGCTGGATCAACTGCCCCGATTGATAACTGCGCTGGCTGGCCAGCGGCGCCGGCGCCGCACCGCCGGTGAGCAGCGAATTGCCGCTGGCGGTATCGACCAGGTCGTAGGTGGTGACACCCGCATTGACCGTAAACCTGACTTCGACGTCCTGCACCGCCGAGGCACGCCACGCCGCCGGATCGCTGATCGAGCCGGCGTTGATGGTCGCCGTGCCACTGTTGGCGGCGTCGTAGTTGGTGACGAAATAACCATTGCCGCTGGGAATGCGGCGGAATACGTCGATGCCGGAATCGCTGATCTCGATATGACGGCTGCTCGATACCTGCAAGCTGCGCTGGCCTTCGTCGCCCTGATAGTCGATTTCGCCGCCGGCCATCAGCGCGTCGATGGAGCCGCCGAAGGGAATCGTCGCGCTCATGAAGCCGCCGAATACGTGATTGCCGGCGGCATCCTTGCTGTTGGCGATGCCCAGCAACTGGTCGTAGGTGCCGCGCAGTTCGGTGGAAATGGCCTTGCGCGCCGTGGGCGTCAAACTGGTGCTGCCGGCCTGGATGGCCAGCTCATGCACCCGTTGCAGCAAATCCTCGGCATGGGCCAGATGCACTTCCTCCTGGCCGAGGATGCCCATCGCGGTTTCCTGGTTCCTGCTGAACTGGGTCACCACGTCATTGGCCTGCGAAATCTCCAGGGCGCGCGCCGAGGCCACGGGATCGTCGCCCGGCGTGAGTATGCGGCGACCGCTGGCCAACTGCTGCTGCACCTTGAGCAAGGCCGACGTCTGGCGCGAAATGCCGGTGGCACCGGCATCGAAAATCATCGAGCTGCTGACTCTCATGTCTGCTTACCTCCATCGCACCCGGCTCAACGGCCGAGCGCAAGAACTTCCTCGAACAGCTTGCCGGCGATCTCGATCACCTTGGCGGCCGCCTGATATGCCTGCTGGTAACGCAGCAAATTGGCCGCTTCCTCGTCCAGATTCACTCCCGCCACCGATTGCAGCGATTTGGTCGACTGGTCGGCCAGGCTTTGCTGCGCGGCGCCGATGGCTTCGACTTCATTGGCCTTGCTGCCGATATTGCTGACCATTTGTGCGTAGGCCCCCTGATAGCTCGCGGTGGCCTGGCCGCCGCTGGGTGCATTCATCGTGCTGCGCGTTTGCAGGGCGCCGATCAGCGAGGCGTTGCGGTTGTCGGCAACGCCATTGACATTGCTTTCGACGACGAAGGAATCACCGCCGGCAGGGGTGCCGCGAATCCGCGTGGTCCAGCCGTTGTAGCTGATCGCCGCACCGGCGGTATAGGCGACGCCCGAGGCCAGCGTCGCGCCGGCGGTGACATCCACCACGTCGAAGCTGCTGGCGCTGGTGAAGTTGATGGTGACCTTGTGCTGCAAATTGGCGTTGGCGGGCGGCGGGCCATCCACCACGCCGGCTTCGATACTGCCCAGACCAGTGTTGCCCAGCGTCGCGCTGCTGCGTATCGGCGCCGCCGCCGCCAGGGCGCGCACGTCGGTGATCGCCACCGACAGCTTGTGGGCACCGTCGCGTGTCGGCTGGATCAGCACGCTGTCGTTCGCCGCCGGCGCCCAACTGCCGGCGCCAATGCTGAAGCCGTCCACCGTCTGCGGCAGGCTGCCATAGCTTCGCACCAGCTTGTCCGACAGGCGGGTGAGCTGGTAGTTGCCGCCGACATAGGCCAGCTCGTAATTGCTGGTGGTCAGCTCGGCAATGCTGTTGGCGTCGATGGCCACCGTCGGCGCCCCGCTGCCGGCATTGTTGCTGCTGGCGGTCACGCGCGGCGACGACAGATTGAACAGGTTCTGCCCCATTGCACCGGCCAGATCCTGCCCCAGCCGGTGCTGGTCGTTGACGTTCTGTGCCAGACTGAGCGCGATGCGGCCAAGGGCATTTTGCGTCTGGTCCAGCGTCTCGCTGCGAAAACGCAGCACGCCGCCCAGGCTGCCGCCGGTGATTTGCGATTCGGCGATCGGCTGGGCGACGCCGCCGGGCCCGACCAGACCCACGGTGACGCGCTCCGGATCGTCCGGCGCGCGCACGGGCTTGAGCTGATAAGCCTGATTGCCGACCACCAGCGGCTGACCGGCGCCGATGAATACGTTGTAGCTGCCATCGCTCTGGCTGACGGCGGTAACTCGCACCAGCTTGTTCAGGTCTTTCAGCACCTGTTCGCGCTGGTCGAGCAGGTCGTTCGGTTCATGCCCCACTTCGCTGGCGCGCGCCAGCACGACGCGATGGTTGATTTCCGATAGCTGGGAACTGTAGGCATTGATCTGGGTGATCTGGGTTGCCACCTGCGCATTGGTGCCATCGCGCACTTCGGCAAGGCGCTGGTCTAGCGCCTGGAAGCGGGTCGACAACGCCTGCGACGCGGACAGCATCGCCTGGCGTGCGGCCATCGATGTCGGATTGGCGGCAACTTCCTGCACCCCCTTGAAAAAGGCTGCCAGGCTCGGGGACAGCCCGGCATCGGAGTCCGCCAGCATGTTGTCGATCTGGCGGATCTGCGACAAATAGCTGTCCATTTCGGACGCCCCCGCCTCGGCGCTGAGCACTTGCCGGCCGAGGATCTGGTCGTAGTTGCGGCGTATGGTTTCCACATGCGCGCCCTGACCGACAAAACCGGAACCGCTGTACAGGTAGACGTTGGTCGTCTGCACGGTCTGCTGCCGGCTGTAACCCGGCGTCGAGGCGTTGGCAATGTTGTGGCTGGTCGTCAGCAAGCCGGACTGGGCGGTGTTCAATCCGCTGACGCCAATATTCAGGATACCCATGATCGCTCCACATTGGCCCTCGGTAACGGCAAGAATTGCCGCGCCTTGAGGCTTCAAGCAGAGATCTGCAATGCCCGTGCCAGGGGCTGGAATATCGCTAGCCAGTCTGCCGCTCGGCTACCTGCGCCGCCGGCATCGGTCGATCGACAAAGGCGCGCTGTGCGGCATTGGCGGGGATCGATCCGGAAGTCGGCGCTGGCGACACGGCGGGCGCCGCCCTGGGCGGCAAGCTAAGGCCGCGCAGGCTGGCCGGACTCGACGGATCGAGCGGCAAGGCGCGTGGCTCACGGCGCAAGGGCATGGCACCCAGGGACTCGACCGGACCGTTCTGCTGCGTCAGCTGTTTCTCGATCATTGCGGCGAGACCGAGGCCTTTGCCGCCACCGAGTTGCAGGCTCAGTTGCTGGTCGTGCAACGATTCGTAGAGACGCGAGGCCTGGTTGTCGAACAAGCCCTCGCGCGGCACGGCGTCGCGCATCGACTTCAGCACCATCTGCATGAAGAGCGATTCGAACTGCTTCGCAATTTCTTTGGCCGCCGCCGGATCGCCGGCCCTGGCCCGGCGCTTGAGCGCGGTCAGGCGTCCGGTATCGAGGACATTGGCGGCGGCGAGATCGGCACTCATGGGCGGTGGAAGTGTGTCCGGAAGCGATGGCTGGCGATGAATGCAAAAACCATCCCACTCTCGCCTTGCACCGTGTTTTCAGATGATTTCCAGCTCGGCGCGCAGCGCACCGGCGGATTTCATGGCTTGCAGGATCGCAATCAGGTCTTGCGGGTTGGCCCCAAGCGAATTCAGGGCGCGCACGATTTCGGCCAGATTGGCGCCAGCCTTGAGGTTCATCAGCGCTGCCCCTTCCTGCTTGATCTCGATTTGTGCATTGGCCACCGACGCGGTCTGCCCGCCCGAGAGCGCTCCCGGCTGACTGACGGTATTGTCGGTGCTGACCGAGACGGAAAGATTGCCGTGGGCCACGGCGCAGTTGTCGAGCAGTACCGCCTGGTTCATCACCACCGAACCGGTGCGGCTGTTCACGATGACCTTGGCGGCCATTTTTGCCGGTGTGACGTCGAGGTTCTCGATGCGGCCGATGAAGGCGACGCGTTCATCGGCATTGGCCGGCGCCTTGACCCGCACCTGGCGGCCGTCGGCGGCCGATGCCGTACCGGGCGCCATGCGATTGATCGCCTCCACCATCTGTTGCGCGGTGCTGAAGTCCGTGCTGTTGAGTTCGAGGTGCACGAATTCGCCCTGCCCCAGCGGCATCGGCACTTCGCGTTCCACCGTGGCGCCGGCGGCGATGCGACCGACCGAAAGGTGATTCACGGTGACCTTGGAGCCAGCACCGGAGGCCCCGGCACCGACCACGGTGACATTGCCCTGGGCCATGGCGTAGATCTGCCCGTCGGCCCCCTTGAGCGGCGTCAGGATCAGCGTACCGCCGCGCAGGCTCTTGGCATTGCCGATCGAGGACACCGTGATGTCTATGGTCTGCCCGGCACGGGCGAAGGCCGGCAGGCTGGCGGTGACCATCACGGCGGCAACGTTCTTCAGTTGCAGCGATTGTCCGGGCGGCATGTTGATGCCCATGGCGGACAGCATGCTGATCATGCTTTGCACGGTGAATGGCGTCTGGGTGGTCTGGTCGCCGCTGCCGTCGAGACCGACCACCACGCCGTAGCCGACCAGCTGGTTGGCGCGCACGCCGGCCAGCGAGGCGATGTCCTTGATGCGTTCGGCGCTGGCCGGCGCGGCGGCGAACACGGTGCCAGCCAGGCACAGCGCAGCAAGCAGTTTGCGGTGCGGGGTTTTCATGTCGATTTCCTCAGAAAGGCATGAAGCTCAGGAAGAAGCGGCCCAGCCAGCCCATGACCTGGGCCGAATCGATGAAGCCGTTGGCCTTGTATTCGATGCGCGCATCGGCGATCTGGGTCGAAGTCACCGTGTTCGCCGAGGTGATGGTGTTGGGGTTGACCACGCCGGAGAAACGCACGAATTCCTCGCCCTCCTTGAGCCCGATCTGCTTCTCGCCCGACACCAGCAGGTTGCCGTTCGGATAGACCTCGATCACGGTGACGGTGATGGTGCCGGTGAAATCGTTGGACGAGGTGTTCTGCCCCGAGCCGGTGAAATTGTTGGTATCGCTGGCGGCCAGCGCGGTGCCCTGGGCGCCCTTGAAGGGCAGGCCGACAATGGTCGGCACGCTGACATCGACGGCCTGGCTGCGGGTGGTCTTGTTTTCCGACTTCTTCGAGGCCTGGACCTTCTCGGCGATGTTGATGGTCAGCGTATCGCCGACAAAGCGGGCGCGCCGATCCTCGAACAGCGGCCGGGCCGAGGCCACGTTGAAAATCGCGCCATTGCTCGGCGCGATGTAGTTCCGGGCTTCCGGGCGCACGCTCATCGGCTGGTGGATCGCCGTGGTCGGCGCGGTAGTGACGCAACCGGCCAGCAGGGCCAGCAGCGGAATCAGGACGATGGGGTTTTTCATGGTTTCATTCATCCATGGTTGGCGGATCAGATGTTGCTGAGCTTCGACAGCATCTGGTCGCAGGTGGTGACGGCCTTGGAGTTCATTTCATAGCCGCGCTGGGCGACGATCATATTCACCAGTTCCTCGGCCACATTGACGTTGGAGGTTTCGATGTAGCCCTGGTTGATCAGGCCGGTACCGTTGGTGCCCGGCGTGGTCGGCGTGCCGGTGCCGGACGAGGCGGTTTCGACGAACAGGTTCTGGCCGGTGCTCTGCAGGCCGCCGTTATTGACGAAGCCAACCAGCTGGATGTTGCCGGCCGGCTGCGGCGCGTTGTTGCCGGGCTGGGAATAGGTGACGATGCCGTCGGGCGATATGGTCACGCTGATGGCGTTGGCCGGGATGGTGATCGGCGGGCTCAGCGGATAACCATTGGCGGTAACGATCTGGCCGTTGGCGTCCTTGGTAAAGGAACCGTCGCGGGTGTAGGCCAGGGTGCCATCGGGCATCTGGATCTGGAAGAAACCGTTGCCCTGGATCGCGAGGTCGAGCGGGTTGTCGGTCTTCTGCACTGTGCCCTGGGTGAAGATGTGCTCGGTGGCCACCACGCGCACGCCGGTGCCCAGAGTCAGGCCGGAGGGAATCGCGGTCTGCTGCGATGAAGAAGAACCCGGCTGGCGCAGGGTCTGGTAGAGCAGGTCCTCGAATACCGGGCGCGAGCGCTTGAAGCCGGTGGTACTGACGTTGGCGAGGTTGCTGGTGATCACGTCCATCGATGTCTGGTGGGCATCGAGGCCGGTCTTGGCAATCCAGAGGGAACGCATCATTTGAAGTTACTCCTGGAAATTTTCAGGCTCGCGTTTCTTATTGCGAACGCATGTTGGCGAGGTTTTGCAAAACCTGGTCGAGGATCTTGAAAGTCTGGGCGCTGGCCTGGTAGTTGCGCTGCTGTTCGATCAGCGCCACCAGCTCGGTAGCCAGATCGACGTTGGACTGTTCGCGGGCATAGCCTTGGAGCGAGCCCATACCCTCGGCCGCATCGCTGTTGCCCTTGAAGCCGGCGATTTTTTCGGTGGCGAACTTGGGGAAGCCGAGACTGATGGTACCAGTGCCCTTGACCGGGTCGTCGTTGGCCACCCACTGGTTGTCGCCCATGTTGATCAGCGAATTCGGATTGGCGAAATTCGCCAGCACCACTTGTGCGACGTTGCGCCGCTGGCCATTGGAATAGCGCGCGCTGAGATGGCCGTCGGCCTGGACGCTGAACTCGTAGCCATCCTGCAGGCTGCCTTCGCCATAGCCGTCCTGGCTCAGGGCATTCACGCTCAAGGGCGTGCCGAACTGGGTCGTGCCGCGCAGATCGATGGCAATCGACAGGGTTTCGCCACCCGCGGTGACATAACTGCTGGCCGCCAGCGGCATGGTGGTGGCGAGCACGCCGGCGGTATCGAAGGCGACATCGATCGGACCGGTAACCGGCGTCGGATTCGACGGGCTGTAATCCAGCGTGCTGTACATGTTCCAGTGATTGCCGGCACCGGGGGTGGCGAAGTAAAGCCGCAGTTGATGCTGATCGCCGGCCGAGTCGAATACCGTGGCCACGGTCGAGCCGTTATAGCTCGTCGCGTCGGCCGGATCGAAGGGCACTGCAGCCGCTGCCAGGCGAGGATCGAGATTGATGCTCAGATCGACCTTGGTGCTGGCCTTGGGCGGAAAATAGGGATCGATGGTGATCACCACCGGGTTGGGCGCGGTGCCGATGGTGCCGTAGGGATCGGTGGTGAAATCCGGCAGGTTGCCGGTCAGGCTGAGGCCGGCGCGCGTCACCAGGCGCGGGTTGCTGTTGGCATCGAAGGAAAGACGGAACTGGCCGTCGCGGGTATAGCTGATCTTGCCCGTCTCCGGATTGTAGAGGCGGAAGAAGCCCTGCCCGTTGATCGCCATGTCGAGCGGATTGTTGGTCAGCTCGAAGCGCCCCTGTTCGAAGTTCTGCGAGATATTGTCGGCGCTGACGCCGGCACTCGCGGCAGAATCTGCCGGTCCGCTGCCCTTTCCTGCCGCCGCAACATTGGTGAAGCGGGCAACGGAGGACTTGAAACCAATGGTCTGCGAGTTGGCGATGTTGTTGCCGATGACGTCGAGCGCCTTGCCGGCGGCAATCAGGCCACTCAAGCTGTTTGCAAATGCCATTTTGGGATTCCTTCCTGATTACGCTTATGCCTCAAACAGCAAGGCATGTGCCAGGGCTCAGCGGGTGCTGAGAATCTGCGCGGCGGCCTTGTCGTTGGCGTCGGCGATCGACACCATGCGCAGTTGCATCTCGAACTGGCGCGCCAGCGAGATCATGTTCACCATCTGTTCGGCGGGATTGACGTTGCTGCCTTCGAGCGTGCCGGCGACGATGGAAACGGTTTCATCCATGGGAACGGCATCGCCCCCACGCGGACGGAACAGGCCGTCCTCGCCGCGCACCATATCGGCACTGGGGGGATTCACCAGCTTGATGCGACCGATCACGCTGGGCGTGTTCTGGGCGCCGGATTCCGGCAAGGCCGACATCGTGCCATCGACACCAATGCTCAGCTTCACTTCGGGCGGTACGCTGATCGTTCCGCCATCACCCATGACTGGAATGCCCTTGCGGGTTTGCAGTACGCCGTTGACGTTGAGTTCGAAAGAGCCATTGCGGGTATAGGCTTCGCTGCCGTCCGGCAGTTGCAGCGCGATCCAGCCCGGCCCCTGCACCGCCACATCCAGCGGACGCCCGGTACCCACCATGGCGCCGGCGGTGAAGTCGGTATGCGTGCTGGCATCGACGGCAAAAGCGCGGGTCGGCAGGCCCTTGAGCGCAGCTTGCGACTGCACCTGGACCGCGCGCAGGCGATGTTCCTCGGCCTTGTAGCCGGTGGAATTGGCATTCGCCAGATTGTGCGCGACGGCGGCCTGGCGAGCCATGGTCTGGCTCGCCCCGCTCATCGCCGTGTAGATCATGCGGTCCATCGTCGCCTTGCTGTCGCCGTGTCCTCAGCGCCGACTTTTAGCGCAGGTTCACCAGGGTTTGCAGGATGCTGTCCTGAGTCTTGATGGTTTGCGCATTGGCCTGGTAGGAGCGCTGCATGGTGATCATGTTCACCAGCTCGGCGGTCAGGTCGACATTGGACTCTTCCAGCGCGGCCGATTGCAGCACGCCGTACTGTCCCGAGGAACCCGGCACGCCGACGATGGAATCGCCCGACCCCGGGGTCTGCGCCCAGACATTGTCGCCCAGCGGTTGCAGGCCTTGCGAGTTGCGGAAGGAAGCCAGGATCACCTGGCCGACCACCGCGGTCTGGCCGTTGGTGTAGCGACCGAGTATGGTGCCGTCCTGACCGACGTTGAAGCCGGCCAGCGTGCCCGAGCCGTAGCCGTCCTGGACCATGGCATTGACCGAGAACGAGGAACCGAACTGGGTCGAACCGCCGAAATTGACCGGAAAGGACAGATTGCTGATGGCGCCGGGATAGCCCAGTTGGGCGTCGGTAATCGCCGCCGTGAACGCCGAGGAAGTGAGATCTCCCGAGGCATCGAAAGTCAGCGTCCCCAGCTTGCCGCCGGCCGACAAATCGGTGAACTGGGGCGAGGCGCCTGGCGGGTTGGTCAGGGTGGTATAGACATCCCAGGTGCTTGCCGCCGCCGTCTTGACGAAATACATCGAGTAGGTATGGGGATTGCCGAGGCTGTCGTAGATCGTTACGGCCGTCGACTGGTTGTAGGTGGTCGGATTGTTGTAGTCGAAAGGCGCTGCCGTGGGCGGCCCCAGGCGCGCATCGAGGTTGACGTTCACTTCCACGCCGCTGTTGCCAGGGCTGCCACCCGTCATTTGCGGCGGGCCGGCCAGGCTTTGCGTCGGATCGAACAGGCGCAGCGGCACGGCTGGCGAGCCCTGCGAGATGACGCCCTTTTCAGCCATGATGCCCTTCAGCTTGAGACCGCTGCTATTGACGATGTAGCCCGATTGATCGAGCTGGAATTGGCCATTGCGGCTGTACACCGTGGCGCCGTTGCCGTCATCGACCTGGAAGAAGCCGCCGCCGTTGATCGCGATGTCGAGCGGGTTGCTGGTGACGCCGATGCTGCCCTGGGTGAACTGCTGGACTACCGCCGAGATCTTGGTACCGAGACCTACCGGCGCCGCGCCGGCGCCGGAGAGCGAGGCCGCAAAAACGTCGGAGAACTGGGTCGAGCCCGTCTTGTATCCGATCGTGCTGGCGTTGGCGATGTTGTTGCCGATGGTGTCGAGGGCCTTGGACGAAGAATTCAGACCAGCCAGACCTTGTTGGAATCCCATGATGTTCTCCTGCTCAGAAAATTTGTTTGAGGTCGCTCAAGGTCACCAGACCCAGACTGCCCAGATTCAACGTGACGCCTTGCGTACTCCTGTTGATATTGCTGACGCCGGATAGCTGCAATGCCGACGCCGTTACTTTTTCCGTTCCGCGCCTGGCAGTCACCGCGATGCTGTAACTGCCATTGACTGCCTGTGCACCAGCATCAGTCGTGCCATCCCAGGTGAAGTTGTGAATTCCCGCATCGAGATTTCCCAAGTCCATGGTTTTCATGACCAAACCGTTCGGATCCTTGATCGTGACCACGACTTGATCCGCAGCCGACGCAAGTTCGACGCCGCCGACGGCGCCGCTGTCGCCAAGTTGCAGGCCGGAACCGGCAATCATTACCTGGCGGCCGACAAGATTTGCCGCCTGCATGGCTTCGCCATCGACGCTGCTGGCGACCAGCTTTTGCAGCGTGGCATTGAGTTTTTCGATGCCATCGACAGTGCTGATCTGCGCCAGTTGCGAGGTCATTTGCGCATTGTCCATCGGGTTGAGCGGGTCCTGGTTCTTCAACTGCGTGGTCAGCAGCTTGAGGAAGCGGTTCTGCGCATCGGTCATCACATTGCTGGAGGATGCGGTGTTGGTGGCCTTGCTGGCGTCGATCAGCGCCTGGGTGGTGGTGGCATTGTTGCCTATGGTGTTGACTGCCATGATCCTGCTCCCGGAAATTTACTGGCCGATGGCGAGGGTCTTCTGCACCAGCGACTTGGCGGCGCCCAGAACCTCGACGTTGTTTTGGTAGGAACGCGATGCAGCGATCATGTTCACCATCTCCTCGATGGGATTCACGTTCGGCATCGCCACATAGCCCTGTTCGTTGGCTGCCGGGCTGCCGGGGTCATACACCAGGCGCGGCGGCGCGGCGCTCTCGACGACTTGCGTCGCGCGCACGCCCAGCGCGCCGCCCTCGACCGGCATGGCGCGAAACATCACCTGCTTGGCGCGATAGGGCTGGCCGTCGGCGCCAACCATGCTGTCGGCGTTGGCGAGGTTGCTGGCCACCGCGTTGAGCCGCGCCGACTGCGCCGTCAGCGCCGATCCGGCGATATTCATCACATTGAACAGGCTCATGATCTTCCTTACTGGCTGAGCGCGGTTTGCAAGTCCTTGAAGCTGCCGCGGACGAAGGTCAGCGCCGCTTCGAGACGCAGCGCGGTTTCGGCAAAGGCCGCCCGCTCCACATCCATATTCACCGTGTTGCCGTCGACGCCGGGCTGGAACTCGGTGCGGTATTTCAGCGACGCGGGAGCCAGGGCTTCGGCGCTGCCGCGCAAATGCCCACGTGCCGTGACGGCCAGGGCGACGCCCTGCTCGCGCCGTCCGGCCAAGCGGTTTTCCAGCGCCTCCTTGAAATCGATGTCGCGTGCCTTGTAATGCGGCGTATCGGCGTTGGCGATGTTCGAGGCGATCAGCTCTTGCCGCTGCACAAGCAGATTCAGGGCATTGCGCTGAACCTTGAGGTGTTCGCCGATTCTGTCGTTCATGGTTTTGCTCGCAAGGCAATTGGATGGGTTACGGCACACCAAATGCAGCAACCATGCCAGGCCGGAAACCCTTGCCGGGCTCGATGTTTTGGCAATCGACCGGCCCTTTACGGCAAAGCCGGCGCGGGTTCCGGCAAAACTTGCCGGATCAGGCCGACGGACCGGGTGCCGCAGCCGCCCAAGCTGAGATAATCGCTGACATGAATGACCTTATGCATCACCTCCGTCGCCACGCATTTCCCGGGCCCTTGTTCGCGGCACTGGCCGTGATCGCCCTGGTAGCGCCGGCGGCGGCCGGGGAGGAAGCCATACGCCAGGCGGTCACCAGCTATCTGGAGCAACAAGCTGCCACCCTGCCCGGCCCGGCACGGCACGAGATCGGCACCATCAGCGCGGGCTCCATCGCCGCCGGCTGTCGCCGCA
Organism: Rhodocyclales bacterium; assembly: GCA_016235165.1. GTDB lineage: Bacteria > Pseudomonadota > Gammaproteobacteria > Burkholderiales > Rhodocyclaceae > Sulfuritalea. The sequence goes on from JACRLX010000038.1 coordinate 56,124, forward strand.
TCACCGTCACCACGCCCGGCGGTGCCCGTCCCTGGGGGCGCACCCACGTTCAGGCCAAATGCAGCGACGGGGCCAACTGGAGCCTGTTCGTCCCGGTCGATATTCACGTCAGCGCCGACTACCTCGTCAGCGCCCGGCCCTTGCGCGCAGGACAGACCCTGACCGAGGCCGACATCGCTACCCGCCGTGGCGATCTGGCGGAACTGCCGAGCACCATCCTCACCGACCCGCGCCAGGCGCTCGGCCAGATCACCAGCACCGCCCTGCCCGCCGAGCGGCCGCTGCGATCAGACTTGTTGCGCAAGCCGGTAGTGATACGCCAGGGACAAAACGCCAGGGTGATCTCGGCCGGCAGCAGCTTCCAGGTCTCCAGCGAAGGCAAGGCGATGGGCAACGCGGCGGCCGGCCAGGTGGTGCAGATGCGCATGGCCTCGGGGCAGATCGTCAGCGGCGTCGCCCAGGCCGACGGATCGGTGCGCGTCGGCCAATAGCCCGGGAAATTCCCCCCCGGAATGCTAAAGTCGGGCTATTCCACGCCGTTAAGACACGCAAGCTCAGAACCCTTTGCAGGTACCCGCCATGAAGATCGACTCCACCACCCCCTCGGCCGTAACTCTGGCCAAGACCCGTCAGCAAAGGCCGTCTGGCCCTGGCCCGGCGACGGGAGCAGCCGGCGAAAGCGCCGTGGCCACCCTCAGCCACAGCCAGGCAACGGATCCAGCCGGGGCCCCGGTCGATGGCGAGCGTATCGCCGAAATTCGCCAGGCGATTGCCGACGGCAAGCTCCAGATCAACGCCGAACGCATTGCCGACCGCTTGATCCAGGGCGCGCGCGAGCAGTTCGCGAAGGGGCAGCGGTCCTGAGCCAGCCCCGCGTGGCCAGTATCGAAACCCTGTTGCAGGAGGAACTTGCCGCCCTCGGCGAGTTCCTCGCCGCCATTGCCGCCGAGCGGTGCGCCCTCACCGAGGGCAAACTCGATGACCTGCCCGGCGCCACGGAACAAAAGTCGGCGCTGGCGACACGCCTCGCCAGCCTGGAAAGCCAGCGCGAGGCTTTGTTGACCGATTCCCGACTGGCTCCTGGGCGCCAGGGCATGGAAAGCTGGCTGGCCAGGCAGCCACCGTCCGCACGCGGCGCGCATCAGGCACGCTGGAATGCCCTGCTCGAAGGCGCCGCGAAAGCCAGGACGGAGAACGAGATCAACGGCAAGCTGATCGCCACCCGCTTGCAGCAGAACCAGCAGGCGCTAGGTGGCCTGCTCGGGGAAGCCGCCGAGGCATCGACCTACGGCGCCGACGGTCAGCGCAGTTCCGGCGCCAACCGCCGCACACTGGGCAGCGCCTGACCGCGGTATCCCTCCCGCGCAAGCCTACTCGGCGAGCGGAACATCGACCACGTTGTCCGGTGTCTTGGCTTCGATGCTGATCGCCACCCGGCGATTGCTCTGCCGCCCCTCGGCCGTTGCATTGTCCGCCACGGGTCGCTGATCGGCGTGACCGACAGCACTCAGCCGCCGCGGGTCCATCCCGGTATCGATGAACAGACGCACCACGCTGGCGGCGCGTGCCGCCGACAGCTCCCAGTTGGATGGGAACTGCGGCGTGCTGATCGGGATGTTGTCGGTATGGCCCTCGACCACGATGGGGAAGTCGGCAGCGGCCAGCACGCGACCCACCGCGCCAAGCGCGCGGATGGCGCCCAGGTCGAGGCGGGCTTCGCCCGGCGCGAACAGGGCGCTGGCGCTGATATCGACCTGGATGCCGAGCGCCCCCTCGGAAATCCTCACCTTTCCCTGCGCGGCAAGTGGTGCCAGCGCCTGATTGAGGTCGCGCGCCAGACCGCGCAGTGTTTCCTTCTTGATGGCCTGTGTTTCCTCGTTCCGGGTCCGCGGCTGGGGGCGGCGCAGCGGCATATTGACGGGCATTTCGGCTTGGCCGGTGGCGACTTGCGCGCCCGGTGCCTGCCCAGGATCGCTGCGGAAGGCAAACACGATCGAATCGGACATCACCCGATACTTGCCCTCATTGATCGAGGATATGCCGTACATGACGACGAAAAACGCGAACAGCAGGGTAATGAAATCGGCATAGGACACCAGCCAGCGATCGTGGTTTTCCGGATCGTCGGCTTCGCGGCGACGGCGACGACGACGGTAATGGGCCATGCTGCCAGCCCGGTCAGGCGAAGTAGCCGTGCAGCCGGCTTTCCAGCATGCGCGGATTGTCGCCGTTGGCGATGCCGATCAGGCCGTCGATCAGCATTTCACGCATGGTCACGATGCGGGCGATTATCGACAGCAGCTTCTTCGCCACCGGCAGGAGGATCAGATTGGCCGCGCCGACGCCATAGATGGTGGCGACGAAAGCCACGGCGATGCCGCTGCCGAGCTTGGCCGGATCGGAGAGGTTTTCCATGACGTGGATCAGCCCCATGACCGCACCGAGGATGCCTATCGTCGGTGCATAGCCGCCGGCCGACTCCCAGATCTTCGCCGCCGACTTGAGCCCGCTTTCGACCGCGGTCAGCTCGACTTCCAGCACCTCGCGCAAGCGGTCCGGTTCGGCGCCATCGACCAGCAGTTGCAGGCCCTTGACCGCGAACGGATCCTTGATGGTTCCCAGATACGCCTCCAGGGAAAGCAGGCCTTCCTTGCGCGCGATCTGGCTCCAGCGGGAAATCTCGGCAATCTGGCGATCCGGATCGATCACCGGCGGGACGAACACCCATCGTCCCATCAGCACGCCTTCACGGAATACCCGCAAGGGGCTTTGCAGCATCACCGCGCCGAGGGTGCCGCCGACCACGATGAAGAAGGCCGTGGGTTGCAGCAGGGATGCCACATGGCCGCCTTCGAGCACCTGGCCGGCGACGATCGCCGCCAGACCCAGCAACAAGCCAACGACGCTGATCTTGTCCATGGTCAGGCCCGCGCCGCCGCTCCGCTGCCGCGCCGCCCGCGTGGCGGCTTGGCCTGGCCGGTGACGGCACAGCGCAGCCGGGCCACGGCCTGGCTGTGCAGCTGGCATACGCGCGACTCGGTGACGCCCATGATCTCGCCGATTTCCTTGAGGTTCAGATCCTGCTCGTAGTAAAGCGACATCATCAGCTTCTCGCGCTCCGGCAAATCCTCGATCGCCGCGACCAGCATCCGGCGGGTGCCGGCGTCTTCGAGTATGCTCAGCGGATCGGGAACGCTGGCGGCGCTGTGGCGATCGAGGTAGTCCTCGCCCTTGCCTTCGGAAACCTCCTCGATATACACCAGCTGGTGGCCGCGCGCGTCGAGCAGCAGCTTCTGGTAATCGGCGAGCGGCATATCCAGCGCCTTGGCCAGCTCGGATTCACTCGGCTGGCGACCGTTCTCGTGTTCGAGGACGCGGATCGCCTCCTCGACGCGCCGCATCTCCTTGCGCACGCTGCGCGGAACCCAATCGTTTTCGCGCAAGCCATCCAGCATCGCGCCGCGGATGCGCTGCACCGCATAGGTTTCGAACTGCGCCCCCTGCCCGTCCTCGAAGCGCTCCATCGCATCGAGCAATCCGATCAGGCCGTTCTGGATCAGGTCATCCACTTCCACGCTGGCCGGCAGGCGCGCCATCAACAGGTAGGCAATGCGTTTCACCAGCGGCAGATAGCCGGCGACCTGCTTGTCCTTGGTCAGTGTGCCCTGGGCGGTATACATGATTGCCGGCTTTGTCCGAGCTGTGCGTCTCAGCGCAGTACCAGCTTGATGGTGTTGAGCAGCTCGTCGGCGGTGGCCGGCTTCACCAGCCAGCCCGAGGCACCCGCCGCCTTGGCTTCCATGCGCCTGGCCTGCTGCGATTCCGTGGTCAGGAACAGGATCGGCATGAACGTTTAGCTACCGGCATCGTCTCAAAGGCGCAGGCTTTTGTTTATCCGTGAATAACGCGACAAACTGCGGGATATACGTAGCTCATCGGCGGCACCTTGCGGGCCGGCTAAAGCCCGGCCCGGCGGCGACCGTCGGCACGACCCAGACTGCGAAATCCGGTTGCGCCCTCGGGTAGTCGAATCTCCAGCGAACCGGCGATATGGTCCGTGGCAGGCTGGCGCGCTGCCGCCAGGTAGTCGAGGCGAACCCCGAGATGTTCTCGCGCGGTCTGCTGCATGTTGCTGAAGATCGCCTGCGACTCCTGATCCGAGCGGGCACGGGTGATCACCAGTTGGAAGGTTTCGCGCCCGCTTTCCCGCACCAGATGCTTGATCAGCGCATAGGCACGGGTAATCGCGGTGCTCTGTGCCGCAACCACCACCGCCATGCTGGGGGCTGCCAGGGCCAGTGGCGACAGTGGCCGCGGGCTGCCATCGGCACAGTCGATCAGGATGTAGGAATGCGCCTGTTGCAATGCTTCGAGTGCCTGATCGATACGCTTCGCCGATTCGCCGTCGAGCGGCCCCCGGTGCATCGCCAGACGCGCCGCGGAAAGCACGCCCAAGCCGGCGCCTGCCTTCTGAATCTGCGCCTCGACCGGCGTGCCGCGCCGTCCGGCGTCAAGCAGGTCGTGCCCGGGGCGCAAACCAAAGGCGTGATGAACATTGTCGTCGCCGCCGTTTTCATCGATCACCAGCACCGACTCGCCGGCCTTGGCCAGCGCCGCCGCTGTTTGCACCAGCAGGCGGGTACGGCCGCAGGCCTCGCGCCCGGAAACAAAGGCGATGGCGCGCCCGGTGCGTGCGCGGAACAGGCGCCGCAAGCCGGCCGCCTGATCCACCTGCCCGGCCTCCATTGCTTCAAGCAAGGCTTTCTCCGTGCTTGGTGCCGTGATGGGCCATGGTCAGGCCCACTTCTTCCTTGCGCAGGCTGTGCGCCGTCTCGCCAGCGCCGACTTTGAAGGCACGGTGCAACAGGTATTTCCGGTTCGGCAGATGCAGATCCTCCGGCACGCGCTGGCCGTTGCCGACATAACTCAGGGTCAGGCCGTGGCGCACGATGCAATCCAGCGCAGGCGCTAGCGCCGTGGCTTCATCGACCTTGGTCAGGATGCAGCCGGCAAGATCCTCGCCGCCGTAGGATCGCACCACGTCGTCAAGCGTGTCGCCGCGACTGCCGGCATTGAGCAGCAACAGGCGATTGACTTCGCCGGAGCGGGTCAGCATGGCGGCCTGCTCCGCCACCATGCGATCGCGCTGACTCATGCCGACCGTGTCGATGAGCACCATGTGCTTGCCGCGCAAGTCGGCCAGGGTGCGCCGCAGATCGTCGCCGTCGCGCACCACGAACACCGGCACGCCGAGGATGCGGCCATAGATGCGCAGCTGTTCGTGGGCGCCGATCCGGTAGCTGTCGGTGGTCAGCAGGGCCAGGCTGTCGGCACCGTAACGCACCACGCAACGCGCGGCGAGCTTGGCCGTGGTGGTGGTCTTGCCGACCCCGGTCGGCCCCACCAGGGCATACACGCCGCCACGGTCGATGAAATCGGCTTCGGACGAAAGCGTGCGCAAGCGGCGATTGATGGCGGCCGTCAGGTAGCGGCGCCCCTCTTCATGGTTCAGGTCGGCCGCCATTTCCTGCACCAGCCGGCGCGCCAGCGCGCTGGAGAATCCGGCACTCAGCATTTCCGCCAGCAGTTGCGCCCGCGCCGGCGCCTCGCGCGCCATTTCGCCCCAGGCGAAACCGGCCAGTTGCCGCTCCAGCAACTCCTTGATGACCCGGACTTCGTCTATCAGTTGCGCGGTTTGCAGGCTGCTTTCCTGGACCGTGCCGTGGTGCGCGCCATGTCCGTGCGGTGGCGGCGTCAGTCGATCCACCACGGGCGGCGGCGCGATCCGTTCTGCCGCCGCCGGCCTTGGCGTTCCGGTAGCCACGGGGGGCGGATTCCCGGCCTGGGCAGCCGGTCCGGCCGCGCCCGGCACCTGCAAGCGCTCCGGCTCCCAGGGACGGATCAAGGCTTGATCGCGATGGCGTGCCGCTTCGCGCCGCGCCGCCGACAGCGCCACCGTGTAGTCGCCGTCGAAATCCGTGGCCGGGCCGGTGATCGAAGGCGGCGGGGGCTGCTTCGCCACCTCGACCGGCTTGAGCTGCTGCGATATCGCATCGAGGCTTTCCGGCGACATGGCGACGATCTCGATGCCGCCCTCGACGGCCCGGTTGGAGATGACCACCGCATCGGCGCCAAGCACTTCCTTGGCCCGTCGCAGGCAGTCTCGCGCCGTAGCGCCGACGAAGCGTCTCACAGTCATTTTCTGGCTCCGATGATGGACGTCACCTTGATGATTCGGGAATCAGGCACTTCGCCGTTGGCGACTACCTTGAGGTCAGGCACGGCGCGGCGCAGGAAGCGCGACAGCAGCCAGCGCAGCGGGCCGGGGACCAGCAGCACGGCGGGAAGGCCGAGATCCTCCTGCTGGCGGGCGGCATTCGCGGTTTCCCGCAGCAGGGTATCGGCCAGGCCGGGTTCGATGCCGCCGGCGTCGCTGCCGCCCTGTAGTGCCTGCCCCAGCACGCGTTCGAGCGCGGGGTCGAGCGCCATCACCTGCATCTCGTTGCCGCTCGGATACAACTGCTGGACAATGGCGCGGCCGAGTGCGATGCGCACCTGGGCGGTGAGCTCCATCGGGTCCTGGCTGCGCGCCGCGTGCTCGGCCAGGGTCTCGATGACGGTGCGCATGTCACGGATGTTCACGCCTTCGTCGAGCAGGTTTTGCAGTACCCGTTGCAGCACGCCGAGGCCGATCAGCTTCGGCACCAGGTCTTCAACCAGCTTGGGCGTGTCGGTGGCCAGGTGATCGAGCAGCGCCTGGGTTTCCAGGCGTCCCAGCAACTCGGTGGCGTGGGAGAGGATCACGTGGTTGAGGTGGGTGGCGATCACGGTTCCGGCATCGACCACCGTGTAACCGAACACATGCGCCTGTTCGCGCAGCACGGCCTCGATCCAGATGGCCGGCAGGCCAAAGGCCGGATCCTGGGTCGGACTGCCCGGCAGCGTGCCGGAGACGCGCCCCGGATTGATCGCCAGGAACTGGCCCGGATACGCCTCGCCCTGCCCGATCGGGACGCCCTTCAGGGTGAGCCGGTAGGCGTTGGGCCGCAGTTCGAGATTGTCGCGAATGTGCACCTGGGCCGGCAGGAAACCAATGTCCTGGGCGAACTTCTTGCGCAGGCCGCGTATGCGCTTGAGCAGGTCGCCGTTCTGCGCGCGATCCACCAGCGGAATCAGGCGATAGCCGACTTCGAGCCCCAGCACATCCACCGGAGCCACGTCGGACCAGCTCGCCTCCTGGTTTTCCGCGGGCGCCACGGCAGCGGCCGGGGGCGCCTCGGCCGCCACATCCCCCTGCGCCGCCTTGCCGAACTGGCGCCAGGCGAGATAGCCCAAGCCGCTGGCCAGCAGCAGGAATACCAGGTTGGGCATGCCCGGAATCATGCCGAGAATGCCGAGAATCGCGGCGGTCAGCGCGAGCACCATCGGGTTGCCGAACAGCTGCGTCACCAGTTGTTGCCCGACGTCCTGATCCGAGGCCACGCGCGTCACCACCAGGCCGGCGGCGGTGGAAATGATCAGCGCCGGGATCTGTGCCACCAGACCGTCGCCGATGGTCAGCAGGGTGTACTGCCTGGCCGCATCGCCGGCCGCCATGTCGTGTTGCAACACACCGACGATGAGGCCGCCGATGATATTGATGAACAGGATCAGGATGCCGGCTACGGCATCGCCACGGACGAACTTCGAGGCACCGTCCATCGAGCCATAGAACTCGGATTCCTGAGCCACTGTGGCGCGACGCTTGCGCGCCTCATCCTCGCCGATCAGCCCTGCGTTGAGGTCGGCATCGATCGCCATCTGCTTGCCGGGCATGGCATCCAGGGTGAAGCGCGCCGAAACTTCGGCAATGCGACCGGCGCCCTTGGTGATGACGATGAAATTGATCAGCGTCAGGATGATGAAAACGATGATGCCCACGGCGTAGTTGCCGCCGACCAGGAAATGGCCGAAGGCCTCGATCACCTTGCCCGCCGCATCCGGCCCGGTGTGGCCTTGCAACAGCACCACCCGCGTCGACGCCACGTTGAGCGACAGGCGCAACAGGGTGGTCACCAGCAGCACGGTCGGGAACACCGCGAAATCCAGCGGCTTGCGCGTGTACATGGCGACCAGCAGAACCATGATCGAAATTGCGATGTTGAAGGTGAGCAGCACATCCAGCGCGAAAGCCGGCAAGGGCAGCACCATCATCGACAGGATCATGACGATGAGCAGCGGCGCCAGCATCTGGCGCGGATTCAGGCGTTGCAGGAAGTCCTGCAGGGTCAGGCTGTCGTTCATGCCGCCGATCCCGGATCGAGGCCCGGCGGCACCGAAATTTCACGCGGTGCTTCGGGTGCGCCCAGCCTGCGGTCACCGCTGGCGAAAGCCTTGAGTTGATAGACCCAGGCCATGACTTCGGCGACCGAGGTATACAACGAAGCGGGAATCGGATCACCGATCTCGGCGTGGCGATAGAGGGCACGCGCCAGCGGCGGGGCTGCCAGCAGCGGCACGGCGTTTTCGCCGGCGATTTCCCGGATCCGGTCGGCAATCAGGTTGATGCCCTTGGCCACTACCACCGGCGCCTGCATGCGATCGCCGTCGTATTTCAGCGCCACGGCGAAGTGGGTCGGGTTGGTGACCACCACGTCGGCCTTGGGCACCTCCGCCATCATGCGTCCGCGCGCCATTTCGCGTTGCTGGCTGCGGATGCGTGCCTTGAGCTGCGGATCGCCCTCGCTCTCCTTCGATTCCTGGCGCAGTTCCTCGCGCGTCATCTTGAGCCGGTCGTGGTACTGGTAGAGCTGGAACGGAACGTCGATCGCCGCAATCAGCGCCAGCCCGGCGATCAGCGCCACGAAGCTGAGGAACAGGAGCCGCGAAAACGACGCCAGGCCGACTTCGATCGGCTGGGAAATCAGGGCGAACAGGCTGTCCTGCTCATAACGCACCACCCAGAACAGGACCAGGCCAATCAGCAAGGCCTTGAGGATGGCCTTGACCAGTTCGGCAATGCTCTGCCAGGAGAACATGCGCCCGACGCCCTTGACCGGGTCCATGCGCGTCAGGTCGATCTGCATTGCCTTGGGCGAGAGTATCCAGCCGCCCATCAAGAGGGGCGTCGCCGCGATGGCGGCAATGATCGCGACGAAGATCGGGGCGGCAAAAACAAAGGCCGCGACGCTCAGATCGAAAGCCCCTTCGCGCATCACACTGGTATCAAAGGCGGCGGCGCGGCTGAAACTCAGCCCGTGGCGAACCAGATCGGCAGCACGCTGGGCGATCCAGCCACCGAACACCCAGAAAGTGCCGCCGCCGGCCGCCAGCACCATGAAAGCCATGAGTTCGCGCGACTGCGGAACATTGCCATCCTCGCGCGCCTGCTCAAGCCGGCGCGCCGAGGCTGGCTCGGTTCGTTCGAGGTCGCTTTCCTCAGCCACGGACGGTATCTCCCATGGCGAGGATTATTCCCGCCGGCGCTCAAGCGGAGGCCGCGAAAAAGCCCTGAAACTCCGACCTATTCAGGGGCGCTTTGCCGCGCCGGGAGGCGGCCACCGACAGCGCTTGCAACCGCGGCAAAGCGGGATCAGAGCTGGCCCGACTCGCGCGCCTTGCGGTCACGCTCGATTTTGGTGATGTAGCGCTGGATCAGCGTGGACTTGGCGTGCGGCAGGCGCACGAATTCGAAGCCGGCGCGCTTCGATGCGATGCCGCTGCGATTGACCACATCGATCAGCCAGCGCAGTTGCAAGGTGGCGACGACACTGCCGCCCTCGGGCAGATCGATGCTGGCATCGACAAACTGGGTTCCCGTGTCGAGCGGAAGTGAGGCCGGCAAACCCGACAGACAGACGCCGCCAACGCTGATATCGGCCAGTTGGGCGTTAAGACTGAGAGGAACCCCGTCGGCATCGGTACTGCGAATCTTGCAGCGCAAGGGAGTGACAATCGGTGTCAGCAAACGAAAGTACTCGCGGCGTTGCAGGCGCAGGATGCTGTCAGGCAAGGGGGCATGGAAAGCCGGCCGGCCATCGACCACGACCCGCTTGGCGCCGCGCAGGATGAACTGGATTTCGACCTTGTCCAGCTGCGCCGCGCAAAACAGCTTGTCCGCCTTCAGCGCCGCAAGATTGTTTTCCTCGCTGGCGCCGAAATCCAGTATCAATCCGTTTTCGCCGTAACTGATCAGCGTGGTCAGCACCATGTCGCGCCCGGCATTGAAAATCATGCTGATCAGGGAAACGTGATCGACCAGGCCGCGACACACGGCGAACATCTCGTTCTTGCCGGTCAGCAGGTATTGGCTGTATTTATCGCCGGGGAGGAAATCGGCCAGCGAGCGCTGGGGAACGACCGGCGTCGCAGCCGGAACAGAGGCCGGCGGATTGGGGGTGGTGGTCATCGGGATGAATTCTAGCCCGGATTATTTTTCCCGGCCAAGCCGGTGAACACCGGCGGCTCGCCACGGTCGACCCGATACAGCCAGGCCAGCAGTTCGGCAACCGCCAGGTAGAGCACCGGCGGTATGTGCTGATCGAGGTCCACCTCGGCCAGCAATGCCACCAGGGCCGGCGACTCGTGCACATACACGCCATGCTCCCGCGCGCGTTCGATAATGCGCTCGGCGATCAGGCCGCGCCCCTTGGCCACCACCGTCGGCGCCGCGTCGCCACCCGCGTATTTCAGTGCAACGGCAAGGCTGCGCCTGGCGATTTCGTCATTCGGATCCACGGCTCACCTGTGCCCCGGCGAGGTTCAGCCCGGCCGCCGCGAAAGCATCCTGAAGCGCCGGCAAGGCGGCCTGGAGCTGCTCGCCGGCCCTGCCGGTCGTGGTACCGATCATCAGCTTGACCGCGCCGGCACCGAACTGCATGCGCACATCGACCTGTCCCAGTTGCGGCAATTCCAGCCGCAGGCGGGTTTGCCAGACATCGAGGGTATCGGCTGGCGCCCTGCCCTGGTCATCGCGATGAATCTCCCATTCCATGGCCTGATCGGGCCAGACTTCCCCCATCCAGACCAGACGGTTGCTAGCGCCGGCTTCCAACTGTTGCTGGACCAGGGTACGCAACTCCTCGGGCATCATCAGGGGCCGGGATTCCGTCTCCGACGCCGCTTCGGCATCGGTCAATCCGGCAGGAAGCGCCCCCTGGGCGTTTCCTGCTTCCCTCGCGGACACGTTACCGCCGAGGTCTCGCCGTATCGCCAGCGCCGACTCTTCCGCAGCGGCCTCGGCGAACGATGCGCCAGCGCCGGGCTCGGAAAACTGCCCCTGTGGCTCAAGCAGCAGGCTGTCCAAGGGGCGCTTACCCAATACCCATTGCACTTGGTGGGCCTCGTAAAACATGCCGCTCTCGGCCACCGCCCGTGCCAGGCTGCCCGGCAGCTCGCGCAAGATTTCCGCGCCATTGGCGGGAATCCTGGCCAGCACGGGCGCGCCACGGGCGAAGCTGGAGGCTGGCGGCGCCTCGCCATCCGCCGGCAGCAGGGTTGCAATCAATTGCCCAGTTCGGGACAGGCTGGCATTTTCATAGGGAGCCACGGCGGCGGCGCTGCCGCCATTGCTGCGCTGGGCGAGGACGGAGCGCTGCGAGCGGCTGACCATCACCAACTCAAGGCTGTCGCCGGCCTTGGCACCCTCCGGCAGCGACAGGGTCAGCAAACGACCGGCCACCACCGCCCGGTAGGTATTTTCCGGCAACACTTCCTGGATCCGCGCCCGGAAGATCTCGCCCGGCTGAAGTTCGGGCAGGTCAGCCGGAATGTCCCCGATCGCCCGGATCGGGTGCGTGCCGGCCTCGGTTTGGGTGCGAACCAGCAGGCCAACGTCGGTGGGAATCATCACCATCGCGCTTGCCTTGATCGATAGGCGCCGGGATCCACCGTTTTGCTGCCGGCGCGACCCCGGAGGGCCTCAGCCGCCGTAGCCGGACGAATTGGCGGGATTGCGCTCGGCCGCCCCGGACTCGCCCGCAGTGCCCACCTGCCAGCCCGAGCGATGGCCGGCCAGCAGCAAGCGAACCCGCTCCATCCAGGGTTCGGTATGCCGCCGGACCTCCGCGTCGTCGTCGAGAATCTGCTGGATCAGATCGCGCATGCGCCCGGAGTGCGGCGCACCGCTACGGGAGTCTTCGAATCTGTCCCCATTCAGGACAAGACCGTCCCGAATCTCGGCCACGCGCCGCTCAAGATCCAGCAAGCCATCCCAGTCGCCGCCGCGTGCGGCGTCGACCATGCGTGCCGACAAGGCGGACATTTCCTGATAGCGGTCGAACTGGGAGGACATCGCCGGCATCGTAATACTCAGGCGATGGCCTTGTTCGCGGAAACTACCGCGGGATCGTCGCCTATTTCTTCCCAGGCTCCGCGAATCTCAGTCAGGAGGCCATTGACTTCGTGCAGGGCGCCCGTGTCGTTCTTGACATTGGCATGGATCAGGCGTAGCACCATGTAGTCGTAGAGGCTTGCCAGGCGTGGCGCGAGGTCGTCCGAACCGGAAAAATCCAGGCTGGCGCGAAGACCGCTGCTGATGATGTCGGTGGCGCGCGAGATGGCCTGGCTTTTTTCGATGATGGCTCCCTGCCTCATCGAAGCATCGGCCTTGGCGATGGCCAGCAAGGCGCCGTCGAAGAGCATCAATATCAACTGGTGCGGGCTGGCGGCGTTGACGCCGGTTTCGACGCCGACGCGGGCGTAAGCCTGGGCTGAATTCCGGGATGCGAAGCTCATGACGACCTCCGGTTAATTGTTTGCGTTCATCGCGGCGATCTGCGACGACAGGTATTGACTGGTTCTCGACATGCTCGCGGCCAGACCATCCAGCGCGGCGAACTTTGCCCGGTAGCGGGCCTCGATCTTGTCCAGCTTGGCCAACAAGGACTCGCGTGTCGTGCCGATGTCCTTGATCGCCGTGGTAATCCCGTCGGTGCGTCCCACCAGCAGTCCGTCGGCCGCAAGAATTGACGTCATGGAGGTCTTGAACTTGAGCGCGATGCCTTCGTTGCCGACCGTGGTCTGCCCGAACAGCGAGGCAAGATCCTTGGCCGGGTCCGCCAGGGCTGCCTGCAGCGTGGTACTGTCGATCGAGAGCGATCCATTCACCTGCATGGTGATGCCAATGCTGGACAGCGTGTCGACACCGCCCGCAACGCCCGTCACGGCGGTACCGCTCAAGGCGCTCAACTCGGATCGGATGGAACGCACCGTTCCCTCCGCGTTCAATGGCCCACCGGTCTTGGTAGTCGAGTTGTAGGCCGAACTCGACTTGAGGTAGGCGACCGCCGAGTTATAGGCATTGACGAAGCTTTCTATCGCGCTGGTGGTGGCCGCCGTGTTTCTGGCAACCGTGATCGTCGCCGTCCCCGGCGTGGCCAGGCTGCCTTTGGTCAAATTGAGCGTCAATCCCTCGACGACGTCGGTTATCGTGTTCGACGACCGCGATACCGACAAACCGTTGATGGTGAACTGCGCATCGTCCGCCGACTGGACCTGGACCAGGCCGGCATTGTTGAGTTGCGTCAGGGCATGGGTACCGCCACTGCCATCATCGGTAACGGAAACGCTGATGGCGCCAGCCGTACCGCTGGTGTCGGAGGTCAGGACCAGGCGATTGGTGGTGCCGTCGTTGATGATGCTTGCGGTAACCCCTGCATCCGCATCGTTGATGGCCTGGCGGATACCCGCAAGACTGTTGCTGCTTCCGTCTATCGTGACATTGACGGCAGCACCGCCGCCAATCGAAATGGCAAGGCTGCCGGTATTGAATGTCTCGCTGGTCGCCGCGTAATTGGTGTTGCTGCGCATGGCGTGATACTTCGCCAGTTGGGTGACGCTGATACTGTAGCTTCCCGCGGCGGCACCGCTGGAGGCCGCCGCGCTGAGCACCGTGGTATCGGAAACCGTGGCCGACTTGCCGGTAAACGTGGTCGCCGTAGCCAAGGTGGTCGCCGCCGTCTGCAAACTCGCCAGATTGCTTTTTACCGCGCCATAGGCGGTTATCTTGGCCTGGTAAGCGATTTCCTTGGTGTCGAGACGGTTGAGCGGCTTTTGCTCCAGTTCCATGAGCTTGCTGACGATGCCTTCGACGTCGAGCCCCGAACCAACGCCTGCCGATGTGATGGTTGCCATGAATGTCTACTCCTGTATGGCTACTGTAACGGTACCGGATATAAAACCTTTAGCACACCTGCACCTTCTGCTCCCGCCCCTGCAGGCGGCCTCCGCGGCGCCGCGTCTGGCCAAATTAATCCATGCCAACCCTAAAGTTGCAAGCCCGTTTCGCCGTAAGCGCATGCAACTCCGGACGAAAGCCCAAAGCACCGGGCAAACCGAAGCGGATGGCAACACGAAAACCATCATTACCGAATCAACCGCAAGGAGATAATCATGGCACAAGTCATCAACACCAACGTTGCCTCGCTGTTCGGCCAGCAAGCCCTGAACAAGTCGTCCAAAGGCCTGCAAACCGCCATGCAACGCCTGTCTTCCGGCGTGCGCATCAACAGCGCCCGCGATGACGCGACCGGCATGTCCACCGCGTCCGGTTTCGAATCCAAGATGCGCGGCGCCAACATGGCCCTGCGCGCCGCCAACGAAGGCATCGCCAAGGCCCAGATCAACGACGGCTACCATGCCCAGGTCTATGACAACCTGCAACGCATGCGCGAAATCGCCGTGCAATTGGGTGGCACCGCCTCGGGCGACGAATACACCTCGCTGACGGCGGAAAACACCCGCCTGCTCGGCCTCGCCGGCGCCACCGGCGCGGTGGTGGTCAAGTCCGATGGTTCCACCGTCACCGGCGTCGCCACCGCCGCTGCGGTGATCGCCGCGAACACGGACAGCGTGACCGAGATCGATACCGCCATCGCCAACGTTGTCGCCGCCCGCTCGAAGTACGGTGCCGACATGGCCACCTTCTCCTCGGCTGCCGGCGCGCTCGGTACCGAAGCCGTGAATTCCGCCGCCCAGTTCAGTGCGGTCATGGACACCGACTAC
>JACRLX010000041.1 GCA_016235165.1 Rhodocyclales bacterium
CGGCTTCCATCTCGTGCAATGCGACGCGATCGAGCCGGCCAGCACGCTGTCCTTGTCCGAAGCCACCGCCAGGATCCGCCAGTACCTCGAACAGCAGCGGCGTGGCATCTGCCAGAAGTCGTGGATCAATGCGCTGCGGCGCAAACCCGCGACTTCAGTCCTTACGATTCCCGACTGATGGCGGCCAGCGCTTCTAGCTGGTGGAGAAGGGCCGCGGCCACCTCTATTCCCTCGGCCTCGGCGCGCTGCTCCAGTTCGAATCGGCGATAGCCGGGCAGCCGCACCTCGGGATCGGCCAGCATTGCGGCGACCAGCGTTTCCATGCGCTCGGCGAACACTTCGGTCCCGGCAAGCGCTGCCGGATCGACGACCAGGAAGGCCTGGCCAATGTGCGGGCGGTTGCCGGCGTCGGCGAAGAACGAATCCGCCTCGAAGCCGAACGCCGCACCGGTAAGCGCGCAGCAAAGCAGTTCGACCACCAAGGCCAGCATCGCGCCCTTGACGCCGCCGGCCGGCAGCATCATGCCCGCGAGTCCTGCCTTCGGGTCGGTAGTGGGCTTGCCGTCCTTGTCCAGCGCCCACCCGGCCGGAATGGCGTCGCCATTCCTGGCGGCAATCAGCAGTTTGCCGCGGGCGACCTCCGACAGTGACAGGTCGATCACCAGTTGCGGCTGGCTGCTGCGCGGGAACACGGCAGCAACCGGATCGGTGCCGAAGATGGGGCGGCGGCCGCCCCAGGCCGGCATGGCCGCCGGCGAGTTGCCGAAGGCCAGTCCGACCATGCCGGCCGCGGCCACCGGCTGCAGGTGGTAGGCAGCGACGCCGAAATGGTGGCTGCGCGTGACACCAGCAAAGGCCGCGCCGCATTCGCGGGCACGCGCCATTGCCTCCGCGACGGCCAGTGCACAGGCCGGGAAGGCCAGGCCTTCGTCGGCATCCACCAGGCAGGCGGCGGCTTTGGCGCGAATCACGCGGGGCGTGGCATTGCCATTGACGCGCCCATGGCGCAGGTGGCCGGCGTACTGCACCACGCGCGACAAGCCGTGCGAGGCGAGCCCCTGCGCCTCCGCGCTCACAAGGGCGGCAGCGGTGATGCGGGCCATCTCGGCCGAGGCGCCGGCACGCGCCAATGCCGCCGCCGCAATCTGGTTCAGGCGTGCGATGGATAGCTTGCTCATGGAGGTTCCGGCGTACTTGGCGCGAAGCTCGGCCGGGCTATGACGCCACCATCGAAGCGGAACAGTATTCGTAGCCGCGCGTAAGTACATACGAGTAGCGCAGTTCCACCGGCTGGTCCTTGAAGGAAAACGCAATCCGGATCACCTGCAGCAGCGGCTCGCCGATCTTCACTCCGAGCAAGCTGGCCTTGAAGGCATCCGCGCTCACGGCCCGGACTTTCTCCTGGGTGCGCACCACGGTTATGCCAAAGGCCTCCTGATAGAGCTGGTACAGGGTGGCCGGGCGTTCGCGCAAAGTTCTTTCGGTGAGCCGCGAGAACAACTGTTCCGGAAGCAGGATTTCGTCGATCACCACCGGCGTACGACCGAGTTCGAGCCGGTTGACGAAACGAATCAGGCGCGAACCCGAGTTGAGGCCAAGCATTGGCGCAGCGAGGGAGTCAGCCTTGGTTTTGCCGAATTCCATGAGTTCGACCTTCGGGTATTCCTTGTGGCCGTCCTGGCGCACGATGTGGAAGAAAGTGAACAGGTAGCGATCCTGGTTATGGGTCGCGACGAAGGTACCGCGCCCTTGCTGCCGGATCAGGAAACCCTCGCCCGACAAGTCGTCCACCGCCTTGCGGATGGTGCCCATGCTGACCGCGAAGCGTTCGCAGAGCTTTTTTTCCGATGGGATCACCTCACCGGGCTTCCATTCGCCATTGCGGATGGACTCGATGATCTTGCGCTTGACCTCCTTGTAGAGCGGTGCCCCGGAGGGGTTCAAGCCGACCGATTGTTCAACCATGATCTTCCCTTGCCTGTGTCGAGGGCCGAGTATAACCAAATTACCGTATGAACTAAATCACCCTAGTCATACAGGTCATACAGTTGACTTGGGTGACTCGCCTGACTAGGATTCGCTTACGGCCTGTATGTGGCGGTTTATCAGACAAGGAGATGAGCATGATTGACTTTTTGGTGCATGAAGACGGCGACTCGGTTGGCACGATCGTCGTCGAAGGCGTGAAGGCCGGCGCGACGCTGACCGGCTGGGTCATGGAGCAGGACAGAACCATCGAGGTAAAGACCCTCAACGAGATTCCGATCGGGCACAAGATTGCGCTCAAGGATCTCGGCAACAACGCGACGGTGATCAAGTACGGCGTCGACATCGGCCGTACCGTCGCCCCGATCAAGGTCGGCGAATACCTGCACGTCCATAACGTCAAGACCAAGCGCTGGTAAGCGGCGACGCGACCCTTTCCAGGCATCCAACCCGAGGACAACGAAAATGATCAGCAAAGACACCACCATTCAGGGCTACCGGCGCGAAAACGGCCGAGTCGGCGTTCGCAACCACGTCATCATCCTGCCGGTAGACGACATTTCCAATGCGGCGGTCGAGGCAGTGGCCAACAACATCAAGGGCACCATGGCGCTGCCCCATCCCTACGGCAGATTGCAGTTCGGCGCCGATCTCGACTTGCACTTTCGCACCCTGATCGGCACCGGCGCCAACCCCAACGTCGCCGCCGTGGTGGTCATCGGCATCGAAGAGGGCTGGACCAAGCTCATCGTCGACGGCATCGCCAAGACCGGCAAGCCGGTGGTCGGCTTCTCCATCGAACTGCACGGGGACCACGACACGATCATGCGGGCCTCGAAGGCGGCGCGCGAGCTGGTGCAGTGGGCCTCGGAAAAGCAGCGCGAAACCTGCTCCGTGTCGGAACTCTGGGTATCCACAAAATGCGGCGAGTCCGACACCACTTCCGGCTGCGGAGCGAACCCGACTGTCGGCAACGCATTCGACAAGCTGTATGCCGCCGGCTCCACACTGGTCTTCGGCGAGACGACGGAACTGACCGGCGGCGAGCATCTGGTCGCGGCGCGCTGCCGCACCCCGGCGGTGAAAGAACAGTTCTTGACCATGTTCAATCAGTATCAGGAGGTGATCAACCGGCACAAGACCTCCGATCTATCCGACTCGCAGCCCACCAAGGGCAATATCGCCGGGGGTCTGACCACCATCGAAGAAAAGGCGCTGGGCAATATCCAGAAGATCGGCAAGAAGTGCATGGTCGATGGGGTCCTCGACAAGGCGGAGACTCCCACCAGTCCGGGCCTGTGGTTCATGGATTCCTCCTCGGCAGCGGCGGAAATGGTGACGCTGTGCGCAGCCTCCGGCTACGTGGTGCATTTCTTTCCGACCGGACAGGGCAACATCATCGGCAATCCGATCCTGCCGGTGATCAAGATTTGCGCCAACCCGCGGACCGTGCGCACCATGAGCGAACACGTCGACGTCGACACTTCCGGCCTGCTGCAGCGCGAAATGAACCTGGATCAGGCGGGCGACAAGTTGCTTGAAAACATGCTGCGCACCGCCAATGGCAGACTCACGGCAGCCGAGGCACTCGGTCACCGCGAGTTCGTCCTGACCCGGCTTTATGAGAGTGCGTGAAACCGGTATGACCGCCATTGATCAAACAAGTCTCAGCGTCACTGAAAGACTTAATTCCCATTCTTGAAGGGACAATGCAATGTCAGTTACGTATTTGAAGAAAGCCAGCAAGACCCCAGCGACGGAAACGGCGACGGCGCAACAGGTTGTCACCGAAATGCTTGCCGAAATCCAGCAGCGTGGCGAGGCCGCGGTACGCGAATACTCGCGCAAGCTCGACAAATGGGAAGGCGACATCATCATGTCGCCGGCAGCCATTGCCGCCGCCACCAAGGATATTCCGGCCGGGGTCAAGCGCGACATCGAGTTCGCCTCGAAACAGGTGTACGACTTTGCGGTCGCGCAGAAGCAAAGCATGCTCGAATTCTCCACCGGGCTGCACCGCGGCGTCACCGCCGGCCAGCGTGTGATCCCGGTCAACGTGGTGGGCTGCTACGCACCTTCGGGGCGCTATGCGCATATTGCCTCGGCCTACATGACCGTGGCGACCGCCAAGGCCGCCGGCGTGAAGACCATCATCGCCTGTTCGAGTCCGTATCGCGGTGGCGGCATGCACCCCTATCTGCTCTATGCGTTCCAGGCCGCCGGCGCCGACGTCATCATGACCCTGGGCGGCGTGCAGGCCATCGCCAGCATGGCCTATGGCCTCTTCACCGGCAAACAGGCCGACGTCGTGGTCGGTCCGGGCAACAAGTTTGTCGCCGAAGCCAAGCGCACGCTGTTCGGCAAAGTCGGCATCGATGTATTCGCCGGTCCGTCGGAAGTCGCAGTGATTGCCGACGAGACTGCCGACCCGGCAATCGTCGCCAGTGATCTGGTCGGCCAGGCCGAACATGGGCACGAATCGCCGGCATGGCTATTCACGACCAGCGAACCTCTGGCCAGGGAAGTCATGCGCCTGGTACCGGAACTGATTGCCAAATTGCCGCCCATCGCGGCGGACGCGGCCGGTTCGGCCTGGCGCGACTATGGCGAAGTGATCCTGTGCGGCACGCGCGATGAAATCGCCACTATCTCCGACCAGTACGCCAGTGAGCACCTTGAGGTCCATGCCAAAGACCTCGATTGGTGGTTGGCCACGCTGACCTGCTACGGTTCCCTGTTCCTCGGCGAAGAGACCACGGTGGCTTTCGGCGACAAGACCAGCGGACCGAACCACGTGCTGCCGACCATGGG
The DNA here is from genome assembly GCA_016235165.1 of Rhodocyclales bacterium. Classification (GTDB taxonomy): domain Bacteria; phylum Pseudomonadota; class Gammaproteobacteria; order Burkholderiales; family Rhodocyclaceae; genus Sulfuritalea. Next base: position 4,798 of record JACRLX010000041.1, read on the forward strand.
CGCGGCGCGCTATTCGGGCGGCCTGTCAGTACACAAATTCATGAAAGTCCTCACCTGGCAACGTCTGACGCGCGAGGCAAATCGCGAGATCGCGCAGGTGACGGCCCGCATCAGCCGGCTGGAAGGCATGGAAGCCCATGCGCGCACCGCCGACGATCGCCTGCGCAAATACTATCCGGGCCAGACCTTCGATCTCGGCACGCCGGTTGAGGCATGAGGGGCAGACAATGAACGCGGACACCCACAACGACGTTTCCTCCCTGTTTGACCTGCGCGGCCGCCAGGCGCTGATTACGGGCGGCAGCAGCGGTATCGGCGCGGCCATCGCCTATGCGCTGGGCAAGGCCGGTGCGACGGTGATTCTGGCGGCGCTTGGCAAGGGCCTGTCAACGGCGGCCGACAAGCTGGAGTCGGCCGGCGTTACGGTGTCGCATACCCTGGCCGCCGATCTGGGGACTCACGAGGGGATCCAAAAGCTGGCCGACACGCTCAAGACGGGCCATGGCGACATCGACATCATTTTCAATTGCGCCGGCGTGAATCTGCGTCAGCCCTTCATGGAAGTCACGCCGCAATCCTGGGATACGCAACTGGTGATGCATCTGGCGGCGCCGATGTTCCTGACCCAGGCGCTGGCACCGGGCATGAAGGAACGAGGCTGGGGGCGGATCGTCAATATCGCTTCGCTGCAAAGCTATCGGGCCTTCGCCAACAGCGCACCCTATGGCGCCGGCAAGGGCGGCGTGGTTCAGCTGACCCGGGCGATCGCCCAGGAGTGGTCGCCTCACGGCATCACCTGCAACGCCATAGGCCCCGGCTTCTTCCCAACACAATTGACGGCAGCCGTATTCAACGATGAGGAACTGGCGCGCAAGCATGCTGCGCAAACGGCAATCGGCCGCAATGGCGTGATGGAGGACATCTACGGCGTTGCGGTGTTCCTTGCCAGCCAAGCTTCGGCCTATATCACCGGCCAGACCATCATGCTCGATGGCGGCTACACAGCCAAGTAAGGAGAATTCATGCACGCCCTGGTCTATACCCAACCCAACGAAGTCTGCCTGCAAGACCGGCCCTACCCCGAGGCCACGGATGGAGAAGTCATCATCAGGATCGAGGCCGCCGGCATTTGCGGCAGCGACATGCATGCCTATCACGGTCACGATCCGCGACGGAAGCCAGGACTGGTGCTGGGACATGAATTCGCCGGCGTGGTGGTCGAAAGCCGGGATGTCTCGCTGGCTGCCGGCGATCGCGTTTCCGGCAATCCGTCGATAACCTGCGGCATCTGCGACAACTGCGTGCAGGGGCGCAGCAACCTATGCACCCAGCGCGGCATGGTCGGCATGACCCGGCCGGGGGCCTTTGCTGAATTCATGAGCATTCCGGCGGCATCGCTGATCAAGTTGCCGGACAGCCTCGACAGCGATGCCGCGGCACTCACCGAGCCGGCGGCAACGGCGCTGCACGCGATCAATCTGTCGCAGCGCGTCTTGCACCGGCCGCTTCAGGAAGGGCGGGTGCTGCTGCTCGGCGGCGGCGCCATCGGCATGCTGGGTGCGCTACTGCTGAAACATTACGGGGTCGATCAGTTGGCGGTGGTCGAGCTCAACGCCATGCGCCGCCGGTCGATTGCCGAACACGTGGGCTGCGAAGTGATCGATACCACCCAGCAGACGCTGGCCGAATCCAGCTATGACCTGGTGCTGGATTGCGTCGGTGCGGCAGCCACGCGCAAGCTGGCGTTCACGGCCGTCAAGGCGGGCGGCGTGATCATGCACATCGGCTTGCAGGATTGGGAGAGCGAGATCGACATGCGCAAACTCACCCTGGGGGAAATCACCTTGATGGGAAGCTTTATTTACACCCTGGCGGATATGCGCGCGACCGTCAGTGCGTTGCAGCGCGGTGTGTTCGGCGATCTGGCCTGGGTCGAAAAGCGCTCCCTGGCCGACGGTCCGGCCGCCTTCAGCGACTTGCATAACGGTAAGACTGCCGCCGCCAAGGTATTGCTAAAGCCGGAGTAGATCGCGCCAAGTCGGTGAACACCTGTTGAGATTCCCGGTTCGGATGTCCCGTATCCGGTACGTAGCTCGTGACAATAAGAGGAGATGCACCATGAAGCCACTAACGCAAGCTGTTACCGCGCTGTTCGTTGCCATTGCCATGACCCAGGCTAGCGCGGCGGACTACAAAGCCATGACCATCCGCGCCGCCACGGCAAATCCCGAGGGGAGTTTGCACACAACGGCGATAAACAAGTTCAAGGAGGTTGTCGAAGCCGAGTCGGGCGGCAAGATCAAGGTCCAGACTTTCTACGGCGGCTCGATGGGCGACGAACAGGCGAATGTCCGCCAGTTGCGCAATCAGGAAATCCACCTGGCGGTACTCGCGGTCGGCAATCTGACCCCTTTCGCCGCCCAGGCCAACGTCTTTTACATGCCCTACATGTTCCCGGAAATCGGTGCCGCCTACAAACTTCTGGGCAATGAATCCTTCACCGGCAAGGTGAGCGACAAGATTGCCTCGCAAAGCGGCGCCCGCCCCTTGTCCTGGCTGATTGGCGGCTACCGGCACGTGACCAATGCCAAGCGCCCCATCACCAGGATCGACGACCTCAAGGGACTGAAGATCCGCGTACCGCCGGTGGCCGTGCAACTCGAATCGTTCAAGGCCTGGGGCGTCGAGCCACATCCGCTGGCATGGTCGGAAACCTTCAATGCCCTGCAGCAGGGGGTCATCGACGGCCAGGAAAACCCGCACACCGTCAACCGCGACCAGAAGTTCTGGGAGGTCCAGAAATACATTACCGAACTGCCCTATATGCTCTGGGTCGGACCGGTGCTGGTGAGCGATGCCTGGTACAAGGGACTGGATGCGGATACCCGGGCTCTGGTGACCAAAGCTGCGAAAGATGCGGCGATCGCCGAATGGAAGTGGGCAGCCGAGCAGGACAGCGTGGCCAAGAAAACATGCCTTGACAAGGGCATGAAGCTGAGCGTGCTCACCGATGGTCCGGTGTGGCAGGAGAAGGCCCGTTCCATCTGGCCCAAGTTTTACGAGCAGGTCGGCGGCAAGGCGATGCTCGATGAAGCCGTGACCATCATGTCCAAGAAATAAAAAAACATTGCGGCAAGGAGGGGGAAGCCATGGACAAGCCATCGCTGGCACGAAAGCTGTATGACAATTTTGAGGAAGTCTTCAGCGTGGCCTGTGTCGGCACCATGGTGGCCTGCCTCACCCTGCAAGTGGGCGTGCGCTGGATAACCGGCTCGGGTGTCGCCTGGAGCGAAGAACTGAGCCGGTTCGCCTTCTTATGGACAGTATTTTCGGCCGCTCCGCTGGTCGCCAAACATTGCGCCCATGTCCGCATCACGGCTCAGTTTCTGCTCCTGCCGCTGACATACCGGCTGGCGATCAGGATATTTACCGACAGCCTGTGGATCGCCTGCAATCTGGCGATTGCCTGGTGGTGCTGGGAGGTGGTCAGGGGCGGCCTGGCGTATCCGGAACTGTCGCCGACCCTGGGCATCGTCAGGGGCTACGTCGAACTGGTCATCCCCCTCGGTTTCGTCCTCATGAGCTGGCGCATTGCCGAAAACTATGTGATCCGCTGGCGCCGGGGCACCCTGCTCGACCTGGTGCGGGAAGAGTCTGAAATGTTGGGGAATTGAGATGGAAATATCGACCCTGACCATCGTGCTGGTCAGCCTGGCGGCGCTGTTTTTGCTGGGCATGCCGATTTTCATGAGCCTGGCGATCTCCTCGGCCGCCGCCCTGGTGTTTGGCGGCTATCTGCCGATGGCCGTCATCCATAATTCCATTTTTGACGGCCTGAACATTTTCCCCTTGCTGGCGATTCCCTGTTTCGTCATCGCCGGCTCGATCATGGAATACGGCAACATCACCGGCCAGATCGTCGATGTCGTCAAGCAACTAGTCGGCCGCATGCATGGCGGTTTGGGGATCACCACCATACTCGCCTGCACCTTCTTTGCCGCGATTTCCGGTTCCGGACCGGGCACCGTGGCCGCGGTGGGTACCCTGCTGGTGCCGGCCATGATCCGCTGCGGCTACAGCCGGGAATATGCCGGATCGGTTTCCAGCTCCGGCGGCACCATCGGAATCCTCATTCCGCCGAGCAACCCCATGATCATTTATTCGATCCTGGCCAATGTGTCGATTACCGCGATGTTCACTGCGGGCTTCATTCCCGGCTTCACCGTGGCTTTTGCCATGTCACTCACTGCCTGGTTGATCGCCAGGAAGCATGGCTTTCGCGGCGACGCCGACATGCCGCCGTTCAACCTGAAGGATTTCCTGCGCAGTTGCCGCCGGGGCTTCTTCTCCCTGATTACCCCTTTGGTCATTCTGGGGTCGATCTATTCCGGGCTGTGCACGACGGTTGAAGCTTCGGTGCTGGCGATCGTCTATGCGCTGTTCGTCGGCATCGTCGTCAATCGCGCGCTCAAGCCCATCCACCTGTACAAGGCCCTGCTGGAGGGCGCGATGCTGTGCGGAGCGGTGCTGATCATCGTCGGCACGTCGACCCTGTTCGGCAAGATCATGACCTACGAGGAGGCGCCGCAGCGTCTGGCGACGGCCGTGCTGAACATTTCCCGCGATCCCCAGGTAATCCTGCTGCTGATCATCGGCGTACTCATCATCCTGGGCATGTTCATGGAGACACTGTCCACCATCATCGTGCTGGTGCCGGTATTGATGCCCATGCTCAACCTGGTCGGCGTCGATCCGATCCACTTCGGCATCATTCTGGTGATCACCAACGAAATGGCCTTGCTGACCCCGCCGCTGGGCGTCAACCTGTTTGTCGCCTCGCGTATCTCGAAGGTATCCGTCGAGCGTCTCAGCATCGGCGTGCTGCCCTATCTCGCCGCCCTGATTGCCGTGGTGCTGCTGATCACCTATTTTCCGCAGATTGCAACCGGGCTGCCTTACGCCTTGGGCATGGGTAAATGAGCGCCGGCCTCCTGATCGACCGGCGGTTCAGTTCTTTTCGTCGCCCTCGCTGCGCGCTATGGTGGCACGGCATGGTCCGCGGATTGCCGATTAATGCGCATCGGAGAAATACGATGGCTATTCAGCAGCCAGGTCCGCAAGCATCCGGTAAGTCTATTCCTGACTGGCACCTTGGTGATTCGGTACGCGGACTGACCTACCGCATCTCCTGCAGGTCGAGGCCGTGCTGGAAAAAGTCGGCGCCCGCGCCACGGCGGTGAGCGACACCGACGTCGAAATCTTCTGGTTCATGCATCGCGAACGCTTCCGCCGCCCCGAAACCCGCCGCCTGCGCCACATCCTGGTCACCATCAACGACAGCCAGCCCGGCAGCGAGCCGGAAGCGGCCCGTGCGCGCATCGAAGCCATCGAAGCACGGGTGCAATGCGACGCGATCGAGCCGGCCAGCACGCTGTCCTTGTCCGAAGCCACCGCCAGGATCCGCCAGTACCTCGAACAGCAGCGGCGTGGCATCTGCCAGAAGTCGTGGATCAATGCGCTGCGGCGGCAGGCGGTGGCGGGCTGAAGCCATATTGGCGCGATGCGCATATCCCGACGGACAACTCGGCGAGTTCGTGGCGTCCCTCGACCACGAGGACGGCCGCAGCACAGCCTACGAACTGGTCGATTGAGGAATCGCCTACTCGTTCCCTACTCGTCCTCTTCCCCACCGGCCCCATCCCGCCGCGGCACGGTCTGCGGGTCGCAGGTGATGGGGCGGTAGATCTCGACGCGGTCGCCGGGGCGCAGGGGGGCGTCGAGCTTGACCAGGCGGCCGAAGACGCCGACTTTCTGCGCCGCCAGGTCGATGGCGGGAAACTGGCGCAGGATGCCGGAGCGGTCGATCGCGGCGTGCACGGTGCAGTCCTCGGGCACCTCGATGTTGAGCCAGATCTGCTGGCCGGCTTCGGAATAGGCGACACCCACTTGCATGGCGGGCTCAGGCGGAAGTCGGCGCCGGCGACACGGCGCGCGGCGCCGGGCGGGCTTCCCAGGCGCGGCGGGCAGCCAGCAGCAGGCCGAGGACGAGGAAGCCGCCGGGCGGAAGGATCATCAGCAGCACGCCGCCATAGTCGGGCAGCACGGTGGTTTCGAGGAAGCGGAAGCCGGGGCCGAGCAGCAGGCTGGCCTGGGCGAACAGCGTGCCGCTGCCCAGCAGTTCGCGGATCAGGCCGATCAGGGTCAGCGCGGCAGTGAAGCCGAGGCCCATCGCCAGGCCGTCGAGCGCGGCGGCGGGGACGGTGTTTTTCGAGGCGAAGGCCTCGGCGCGGCCGAGGATGGCGCAGTTCACCACAATCAGCGCGATGAACAGGCCGAGCACCTTGTACAGCTCGTGCAGCCAGGCGTTGAGCGCCAGGTCGACCACGGTAACCAGCGTCGCGATCAGCACCACGAAGACCGGGATGCGCACCTGCGGGCTGACCAGGTGGCGGATCGAGGCCACCAGCAGGTTGGAGCAGACCAGCACCGCCGTGGTCGCCAGGCCCATGCCGAGGCCGTTGCTGCCGCTGGTGGTGACGGCCATGGTCGGGCACAGCGCCAGCATCTGGCTGAACACCACGTTGTTGTGCCAGAGGCCATCCTTGAGTACGTCGAGCTTCATTTCGCTTTTGCCCCGTCGAGAATCTCGTCGCGGTGCGCGGCGAAGAAGTCCAGGCCGCCCTTGACCGCCTTGACCACGGCGCGCGGCGTGATGGTGGCGCCGGCGAACTGGTCGAACGCGCCGCCGTCCTTCTTCACCGCCCACTGCGCGGCGGGCAGGCTGGCGAGCGACTTGCCCTCGAAGCCGAGGATCCACTTCGACTTGCCGATCTCGATCTTGTCGCCCAGGCCCGGCGTCTCGACATGCTTGACCACGCGCACGCCGAGCAGGCTGCCGCCGGCATCGACGCCGATCAGCAACACGATGTCAGCCGCATAGCCGCGGGCGGCGCTCTGGAACACCGCACCGACCACGCGGCCGGAGCGGCGCGCGCGATACACCAGGCGCTCTCCGCCCGCGTCGCCAACGCGCTGGCTGTCGGCCAGCAGGTCGTTGTCGGCGAAGCCGGCGGGCAGCACCTGCGCCAGCGTGGCCTGCAGGTCGCGCGCCTCGGCGGCGGCGATGCGTTCGCGCGTCAGATCGTTGGCGATTGCCAGCGCGGCGCTGGCCAGCAAGGCCATCAGGCCGAGCGACACGCCCTGCCAGGAAAGCCCTAGGCGCAGGCGGGCCAGTCCGTCACTCACGATCCGTCCCCGCCGGCGATGTCGAGCGGCCGTCCGCGCCGGTCGCGGCCGTGGATGCGCGGCTTGAAGTAGCGGTCGATCACCGGCACCAGCGCGTTCATCAGCAGCACGGCGAAGGCCACGCCCTCGGGATAGCCGCCCCAGCTGCGGATGACGAAGCTCAGCGCGCCGACCCCGGCGCCGAACAGCAGCTGCCCGCCGCGCGTGTTGGGCGAGGTGACGTAGTCGGTGGCGATGAAGAAGGCGCCCAGCATGGTGCCGCCGGCCAGCAGGTGGGTACCGACATCGAGGTAACGCGCCGGGTCGACGGCATGCAGGATCGCGGCCGGCAGCGCGATCGCCGCCAGCATCGCGGCCGGGATGTGCCAGCTGATGATGCGCAGCGCCAGCAGCAGGGCGCCGCCCGCCGCGATCAGCAGCGAGGCGGCCTCGCCCAGGCTGCCGGCGCGAACGCCATCCAGGCCGAAAGTCGGCGCCGACGGCACGGCGAAGGCGTGCAGCAGATCGACGCCGCGCGCGAGCTCGGTCTTGGCGTGGCCCAGCACGCTGGCGCTGGCCATCGCATCCAGCGCCGCCGGCAGGCCGCCGAGGGTGATGCGCAGGCCGTCGATGAAGCCCGGCGCCGCCGTGGCGCCGAGCGGCAGCGGCACGGTCCACAGCGTCATCGGCACCGGGAAGGAGATCAGCAGCGCGACGCGCGCCACCATCGCCGGGTTGAACAGGTTCTGCCCGAGGCCGCCGAACACCTGCTTGGCGATCACCGTGGCGAACAGGCCGCCGCCGGCGCCGATCCACCATGGCGCCCAGGGCGGCAGCGAGAGCGCCAGCAGCCAGCCGGTGAGCAGCGCCGAGCCGTCGCCCAGCACCGGCAGCGCGGCGCGGCCCATCAGGCGCAGGCACAGCGCCTCGCCGAGCAGGGCGAAGGCGATGGTGATCCACCACAGGTGTAGCGCCGGCCAGCCGTAGAGCCAGAAGCCGAACAGCGTGGCTGGCGCCAGCGCGGCGCAGACCCAGAGCATGCTGCGCGCAACGCCGGCGCCGGTCGCCGCGTGCGGCGCGGCAATGGGCAGGGCGGGGCTGGCCGGATTCATGGCGTGGCCTCGGCCAGCGGCGCCGCGGCCGCGTCGGCGGCCCGCGTCACGGCCGCCGCGCGCGCCTTGGCCGCATCGCGCTCGGCCTTGCGTTTGGCGGCGGCGGCGGCCTTCTCGCGCGCCTCGCGCGCCAGGCGCTCGCTGCGCTGCTCGACCAGGCGCCGGGTCGCCGCGTTGCGCAGCCGCGCCCGCTCGCCGGCGGCGAGCTCGCCGCGCGCGTGGCTGAAGTACTGCACCAGCGGAATGTGCGCGGGGCAGACCCAGGCGCAGCAGCCGCAGGAGATGCAATCGGAGAGGCCGAAATCGACCGCGGCGGCAAGTTCGCCGGCGCGGATGCGGGCCGCCATTTCCAGCGGCAGCAGGCCCATCGGGCAGGCCCGGGTGCAGCTGCCGCAGCGGATGCAGGGGCCGGCGGCGGGCACGGCCGCCTCGGCGGCGTCGAAGGCGAGGATGCCGGAGGCGCCCTTGACCAGCGGCACGTTGGCATGCGGCAGCACGCTGCCCATCATCGGCCCGCCGAGGATCAGCCGCGCCGGTTCGCCGTGCAGGCCGGTAAAGGCCAGCAGGTCGGCGACGCGCGCGCCGACCGGCGCCAGCAGGTTGCCCGGTGCGCGCACGGCGCCGCCATTGACGGTCAGGATGCGCTCGACCAGCGCCTCGCCGCGGCGCAGTGCGCGGTGCACGGCGGCGCAGGTGGAAACGTTGTGCACCAGCACGCCGACCTCGGCGGCGCGCGCGTCGGCCGGCACTTCGAGGCCGGTCAGGGTCTCGATCAGCTGCCGGTCGGAGCCCATCGGATAGCGCGCCGGCACCACGCGGATCGCCACGTCGCCGCAGGGTGCGGCGGCGGCGCGCATGGCCGCGATGGCTTGCGGCTTGTTGGCCTCGATGCCGACCAGCGCATTGCCGGCGCCGATCGCGTGCATCACGATGCGCAGGCCGTCGACCACCTCGGCGGCGCGCTCGCGCATGAGCATGTCGTCGGCGGAAAGATAGGGCTCGCACTCGCCGCCATTGACGATCAGGGTGCGCACCTTGAGCCGGCGGCCGAGATTGAATTTCACCGCCGCCGGAAAGGTGGCGCCGCCGAGGCCGACGACGCCGGCCGCCGCGGTGCGCCGCGCAATCTCCTCGGGCGCCAGGGCAAAGGGGTCGGCCACCGGATCGCGCTCGCCCCAGCGATCCTCGCCGTCGCTGGCCAGCGTGATCGCGATTTGGGCAAGGCCGGAAGGATGGGGCGCGGTGACCTCGCCGATGGCCAGCACGCGGCCCGAGGTCGGCGCATGCACCGGCGCCGAGATGTTGCCCTGGGCCTCGGCCAGCAAGTCCCCCTTGCGCACCTTCTGCCCGGCCAGCACCACCGGCCGCGCGGCGCCGCCGACATGCTGCTGCAAGGGCACGTACAGCCGCTCGGGCAGCGGCAGGCGGCGCAGCGGCGCGTCCGCCGCCGGCCGCTTGCGGTCGTCCGGGTGCACACCCCAGGCCGGGTGCCGCGGTGCGAAGAAGCGTTCGAGCAGGCCCATGCGCCGCGCCTCAGTGCCCCGCCGCCAGCGGCTTGGGCCAGATCCAGTGTTGCAGCGTGACCGCCACCGGTTGCAGCGTGACGGCCTCGGTCGGGCAGCGCTCGACGCAGTTGCCGCAGCCGGTGCAGGCCTCGCGCATGACGTTGTGGATCTGCTTGGCGGCGCCGACGATGGCGTCGGTGGGGCAGACCTTGATGCAACGGCAGCAGCCGATGCAGATTTCCTCGGCGACGGCGGCGATCTGCGGGCCGGCATCGGCGACCTGGGCGAGGTCGATGGCGATCCCCAGCCGCGCCGCCAGCGCCTGCGCCAGGGCCTTGCCACCGGGCGGGCAGGCGGTCACCGGCGCGCTGCCGGCAGCGATCGCCGCCGCCGCGCCGGGGCAGCCGGGAAAGCCGCACTGGCCGCAGTTGGAACCCGGCATCAGGGCCTCGATCTCGGCCGCCAGCGGATCGCCGGCGACATGGAATTTCTTTGCCGCGAGACCGAGGCCGAAGCCGAGTACGGTGCCGAGCAGGCCCAGGCTGAGGATGGCGATCAACATGTCATCTACCCGAAGTTGAGGCCGGCGAAGCCCATGAAGGCCAGCGACAGCAGGCTGGCGAGGACGAAACTCGCCGGCGCCCCGGCGAAGGCGGCCGGCACCCGCGCCAGCGCCAGGCGCTCGCGCATGCCGGCGAACATCAGCATCACCACGGTGAAGCCGAGCGCGGAGCCGAAGCCATACACCAGCGTCTCGACGAAACCCATCTTCTCCTGCACGGTCAGCAGCGCGAGGCCGAGCACGGCGCAGTTGGTGGTGATCAGCGGCAGGTAGATGCCCAGCGCCTGGTACAGCGCCGGCGCCGATTTCTTCACCACCAGCTCGACGAACTGCACGGTGGCGGCGATCACCAGGATGAAGCAGAGGATGCGCAGGTAGCCCAGGCCGAAGGGCGCCAGCAGCCAGTGCTCCAGCATCCAGGTGGCGGCGCAGGCCAGGGTGATGACGAAGGTGGTGGCCATGCCCATGCCGAAGGCACTGTCCATGTTGCGCGAGACGCCCATGAAGGGGCAAAGGCCGAGAAACTTCACCAACACCACGTTGTTCACGAAGGCGGTGGTCAGCAGCAGGAGCAGGTAGGCAGTCATGGTCGCGGTTTCCTGTACCGCGTTTCGCAGGAAGCGTGCCACGGCCCGCGGCGGCCACCCCAAAGCCGTGCATCGCGCGCCAAGTCCGCACCAGCTTGGCGTTTTTTCCTGCGCCGGAAAAATCGCCGTGGCGCCGGCGCCGACTTTTCGCTGTGTCGCAAGTCCTACAAAACACGACAAAACCGGGGTAATCCGGAGTCGAATCAGGGCCGGCACGGAACCTGCTGGTCACGGGCATTCACAGTTTGCGGGCAGCACGACCATGACCAGCAAAAGCAGGCCCCTCGCCGGCGACCCGGCCACCGCGACGCCCAGCATCCACCCCGCGGTGTTCCAGCACACCGTGGCCCAGGCCGACACGGCGATCTCGATCACCGACGTGCGCGGCGGCATCCTGTACGTGAATCCGGCGTTTACCCGCGTCACCGGCTACGCCGCCGCCGAGGCGATCGGCCGCAACGAATCCCTGCTCTCGAACAAGACCACCCCACCCGAAATCTACAAGTCGATGTGGCAGAAGATCTCGCGCGGCGAGGCCTGGGGCGGGCGCCTGGTGAACAAGCGCAAGGATGGCACGCGCTACCTGGCCGAGCTGTCGATCTCGCCCGTCACCGACGGCAACGGCAACATCGTCAATTACCTCGGCCTGCACCGCGACATCACCGACATGCATCGCCTCGAAGCCCAGGTGAAGAACCAGAAGGCGCTGATCGAGTCGGTGGTAGACGCGGCGCCGATGGTGATCGTGTTGCTCGACGTCGATGACCGCGTGGTGCTCGACAACCACGAATACAAGAAGCTGCAGGCCGACCTCGGCATGGTCGAGCCGGCGCCGATGCTGATGACCGCGATCCGCGCCCTGCGCGAAACCCAGGCGGGCGGCACGCGGCGCAGTTCCGGCTACGACTTCCTCGACCTCGAAGTGCGCCTCGACCTGCCCGATGGCAAGCCGCCGCGCTGGTTTTCCTGTTCCGGCAGCCGCGTGCGCGAGGACGACCTCGGCGCCGATGCCTTCTTCGCCGGTGGCGGACGCGACTACCTGTTGCTGGTGGCGAAGGAAATCACCGGCCTGCGCGCGCAGCAGGAAAAGGCGCGCGTCGCCGCGCTGCAGGCGGTGATGGCCGAGGAAGACCGCGTCGCCGCGCTGCGCGAGAGCCTTTCCGCCGCCACCTTCCGCCTCGAAGGCCCGCTCAACATGATGGCCTCGGCGGTCACCATGCTGGCGCGGCGCGGCGGCGCCACCGACCCGATGGCTGTCGCGCTGGGCGAGGCGATCGCCGCCGGCGAGGCGGCGCTGGCCGAGTTGCGCGCCATGATCCCGGCCGAGAGTCGGGAAGCCGCCGGCCCGGCCAATGTCAACGAGCTGCTGCGCGACGTGCTCGACCTCGCCACGCCGCGCCTGCTGGCCAACGGCATCCGCGTCTCGTGGCAGCCGCAGGCCATGCTACCGGCATTGCAGGCGCATCCGAACAAGCTGCGCAGCCTGTTCAAGGCCCTGATCGACAACGCCATCGAAGCCATGAGCGGGCGCGGCTGGCGCGAACGCGAGCTGCTGGTGGTCACCCGTGCCCGGCTTGGCGGCATCGAAATCCTGGTCGAGGACAGCGGGCCGGGGATCGCGCCGGCGCTGCAACTGAAGGTCTTCGAACCCTTCTACACCACCAAGCGCGAAGGCCGCCGCCACCTCGGCACCGGGCTGGCGACGGCGCAGCAGATCGCCGCCGACCACGGCGGCAACGTCGAGATCGACGCCGAACGCAAATCCGGCTGCCGCGTCCGCGTGCTGCTGCCATTGAAGCGAAGATCATGAGCGCCCTCCGCCGGGCCGCCCCAAGGAGGGCGCAGTCAGCCTACGGAGCCGCGCAGCGGCGAACTACCGTCACCCCCTGCCTGGGGCAGGGGGCTGGGGGGAGGGCCCAATGAGGAACAGCCATCCGCCCACGCTGCTGCGCACCCAGTACGAAACGCTGTTCCGTGTCTCGCAGGTGCTGTCGCGCTCGCTCGACTTCCATCACAGCTTGCGCGAGGTGCTGCGCTCGCTTGAAATCACCGGCCACCTGACGCGCGGCATGGTCAGCGTGGTCGACCCCGGCGCCGGCGATCTCACGGTGCATGCGGTGCACGGCCTCGATGCCGAAGCCTTCGAACCAGTGCGCTACCAGCCCGGCGAGGGCCTGCTCGGCATGCTGCTCGAAGGCAAGCGCCCCGTCGCCATTGCGCGCCTGGGCGACGAGCCACGCTTTCTCAACCGGCTCGGCCTTTACGACAAGGAACTGCCCTTCATCGCGGTGCCGATCCAGGTCGGCGGCACGCTCCAGGGTGTGCTCGCGGTGCAGCCCGACCAGCCCGACGACGGCCAGCTCGAAGAGCGCGTGCGCTTCGTCGAGATGGTGGCGAACCTCATCGGCCAGAGCGTGCGGCTTTCGCTGGAAGTCGAGCAGGAACGCAAGGCGCTGGCCGAGGAGCGCGACAGCCTGCGCCGCACGGTACGCCAGCGCCATGGCTTCGACAACCTGGTCGGTCACTCGGCATCGATGCGGCGCATCTTCGACCAGATCCGCCTGGTGTCGAAGTGGCCGACCACGGTGCTGATCCGCGGCGAAACCGGCACCGGCAAGGAACTGATCGCCAACGCCATCCACTACAACTCGCCGCGCGCGCGCGGGCCCTACGTGAGGCTCAACTGCGCCTCGCTGCCCGAGACCCTGCTCGAAACCGAACTCTTCGGCCACGAGAAGGGGGCCTTCACCGGCGCCGTCGCCGCGCGCAAAGGGCGCTTCGAGATGGCCGACGGCGGCACGCTGTTCCTCGACGAGATCGGCGAGATCTCGCCCGCCTTCCAGGCCAAGCTGCTGCGCGTGCTGCAGGAGGGCGAACTCGAAAGAGTCGGCGCTGGGCGTACGGTGAAAGTGGACGTGCGCCTGATCGCCGCCACCCATCGCAACCTCGAAGCCGCCGTGGAGGCCGGCGATTTCCGCGAAGACCTGTATTACCGGCTCAACGTCATGCCCATCCTGCCGCCGCCGCTGCGCGAACGCATGGAAGACCTGCCGGAGATCGCACGCCACCTGCTCGACCGCCTCGGCGGCGTGCAAGGCCGGCCGCTGACGCTGACCGCCGCGGCGCAACGGCGCCTGGCACAGCACTCCTGGCCGGGCAATGTGCGCGAACTGGAAAACTGCCTTGAACGCGCCGCCGTGATGTCGCTCGACGGCGAGATCGACGCCGATCTGATCCGCATCGACAAGCCGCGCGCCGCCGCGCGCGGCTTCAACGCCGTGCCGCCGGCGCCGACTTTTCGGGCCGCCGCCGAAGGTGAGGGCGAGGCCATCGAAGCGGGTGCCGAGCAAAGCGAACATATGGATGAGAGGCGGCGCGTGATCGCCGCGCTGGAGCAGGCCGGCTGGGTCCAGGCCCGCGCCGCGCGCCTTTTGGGTATGACGCCGCGCCAGATCGCCTACCGCATCCAGACGCTGAACATCGAGGTCAGGCAGATGTGAATTGTCCGGAAAGATGCTGCGCCAGACATCGGGATATGCCATTCCCCTACCGCTACATCATTACTTGGAGTAAAGTGGCTGACCTCAATGTCATCGGAGAGCGAGATGTCGAGCATTCTTTCCAGATTTGCAGTGACACTTTCCCTCACAATGGTGATTTCTGGTTGCGGCGGCGGCTATTACACTGTTGATCCACTCTTCTCCCGCGATCCGCAAGCAGGCGACGAAAGCTACTACTCGAGCGAGCGTGAGCAGGGCGAGCTCTGGAGCGAAAAAGTTATCAACTTCGAAAGTAAAAATTTCACAAGGCAGCTAAAGGCGGCACGTAGCTCCCGTAGTGATCGCAATGACTTGCTACTGAAATTGCTCATCTTTTCGGACCGAATCTGCGTCGGTCATCTTGGCAGCATCAAAGGGACGGCAACCCAATTGAACGTGAGCCTGGGTGTCGCAACTAGCTGGCTGTCGGCACTAGCAACATTGACCACCGGTACCGCAGCCAAAACCTATGCAGCGACCTCGACGTTGACCAACGCATCGCGGTCGATCATCAACGAGGAGGTTTATAGGCAGCATTTCGCAGATGCAATCATCGACAAAATCAACGAGAACAGGAAGGCAAAGCGTAACCTAATCGTCAGCGGGTTTGACAAAGGAGTGGACTCGTATTCGATCGATCGGGGAATCGCGGATCTGATCGATTTTCATGGTGAATGCTCTTTCTACCGGGGAGCGTCAACTCTCCTGGAGGCGGCTAAGCAACGTCCTGTGATCGGTGGATATTCCGAGATTTCCGGGACCGCGGGAAACTCTGAAACAGAGAACTCCAAGCCGACGACGGTTAATCCGATCGTTGGAGACGGAGCAGTGGATGCGACAGTCGCTTTGATGTCGGACGGATACGCATCTGCCGAATTGCGACTCGTAGCAGAATCAGAACCGACCAAGGTGATCAGAGATATTGAAAGGTCCACCAAGGTTGTAACTGGTGCGGCGATGAGATTTACCTTGCCCGAATCCAGTCGACAAACCTTTGAGTCAGGAGCACTGGTGCGGCTTGCCGCAATAGTCGCCAAAACGCCAAAAAGTACATTCGTCGTAGGCAGCTCGGATCCGGTGGTCTATTACCGCTCGACAAACGACTCGAAAGTCAAGGCGGAGCAAAAGGGGCTGGATCTAACGACGAAAAAGCTACGAATCCTGCTGACCTTTCCCAAGAATGCTCGTCTTGCGTGGCCCGCTTTGTCGCAAGAACTTGCTGTCACCGCATCGTATGCCGGTAAAACGAAATCGGGTCTGACAGGCGGATCATGCAGACTCGGCAACGAGAGCACCTGCGACATCGAGTTCGACGCAACAGATGAACTTGTCGAACTGCACGCCAAGGGACCAGTTACGGTCACGCTAGGGAAACGCTGAACAAGCCACCGCAAAAAGCAGCGACGAATTGAAATCGAGACGAAAACGTGACGGAAATGCCATTTTCATTGGGTGATCGGCCTGTTCGAGGGCAGACAAGGGGTGATTCCCCTGGATTTTGCTCA
>JACRLX010000042.1 GCA_016235165.1 Rhodocyclales bacterium
ATGAGCAAAATCCAGGGGAATCACCCCTTGTCTGCCCTCGAACAGGCCGATCACCCAATGAAAATGGCATTTCCGTCACGTTTTCGTCTCGATTTCAATTCGTCGCTGCTTTTTGCGGTGGCTTGTTCAGCGTTTCCCTAAAGATGCACCATCATGACGAATCAGAGCGACAGGATGTGTCGTTCGAGTTCAGGCAAGGCGCTGGATGATCGCGCGTGTACCGATGAAGAATGATTTGCGCTATGAATGAATGCGCTCGCTTATCGTGAGAAAAAGTTCACATAAACGTTCCACAAGTGCGTCAGCCTTGCCTTGAATTGCCACCTTCAGAGAAGCCTCCTTCTTCTTTTGAAGGCCTTTCAAATTCGATTCGAATATCGAATACAGTTCCGGTCTATCAAGCTGTCTGGGAAATAGTTTCTCGGCAAGAAGATCAAAAAACTTGTGGTCGGTGCTGCCATACAGACAAATCAAGATGAAATGAATTTTGGTGGCGTTGAACCCGCTCTCACACCCTTTAGACTTGATCTTCGCGTTTGTCGATCTGGCCAAGAAAAATTCAGCCAACCCAGAGGCAACATTGTCGAAATCATTTGCACTACTTTTGACCTCAATCGCCACAGCTCGTTCGCAACCATTCTTCCATGCAAGCAAATCAAGATACTTGGGTTTGTCCCCAATAAGCATTTCGGGCTGCTCCTCGCAACTAACTTTCAGCGCCTGTACTGCATTGCATAAGGCTGACTCCAATGCTTTTGCATAGGTTGTTCTGTTGCCTTTACTAAGTTGTCGCGTCTTACTGCCTAAATCAGTCTTCGTTTTCACTATCTTGCCAATGGCATCGGCGTAGCTCTCCAGGAACCGCTGAGCCGCTTTCGCCTCCGGAGCATTGTTTCCGCTTTTTTGCAGCTGTTGCAGAGCCGCCTTTGCAATTTTTATTCTGATTTCGAATTCATTCAATTGGCTTCTTCTCCCTTAAGAGTCTGCGGTTTCAAGTCCGATCTCTTCGAATTTCGCTCACCCGATCCCCGAAGCCCCGCAACCACCATTCCAATTGCGCCGTATCGACCACCGTTGCACTGATTTCCAACTGATCGCCAATCTCCTTGACCTGCTGATCGGCAGACAGCGGAGACTCCAGAAGATGCGAACCGGCTCCCCTCTCGATCCGGAACGTGAGTCGAATCCGCTTGCCCTCGCCAAAGCCGAACCGTCCGTCATCATCATATTTCTGTAGGTCGAAATCCCTGGGACGCTCGAAGCTCAGCGTTGAGGCCTTGGCAGAGATAATCCGGTGCAATGCCAGGCTGCGTTCATTGTCGAAGTCACGGTATCGACAAACCAGATACAGGCGCGGTCCCTGCGGCGCAAGACCGAGAGGCATCACTTCCGACTTTGTCTTCTTGCCCGCCGCATTCCTGTAATCGACGGTCAGCCACCGGTTGGCATACAGCGCATTGCTGACTTCATCGAAAACGCCAGGTCTGATCTTCGGCGGCAGGAGCGGCTGCGTGGTACTGACTACCCTGACCTTGGACAGCCATTCCCGCTCGCGTCTTGAATTGCCCGATGGCCCGAGATTGGTGCGCGCCTGGACAAAGAATCCCTCCATCGATTTCATCATGCTGGCAGGCAACAGATTTCGCAGGTGCTGTTCGGCCAGGGTAAGCAGCAGCGATTCCTGCTCGCTGAGCATCGGCAAAGCGAGCCCCTGTGCTCGCTCCTTCCAGCGGTAGCCATAGGGTTTGTTGCGGTCGTCTCGCTCGATGTCGAAATGCTCGCTGAGCATTTCCAGTTGGCGCTGGATGGTTCGAAGGTCGCGATCGAGCCCCAGCCCCGCAATCTGCTCGTGCAGTTCGGACGCCGATACCTTGCGGTTGCGCGGTATCCGGCGTAGCAGTTCAAGGGCCAGCAGAACTGTCTTGAGGGTATCGGAGCGCTTGGGCATGGGAGTCAGAGCGCCAGATCGCTGCGGCCGGAAAAGACCTGCCAGATCCGGACCATCGCGTAAGTATCGAGCTTGCAGTAAGCGAGCAGTTCCTGTTCGATTTGGGCCTTCCTGGCCTGAGTCGTCTCCGGTGATATGGCTTCAAGGTAAGCCTCCATTGCCATCCCGCCATCCTGCACACCTTCCAACGCATCGTAGCGAAGTTGTGGCACGATCGCCGGCAACACCTTCTTGATGCTCCAGCTTCCCTGCTGACTAGGGTGGTAGTAGTGACGCTCGGCGACAGAAAGGAGATCGACGACACGCTCGTTGATGGCGAGCAAGGACTTTTTCAGGCGCGGAAAGCGATCGGCCAGTTCCCTGATGCGTGCCGTCTCGAAGGACGCGTTGTAGACAAACACCGGGCCCTTGTCGCCGCATGCGGCGACCAGCGATTCGGCAAAGGCTCGGGATGGGTCCTTGCCGGACAGATCGAGAAAGGATCGGTGCTGAAGTCTTCCGGTGCGGGCGAGGCGATGCGCGCTGAACTGGAAGGGTATTTGCTGGTAGGGCCGCGTCGCTTTCCAGATAGGCACAGCGAACTGGATGGTCTCGAAATCGATGAAATAGGCGGGAAGCGCACAGGCGGCCAGATCGGCAGCGGCGCCTTGAGCATCGAAGTAGGTTTCGTTCGCCAGCGTATGCGACTTGACGCGGCGCTGGCGCTCGTTGAGAAGTTCGTTGGGAACTTCGCGCATGTCGGTCACGCCTTCGACTTCGATCCGTGCCTTCAGGGCCTTTGCCTGAATATTCGGCAACCATTTAACGGGAAACTCCGGCTGGAATTCCTGGCTCTCGCAGTGCTCAAGGAAGCCGCAGGCGTAGGGCTGCGCGCAGTGCCGGCCCGTGGCGATTTTTGGTTCGGTGCGCCGGCGAACAATGGATTGCGCCTCGGCTATCCACGTCTTGACCTCAGTTTCCCGGTCGAAAGCTTCTTCGGTAAGGTCGGTCTCGACCAGCAGGCCGTGGTAATCCTCTCCGCCGGGATAGACCCAGCCGCTGTCGATGTGAGCGAGCGCGACGGACAGCAGGGGTACGCCCGCGTTCCTGGCAACGAAGGCCTGAATCGCCGTGTCGTCGCGGTGGTAGTCCTTGACGCTGGTCGATGACTTCACCTCGACCATCCGCCACAGCTTCTTGCCGGCCTTTTTCGCGGGCAACATCACGTCGGCGAAGGCCAGCGCCCCGCACGCGGCGAACCCCGCCTCGAAAATCGGCTGCGACGAAGAGAGTAGATCTCGGCTGCGGACAAATGCTGCCTCGAAGCCTTCCGCCTGGGGGTCGATCAGATTTCCCTTGCCGCTTGGGTCATACAAGTGCCGGGCGATATCGCCCACCCGGTGCCCGACCGCGAAGCTCGCCTGTGTTGCCACCGAGTCTGTCCGCGATGCGGGCCGATGGATTTCCAGCCAGAGTCGCTTCGGGCACTGGCGGAAGGCAAGCAGCTTGGATTTGGACAGGACACGCATGGGATATTCCATCTTGTCGGGCAGCCAAGTTATACCATTCGATTCAAGCCGGCAGGAATCCGATTGCGGCCCGGACACCTTCCTTCGCCGCACATTCGGCCTCCAGGGCAGAAATCAAGGCGGCCGGCGCGGTGATGGGGCGGAATCGGCTCTGGCGAGCCACCGCCGCAAAGTCGCCTGGCGTCAGCTTTGGCAGGTGCCGCAGTCTTGCCATGTACTCGGGTGACGGCTCGGGAATAGCCAGGGTGTCGCAGTAGCGAAGCATCAGTTTCGCGGCCTGTTCGGGCGTCAGAAAGTCGAACTTCACCTTGAGATCAAAACGGCGCAGCGCCGCCTGGTCGAGCCCCTCCATCAGGTTTGTCGATGCGAGGAATACCCCGGCAAACGATTCCATTTGCGTCAGCATTTCGTTGACCTGGCTAAACTCCCAACTGTGCCGAGCGCCCCTGCGGTCCTGCAGGAAACTATCGATCTCGTCGATCAATAGCAGCGCACCGTCCTGCTCTGCCTGACGGAACGCGCCCGCGATGTTTTTCTCACTGCCACCTACCCACTTCGACATCAGGTCGGACGCACGTCTTACCAGCAATGGTGCTCCCAATTGTTCCGCCAGCCACCGCCCATAGGCGGTTTTACCGGTGCCCGGCGGCCCGTACAGACAAAGGCGCCCCGACTTCGATTTCATCAATCCATCCGCCACCCGAGCCAAATCGCTGTCTGCGTGAATGAAGGCCGGATCGTAGAATTCAGGAAGGCGGGTTGGGTCATTTCGTCGAATCGGTCGATGCCCCTGTGCTTCAAGGGTATTGCCGATCAAAAGCTCAAAGGCACCGGCCGCGCCGGCTTCACCCAGTTCATCCCGAATCGAACGGACGACCGAGACGGCCTTGCTTACGACAGCGGGTGCCAGCACTTCCGACTCGGCAATGCGCGCGATGCCCGGTGCATCGAGCAAGTCCGAGCACACATCCTGAAGTATGCGCTCGCGCTGTTTTCTGGGCGGGACAGGCAATTCGAAGACCATGTCGAAGCGGCGAATGAATGCCGGGTCGAGCCCCCGGATCGAGTTGGAAAGCCACAGGGTCGGCACCGCATTTTCTTCGAGTACCCGATTGATCCATGCCTTGCGTGTTTGAGCCGTGCTCTTGCGGCCGAAGATGTGGTCGCCGTCATTGAAAACATCCTCGGCTTCGTCGAAGACGATGAGAGCTCGGCGCCGGGCAAAGAAACTTTGTGCGGCGCGAAAGGCGCGCAACCTCAGCTCGCCTTGCACCGGGTACCCTTCCATGTCCTCGCTGGCGACTTCAAAGAGTTCACAATCATGTTCCATGGCCAGTACCTTGGCCAACTGACTCTTGCCCGTTCCCGGCTCGCCATACAGAAACACATTGACGCCCTTGCGACCGGTGGCGATGGCGTGCCCGAGGTAGGGCTGCAGGACAGCAAGCGACGGCGCAACATGTTCATAGTCTGCAAGCCCGAGATGCGGCGGAGCGCTCGGGGCCACCGTTTCGCTCAGCAAGCAGATCGGATCGGCGTCCGACGAGTAGATGTGGTCGGCGAAATTGTCCGAGAGCAGTTCGAGCTTTTCGCGAACAATCGCGGTGCCGCTGCGGCCAATCGAGACCAGTCCCGATCTGGCGAGAGTTCCCTGCACACTCAATGACGTGCGGACTTCGTGCTCGGGAATGTCGAGCAGCACCGACAGAGCATGAAATACCTTCACCGACGACAACTTTCCCAAATAGTCGGCCGTATCGTCAAGCAAACGCTCGATCTGGATCAGCACAGCAAATTCGAGAATTCGGCAGTCGGTGGCGGACAGACCGATCAACTGCGCCAGACGTGAAACATTGTGACTCAGACAGACTGGAACCGTGGCCTTCGCGGACTCGTGCTCAGCCGTTTGATAGCGCTTGCGCAGATCCGCCCGAGCCATCTTGAGATCGAAGTCGCGCGCTACGGTGCCGGCCCAATCGCCCAACCCCAATGCCTCGGCCAGCGCCTCATTGCCGAACCCGTGCTGATTCATGAATTCGCGATGCCCGCCGAGTGGAACGAGCAGGCGGTACAACCACAGGCGAACTGTCGCAGGCATATCGGATGGCGTGCGAGAGAAGCTTGAGCGGGGGTGGAATGCCATGATGATCTCCCGATGGGGAGATCATTCTCCGCAGCGCTGCGACAAGAAGTGTCGCGTCGCCCCTGAGTGACGTTCTCGCGGCCTCGCACTTGACCGGATGGTCTGCGCGCGCGCCTGCGCGGCATCAGGTGCGCGTAAACCTAAGCGCGTCCCAGCATTTCCGCCGCATGACGGCGCGTGGTATCGGTGATTTTTTCGCCGCCCAGCATGCGCGCAATTTCGCCGACACGGGCGTCGGCATCCAGTACCAGCACGGCCGATGTCGTCTTGCCGTCGCGCGTATTCTTGGCGATCGACCACTGCCAGTCGGCTTGCGCTGCCACCTGCGGCAGATGCGTGACGCACAGCACCTGGCGGCTCTTGCCCAGTTCGCGCAGCATGCGGCCGACGATTTCGGCCACGCGGCCGCCGATGCCGACGTCGACTTCATCGAAGATCAGCGTGCCGGCCGTATTGGCCTGGCTGGCGATCACCTGCAAGGCCAGGCCGATGCGCGACAACTCGCCGCCCGAGGCCACCTTGGCCAGCGGCCGCAAGTCCTGGCCGGCATTCGCGGCCACCAGGAACTCGATGCTCTGGTCGCCCCCGGCCGAGCCGTCGGGAATCGCTGCCAGGGCGATCTCGAAGCGTCCGCCGGCCATGGCCAGGTCCTGCATGCCGCCGGTAACCGCCGCCGACAGCGCCTTGGCGGCCTTGCCGCGCAGGGCCGTGAGCTTCTTCGCCCGCTCGCGATAGGCGGCCTCGGTCGCGCGCTCCCGCTCCGCCAGCGCCTCGGGATCGGCACGCAGGACAAGCTCCGCCAGGCGCGCTTGCAGGCTTTCCAGGAGCCCCGGCAGTTCCTCGGGGGCAACGCGATGCTTGCGCGCCATTTGCGTCACGGCATCGATGCGGGCATCGAGTTCGGCCAGGCGCTGGGGGTCGAGCTCCAGCCTATCCTGATAGCGCCGTAGCGCCAGCGCCGACTCTTCGAACTGGATCAAGGCGCTTTCGTAGAGTTGCGCCGCTTCCCCCAAAGAGTCGTCGCAGGCGACCAGTTCGGTCAGTCGCGCGCCGGCATGCCGCAGCGCCGGCAGCCCCGCGGTCTCGCCCTCGTCGAGCGCCGCCAGGGCCTCGCCGACCGCTTCCAGCAAGGCATTGGCATTGCCCAGACGGCGCTGCTCCTGTTCCGTTTCACGCCAGCCATCGAGGTCGAAGGCCAGCGCCGCCAGTTCCTTGACCTGCCAGGCCAGCAGTTCGCGTTCGCGGGCGGTGGCCTCGACATCCTTTTGCGCGGCAAGTCGCGCCTCCCTGGCGACACGCCAGGCGGCCCATGCCACCGCCACCGCTTTTGCCTCGGCCTGCGCCCCGGCGTGGGCATCGAGCAGATCGCGCTGGGCGTCGCCGCGCAGCAGCGAGTGATGGGCATTCTGGCCGTGGATGTCAGCCAGGAAATCGGCCGCCTCGCGCAGTTGCCCCAAGGTGGCGGCGGTGCCGTTGATGTAGGCCCGCGAGCGGCCACCGGCATCGATCACCCGGCGCAAGAGGCAGGCGTCGGTGTCGAAATCGCCGGCCCGCAGCCAGGCTTCCAGTGGGCTTCCTGCCGCCACTTCGAACTCGGCAGCGATTTCGGCCCGCTCGGCCCCGGCGCGGATCACGCTGGCATCGGCCCGCTCGCCCAGGGCGAGCGAGAGCGCGTCCACCAGTATGGATTTGCCGGCCCCCGTCTCGCCGGTCAGGGCGCCAAAGCCGGCCTCGAACTCAAGTTCCAGGCGATCGACGATGACGAAGTCGCGGATGGTCAGTCGCAGCAGCATTGGTCTAGGGTCTGATGACAATCATTCGGCGGATGGCGTTGAAGCCGGACGTGGATAGATGCAAGGCGGAGGACGCCGGCAAGGGTAATCCCTTGCCAAGTCCGACAACGCCGCAGACGCCGCGTCCGGCTTCAACCCGCAGGGCCGGGTCGAATTGGGCGCGCTGCGGCGTTGCGGCTCCTGGCGAGATATGAATATCGCGGCGTCGCCGCGTCTTGCATCGCATCCCAATTCGATCCCGGCGCCACCGTCGCATGATTGCCATCAGACCCTAGTGCCTCGGCGTCGAACTCCAGTGCAGCTTCTCGCGCAGCATGGCGAAATAGCTGTAGCCCGGCGGATGCAGCAGGGTGATGCTGTGGCGCGAGCGCCCGAGACGCAGCACGTCGCCGGCGCGGGCATCGAAGCGGCCCTGGCCGTCGAAATGCACCCGGGCGTCATGCGGCGGCAGGAGCCCGACCTCGATCCGGCTGCTGTCGCTGACGGTTATCGGCCGATTGGACAGGGCATGCGGACAGAGTGGCACGATGGCAATCCCGGCCACGCTGGGATGCAGGATCGGACCGTTGGCCGACAGCGCATACGCCGTCGAGCCGGTCGGCGTCGATACGATCACGCCGTCGGCGCGCAGAATGTGGATCAGCTCGCCATCGACCTTGACTTCCAGCTCGATCATGCGCCCGGTTTCGCCTTTGTTCACCACCACGTCGTTGAGTGCCAGGGTGGTGAATTCGACCCGGCCCTCGCGCAGCACCTCGGCGTCGAGCAGGAAGCGTTGCTCGCGCACGAAACGCCCTTCCAGCAGCTCGGTGATGCTGGCTATCATCGCTTCCAGCGCGATATCGGTCATGAAGCCGAGACGGCCCTGGTTGACACCGACCAGGGGAACATCGAAGCGGGCCAGGTTCCGCGCCGCGTTGAGCATGGTGCCATCGCCGCCGAGCACGATCGCCAGTTCGGCGTGTTTGCCGATCAGGTCGTAGCCGGCGACCACATAGCCGTTGCTGCCGACGGCGGCCGCGGTGGCCTCCTCGATCAGTACCTCGATGCCACGCCCACGCAGGAACCCGGCCAGCGCCAGCAGGGATTCGGCGATCTCCGGACTGCGGTATTTGCCTATCAGGGCGATGCGGCGAAATGCGCTGTTCATGCGTCGATTTAACCATACGGCAGGCAGGCGAACAGACCCGACGCGGCAGATTTTTTGCACCCTGGCCGCCTTGAGATTGGCCCGCCGGCCGCCATCTGCCACCTGTCGGCCGAAATGAATACAATCGAGCCATGCTCGACCACCGCGCGCAAACCCTGCTCAAAACCCTGATCGAACGCTATATCGCCGAAGGTCAGCCGGTCGGTTCGCGCACCCTGTCGAAGTATTCCGGGCTGGAACTGTCGCCCGCCACGATCCGTAACGTGATGTCCGACCTCGAGGAAATGGGCTTCATCGCCAGCCCGCATACCTCGGCCGGACGCGTGCCAACGCCACTCGGCTACCGCTTGTTCGTCGATTCGCTTTTGACCGTGAAGCCGCTGCGCAGCGCCGAGCTTTCCGAGATCAAGGAAGCCATCCACCCCGACCAGCCGCAACTGGTGATCAGCCATGCCTCGCAACTGCTGTCGCAACTCACCGCCTTCGCCGGCATCGTCGTCGCGCCGCGCCGCCAGCAGCCGCGCATCCGCCAGATCGAATTCCTCAGCCTGTCCGACAAGCGCGTGCTGCTGATCATCGTCACCGCCGACGGCGACGTGCAGAACCGCATCCTGTTCACCCAGCGCAACTACAGCCCATCAGAACTCGTCGAGGCCGCCAACTACCTGAACCAGAACTGCCTCGGCCTCGACTTCGACCAGGTGCGCGCCCGGATCGTCGAGGAACTGCGGCAGTTGCGCATGGACATGTCCGAACTCATGGCCGCCGCGCTGGAGGCCGGCAACCAGGCGGTGGCCGACACCTCGACGCAGTACGTGATCAGCGGCGAGAAGAACCTGCTCGGGATCGAAGATCTGTCGTCCAACATGACGCGCCTGCGCCGCCTGTTCGATCTCTTCGAGCAGCGCACAGGGCTGGCGCAACTGCTCGAACTCTCCAGCCGCGCCGAGGGCGTGCAGGTCTTCATCGGCGGCGAATCGGGCATTGCCCCGCTCGACGAATGCAGCGTGGTCGCCGCCCCCTACGAGGTCGATGGCCAGATCGTCGGCACCATCGGCGTCATCGGCCCGACGCGCATGGCCTACGAGCGCGTGATCCCCATCGTCGACATTACCGCCAAGCTGCTGTCCTCGGCCCTGTCCGCGCCCTGATGCCCCGCTACGCCCCTGAACCCGCGCCCGATCACGGCGCCGCCCGCCGCACGGCCGTGCTGCTGGTCAACCTCGGCACGCCCGAGGCGCCGACGCGCACCGCCCTGCGCGCCTATCTGGGCGAATTCCTCTGGGACCCGCGCGTGGTTGAAATCCCGCGCCCGCTCTGGTGGCTGATCCTGAACCTGTTCGTGCTCAACCTCCGCCCGGCCAAGTCGGCCGCCAAGTACGCGAGGATCTGGCTGCCCGAAGGTTCGCCGCTGAAGCTGCATACCGAGCGCCAGGCCGCCCTGCTCCAGGGCTGGCTGGGCGAAGCCGGCAAGCCGGAGGTGGCCGTGGCCTGGGCCATGCGCTACGGCCAGCCCTCAATCGCCGGCGTGCTCGACCGGCTCAAGGCCGGCGGCGTCGAGCGCGTGCTGGTGCTGCCGGCCTACCCGCAGTACGCGGCAAGTGCCGCCGGCAGCGTGATGGACGCCGTCGCCGACTGGATCAAACGCACGCGCAACCCGCTGGAAATCCGCTTCGTCAAGCACTTCCCCGACGACCCCGGCTACATCGCCAGCGTTGCCGCCACGGTCAGCGAGTACCGGGCCGCCCATGGCCGACCCGACAAGCTGCTAATGAGCTTCCACGGCCTGCCGCGGCGCTCGCTCGACCTCGGCGACCCCTATTACTGCGAGTGCCGGAAGACCGGCCGGCTGATCGCCGAAGCCCTTGGCCTCACCGCCGACCAATACCAAATTTCCTTCCAATCGCGCTTCGGCAAGGCCGAATGGCTAAAGCCCTACACCCAGGCCACGCTGGAGGAACTCGGCCACGCCGGAACCCGCCGCGTCGACGTCATCTGCCCCGGCTTCGTTGCCGACTGCCTGGAAACCCTGGAAGAAATCGCCATGGACTGCAAGCAGGATTTCCTTTCCTCCGGCGGCGGCGAATACCATTACATTCCGGCCGTAAACGAAAGGCCGGACTGGATTGCGGCCTTGGGCGCGCTGGCCGAACGACACCTCGCCGGCTGGCCGCCGGCGGCGAGCTGCGACCCGGACGCCCGCGCCCGCGCAAAGGCCCTCGGCGCAGCGGCTTGATTTCGGCAGCACCGGCCTTATATCAGGGGAATCTGATATAGGAGCCCGCCATGTCCGAAAACCGGATCGTCGTCTGCCCGCACTGCCACTCTCCCAACCGCCTGCCGGCCGATCGCCTGGGAGACCGCGGCAGCTGCGGCAAGTGCAAGTCGGCCCTGTTTTCCGGCGAACCGCTGGAACTCGATGCGACCAGTTTCGACAGCCACGTCGGCCGCTCCGACATCCCCGTGCTGGTCGATTTCTGGGCCCCCTGGTGCGGCCCCTGCCGCGCCATGGCGCCGGCCTTCGCCGCAGCGGCGCGAGAGCTGGAGCCGGAGTTCCGCCTGGCCAAAGTGAATACCGAGGACCAACCGCCGCTTGCCGCACGCTTCGGCATCCGCTCGATTCCGACCCTGGTGCTGTTCCGCAACGGCCGCGAAATCGCCCGCCAGTCCGGGGCGATGGATGCCGCCCATCTGCTGCGCTGGGTGCGCAGTCAGGGCTGAGTTTCGGCGCGACCGGCGCTCACAGGGACAGGGCACCGCTGCGGATCCTGTCGAGCAGGGTTTCCGCCGGCATCGGCTGGCCGAAGAGGAAACCCTGGAACACCTGGCAGCCTTCTGCGGCGAGGAAATCCCGCTGCGCCTCGGTTTCGACGCCCTCGGCAAGAACCTCCATGTCGAGATTGAGGCCAAGCGCCACCACGGCGCGGGAAATCGCCTTGTCGCTCTGGTCGTCGGGCAGGTCGCGCACGAAGGCGCGGTCGATCTTGAGGCGGTCGATCGGGAAGGTCTTGAGATAGGCCAGCGAGGAATAGCCGGTGCCGAAATCGTCGAGTGCGGTGCGCACACCCATGGCGCGCAGCCCGCCGAGCACCTCTGCCGCACCGACCGGATCGACCACCAGCAGGCTCTCGGTGATTTCCAGTTCCAGCAGGCGGCTGGGCAGGCCGGTCTCGTCGAGTACCGCCTGGACGGCTGCCAGCAGGTCCTTGCGGCGAAACTGCCGCGCCGACAGATTCACCGCCACCGGCAGATCGCGGCCCAGGCACTCGCGCCAGTGCTGGGCATCGGCGCAGGCCGAACGCAGTACCCACTCGCCGATGGGCAGGATCAGTCCGGTTTCCTCGGCGACCGGAATGAACTGCACCGGCGAAGCCGTCCCCGGGTCGCCGCTGTTCCAGCGCAACAGGGCTTCGACGCCGACCAGTTGCCCGCTGCCGGCCGCGATCTGGGGCTGGTAGTTGAGCACGAACTCATCGCGGTCGAGGGCCAGGCGCAGCATCCTTTCCAGGGTCAGGCGCTGCGCTCCCTCGGCATTCATGTCGGCGGCAAAAAAAGCATAGCCGCCGCCGCCATCCAGCTTGGCGCGGTACATCGCCGCTTCGGCATTGCGTTGCAAGGTCGCGGCGTCCTCGCCGTCATCCGGATGGAGCGCGACGCCAATGCTGATCGACACCTGCAGCTCGCGCTCATCCACGCGCATCGGCGGCTCGAAGGCCGCCAACAGCTTGCCGCAGATCGCGTCGACCTCAGCACTCGACGCGACATCCTCGATCAGCACCGAAAAACGGTCGCCGCCCGGTCGCGCCACGGGATCCTGGCGGCGCAGCGCATTGCCGATCCGGTCGGCTGCCTCGGTCAGCACCTTGTCACCGACGGCGTGGCCGAGCGAGGCATTGATCAGCTTGAAGCGGTCGATACCGATTTCGAGCATGGCGAACATCTGGTGCGTGACGCGGGTGTTGGCGACTGCCCGATCCATCACCGAAAGCCAGGCCTCGCGGGTCAGCGACCCGGTCAGCGAATCGAAGGTGCGCAGGCGTTCGAGCTGGCCCTCGGCCTTCCTGCGCTTGCTGATATCGACGATCATCGCGACGTAGTTGGTCGTCGTGCCATGGATGTCTTTGACCGCAACGATGGACAGCAGGGCCGGATAGATCTCGCCGTTCTTGCGGCGGTTCGACACTTCACCCTCCCAGCTACCGGATTCCAGCAACTTGCCCCACATGCCGGCGTAAAAGCCGCCGTCGTTGCGCCCCGACTTGAGCATGCGCGCCGGTTGGCCCAGCACCTCCTCGCGCCGGTAGCCGGTGGTCCGGGTGAAAGATCGATTGACATCGACGATGCGCGATTGCGCGTCAGTGATGATGATCGACTCGACGCTGTTGCCAAACACCGTGGCGGCAAGGTGCAGGTCCTTTTCCGCAACCCGGCTGCCATGCCTGAGCTGGAGCAGCAACAGGCCGCCGAGCAGGAAGGACGCCATGGCCGACAGGGCACTGACTGCCAGCCCGGCGTTGGCGTTCTGTCTGAGGGTGTCGGCGCTTTGCGTGACCGAACCGCCGACCAGGTGTTCGAGCGCCTTCATGGCGTCGATTCTCTCCGACGAGACGCGAAACCAGTGTTCCGGGCTCGGCAGATTGTCGCCGGTTGCCGCAGCGCTGTGTCCGGCGGCGACGACCCGGCGCCGTATAGCTTCAGCCTCGCGGGCAAAAGTCTGCGTTGCAATCGCGGCAAACCCGGCGCGGGCATCCTCGTCGGCGAATTGCAGAAAGCGCTTGATCGCCAGTTCTTCCACGGCACGAATCCGGTGGTAGGCCGCCATCCGGGAATACGAGCCGAAATCGCGTGAGGACAGGATCGCCGTCAGCAAGGCGCGTTCCTGGCCGGCCATTTCCTTGGCCTGGAGGAACGCCAGGAACGCCAGTTGCGGCCGCAGCGTGCCGCTGTCCGTGACCAGGGTCGAATTCATCACGTCGAACAGCATTTCTATCATCGCCGAATAGCGATCCACCGTCGCCTCGCGCGAGAGCACCAGCTCGCTCACCAACTGGCGCAGGCTACCCAGTTGCAGCAGATCGGACAGTGCCGCCGGATGCCGCGCCTCGAGGTAGGCACGAAGCTGCCGGTCGCCGAGCAGAACCGGCAGCGTCGCCGCGAACGCCTCTTCGGTGGCCTGCCCCTGGCGCACCAGGACATCGGCAAAGAACTTGCCGTTGGATGCCACATAGCCGCTCGACAAGCCACGTTCGAGCTGAAGTTCGTGGATCAGGACACTGCTGCCGGCATTGGCCTCGGCCCATTTGTGTACCACCAGGGCGCGGCTCTCGTCGGCCAGCTTTTCATGGATATTGCGCCCCGAAAGCAAGGACAGGACCATGAAGAACGCCGCCAGCAGCCACAGCGAGTGGTATTTGATGCGATGGTAAGTATCGACTTGCACTATGGGCGTCGCTCTTGTTCCGACCTTGAAATATCCCATGATATACGTATGGTCATGCGAATCAGCCTTTTATCGTGCACTGCAACATTTCAACTTGATGCGGGACAAGTCAAGCGCCGAAATCGACACTTCCCTCATCGATTATTTTGTTTCGCCGGGGCTTGAACCCGCCGCATTCGCCCTCATCTGCGGCGGGTTTCTTGAGGAGCCCGACCCATGCAGGACAGCAACCACACGCCCCCCGCCGAAGCCTTGCCCAAACCCGGCGAGACACCCGACGCCACCGAAACCCCGGCGGCCGGTCCCGAGCCCGCCGCCGAGGTGATGCCCAGCCTCGAAGAGTCGCTGAAGACCGCCGAACTGAAGGCCGCCGAGCACCATGACGCCTGGCTGCGTGCCAAGGCCGAAACCGAAAACGTGCGCCGCCGCGCCCAGGAAGACATCGCCAAGGCCGGCAAGTATGCGGTCGAGAAATTCTCCGGCGAACTGCTGGCGGT
Organism: Rhodocyclales bacterium; assembly: GCA_016235165.1. Lineage (GTDB taxonomy): Bacteria > Pseudomonadota > Gammaproteobacteria > Burkholderiales > Rhodocyclaceae > Sulfuritalea. The sequence continues at coordinate 14,480 of JACRLX010000042.1, forward strand.
CAAGGACAGCCTGGAAGCAGCGCTGGCCAACGAAAACCAGAGCGCCGAGAATCTCAAGGCCGGCGTCGAGCTGACGTTGCGCCAACTGGTGGCCGCCTTCGAAAAGTCCAACCTGGCCGAAATCAGCCCGGTGGGCGAAAAGTTCGACCCGCACCGGCACCAGGCCATCAGCCAGATCGAGGCCGACGGAGAACCGAATACGGTGGTCAGCGTGCTGCAGAAGGGCTATGCCCTGCACGGCCGCGTCATCCGCCCGGCGCTGGTGGTGGTTTCGAAGGCAAGAGTGGCACCGGCGGCTTGAAGCAACCCGCAATATCCCCATATCAGGCATAGAGATTCGCTGCGGAAGATTCCCGGCGAGCACCATTTCTTAAAGGAAAAATCATGGGCAAGATCATCGGCATCGACCTCGGCACCACCAATAGCTGCGTCGCCATCATGGAGGGCGGCAAGCCCAAGGTCATCGAAAACGCGGAAGGCGCGCGCACCACGCCGTCCATCGTCGCCTATGCCGACGACGGCGAGATCCTTTGCGGCGCCTCGGCCAAGCGCCAGGCGGTGACCAATGCCAAGAACACCCTGTTCGCGGTCAAGCGCCTGATCGGCCGCCGCTTCGAGGAAAAGGAAGTGCAGAAAGACATCGACCTGATGCCCTTCAGGATCGTCAAGGCCGACAACGGCGACGCCTGGGTCGAGGCGCGCGGCAACAAGATGGCGCCGCCGCAGGTTTCCGCCGAAGTGCTGCGCAAAATGAAGAAGACCGCCGAAGACTACCTCGGCGAGGAAGTCACCGAAGCCGTCATCACCGTGCCCGCCTATTTCAACGACGCCCAGCGCCAGGCCACGAAAGACGCCGGCCGCATCGCCGGGCTCGACGCCAAACGCATCATCAACGAGCCCACCGCCGCG
>JACRLX010000011.1 GCA_016235165.1 Rhodocyclales bacterium
GCCGTAGAGGCTGTTGAGGTAACCGTCGCCCTCATACAGGCTGCCGCGCACGGCGTCACTGCCGTCGGTGCCTTCGATGTGCGGGCTCCCCAATCGCTGACCCATGTTGCGGCGGTCGTAGATTTTCAGGCCGGCGCTGTCCATGGCCCAGGCGAGGTCGGTGCCGTTTTGCTGGTCTTGCTCCAGGAAGGTTTCACGCAGGGCGAGGTAGTTGACGCTGTCTTGGGCGCCGAGGCCCTTGATGGCGCGGGCGAAGTCGGCGAGCTGAAAGGTGCCGGTTGCTTGATCGGCGGCGAGGCTGTCTTGCAGGAGGGATTCGACGCCGGTGAGGTCGGCCTTGAGGGTCTGGCTTTGCTCGTCCCAGGTGTATTGAATTTCGTCGAAGAGCGGCTTGAGGCGGGTCTGGGCGAGCAGGCTGGCGTTGTAGTACTCGCGGACTTGTTGCCAGCTCATGCGCCATTGCACGGCGGCGTTGCTGTCGGGGTTGCCGAGGCTTTGGCCGAAGGCGGCTTCGAGGAAGGCGATCTGGCGCGCGTCCATGGCGCTGCCGCGTGAGGCGGGAGGGATGCCGGCGGCGTTGGCCCAGGTATAGAGCAGCGTGTCGAGGGCGGCGTCGCGAATCGCCGTGTCGTGCCGTAGCCGGAGAGGTCGGGTTGGGCGGCGATGGCGTCGGTGACGGTGTAGGTGGCGACAGGGATCGAGAGGGCGGTGTCGCGTTTGAAGGTGACTTCGCCGGCGAGGCCGGAGATGCCGTCGGTGCGGATGAAGCTGGAGGTGCGAGTGACGGTGTTGCCGTTGGCGTCGGCGGGGGCATTGGTGGCGGTGCCGGCGAGTTGGATCGAGGCGATGCCGGCTTCGGTCAGGGTTTGGAGTTCGGTGGATTGAGAGATGCCGTCCTGGTTGAGGTCTTGCCAGACGCGCAGGTCGGTGAAGCGGGTGTCGGCGGCGGTGATCTGGCCGTCGCGGTTGCTGTCCCATTCGGCCAGGGCTTGCAGGCCGCTGGCGGCCTTGGCGCCGGAGCGCAATAGCGTCTGGTCGCCGAAGAGTTCGAGGCCGCTGTCTATCGTGTCGTTGCCGTTGCGGTCGACGGCGAGGTAGGCGTCGGCGGGGTTGAGCCAGCCGGTGGCTTCCGCGAAGCCGTTGTTGTCGTGGTCGAAGTGGATGCCGTTGGTGGCGGCGTTGGTGGTGGCGAGGCCGTCGCCATTCAGGTCGAGGGCGAGGGGGTCGTGGTAGACCTGAGGGGCTGACGGAGTGTCCAGGTTGTCGTTGGCCTCCTGCATCGAATCGGGCAGGTAGTTCTCCGTGCTCGTTTGGGTGTTGCCGTCGGCATCGGTCTTGGTCGTGGTTTTCTTCTTTGCCTGGCCGTCGGGAGTGAATTCGTACTTCTCTTTGGTTCGGCCTCCCTGGCTGTTGGGGACGCTCGTTTCTACCTGGGTCGTTTGACCATTCTTATCCTTGGTGACCGTGGTACTGGCGCCTTCAGGCGTTACTGTCGTGGCGGTGCTGCTGCTGTCAGCGCTTTGAACTGTAGTGGTTTGATCGGTCCAGTTGCTGTCTTTGTCGTACTTCGTTGTTGTTCTTGTCGTAGTGCCGCTGCCATCGACTGTCTGAGTGTCTATTTGATAAACATGTCCTTTTCCGTCCTGCCGAACCATCGCAACACTGCCGTCGGGTTGGTAGGTGACGGTTTGCTGGTCAATTAACTTTTGTCCTGGCTGACCGATTTCATAGTACTTGGTCGCAAGTTGAACTGAAGTGCCATTGGGGTCTGTTTGATACTGAATCTCTTTTGCGACTCGATTTTGTCCGTTAACCGTGACCGATTCGCTAACCGTAAAGCCCTGACCATCTGGATCGTAAATGTACTCCTTCTTGTACAGCGTCCTACCTGAACCGTTCTGAACGCTGGATTCAACCACTCGGCCCTGAGCATCAAGCGTGCTGAAGGTGCGCAGCGAACTCGGAGGAGGAGAAGTAGCACCGATTCCACCATTGGCAAACTGCTGCAAGACCGTGTCAACCCGACTGACATTCCAAGCGGGCCATACGCTTCCTTGAAATCCAGAAGAATCAATCCCCACGAGAGAAAGAGCCTTCCAAGTAAAGTCGATACAGCTATTGGCAAGTCCGTTGTAGTACGTAGAGAACCCATTCTCCGCAGGGTTTACTCCAAAGTCACGCAGTTGTACGTACTGTGCCTCAGTGATCTCTACAGTTTTGGAATAGACCGTGGATTGATAATTACCGCTGTCAGTTGTATATACGCTCCCTTCCCCAAATGCTGTGCCATGGGAAGTCGGAGCAAACCCGAACGACTCAGGAGGAGTGCCGTCGCCTGCGTTGATTTCGAACCACATGTGCCCTACATCGGAACTGCCGCCTTCAGCTAAAGCAGTGCCCCGATCTGAAATATTGACCGTTACGGTTGGCATGATTCGTTCCTTTCGTTAATTTTTGATTGGAGTACTGTTCGGGTGGTACCCGATGCTGAAATTGACTTGCACAGGAAGTGCTGAGAGTCCTTCGATTCCACGCAGAGATTTCACTCTCACCCGATATTTCCCAGGCAGAAGTTTTAATGAAACAAATCGGGCTTCTATGAAGGATCCGCCATAGCCTCCCCCCTCATAGCCACGACAATTTCTTTCCGCGATCAGCCGATCTCCACCATTGCTAAGCTCCCAAACTTGAAGGTGAAGCACTCCTGGCTCGCGTTGGCGGACTCGTCTAGTCTCGTCAATATAGTTTTCAGCTAGCAGATGATCGACTTTCCCACGAGTCGATGCATCTCCCGCCTCAAACACCAACATGAAGTAGTAATTCCGATGCTCCTTGATCTGGACAACGGTCTCAATTACTTCCCCTTTCTTATCGGCAGCAAAAGGCCGCATAAATGGTGGGGTAGGCGGCAGTCCCATGGCGCTCACTATTCCCGATAGGGTTGCGATAGCTGAAATCACAGCGGCATACCGAAATCTGATCCGTCTAAATATTCTCAACATTACGGTTTCCTTTCGCTTTCCGTTGGCTGGCCTATTTCTGTGGCTATCCCATTCTCAAAGAACACCCGAAACATTATTCTTCCCTCGCCGGGATACTGCGTTTCCGTCTGAAACGTCATCCAGATTTGACTGCCGTCCGGGTGCAGCGATTGACCCCACATGACTTGATAGGGATCACTGTTCTTTGGCCATTTTGTTTGATCCGCAATCACGCGAAAGGCGAACTGCCCGGCCGCCAAATACGCTTCGTAGGGCGCCATACCGAGAACCACTCGCTGCGCAAGGATGGCCGCTTGGTGCTGCGGTGGAATCTTCCCCGGATGATCCAGAAATACTTGCCGGGCCAGTGCCATCCGCTTATCGACTTCATCGGTATCGTTTGAGCTAGTCATGCTGCCATCCTCCATTCCCCGTTCGCATACTCGCCGTCCCACCAGCGCCGACTTTTCTCAAACGACAGGAAGCCGTGCAACACGTCGCCACCAGCGCCTCCTATGAGAGTGTCCTCACCGGCCCCACACTGTAGCAAGTCACCACCGCTATCTCCACCGAGCCGATCCCGCCATTCGCCGCCGTCCCTGAACCAGTTGGCAACGGTCAGCGTGTCACCCGTCGTCAGGCTGAGGATCAGATCGTTGCCAACATGGGTCAATTGCACGTCCGCCGGCACAATGTCGGCGGCCAGTTCAATGGTGTCGGTGTTGCCCGCCAGGCTATCCCGATCCATGACGATATCGTGGCCATCCCCGCGCCCGAAGCGATAGGTGTCGTTGCCATTCGGTGTGCGGGCCGCCCAGCCGGCGCTCCACACGGCGGGCTCGTTGCCTCCGGTCAGCACGTCGTCTCCGACCCCGCCTTCCAGCACGTCACTCCCCAAGCCACCGGCCAGCCGGTCGTTGCCGTCGCCTCCCCGCAGGGTGTCGTTACCGCCGCCGGCGCTCAGGGTGTCGTCGCCGCTGCCGCCATCGAGCAGGTCGCTGCCCATGCCGCTGCGCAGGATGTCGTCGCCTTCGTCGCCGTTCAGGAGGTTGTTGCCGGCGCCATAGGTGGCCAGCGTGTCGTGGCCGGCGCCGCCGTTCAGGATGTTGTCGCCGGCCCGGTCGGTGAGTGTGTCGTCGCCTTCGCCGCCTTGCAGCCGGTCGTTGCCTTCATCGCCGTACAACCGGTCGCCGCCTTCGCCGCCGGCGAGCAGGTCGTCGCCGCCTTGACCTTCGAGGCTGTCGTTGCCCGTCCCGCCCTCGATGCGGTCGGCTTCACCCCAGCCCTGGATGCTGTCGTCACCGGCGCCCCCGGCCAACAGCCTGGCGCGCAGCTCGGCATCGGTCCAGACGGTGCCGTCCTCGAACTCGACCCGCTCGATCTTGCCCAGGGCCGCGCCATCCTGGTTCAGCGCCTGGCGCAGGGTGACGCTGTCCCCCTGCCCCAGGTCGATGACGATATCGGCCACCGTGCTCCAGGTGGCGCCGGTGCGCTCCCAGCGG
>JACRLX010000039.1 GCA_016235165.1 Rhodocyclales bacterium
CTGCGTTCGGCGAGCTTGCGCACTTCGGCGGCGACCACGGCGAAGCCCTTGCCATGCTCGCCGGCGCGCGCCGCCTCGATCGCGGCATTGAGCGCCAGGAGATTGGTCTGGTAGGCGATGTCGTCGATGATGCCGATCTTGCCGGCGATGGACTTCATGGCTTCGACGGTGTCTTTCACTGCCTTGCCGCCCTGTTCGGCCTCGGAGGAGGACTTGGTCGCCATGTTGTCGGTGAGCTTGGCGCTCTCGGTGTTCTGGGTGATGGACGCGGTCATCTGCTCGATGCTGGCGGTGGTTTCTTCCACCGAGGCGGCTTGCTCGCTGGACGACTGCGACAAGGACTGGGCGGTGGCGGAGACTTGGCCCGAGGCATTGGCCAGCGCGTCGGCCGTGCCCTTCACTTCGCCGATGATCTGGTTAAGCTTGGCGATAAGGTTCTGCTGCGCGGCGAGCATCTGGCCGATCTCGTCCTTGCTGACATTGTCGATGCGGATCGTCAGGTCGCCATCGGCCAGCTGCCGGGTGACGTTCAGGGCCTCCGATACCGGCCTGGTGATGCTGCGTGTGACGAACCAGCCGAACAGGACACTCAGCAGCACGGCAATCGTTGCCAGCACCTCGACAAGCGCAATCGCGCCATTGGCGTTTTCTTCGGCTTCCTTGCCCGCTTTTCTCATCAGGTCGGTCTGAAACTCGACCAGGGTGTTCACTGACTTCATGTATTCACCCTGGCTGGTGCGCAAGCCGCTTTTGAGCAGATCAACAGCGTCCTCGCGCTTGTTGTCCTTGAGCATGCCAAGAAATTTGTCCTGGTCGGCAACGTAGACAAGACCGGCGGCTTTTACCCTGGCCAGCAGCTCCTTGCCTTTTTTGCTGGTGATGCCTTTCTCCAAGGCGCCAATGCGTTCGCTGATGATCTTGCGCTGTTCGGGAATCTGGTCGATTTCCTTCTGCGAATCGGCGCCACCGAAAATGTAGGCATTGCGCATGCGGCGGGCGATGGTATTGACGGCCTCGATGATGTCATTGGCCTGCACGGTCTTGGGGAACTTGTCCTGGACCATATCCTCGATCTCCTTATCGAGATTGGAGAGGCCTTTGTAGCTCACCACGCTGATGGTGAGCAGCAGCAGCAGGGTAAGGAGGAATCCGATTCCGAGGCGGACACCGATCCTGAGGTTGTTGAACATGGTTGCTACTCCCTTCATCTACTGCATTGGAATGGTTTCGTGTATCAAGCCGAATCAGGCGCTCCGCGCTTCGAGCAGGCGGCTGCCAGCGCCGGATGTCGTGTGCCCTTCGATTGCCGCGCTGTGGCTGACCAGCGCCTGCACATCGAGGATCAGCGCCACTTCGCCGCTGCCCAGGATGGTGGAACCGCCGATGCCGCGCATGTTGCGGAACAGGGCGCCCAGCGGCTTGATCACCGTCTGGAACTCACCCAGCAACTGGTCAACCACGATGCCGGCCTTTTGCCCGGCGTACTGGACGACGACGACGTTCTCGCGTACCGGCCGCTCGCCGCCGACTTCGAACAGTTCGCGCAGGCGGACAAACGGCAGAACTTCGCCGCGCAGGTTGATGTAATCCCGATTGCCGCTGGTGCCGGCGAGTTCGATGCACTCGATCACCATGTCCAGCGGAATGACGTATGAAGCGCGTCCGACGCCGGTAAGGAAGCCGTCGATGATGGCCAGGGTCAGCGGCAGGCGAATGGTGAAGCGCGAGCCGGCGCCGGGTTCGGTCTTGACGTCGACGCTGCCGCGCAGCGCGGTGATGTTCTTGCGCACCACATCCATGCCGACGCCGCGGCCGGAGAGGTTGGTCACCTTTTCGACGGTCGAGAAGCCTGGTTCGAAGATCAGGTTGACCACCTCCTGGTCGCTCAGGCTGTCTCCGGGCTGGAGCAGGCCTTTTTCGATGGCTTTCCGGTAGATGCGGTCGCGATTCAGTCCGCCGCCGTCGTCCACCACTTCGATGACGATGCTGCCCGAGTCGTGGAAGGCATTCAGTTCGACACGGCCCTTGGCCGGCTTGCCGGCCGCGGTGCGCACAGCCGTCGGTTCGATGCCATGGTCCATGGCATTCCTGACCAGGTGCATCAGCGGGTCGCCGATCTTCTCGACCACGGACTTATCGAGTTCGGTCTCGGCGCCGTTGATCACCAGCTCGATTTCCTTGTCGAGTTCCTTCGATACATCACGCGCCACGCGGTGAAAGCGGTTGAAGGTTTCCCCGATCTGCACCATGCGCAGTTGCAGGGCCGCGTCGCGAATGCTCTCGACCAGACGCGAGAGCACCGAGGTGGCCTCGACCAGGGTGCCTTCGCCGCTCTTTTTCGCCAGCAGGTTGGCCGAGGCACCTGCAATCACCAGCTCGCCGACCAGGTCGATCAACTGGTCCAGCTTGTCGGCATGGATGCGGATCAGGCTGGCTTCGGCGGCCTTCTTTTCCGAAACCGTCTTCTGCTTGGCAGCGGCCGCCTCGACGATCTCGGGCTGGACGCTGTTTTGCTGGATCAGGATGTTGCCCAGGGGTGGCATCGCCGTGTCATCGGCGCCGACTTTTGCCTGGGACTGGCGACGCAGACCGGTTTCGAGTTCTTCGCGCGTGACCGCGCCGCTCTTGACCAGGATTTCGCCCAGGCGCATGGTTTCTTCGGGCAAGGACTCGATCAGGCTGAGGAATTCCTCGAGCTTGCTGTTGGGCGGCAGGATGTGCAGGTCGCAGTCATCGCGACAGAAATCGAAGACGCGCTCGATGGCTTGCTTGCTGGCGTGGCTGCGGAATCTGATCTCGAAGCCGAGGTAGCAGAGTTCGGGATCCATCTCGTCCGCCGGGGGCAGGGCGTCGGTCAACGTGGCGAGGTGGGCGATTTCGCCGAGGTTGAGCAGGTAGCGCAGGAAGGCCAGCGGGTCCATGCCGTTCTTCAGTACATTGCGGCCGAAGCGCACCGAGATGTGCCAGCAATCGTTGCTGACATCCTCACCCTCGCTGCGCTCGACATTCGCGCCATCGGCTGCCGGCAGGGTTTTGGCCGCGGCGGCTTCGCCGCCAAGAAAGGGGCGCAGCCGTTCTGCAATCGCATCGCCGGCGGCTTTCAGTTCTTCGTCGGGTTCCACCGTGCCGGTGGCGATCAGGCCGAGCAGGGCGCCGATGTGGTCGCAGCCGGCGAGGAGGGTGGAGATCATCTCGCCGCTGGCCTCGATCTCGCCATTGCGCAGGCGGTCGAGGACATTCTCCAGAACGTGGGTAAAGCCCTCCACGGCGTGGATTTCGACGACGCCGGCACCGCCCTTGATGGTGTGCGCGGCGCGGAATACGGCATTCAGGGTTTCCGCGTCATGGTCGCCTTGCTCGATTTGCATCAGGCCGGCTTCCATCGCCTCCAGCTGCTCGCGGGCTTCAACCGAAAATACGCTCAGAACTTCGTCCATGGCCCGCTCCTGTTCAGCCATGCTCACCGGCGGGAATCACCAGCGGGTCACCGAAGTAGGCGACCATGTTGAAAAACTCGATCACTTCGCGCACTGCGCTGCTGTGACCGACGATGCGCAAGACGGCACCCAGGCGCAGGCTTTCCTCCTTGGCCAGCGCCAGCAGCTGGAATCCCGCGGTATCCATCTCGCCGACATGCGAGAGGTCGAGTTCCAGCACCGGGTGGCTGCGCAGCCCGTCGATCAGCTGTTGCTTGATCTCGGTGGCGTGGTAAATGCCGAGGTCGCCTTCGACCGTGATGCGTATCGCGCCCTCGGGCGTGGTCTGCGTGCTGAAGTTCATGCGCCGCCTCCTAGAACAGTTCGACTTTCGGTCCGCCCGGCTCAGCGGTGGCTTCGCCACGGGTCACGCTGTTGTGCGTGTTGCGCTGGGAGTCCATCACATAGTTGCCGTAGATCTGGTCCAGGTGGGCCGCCAGGGGCTGGAGTTCGAAGGCTGGATCCTCGAGCTGGGCGAGACGCTCGGCCAGCATGGTCGAGTGGCTGTCGAGCCGGTCGAGGGCATCCACCACTTGTTCGATCTGCTGCCGGGTCACATCCTGGAACTGGACGCTGGCCAGGGCCGACATGAACATGTCGGCCAGCTGCCGGCTGCTTTCGGTGATGGTGGACATCACGCCGGCGCCGTGCTCGGTGACTTCCTTGTAGCTGCGGCCGAGGTCGTCGAGCTGTACCGCAAAGCTTTCCAGGGCTTCGCGTTCGGAAGCGGCGTTGTCTTTCGACAGTTTTTCCTCGAACTGGCCTTCAATGGAATTGGCAACGGCCTGGATGCCGCTGCTGATCTGGCCAACGGCTTCGTCGGTGGCGCGCGACAGCTTGCGCACCTCGTCGGCCACCACGGCAAAGCCGCGACCGGCATCGCCGGCGCGAGCGGCTTCGATCGCCGCGTTCAGCGCCAACAGATTGGTCTGGCCGGAAATATTGCGGATCAGGTCTACCAGCGCTCCCAGTGATCGCGCCTCCTTGACGACATGCGAAATTCGCTCGCGATCTTCCAGCGACGAGGCCACGCGCTCGTGAATGTAACTTTCAAGGGTATCGATCAGTTCGCGGTTGCGGGTGATCCGTTCTTCGGAGGCTTGCAGCAGGCGGGTTGACTCGTTGGTGGTGTTTTCCACGTAGCGCCCAAGGCGCGAAATGATGTCGTCGATGGTTTGCAGGCGGCCGGCAATGTCGAAGGCGGCGCGTTCCGTCTCGGATACCACGCCTTTCAGTTGGCCGCGCACCACATCGTTGAAATCGCGTACGCCGCGCAGTTCGCCGGCCACCTGCTCGGCGGCGGCGATCACCTTGCCGTTACGGGCGGAAGCTTCCTTTTCGGCGTTGGCCAAACCGTATTCCCCATCGCGGAACACCGCAACCGAGATCAGGCGCTGTACCGCAAACAGGATCAGCACGATGACGAAGATGCCCAGCGCATCGCCCCAGGGGGCGGCAATCGAAAGGGCGGGCAGCAAGGTATCGTGAAACCAGTCGTGGAGGACGGCGACCGTGAGCGCAGCCAGAACGCCGACCCCGGAGGCCACCGCGATCGAGCGGCGCAACGTGAGTTGTGAGTTCATCAGCGCAGTACCAGCTTGATGGTGTTGAGCAGCTCGTCGGCGGTGGCCGGCTTCACCAGCCAGCCCGAGGCACCCGCCGCCTTGGCTTCCATGCGCCTGGCCTGCTGCGATTCCGTGGTCAGGAACAGGATCGGCATGAA
>JACRLX010000012.1 GCA_016235165.1 Rhodocyclales bacterium
GCACCGCTGGCGCTGATGCGCTATATGGCACCACCGATGACGACGCCCTGCTCGGTTTTGCCGGTGACGACTCCCTCATGGCCCACGCCGGCAACGACACACTGGACGGCGGTAGCGGCAATGATCTGCTCGATGGTGGCGTAGGGAACGATGCTTACCTCTTCGCTCGCGGTTACGGCCAGGACACCATCACCGACCATGACACCACGGATGGGAACAACGACACGATCCGGCTGGCGGTTGACGTGGCGCCAGGGGACGTGACGCTGTTGCGGGATACGTCCAGTCTCTACCTCAAGATCAACGGAAGCAGCGATACGATCACCGTGCAGGGCTGGTACGCCGACCCGGCCAACCGTGTGGAGCGCATCGAGTTCGACAATGGCACGGTTTGGGACGGTGCCGTCATGCAGGCGGTTCAACTGGTCGGAACCGAAGCCGGCGACTATCTTTACGGATCATCTGGCGACGACGTTATCGCTGGATTGGGCGGCAACGATGCCCTGGACGGCGGAGTTGGCAACGATACCTACCTCTTCGCTCGCGGCTACGGTCAGGACACCATTACCGATGAATTGGGTACGGTCGACATCATTCAACTGGGAGCCGACATTGCGCCTGGCGATATCTGGGTGTCACGCGATGCTTACCATCTTTACCTCAGTATCAAGGGTACATCGGACAAACTCACCATTCAAAACTGGTATTCGGCCAGCAGCTATCAGATTGAGCAGGTCAAGTTTGGCGACAACACCATCTGGACCATCGCCGACCTGGACGCCAAGACAACCACGGTGACCGAAGGCGATGATTTCGTCTGGGGTACGACCGACAACGACACGATCACTGGTCTGGACGGCAACGATGAACTTGTCGGCTGCGAAGGAAACGACACCCTGACGGGCGGCACGGGCAACGACCTGCTCAATGGCGGCACGGGAAGCGATTCGATGGTGGGGGGCACGGGGAACGACACCTACGTGGTGGATGTCGCGGGCGATGTGGTGACCGAACTTGCCAACGAAGGCATCGACACCGTCACCAGTTCGATTACCTATACCCTTGGCGCCAATGTCGAGAACCTGACCCTCCTTGAGATGGGCGGCGCCATCAACGGTACCGGCAACGCTCTGGACAACAACATCACCGGCAACAGCGCTGTCAACACCCTCAGTGGCGGGGTGGGGGCCGATACCCTGATCGGCAATCTGGGAAATGACGTTTATGTCGTCGATAACGTCGGCGACAGCATCGTCGAGCAAGTTGGTGAAGGAACCGACACGGTGCAGACGAGCATCAGCTACACGCTGGCGGCCAATGTCGAGAATCTCACCCTTACCGGCGCCACCGCGATCAACGGCACCGGCAATGAGCTCAACAACGCATTGACCGGCAACAGCGCCGCCAACACACTCACGGGCGGTGGCGGCAACGATTCACTCAATGGCGGCGCGGGCGCCGATACACTGATAGGCGGTCTGGGCAACGACACTTATACGATCGACAATATCGGCGATGTTGTGGTCGAGAGCGCGGGCGAAGGTACGGATGCCGTTAATAGCGCGATCACCTACAACCTGGGGGCCAACTTTGAGAATCTCACACTGACGGGGGCCGCGCTCATCAATGGCACCGGCAACGAATTCAACAACGTGCTGACCGGCAACAGCGCCGCCAACACGCTGACGGGGGGCGCAGGCAACGATACACTCAATGGTGGTACCGGAGCCGACACCCTGATCGGCGGCCTGGGCAACGACACTTACACTATCGACAATATCGGTGACGTGGTGGTCGAGAACGCCGACGAAGGCACCGACCTCGTCAATAGCGCAGTAACCTGCACGCTCGTCGCCAATGTCGAGAACCTTACGCTGACCGGTACGGCCATCATCAACGGCACCGGCAACGAACTCAACAACGTGCTGACCGGCAACAGCGCCGCCAATACGCTGACGGGGGGTGCAGGCAATGACATCCTCAACGGTGCGGCGGGCGCCGACAGGCTGATCGGTGGCGCGGGGAACGACAGCTACACCGTCGATAACGTTGGCGACGTGGTGACGGAGAGTGCCGGCGAGGGAGTGGATATCGTCAATAGCGCCATCGGCTACACCCTGGGTGCCAACGTCTAGAACCTTACGCTGACCGGCGCGGCCATCATCAATGGCATTGGCAACGCAGAGGACAATATCTTGGTTGGTAACAGCGCCGCCAACGTGCTGACCGGCTTGACCGGCAACGACTGGATCGACGGCGGAGCCGGCAACGATACTCTCGTCGGCGGCACGGGTGACGATACCTACGTCGTCGCTCAGACGGCGGATGTCGTCACCGAGAACGCGGGTGAAGGCAACGACACGGTACGCAGTTCGATCACCACGACGCTCGGCGCCAATCTGGAGAATCTGGTACTCACCGGAACAGCTGCGATCAATGGCACTGGCAATATCCAGGACAACACTCTTACCGGCAACAGTGCGAACAATTCGCTCAGCGGTGGTGCTGGCGCGGACACAATGATTGGCGGGTTGGGTAACGACACGTACACCGTCGACAGCATGGGTGATGTTGCGGTGGAAAACGCTGGTGAGGGAACGGACGTCGTCTCTAGCTCGGTCAGCTATACGTTGGCCCCCAACGTCGAGAACCTGACCCTGACGGGCACGCAGGCCGTCGACGGTACGGGCAATGCCTTGGACAATGTGCTGACGGGCAACAGTGCCGCCAATATCCTTTCGGGCGGAGAAGGAAACGACACGCTCAATGGTAGTGCCGGCGCGGACACGATGAGCGGGGGCGCTGGCAACGACAGCTACACGACGGACAATGTTGGCGACCTTGTTTCTGAAGCTGCGGATGAAGGAATAGATGCTGTCAGCACCTCGGTGTCGTATAGCCTTGGTGCCAATATCGAGAATCTGCTGCTCTCCGCCGGCAATATTAGCGGCACCGGCAATGAGCTTGACAACGGCCTTACCGGTTCCACCGGCAACAACACGCTGTCGGGGAATGCCGGCAATGACACCCTGGATGGCAAGGCTGGTACTGACATCTTGATCGGCGGCATGGGCAGCGATAGTTACCTGTTTGGCGTCGGCTATGGCAGCGACACGATTCGCGAGAATGACGCTACTTCGGGCAATGTCGACACGGCCCGGTTTCTGTCAGGTATCGCCGCCGAGCAGATCTGGCTGCGGCATGTCGGCAACAATCTCGAAGCCAGCATCATCGGCATGACCGACAAGTTGATAAATGAAAACTGGTATCTCGGTTCAAGCTACCATGTGGAGCAGTTCAAGACCGCCGACGGAAAACTGCTGCTGGACAGTCAGGTGGAGAATCTGGTTCAGGCGATGGCTGCTTTTGCGCCACCGAGCGCGGGACAGACTTCGCTGCCCGCGGCCTATCAGGAGGTGCTGGCGCCGCTGATCGCGGCCAATTGGCAGTAAAGCCCATGCTTCGTTGCCATTCCCCGGCCTGAAGGTCGGGGTGCGATATTTGGCCAATATCAACTTTTGCCAGGCAGTGGTGACGCTCATATTGCCCGTCTTGCACGTAGCCCGCCTCAGCGCTTCTTCGGCTTGGCGACGGGCTTGCGGATGGTCGCCGTCACCGCGCCCTTCCTCGGCTTGCCGCCGGGCTTCATGGTCTTGCCTTTCTTCGCCTTGACTGCCCTGGGCGGAGTCGCCGGCGTCTGCGGCAGGCGCGCCGCCAGGGCCTCATGGCCGATGGCGTCCTTGCCCGGCACCAAGAGGGCGAAGCCGGGCACCACCTTGGTCCTGGCGTTGATGCCGTTCAACTGCTTGAGGCGAACCAGGGTCAGGCCGTAGCGCCTGGCGACGGCATCGAGCTTTTCGCCCTTCTTCAGGTTGTGCGTGAACCAGGCGGAGAGCGGCTTGTCCTGGGCCTCGTGGTTCTGCAGGTTGGCGAGGAAGGTCTGCACCTTGTCGGCCGGCAGCACCAGCGGGCTGTTGGCCGCGCTCGGCATCACCGGCCGGCTGTAGGCCGGGTTGAGGGCGATGAATTCCTCGACCGGGATTTCGGCGAGTCGGGCCGCCAGGGCGATGTCCATGTTCTCGCTGCGCTCGACGGTGGCGAAATAGGGCTTGTTGGGGATGGGGTCGAGGCCGATGCCGAACAGCTGCGGCTGCGCCACGATGTTCTTGATCGCCTGTAGCTTGGGCACGTAGTAGGCCGTCTCGACCGGCATCTTCAGGCTGCGGTAGTCGGTCGCCAGGCCCTTGGCCTGGTTCTTCGCCACCGCCCTAGCGACCGCGTTTTCGCCCCAGTTGTAGGAGGCAAGTGCCAGGTGCCAGTCGCCGTGCATTTCGTAGATGGTCTGCAGGTAATCGAGCGCGGCGTCGGTCGAGGCGACGATGTCGCGGCGCTGGTCGAACCAGGCGTTCTGTTGCAGCTTGTAGGTCTTGCCGGTGGCGGGAATGAACTGCCACATGCCCAGCGCGCGCGCCGAGGAATAAGCCAGCGGGTTGAAGGAGCTTTCCACCACCGGCAGCAACGCCAACTCGGTCGGCATGCCGCGCTTTTCGAGTTCGCCGACGATGTGGTGCAGGTAGCGCCGGCTGCGCTCGAAGATGCGCTTCAGCAGATCGGGGCGGTTCAGGTACCAGGCCTGGCGGTCGGCTACCAGCGGGCTGTCGAGGTCGGGCATCGAAAAGCCGTTGCGCATCCGCTGCCAGAGGTCGTCCGGCGGCGTGGTGAGATCGATGGTGGGGATCGGTGGCAGTTCGTCGCGCACTTCCTGCGAGGGGTCGGGCAGGTGTGGCACTGCGGGGGGAGGGACCGCGGGCGGTACGGGTGCAAAGCTGCCCGGAGTCGATATCCCGAGTTCGGAACTCAGCTGCAGATTCTGTTCGGCGCGTGCCGGGGCAATCAGCAGAAACAGCAGGGATACGGCGTAGAGGAACAGACGCATGGGCTGGAAATGGCGCCGCGCAGGGCGCTCGTGAAGGCGGCGCATCTTATCACCCCGACCGGGCTTCCGGTCCGGGCCTGGGCTCAAATCGTCAGGCCGGTGGCCTGCTGGCGCAGCGATACCAGTTCATTCCTTTCACTTTGGCCGATCCGTCCGAACTTGTTGCGCGCGAGTTGGTCGCGCCGGATGGCGGCATTCAATCCCGGGACGATCCAGGCGGTATTGCTGAGTTGTGCGCCGTTGCTGGTGTTCCAGCCATGGCCTTCGATGCGGAAGCAGTCGAAGCGGCCGGCGGGAACGGTGATGATTTCGCGCTTTGCGACATGAAAGTCGAAGTAGGCGTTGGTCGTGTGCCCGTTCTGGGTGCGGCGAAAGGCGGCGGTCCATTTCTTCCCCACCTGGAGTTCCGCGGGAACCGATTGCACCGGGGTATCGAATTGCACCGGACCATTCTTGATCAGGTTGCCCATCAGGTCGAGGATCAGCATGCCGTCGTTGTACTCGACCCGATCCTGGTCGTAGTCCACGCGCGTTACCTGTGAGAGCCGCATTTTTTCCTCGATGCCGGTGAGGATGTCGGTCTGGCGGGTAAGCAAACGGTCGCCCACCGTGAATACGCGTCCGAGCGGGAAGCGCCCCGCCGAATAGGGGTTGTCGGACGGCGGCATGAGTTGCGGCACCGGGCGGCCGGCCTCGATTTCGATCAACTGGATGCGTGCTCCCGGGGGCGCGGCCGATGTCTTGGCTTCCACGCGCTTGGCCGCGGCCAGCTGCTCCGTGCGGCGCTGTTCCTCCAGCTGGCCTTGCTTTTCCAGTGCCAGCCGTTCGCCTTCAATGCGTTCCCTTTCCTTGCGCTGCTGCTCCGCGAGGCGAATTTCCTCCGCCTTGCGTTGCTCGGCGAGCAGGGCTTCCTGTTCCTGCCGCTTGCGTTCGGCCGCCGCGCGCTCGCGTTCGAGGCGCAGCACGGCCTGGCGCTTGGCCTGTTCGTCCTGGATACGCCGCGCTTCGCGCAGCTGCTGTTCCTCGCGCTGCCTGCGTTCCAGCGCGAGGCGCTGCTCCTCCTTGACCCGCAGCTCTTCGTGCTGCCGGCGTTCCTCGGCCAGGCGTTTTTCCTCGGCGAGGCGTTTCTCCTCGGCAAGTCGCTGTTCTTCGGCGAGCCGCAGTTTCTCGCGTTCCAGGCGCTGCTGTTCGGCGCGTTGCCTTTCTTCGGCCGCACGCTGCTCGATTTCGGCGAGCAGGCGGGCCAGGCGCAACTGCGCGATTTCTGCAAAGCGGCCGTTGGGGAAGTTGCGCAGGTAGCCTGTCCAGTCGTCGAGGTTCTTCGAAGACTTGATGCGCGTCCATTCGTTGATGTCGGCTTCGGCCTGCTTTTCGAGTTCGCTTTCGCTGAGCTTCTTCTGGTCTTCGTTGAACAGATACACATCGCCTTCCAGCGAGGTCGTCTCCCAGGGCACCTGGGCGCCTTGCGAGGCCAGGCGCACGTTGAGGCGCACGCGCTTGAGCGCGTCTTCGAGGCGGGTATTGCGGCGCGACAGCTCGCGCACCAGGTTTTCGGTATACAGCCCGTTTGCGCCTTCCCCGTCCGAGGCCACATTGCCTGGCGAGGTGGCATAAGCGAGCAGGCTGCCGACCGGCGCATCGAACTGCGAGAGCCCTTTTTGTTCCGGCTTGTAGGCGGCGCCAAAGGGATTGTTGCGACAGGCGTCGAGGATGACGATGTAGGTTTTTTCCTTGGCGGCGCTGAGCTGGCCCAGCAGCAGGCCGAGGTCGACGCAGCGCTGCTTCATGTGCTCCGGCTGCTCGACGATGGCGTCGACCGGCAACAGGTAGTTGCGCCACTCCAGTTGGGCGCCGTGGCCGGCATAGTAAAAAATGATCTGTCTGACGTCGGAACGCCTGGCCGCGTTGCCAAAGTGCTCGATTGCCGCCGTCATGTCCTTGCGCGTGGCATTGAGCAGCGAGTCGACCGTGAAGCCGGCCTGGGTGAGCAGGGTCGACACGGCCTTGGCGTCGTTGACCGGATTGCCCAGCGGGGAAGAGGGATAGTCGCTGTTGCCGATCACCAGGGCAAGCCGCGCGGGGTCGGGTTTTGCCTGGGCCCAGGCCGGGCGATAGACAAGGACGGGAGGCAGCACGGCGAGTGCCTTGATGAATCTGCGGCGCGTGGTCATGACTGGGGGTTCGGCGTGTTCAAAAGCGATTCTTCCACTCGCGGATCGCGGCGAAGGTTTCCACGGCATCGGTCGGTGGGTGGCCCAGGCGGCTGGCCGCCGCGTCGCGCACGGCAGGCTCGTCCCAGCGCAGGAAGGGGTTGGTTTCCAGTTCGACGCCGATGCGCGTCGGCACCGTCGCGCGCCGCGCTGCGCGCGCCGCTGCGACTTCCTCGACGCGCCTTTGCACCGCGACGCTGCCGGGCTCGACGGCGGCGGCGAAGCGCAGGTTGCCCTGGGTGTATTCGTGGGCGCAGTACACAAGAGTCGGCGCTGGCAACACGGCGAGTTTTGCCAGCGAGGCCTGCATCTGTGCCGGCGTACCTTCGAACAGGCGTCCGCAACCGGCGCCGAACAGCGTATCGCCGCAGAACACGGCGCCGGTGCCGCAAAGACTTGGGCCATAATAGGCGAGGTGGCCGCGGGTGTGTCCGGGCACGGCAAGCACCTCGAATTCGACGCCGATGCCGGGGATTTCGATGTGTTCGCCACCCGCCAGTGGATGGCTGACGCCGGCGATGTCTTCGGCGGCCGGGCCGAACACCGGTACCGGATGCCTGGCCAGCAATTCTGCGATGCCGCCGATATGGTCGCCATGGTGGTGGGTGGCGAGGATGGCACAGAGCCGGTCGCCGCTGTGCGCCAAGTGGTCCAGCACCGGCGCGGCGTCGCCCGGGTCGACCACCGCGACCTGGTCGTGGGCGCGCAGCAGCCAGATGTAGTTGTCGTCGAAGGCGGGCAGGGCACGTATTTCAGTCATGAAGGAATTTTCTCCCAACGGGGCAGGATGTCAATTCAGGGATTCGAGGACTGGCTGAAAACGCCGGCTGGCCAGTATGTGCTGAACTGGGAACAGATCAAGCACGACGAACTGGTGGCCGACATCTTCGGCTTCAACGCCGTGCAGCTTTCGCTGCCGGGGCACGATTTCCTGCGCGCCAACCGCATGCCGCTGCGCTTTCGCTGCGACGACGGGCGCTACGACGGTGTTTCCGAGGTGCGTTCCGACCTGCATTACCTGCCCTTCGCCAACAACAGCATCGACCTGGTGGTGATGCCGCATACCCTGGAGTTCGACCCGAACCCGCATCAGGTGCTGCGCGAGGTCGAGCGCGTGCTGGTGCCCGAGGGCCACATCATCGTCACCGGCTTCAATCCCTTCAGCCTGTGGGGCGCGCGGCGCAAGCTGTCGCGGCGCGAGGCGCTGCCGCCCTGGCGCGGCGCCTATCTCAGCGTGCCGCGCCTGAAGGACTGGTTCTCGTTGCTCGGCTTCGAGATGCAGGCTGGCGCCTATGGCTGCTATGCGCCGGCGGTGACGCAGGAAAAATGGCTGCGCCGCTTCCAGTTCCTCGACGCCGCGGGCGACCGCTGGTGGCCCATCGCCGGCGCCGTATATGTGGTGCAGGCGGTCAAGCGCCAGCAGGGCATGCGCCTGATCACGCCGGCGTGGCATGATCGCAAGCTGCGCGCCAAGGCCTTGGTGTCGATCACGCAAAGAGTGGACCAATGATAGAAATCTTCACCGACGGCGCCTGTAGCGGCAATCCGGGGCCGGGCGGCTGGGGCGCGATTCTGCGCAAGGGCGCGACGGAAAAGGAACTGTTCGGCGGCGAGCCGCTGACGACCAACAACCGCATGGAAATGACGGCGGTGATCGAGGCCCTGCGCGCGCTCAGGCAACCGGTGGCGGCGCGCGTGCATACCGACTCGCAATACGTGCAGAAGGGCATCAGCGAGTGGATACACGGCTGGAAGCGGCGCGGCTGGAAAACCGCCGGCAAGGAGCCGGTAAAGAACGAGGATCTGTGGCGCGAGCTGGACAGGCTGGCAGCGCAGCATCAAATCGAGTGGATCTGGGTGCGCGGCCACGCCGGCCACCCGGAGAACGAGCGCGCCGATGCGCTGGCGCGGCGCGGTGTCGAACAGGCAAGGGCGAGGACATGAGAAAGGTCATCCTGGATACCGAAACCACCGGGCTGGATTTCCGCACCGGCGACCGCGTGGTCGAGATCGGCTGCGTCGAGCTGGTGGGGCGCGGCCTCACCGGCCAACGCTTTCATGCCTACCTCAACCCCGGTCGCCTGGTCGGCGATTCGGAACGCATCCACGGCCTGTCGGACGATTTCCTGGCCGACAAGCCGACCTTCGCCGAGGTCGCCGACCGCTTCATCGACTTCGTGCGCGGTGCCGACCTGGTGATCCACAACGCCGCCTTCGACGTCGGCTTTCTCGACAACGAACTGGGACTGTTGCAAAAAGACAGCGTGGCGACGCTCTGCGGCGAGGTGATCGACACCCTGCGCATGGCGCGCGAAATGCGCCCCGGCAAGAAGAACAACCTCGACGCGCTGTGCAACGAGTTCGGCGTGGACAACTCGGGCCGCCAGGTGCATGGCGCCTTGCTCGACGCCGAACTGCTGGCCGAGGTGTACCTGGCCATGACGCGCGGCCAGAACTCGCTCGACATTCCCTTCGCGACACCGGCGGTGGCACTGGTCGCCGGCCAGCCGCGGCAGCGCCCACCGCTGCGGGTGTTGCGCGCCAGCGAGGATGAGCTCGCCGACCACGCCCGCGTGCTGGCCGAGATCGGCAAGGAGAGCAAGGGCAAATGCCTGTGGCTGGCGCTGGATTCGCCCCCCGCGGCCTGAGTTCCCGCCTCAGTTGCGTTCCCGCGCCAGCCAGCTCAGGATGACGGCATAGAGCTGCTCCGGGTTGAAGGGCTTGGCAATGAAGTCGTTCATCCCGGCGGCGAGGCAACGTTCGCGATCCTCGGCGAAGGCATTCGCCGTGATGGCCACGATGGGAACACGGTGTCCCTTCTCCTGCGCGCGGATCCGCCGCGTGGCTTCGACGCCGCCCATCACCGGCATCTGCATGTCCATCAGGATCAAGGCATAGTCGCGCTGTTCGGCCATCGCCACGGCGACTTCGCCATCCGGGGCGGGGTCGACGTCGAGGCCGGCCTGGCCCAGCAGCAGCACCGCGATCTCGCGATTCATCGGATCGTCCTCGGCGAGCAGGATGCGGGTGCCGCCGAACTCGGTTTGCAGCCGCCGCTCGGCGCCCGATTCGCGCGGCGTGGCGGCGGGCTGAATGCTGCGCTCGCCGCGCCTCAGCCTGGCAGTAAACCAGAAGGTGCTGCCGACGCCGGGCTGGCTTTCGACGCCGGCACTGCCGCCCATGAGTTCGGCCAGGCGCCGGGTGATCGCCAGTCCGAGCCCGGTGCCACCGTAGCGGCGCGTGGTCGAGTTGTCGGCCTGCTCGAAGATCGAGAACAAGCGGGCGCGCGCCACCGCGTCGATGCCGATGCCGCTGTCCTCGACTTCGAAACGCACCAGGACGCTGTCCGGGGTCTGCTCCTCGAAACGCACGCGCAGCGCGATGGCGCCTTGCTCGGTGAACTTCACCGCGTTGGTGGCGAAGTTCAGCAGGGCCTGCTGCAGGCGGGTCGGGTCGCCGAGCAGGATTTCCCGCGGCGGCCGCTCCGTCACGCCGAGCACGAGGTTCTTTTCGCGCGCGCTTTCGCCGAGCATGGCCGCCACCCGGTCGGCGATTTCCGCGACGTCGACCGCGGCCTCCTCGATCTTGAACTTGCCGGCCTCGATCTTGGAGATGTCGAGGATGTTGTTGATCACCTGCAACAGGTGTTCGCCGGCCACCTGGATCTTTTCCAGCCGCCCGGCCTGGGCCGGCGTCACGCCGGCACGCCGCATCAGGGCCGCCATGCCGAGGATGGCGTTCATCGGCGTGCGGATTTCGTGGCTCATGTTGGCCAGGAAGGCGCTTTTGGCGACGCTGGCGGACTCGGCGGCCTTGGTCGTTTCGGCCAGGGCCTCGGTGCGGATGCGCACCAGTTCCTCCAGGTGATCGCGATGCCGTTCGAGTTCGGCGGCGATACGCTTCTTTTCGGTGACGTCATGTATCACCCCGAACACGATGCGCTCCCCCCGGTCGAAGCTCGCCTGGGAATGGAGGTGGCGAATCTCGCCGTTGTCGGCGCGGCGGATGCGGAACTCGATGTCGTAGGGAAGGTCGTTTTCCAGCAAGCCCTTGATCGCGGCGTCGAGCCGCGGCCGTTCCTCCGGCAGCGGGATGGGTTTGACCGCCGCGTAGTCCGCCTGGGTGAAGTCGACGCCGTACAGGCGCGCCGCGCCCTCCGAGGCGATCATGGTCATGGTGTCGAGGTGGAGCTCCCAGTTTCCCGAACCGGAGGCCAGCTCGGCCCGCTTGAGGCGCGCCTCGCTGGCGCGCACTGCCTGCTCGGCGAGTTCGCGTTCCGTGACGTCGGTATAGGTGGTGACGAAGCCGCCACCGGGCAGGGGGTTGCCAACCACTTCGATGATGCGTCCGTTGGGTCGGGTACGCTTGAACCGGTGGGGCCGGGCTTCCCTTGCCAGCGCCACCATCTCGCCGACCTTGGCCTCGACGTCGCAGGGGCCGTAGTCGCCGCGCTCGGCGTTGTAGCGGACGAAGGTTTCGAAGGAGGCCCCGATGCGGGCCATTTCGGGCGGAAAGTCGAGCACTTCGCAGAACTTCTGGTTCATCGCCCTCATGTGCAGGCTTTCGTCGACCACGCTGATGCCTTGCGAGATGTTGTCGAGGGTGGCCTGTAGCACCTTGCCCTTGGCCTCGAGCTCCCGCGCGGCGAGCTTTTCCCTGGTGATGTCACGCGCCGTGCCGTGATAGCCGACGAATCGGCGGTCCTCGTCGTACCTCGGGGTGCCATTTACGGCGATCCACATTTCGCCACCCGCGCCGTCGCGCAGCGGATAGCGAAGTTCGAACGGCAGGCGGGCGTCGAGCCGGGCGCGGTGGGCCTGCCATTCCTCCGCCGTCAGGGCCGTCGGGCTCACCTCCCAGCGCGTCCGGCCGATGGCGCGGCCGAGGATGGGAACTCTCTGCCTGAGCGAGTCGCTGACGCCGCTGATGTCGGTCACGCGCCCGTCGGCATCCTGTTCCCAGAACCAGTCGGAGGACAGCTCAGCCATCGTCCGGAAACGTCGCTCGCTGCTGCGCAAGTCGCGGGTCATGCGCACGGCCAGGCGTTCGGCCTCGCGGCGCGAGCGCGCCAGCGCCAGGTAGAGCATCGCCAGCAGCAGGCTGATCAGGATGCCCGCCGCGGCGATGATGGCAGGGGCCTTCTCGCGCCCGGCACCCAGGCGGGCAGCGCTTGGGTGCATGCGGATTTCCCAAAGCCGGTCGCCGACCGGAATGATGGTCTCCTCGCCGTGGGCGACGCCGGCGGCGCCAGCTTGCGGCGCGCAGCTGCGCGCGATCGGCTGTCGCAGCGGCACGGGATTCGTTGCCGAATCTCCAGCCTGGGCCAGGTCGTCGATGTCGATGCAGATGCGGTCGAGGTAGGGCGCGGCGAATACGTCGCTGAATACGGTACCGAGGTCGAGCGAAATTCCGACCAGGCCGACGAATGCGCCGCGCCGCTGCCCGACGTCGCCGACCTGGGCGCCGTAACGGTAGACCGGTGCGCGCAGCACCATGCCCGGTTCGCCGCCCGGGGTTTGCACCAGCTGGAAGGGGGCCGTGAAACTGATGTCGCCGGTATCGCGCGCGGCCAGGAAGGATTCGCGGTTGATCGGCTGGCTCAAGGCGTCGAGGCCGAACGCTGCCCGGTTTTCGGTGAAGGGTTCGATGTATTCGATGACGAAGTGCTCGCTGCCGCCGGTCGCGGGGTGGATGTCGAAGTCCGGGTAGCCGATCCCGTTCACGCTGCGGTCCTTGCGCACGCGGGCGACGAAATCCGCCCGTCCGGCGGCGTCGATCCGCCGCGTGAAATGCAGTGCGCGAATGCCCGGGATGCGCAGCTTGGCGCGCAGATTCTCCGAATAGCGCTGGAACTCGTGGCGGCTGATCCGTTCGGAGGCGATGAAAAGCCCCTGCATGCCGACCAGCAGCGACTGCAATTCGTCGATCCGCCGTTGCACCGCCGCGTGCGCCAGCGTCGCGCTGGCCTCGAATTGCGCGCGCTCGTCGGCCTGGCGCTTGGTTTCCGCAGCGTGCCAGTAGGCAAGGCTGGTCGCGACGCCGAGCGCAAATACCAGGCCGGCCGTCATGAACGGCGCCAGTGCGGCCAGCTTCCAAAGTTTTCCTAGAGTGCGGGTCGCGTCTGTGTCGCTGCCCCCGGCGACTTTGTTATCGGCCATTGGCCTCCTTAGCGTGCCGTTTTGGTGTCCATTATGCATGCGCCGTCGCCGCGGTGCCGAGTGGGCAGATTTCCGGCCCGGCGCAGGCGGCCCGCACGGATCGTGCGCCTTGGGGCACAATCGGAACCCTAGTTTTCCCGTGCCCCTCGCCATGCGCATCGCCGTCCTGATCCATCTGCTCGGAGTCATCGTCTGGGTGGGCGGCATGTTCTTCGCCCATGTCTGCCTGCGCCCGGTGGCTGCCGAGCAACTGCCGCCACCGCAGCGGCTGCCACTGCTTGCCGCCGTCCTCGGCAGGTTTTTCAATGCCGTGACCATCGCCGTGATCGCGATACTGGCCTCGGGCCTGTGGCGCTTTGCCGAGGTCGGCGGCAGCGCCGTGCCCTGGCGCTGGCATGCCATGGCCGCCATCGGCAGTGCGATGATCGCGATCTACGGCCTGATCCTGCTGCGCTGGTACCCGCGGCTCAAGGCCGCCGTTGCCGCCCGCGACTGGCCGGCCGGCAGCGCGGCGATGAACCTGATCCGCCCGCTGGTGCTGGTCAATCTCTGCCTTGGCATGCTGACCGTGGTCATCGCCATGATCGGCGGCTGAGGCGAGTGCCGGGGGGCCGAGCCAAAGGCTGCTGTGTCACAGTGGTGTCCCAGTTTGAAATTTCCGCGTCGAGAATTTGTACGGCTGCCGTCATCCGGCTTGCCGAAAATCCGGATGGTGTGCTGTTGCGCTTCGAGGTTGCCGACCAGGGCATGGGACTCACTGCCGAGGCGCGCGACAAGCTGTTCCAGCTCTTCAGCCAGGGCGACGAAGCCTCGACGCGGAACCACGGCGGCGCCGGGCTGGGGCTGGTGATCGCGCGCCACATCGCGCGCCTGATGGATGGCGATGTCGGGGGCGACAGCACCGAGGGGGCGGGCAGCCGCTTCTGGGTGACGGTGCGCCTGCGGCGCGGCGAGTGATTCGCCTCAGCCGCGCGGCGCCACCACCACCTTGCCCTTGACCTGCCGATTGGCGATCGCGGCGACGGCTTCCCTGGCCTTCGCCAGAGGGTAGCGTTGGCTGACCACCGGCTTGATCTTGCCGGCGCCGAACCATTCGTTGAGCTGCTTCAGGTTGGCCAGGTGGCCGCCAGGATCGTGCCTGGTCGAATCGCCCCAATACACGCCGACCAGCGAACGTTCCTTGAGCAGGGCGAGGTTGAGCGGAATCTTCGGGATCTCGCCTGCGGCGAAGCCGATGATCAGCAGGCGCCCGCGCCAGGCCAGGGCACGCAAGGCCGGCTCGGTGTAAGGGCCGCCGACCGGATCGTAGACCACGTTGGCGCCCTTGCCCCCGGTCAGCTCGGTAATCCGGTCCTTGAGGTTCTCGGTGCTGTAATTCACCGTCTCGTCAGCGCCGACTTTGCGGCACAGTTCCAGTTTGTCGTCGGAGGACGCCGCTGCGATCACGCGCGCGCCCATGGCCTTGCCGATCTCGATCGCCGCGATGCCGACTCCGCCCGCCGCGCCCAGCACCACCAGGGTTTCGCCCGGCTGCACGTGGCCGCAGTCCTTCAGCGCATGGAGTGACGTGGCATAGGTCAGCACCAGTGCCGCGCCGGTGTCGAAGTCCATGGTCGGCGGCAGGGGCATCACGCGATGCACGTCGGCCAGACACTCCTCGGCAAAGCCGCCAGTACTGGTCAGCGCGATCACGCGGTCGCCCGGCTTGAAATGCGGCACCTCGGCGCCGACCGCCTTGACCACGCCGGCGATCTCGGCGCCGGGGGTGAAGGGCAGCGGCGGCTTGACCTGGTAGAGGCCCTGCACCATCAGCGCATCGGGGAAGTTCACTGCCGCCGCATGGACCTCGATCAGCACTTGCTCCGGGCCCGGCACGGGAGCAGGAATATCCTTCACCGCCAGATTGGCGATCGGCCCGTAGGCTTCGCAGACAAGAGCTTTCATCAATGTCTCCTCAGGGCAACTGGGTTGGGTTGCGGAGACCGAGAATGTCGTCCATGCGTAACTGGATGGCATTGTTGATCTTGCGATGGGGGATCACATAGAAACGGTTTTCCGCCACTGCCGCAAAGACTTCATTGGCCATGTCGGCGGCGGTGAGGCGGCCCGACTTCACTGCGGCGGCCATGCGTGCTTCGTAGCCGGCCGAAAGCCCCTCGGCGGCTTGGGCGGCACCGAAACGGTCCTGCCGGTTGCGCGCCGATTCGTGGATTGCGGTAGGCACCCAGGCCGGGCACAGCAGCGAAACGCCGACCTTCGCCCCGGCCGCGAGCAGTTCGCCGTACATCGTCTCGGACAGCGTTACCACGCCATGCTTGGCCACGTTGTAGGCCGCCATGCCCGGCGTCGACAGCAGGCCGGCGACCGAAGAGGTGTTGACCACGTGGCCGCCCTCGGCCTGTTGCAGCATGCGCGGGACGAAATGCTGCACGCCGTGGACCACGCTCCACAGGTCGACGCCGAGCACCCAGTTCCAGTCGGCGGTGCTCAGTTCCCAGCTGACGCGCGTCAAGCCGACCCCGGCGTTGTTGCACAGCAGGTGTACGCCGCCGAAGCGCTCGAAGGCGGCATCGGCCAGGGCCTTGACCTCCTCTTCGCGGCTGACGTCGGTGCGCCGCGCCAGGATGCGGTTGGCATCGATGCCGAGGCCGGCGGCGGTGGCGTCGAGCTTGTCCTTTTCGATGTCGGCCAGCACCAGCTTCATGCCTTCGGCGGCGGCACGGCGTGCCAGTTCCAGGCCGATGCCGCTGGCGGCGCCGGTGATGACCGCGGTGCGGTCGCGAAATTCCTTCATGAGGGCTTCCTTCGGGTGGGTGTGCGGGGACGCGGGGTGGCGGCGATTCGTGGCCGTGGACGCAGGCCGATCATGCGCTGGAGGGTGGCGCTCAGGCGCTCGACGACTTCCTCGGGCGCAAGCCGGCCCTCGGGCCGATACCAGGTGTACATGAAGCCGACCACGCCGCCCATGGCCTTGGCGGTGATCGCCGCGTCCTCGAAATCGAGCCGGCCGTCGCGCCGGCCCTGCTCCATCAGTGCCACCAGGTCGGCATAAAAATCGTCGGCGAGCTCGCGCAGTTCGGCGCGGAATTCGGGACGCAGCGAAGCCGTGACGCGAAACGCCAGGGCGCTGGCGCGAAAGTGCATGACGCAGGCCTCAACCCAGCGCCGCAGGCCCTCGGCGAGCTTGAGTTCGGCGCTGCGCGGGTCGTCGTCGGCAAAGCGCATGGTCGTCAGGCAGGCCACCGAGGCGCGCCGCGCCAGGGTCTCGACGATCTCGTGCTTGTCCCTGAAGTAGTAATACACGTAGGGCTTGGTCACGCCCAGCTCGGCGCAGAGCATGTCCATGGTGGTGCCGGCAAGGCCGTGGCGATAGAACAGGTCTTCCGCCACCGCCAGGATGCGCTCGCGCTTGTCGATTCCCGAGCCGTTCGAACGGGTGCGGAAGGGCGTGGCGGTGGCCTGGCGGGCAGCGGGCATGGCGGGCGGGACGATGGCGGGGAAAAGTGATTATACTGATTGGTAGAAAAAATCATACCGGTTGGTATGAAAACCATGACCAAACCACGCCCAAGCAGTCGTCGCAAGGATGCCGCCATGGAAACCCTGAGCGGGGTCGATGGCGCCTTCCTCAACCTCGAAACCGAGGCGACGCCGATGCACGTCGGCTCGCTGCACCTGTTCGAGACGCCGCCCGGCTGGAAGGGAGATTTCCACGCCTCGGTGCGGCACATGATGGAAAGCCGCATGGTGCCGGTACTGCAACGCCGCCTGGCCACATTGCCGCTGGGCCTGGCGAATCCGGTCTGGGTGCGGGAGGCAATCGACTACGAGCACCACATCCGGCGCGTGAAGCTGCCCAGGCCGGGCGGACTGGCCGAGCTCGAAGCGACCGTCGCCGACCTGCATGCCGAAGTCCTCGACCGTTCGCGTCCGCTGTGGATGCTCTATGTGCTGGAGGGCTTGGCGAGCGGCGAGCAGGCCTACTACTTCAAGGTGCATCACGCCATGCTCGACGGCGAGGCCGGCGTGGCCCTGGCTGGCGCCATTTTCAGCACCTCGCCCGAGCCGTTGCCGCCGCAGCGGCGCGGCGTGCGGCGCAAGGCCGCCGCAGCCGCCACCGCCGAAGCACCCGGCACGCTGGCGCTGGCCGCCGCGGCCTTTCGCCACGACGCCGCGCAGTACGTCAAGCTGGTGCGCGAACTTCCTGGCGTGGTGCGCACCCTGGCCGCGATCGTGGGAAATTCGGTCGGCAACTCGGCCGGTGCCGCGCGCCAGGGCGGCGACACGCGCGCCGCCAGGGGTGATGCCGCCAGCCTGGCCGAGCTGCGGCGCAGTGCTTCCTTCGGGCCGCGCACGCCCTTCAACGTCGCCATCACGCCGCAGCGCGGCTTTGCCACGGCGGCCCTGCCGCGCGCCGAGCTGAAGGCCGTCGCCGCGGCCTGCGAGGCGACGGTCAATGACGTGGTGATGGCCTTGTGCAGCGGCGCGCTGCGGCGCTGGCTCAAGCGCCACGACAAGGTGCCGAAGAAGCCGCTGATCGCCTCGATGCCGATCTCCCTGCGCGAACAGGGCAACACCGAAATGCGCACCCAGGCCACCCTGAGCCTGGTCAGCCTGGCGACCCACATCGCCGATCCGCTCAAGCGCCTGATGGCGATTCGCGATTCCTCGGGCGCCACCAAGGCGGTGGCGCGCCAGGCGAAGTCGGTGATACCCACCGACATTCCGCTGCTCGGCGTGCCCTGGCTGCTCGGCGCGCTGGCGAAGCTTTACGGCCGCGATGCCGTGGTGGATCGCCTGCCCATCCTGGCCAACGTACTGATCTCCAACGTGTCGGGGCCGCCGGTGCCGCTGTATGTCGATGGCCTGCGCATGACCGGCTACTGGCCCCTGTCCATCGTCGAGCACGGCGTCGGTGTGAACATCACGCTGATGAGCTATGCCGGACAGCTCTGTTTCGGCTTCGTCGTCGCCCGCAACGCCGTGCCTGAGGCCGCCGAGCTTGCCGCCGACCTGCTGGCGGCCTGGGACGAACTCAAGACCGCCGTGCTGCCGGCGCCGACTTCCAGACCGTCCCGGCTGCGCCGCCGCGGCGGGGCGAAATAGGCATGCAAACCCGTCGCGCCGTCACCCGCCATGCCCACAGCGGCCGACCGCGCGCGCTGCATTCGCTGCTGGAACCGCGCGCGCTGCTCGAAGCGGCGCTGCTGCCTGCCTCGCTGCCGCTGCTGGCGCAGGCACCGCGCGGCGACGGCCATCCGGTGCTGCTGCTGCCCGGCTTCATGGCCGACGAGAAATCGATGATCGCGCTCAAGCTGTTCCTGCGCAACAAGGGTTGGGACGTGCATGCCTGGGGACTCGGGCGCAACCTGGGTTTCCGCAGCAAGCATGCCAGCGCGTTGCCGCAGAAGATCCGCTACCTGCACCATGTCACCGGACGCAAGGTGAGCCTGGTCGGCTGGAGCCTGGGCGGCGTGTTTTCGCTCTACGGCGCGGAGAACACGCTGGACTGCGTGCGCTCCATCGTCACCCTGGGCAGCCCGGTCAGCGTCGATGCCGGCGGCAGCCAGTCGCCGCCGGCAGTGAGGGCGCTCTACCGCCTGGTTTCGCATCGCCTGGGGCCGGCGGCCCATGTCATGCAGCCGCGCGCCAAGACCCTGCGCGAGCAGCGCCGGCTGACGATCCCCACCAGCTGCCTGTATTCCCTGTCCGACGGCGTGGTGCCGCCACAGGAAGCCACCATCGACGGCGACCCGCTGCTGCACGAAAACATCCGCGTGCCCGGCAGCCACCTCGGCCTCGGCTTCAACGGCATCGTGCTGGCCATCGTCGCCGACCGCCTGGCCCAGCCCGAGGGCGCCTGGCAACCCTTCACCCCGCGCGGCCTGCTGGGCCGGGTCTGGCGGCTTACCGCCGGTCGCGACCCCGCCTCCGCGCAAGCTGCCTGAACGCCATGAGACAACTCAGCGAAAACGACGCCGCCTACCTGTATTCCGACAGTGCGCACGCCAATTCCAACGTCACGCTGCTGCACATCTACGACCAGTCGACGGCGCCCGGCGGCGTGGTGCGCTTCAAGCAGATCCTGGCCCATGTCGAAAGCCGGCTCGATCGGCTGCCCCTGTTCCGCCGGCGCGTGCAGCGCGTGCCCTTCGACCTCGACTATCCGTGGTGGGTGGAGGACGAGGCCTTCGACATCGAATACCACGTGCGCCACATCGCCCTGCCCAAGCCCGGCGACTGGCGCCAGTTCTGCATCCAGGCGGCGCGCATCCACGCCCGGCCGCTGGACCAGCAGCGGCCGCTGTGGGAAATGTACGTGATCGAGGGGCTGGACGCCTTCCTCGACCTGCCGGTGGGCAGCTTCGCCGTGTTGCTGAAAATCCACCACGCGGCGATCGACGTTTCCCGGCGCAATGAAATCACCGGCCTGCTGCATGACCTCAGCGCCCACACCACGCCGCCGGCGCCGGCGGCGCCCTGGTTTCCCGAGGATGCGCCGGGCGACATGGCCCTGCTCTGGCGCGCCGGTTTTCACGCGCTGACCCTGCCGCTGCGCCTGACCCAGTCGGCGGCGCGGCGCTGGACCACCCTCAAGGCGGCGACCGGCGCCTTCCTCGGCGAATTCGTCGGCAAGCCGCAGGAATTCCCGGCGACACGCTTCAACACCGTGGTGTCGGCGCACCGGGTGTTCGAAACGCGGCGCTTCCCGCTGGGCGCGATCAAGGACCTGCGCAAGCTCGCGCCGGGCGCCACGGTTAATGACGTCGTCCTTGCCGTGGTCGCGGGCGGGCTGCGCCGCTACCTCGAAAGCCAGGACGAACTGCCCGAGGAAAGCCTGGTCGCGGCGGCGCCGATCGCCGTGCATGGCGGCGGCGAGGCCACTGGCGACGCCGACTTCGCCTGGGTGCGGATCGCGCTCGGCACCGACATCGCCGACCCGGTGCAGCGCCTGGCCGCGATCCGCGACCTCGCGGCATCCTCGGATGTGATGCGCCAGGCCTATTCCGCGCGCGAGCTGGCCGAGGTGGTGCAGTTCGCGCCCTCGGCGGCGATCGCCGCCACCAGCAAGCTGCTGCGCTCGGCCTCGGCCCTGCTTGGCAACTGGACGCCGCTGGCCAACTGCGCGGTGGTCAACGTGCCCGGCCCGCCGCTGCCGCTCTACCTGCAAGGGGCGCGCCTGAGCTACCTCTCGGCGATCATGCCGATCGCCGACGGCATGGGCCTGGTGTTCTCGGTGACCAGCTACAACGCCATGCTGATCGTCTCCTTCACCGGCTGTTACGAACAGCTGCCCGATCCCGAGCGTCTGGCCCACGCGCTGCGCGACAGCTTCCAGGATTACCTGGCGCGGCTCAAGCCCTCGCGCCGCAAGCCGCGCCTGACCGTGGTGGATGACGGCAGGCGCAAACCGGCCAAGGCACGCAGCCCGCGTCGCAAGCCGGCCGTGCGCTCGGCCGAGTAGCGCATGGATGCCCGGCCGCGCATCGAGTACGAGTCGCTCGGCGACCCGTCGCATCCGGCGATCGTGCTGATCATGGGGCTGGGCATGCAGCTCATCGCCTGGCCCGACAGCTTCTGCCAGGCGCTGGTGGCGCGCGGCTTTCGCGTGGTCCGCTTCGACAATCGCGACGCCGGGCTGTCCGATCGCACGCCGGGAAAAAAGCGCGGCAACCTGGCGTTGGCCATGGCCGCCGCCGCGCTGCACCTGCCGGTGCGCACGCCCTACACCCTGGAGGACATGGCCGGCGACACGGTGCGCCTGATGGATGATCTCGGTATCGGGCAGGCCCATGTCGTCGGCGCCTCGATGGGCGGCATGATCGCCCAGATCCTCGCCGCGAAATTTCCGCGACGTGTGCTGAGCCTGAGCTCGATCATGTCCTCCACGGGCAACCGCAAGGTTTCCAAACCGACGCGGGCGGCCGGCAAGGCATTGCTGGCGCGACCCGCCGACCCCACCGACCCGGAGGCGGTGACCGAGCACCTGATCGATGTCTTCGGCGTGATCGGCAGCCCGGGCTTTCCCTCGACGCGCGAGGCCATGCGCGCGCGCATCGGCCGCGCCGTGCGCCGTTCCTACGACCCGGCCGGCACGGCGCGCCAATTGCTGGCGGTGATCGCCGCCGGCGACCGGCGCAGGCAGCTCAAGGCCATCACCGCGCCGACCCTGGTGATCCACGGCGCGCAGGATCCGCTGGTGCCGCTCGCCGCCGGGCGCGATACCGCCGCGCACATCCCCGGCGCGCGGCTGCTGGTGATCGACGGCATGGGCCACGATTTCCCCGAGGCGCTGATGTCCCGGCTGGCCGAGGCGGTGGCCGGGCATTGCGCTCGCGCC
The DNA here is from genome assembly GCA_016235165.1 of Rhodocyclales bacterium. GTDB lineage: Bacteria > Pseudomonadota > Gammaproteobacteria > Burkholderiales > Rhodocyclaceae > Sulfuritalea. Next base: position 21,646 of record JACRLX010000012.1, read on the forward strand.
GTGGAGCCGGCGCCGACTTCGTCCGCGATACCGTAGTCGCACAGCGGCGCCCGGACCGCCGCGGAAAATGCCTCGGACATGACCCTTGTGCATTTGCGGTTTCTACGTATTGTCATGAAACGCGCTCACGAATAGAGTTCATTCCACAACTTCATGAACTCGGGCGCTGCATTCCCGATTCATAAGGGCATACCCGGCGAAAGCCGGTGACGCAAAGCTTCCGGGCTACGGTTCCCACGGGAACTATGCCAGCGGGGTTGCCGAGGGTGTCGGGCAGGTTTCCGGCGCCATGTAACTGGATCTGGAATGGAGTGCGAGATGAAGCGATTCATTTGGGTTGCATTGCTGGCCGTTGCCAGCCTCGTGGTGGATGCGGCGCATGCGCGCAAAACCGTGGTGGCGGTTGCGCCCGTCGACGATTACGTCAACAAGCCGCTTCCCGATCATGCCACGGTGTGGCATTGCTGGTACGACGATGCCGTTTCCATCCTGTGCCGTCTCGGCGAAACGGCGCGCACCGCCGATGTCGCCACGGGCCGCGAGGCACCGGCGGCGGACGTCCGGCTGCCCCGGATCGTGAAGGACATCTGGCAACGCCCGGAAAAAATGGTCAATGCCGTGATCACCATACCCCTGCATGCGATCCCCTTCGACATGGCCCTTACCGGGCAACTGGCCGACGCCGCCATGTGTGCCGGTGCCCGGGCACCTTGCGGCGTGATCTTTGCCAGGAATGAGCGCCTGCTGGCCGGTTTCGTACAAGCGCGCGAGCGGCAGATTGCCGCGCGAAATGCGACGCAAATCGCAACGGCCGATTAGCTGCGCCCATTGCCAGAACGCCGGATGAGGCGCAGCATGGCGCAATGACCCGCGTCGGCCTCTACTTCGGCATCGTCCAGTTCCTCTTCGTCAGTTGCTGGACGGTGTATGTGATCTACCTGCCGGGCCTGCTGGAACAGGCCGGCATCGGCAAGAAATGGACGCTCTGGGTGCTGATGGCCGACCAGCTGATCTTCACCCTGATGGATTTCGCCATCGGCGTCGCCGCCGATCGCATCAGCGCCGGGCTGCGCCGCCTCGGGCCCTGGCTGCTCGGCGCCACCGCTGTCTCGGGCGCGGCCTTCCTCGCCATCCCGCTGCTGGCCCCGGCCGGCGCGCCGCTGCTGCTGCTTGGCGCGGTGGGCGTCTGGGCCGTCACGTCGTCGGCCCTGCGCGCGCCGCCGATGCTCTTGCTCGGCAAATACGTGCCGGCGCCGGGCGTGCCCTGGGTGGCGACGCTGAGCCTGGTGGGCCTCGGCCTGGCCGGCGCCATCGCACCCTACCTGACTCTGGGCCTGCGCGGCCTCGATCCGCGCCTGCCTTTCGCCCTGGCCTCGCTGGCGCTGGTCGCGGCGGTGGCCGGCATGCTCTGGGCGGAGCGCCATCTCGCCGCCGCGGCATCGGCTGAAGCGGCACCGCCGGCGCGATCGGTCGATGCCGGCGTATTGACCTTCTTCGCTGCCGTGGCCCTGCTCGGCGTCGGATTCCAGATGCATTTTGCGCTCAATTCGGCGCCGCTCTACCTGCGTTTCGTCAAGCCGGCCGAACTCGACCCGCTGATGCCGGTGTTCTGGATCGGCTTCAACCTGCTGATCTTTCCCGCCTGCCGCGCCAACCAGCGCTTCGGCGGCATTGCCGTGATGACCGGCGGCGCCGTGATTGGCGCCATGGCGGCCGCGCTGGCGGCCTCGGCACCCTCGCTGGAAGTCCTGGTTGCGCTGCAATTCCTTGCTGGTGGCGCCTGGGCTGCCGTGCTGATGAGCGCCATGACCGCCGCCATCGCCATCGGCCACACGGGCCGCGAAGGCGCCACCACCGGCGGCCTGTTCGCCCTGCTGGCGCTGGCTACGCTGGCGCGCATGGCGATCGTTGCCACCCAGCTCAACAAGGATGCCGGCTTCGCCGCGCTGCTGCCCTGGCTGCCGGGCCTGGCCTGGGCCGGGGCGGCACTGCTGCTGGCCTGGCTGACGCTGCGGCCACGTCAGCTCGCCTCATCGCCGTAGTGCCAGCGCCGACTTTCACGGTCGCGGTCTGCCCTAACTTGGTCTAAAGTGAAAGAAAATCGAGGCCAAGGGAGGCAGCATGAAAGATATCGCCTGGAGCAAGATCCTGAGTGTTGGTGTGGATGAGATCGATGACGACCATCGCCGCCTGATCGCGATCTTCAACGAACTCAATCAAGCCGTGAGCCGCGGCGCATCGGCCGACTACCGTGCGGCGACGCTCGACGAACTGCTCAAATGCACAGCCTGGCATTTCAGCCATGAAGAGCGGCTGATGCTCAAGTACGGCTACCCGGCCCGCGCCGCGCACAAGGCGGCGCATGACGAATTGATCGAGGCGGCGCAGGCCTTGCAGACCAAGCTGGCCCAGGCCGATCAAACCGTGGCCAATGACGAGATCGTCTTCCTCGATCGTTGGCTGACGGAACACATCCTCACCATCGACCAGCACCTCGGCAGCTTCCTGGCGCAGGCGGCGTAGGCTTTTCGGGCGGTTGGCGGTTCGCCGCCCCGCGCGCGGCCGTCGCCCCTGGTTCGTCGGCCTGCGGCGGAGGGCTCGCCAGAGTCTCGCCCGTTCGCGCGGCGCAAGGCCAATCAATTGGCCTTGCGAAACCCCGCGCTCACCCCTTGCTGCGGGGCCGTGCCAGGCCGCCGGCGAAACTAGCCGCTGCCGATGAAGCCGGCAGCGTCGTCGAACATCGCCGGCGGAATTCCCCTGTCACGGCTCCTCGCCGCGGCGACTCTCAAGGGGCGCCGTCCGTACACTGGGCGGCGGAGTGAGGCGGCGGCTTGGACCTTAAGCAGACTCGAACAGGTTGGGAAAGCGGACGCTCGGGAACGTTTTGGGCATCTTGTGCTATTCCTCAGTCGCGTCCACGAGCCAAATATTCGTGGGCGTGATGTTGTTCGGAACAGTTACTTTCCCTCTAGCGGTCACATGCATAGGGTTGTATGGGAACGGGTCACGAATTGTCAATTGAGTAATGACGGCCTTGTTTCCAACGAAGACGCCCAACAGTTATTCAGACGCGGAAACGTCCGGGTTATTGCCAATAATACGGACAGGGCCCGTGCGTCCGCTGTGGGGAAAGTTAGTGTGATTGCCTCATGGCCGAACGCTGAGGTCCGTGTCACCAAGAGAGCAGGCCGGCCGCAGGGCGGGAGCCCATGAGGCGGTGCCCTGTAGCCGGCCTGCGGTGCCGCGCAAACAGAATCGCCGTCCCGTCAGCGCCGACTTTCGCCGGGACCGCGCTACTTGCTTACCTTGGTGATCTTCGCCCCTTCGAAGCTCAGGTTGTACATCAGCCCCTTGTTGGAGAAGATGAAGCCGATGATGGGCTGCTTGGCGGTTTCGGTGTCGATGGCGCCGGCGGCGCCCAGTGTTGCCAAGGCTACGCTGCCATCGACGCCGGCTTTCCAGCCTTCGCTTTTGCGGAATTCGGCCAGCACCTTGTCGTTCATGAACAGCACGATCTGGCTGCGTGCCTGGGCGCCGAGCTGCAGGCCGATCGAGGCGGCGGCGATGTTGTAGTAGGCGGCGGTCTTGCCCTTGACCAGCAGCGCGCCTTCGCCGAATTCGCCGCCGATGCCGATGCCGGCCTTGATCACATTGGGGAACACCAAAATGCCGGACGCCTGCTTCGACAACTCGGCGCCGGCGCCGGTGTGCTTGCGGAAGTCCGCCAGCGCCTGTTTCACCTCGGCGTCGAGCTCCTGTTTCGAGGCGGCGGATGCCGTGGCGGCGAGGGCAAGCATCAGGATCGCGATCAGGGTGCGCATGGGATTCCTCCGGTCAAAAGCCCCAGCATAAACTTTCCGGCGTTGGCGCGTGACGGAATTTCAGGCGGCGGCGCGTGGGATGGCGAGAATGCCTTCGCCGATCAGGATGGCGTCGACCTCCGGCGCGCGGCGGGTTTCGCGCACCAGGCGGAACAGGCGCTCCGCCTGTGGGTAGGCGCGCCGCATCAGCATCAGCCATTGCTTGAGGCGGCCGGGCGATTGCGCAGGCAACAGCTTGGCGCGCACGCGCGGCCAGAAGTCGCCGAGCATGGCTTCGACCTCCGCCCAATCCGTGGCGTTTGGCGTTTCGACGCCGCCGGCGCGGATGCGCCGCGCCAGCAACGGGTCGGCCACCGCGCCGCGGCCGAGCATGACGTCGTCGCAGCCGCTGGCGGCGCGGATGGCGTGGTAATCGGCGACGGTCCACACCTCGCCGTTGGCGATCAGCGGCAGGCGCACGGCCTGGCGGATCCGCGCCACCCAATCCCAGCGCCGCACCGGCCTGTAGCCGTCGGCCCTGGTGCGGGCATGGACCACCAGTTCGTCGATGCCGCCGGCTTCGAGTGCTAGCGCGCAGTCGACGGCTTGGCTGGTGTCGGCTATGCCGAGGCGCATTTTGGCGGTAACGGGCATGTTCCGCGGCACGGCGGCGCGCACGGCGCGGGCGATGGCATGCAGCAGTTTGGGTTCGCCGAGCAGCGCGGCGCCGCCGCGATGGCGATTCACCAGCGGCGTCGGGCAGCCAAAATTCAGGTCGATGCCAAACGGGTGGAGGCGGGCCAGGTGCGCGGCATTGGCGGCCAGCATGGTCGGGTCGTTGCCCAGCAGCTGCACGCGCACTGGCGTGCCGGCTTCGGTGCGCGCGCCGTGTCGGAGTTCCGGCGACAGGCGCGTGTAACAGCGAAGCGGCAGCACCGAGTCGGTGACGCGGACGAATTCGGTGACGCACCAGTCGTAACCGCCGGCCCGGGTCAGCACGCCGCGCAACACGTCGTCGGCAAGGCCCTCCATGGGCGCGAGGACGAGTTTCATCGCGCGCTCGCCGTGTCCTGGGCGCCGACTTTCACGCCGCCCTGATCGCGATGGTCCGGCCCTTGCGCAGGCGGCCCATGACATGCATCTCGCAGGCCTTGCAGTCGAATTTCAGGGTCAGGCGTTCCTTGCCATTGACCAGCACCATCGGCTCCGCATTCACGCCCTTGACCCAGCCCTTGGCTTCCCTGGGGCAGAGGCTGTGGCTGTAGCGCAGGCAGTGCCTGGTGATCATCAGCGAGACCTCGCCGGGGGTCGTGTCGGCTTCGTAGGCGTCGGCGATCAGTTCGACGCCATGGCGGCGGTAGAAGGCGCGGGCGTGGGCATTGAGCACGTTGGCGAGGTAGTAGAGTTCGCGCTCGGGGTAGGGCACCGGCGGTTCCACTGGCTGGGCGCGCGGCAGGCGCGGGCGGGTGGTTTCGCGCGCGGCGGTCAGCGCGTCGATGGCCTCGCGGCGCAGCGCGTTGATGGTCGCGGCGGGGAGGAACCAGGCCTCGGCGAGCTTGACGTTCACCTCGCGGGCGTGGAAGTCGGTCGTGCCCAGCTTGCCCAGGCCCTCGGCCAGGGCGCTGAAGGCGCGCGGCGGATTCTTCGCCGCCTCTTTGGCATGGACCACCGTGGCGCCGGCGCTGGTGCCGTCCTCGTCGCGCGCCGTGAGGCGGAAGCCGTCGGCGGTCTCGCCGAGATCCAGCGTCAGCGCGATGCGGCGTTCGGCGGAGTCCTTCTCCAGCAGTCGTTCGAAGGCCTGGTCGCGGTTGCGATGGATTTCGGTGCCGGGCTTGAGGCTTTCGGCATCTTCCGGCATGGCGTTCGGATACAGGCGCCAGTGGCGGCCGCGGCGCTCGGCGACATTGATGCGCAGGCCGGTGATCTTGCGGCCGCGGCCGAGATAGCTGACGCCGTCGCCGTTGGCGAATTCCTCGTTGCTGTCGAGCTCGAACCAGTCGGGGCCGAGCCTGGTCACGCTGCCGCTGGCCGCACCGGCGAAGCCGGGCGCGTCGAAGGCGCCGATGTCGGGCTGGCGCCCATTCACGAAATAGTCGGTGGCGCCGCGGTTGAAGCTCTTTTCCGGGCGCGGCGTGAAGCTGTAGGTGCAGCGGCCCGACGAGGCATGCGCATAGCGTTCCGGTGCGTTCTCGATGATGCGGTCGAGCAACTGCCGGTAGTGGGCGGTGGCGTTCTTGACGTAGGCCATGTCCTTCAGGCGGCCTTCGATCTTGAAGGAGCGGATGCCGGCGTCGGCCAGGGCGCGCAGGTTGGCGCTCTGGTCGTTGTCCTTCATCGACAGCAGGTGCTTGTCGAAGGCGACGATGCGGCCCTGGGCGTCTTCGAGGTTGTAGGGCAGGCGGCAGGCCTGCGAGCATTCGCCGCGATTGGCGCTGCGCCCGGTGTGGGCGTGGCTGATGTAGCACTGCCCGGAGAAGGCCACGCAGAGCGCGCCGTGGATGAAGAATTCGAGGATGGGCGCCGTGTTACCAGCGCCGACTTTTGACCGTATCGCAGCGATCTCCGGCAGCGACAGCTCGCGCGCCAGCACCATTTGCGAGAAGCCGGCGTCGGCGAGGAACTTTGCCTTCGCCGGCGTGCGGATGTCGCACTGGGTCGAGGCGTGCAGCTGGAGCGGCGGCAGGTCGAGTTCGAGCAGGCCCATGTCCTGCACGATCAGGGCATCCGCCCCGGCCTCGTACATCTGCCAGGCCAGGCGGCGGGCGTCCTCGATTTCCTCGTCGCGAATAATCGTGTTGAGGGTGATGAAGAGCTTGGCGTGGAAGCGGTGCGCATAGGCCGCCAGGCGCTCGATGTCGGCCACGCCGTTGCCGGCGCCGTGGCGCGCGCCGAACTCGGGCCCGCCGATATACACGGCATCGGCGCCGTGCTTGACGGCCTCGATGCCGATCTCGGCATTGCGGGCGGGGGCGAGGAGTTCCAGGGTAGCGGGCATGGGGCGCCGATTTTACCGGAGCGGCCGGCGTGGTCCGTGGCGGCATTGCCGGAGGACTACAATCGCGCCATGACCACGGCAAGCGCTCACGGCATCCAGTTTCCCGCCGCCACCGATGGTTCGCGCGGCAGTTCCCAGGCCGGCACCCGCATCGTCGCGGCGGCCCTGCATGCGCTCGACCCGGCCTTGGCCGAGCGGGTGCTCGCCGAACGGCAATGGCGGCGCAATTACCCGTACCACATCCGCGCCCTGGTGCGCCACGCCCTGCCCGATGCCGGCCTGGCCCTACCTGCCGCGCACGGCGCTGCCCTTCGCCGCGGCGATGGGCTGGGCCGCCGGCAAGCCGGGATGAGGCCGATGCGCGCCTTGCCTTTCATCCTTGCCTCGACACTGCTGGCTGCTTGCGCCGGGGTGCCGATCGAGCCGCCGCGCATCGAGCGCCTGAGCGCCGAGCAGCTGGAGGCGCGCCTTCCGCCCCCGGCGGCGGCCATGCCGCTGGAGCAGATCGTCGTCCTGTCGAAGCAGGGCGTGGCGGCCGGGGAAATCATTGCCCGCATCAAGGCCTCGGCCTCGCGCTACCGCCTGTCGGCAACGCAACTGGTCGAGCTGGCGCGCGAGGGTGTGGCGCTGGCGGTGCTGGACCATCTGGTGGCGGCCGAACGCCAACGTATTTTCGAAGAACTGGCGGCCGATGCCAACCATCGCGACCAGGCCTGCCGCGAACGCATCGCGCAGGAGGTGCAGGCCTGCCGCAACCAATACATGGGGCCGCTCCTGGTGCCGGGCCCGTATCCGATGTTCAACTGCTTTCCGCTCGGCCCCGGCTCGCCGTATTGGCGTTGCATGTAAACTGTACATAGGCATCGACCGTGAAACGCATCGTCCGGATCCTCGCCTTGCGCGCCCCTGCCATGGCGCCAGTCGCACCGCCGCCGGGACACCCCTCGCCGCAACAGGCGCGCGAGCTGCGGATGCCGGAAAAGCCGCAAGGAAACCGCCTGCACCGGGCTTATCGACAGAAGGCGTAAACTGCTGATGGAATAAACGGCGAAGTCGCCGCGTCTACCGGCGACAGGACAACAGGGGAGGGTGAAATGATCTACACGAAAAAGTCTCCGGCGTTGCTGATCATTGGCGTATTGATGCTGTGCTGGGGCTGGCTTAACACCGGCGGCATGGTCGACGGCATGCAGTCCTGGCTACAGCGCAGCGCCTATTCCGACCACCTCAAGGTGAAGGAAAAATTCGAGGCCGAGCTGCGGGTCGCCACCGAGGTGGCCAAGGCGGAAGGCAAGCCGGCGCCGCAGATGAGCATGCCGAAGTCGAAGTTCGACAAGGCCAAGGCCGGCCAGGCGCGGCTGGCCTACATCTTCGGCAGCGCCTTCGTGCTGTTCGGGCTCATTGTCCTGGCCTGGCGGCCGAAGGAAGGCAATGTCGACTACTACCTTTCCGTGGTGCCGGGTTTCGCCTTCGTCTTCTCGATAGCCTGCGCGGTGCGCTGGTGGCTCGATCCGGTGTTCGCCAACTGGGGAGCCATGGTGAAGTCCTCAGGCACCTTGTCCTGGGACTTCGCCAAGATCTTCAACCTCAATTACGTGGTGCTCGGCATCGTCATCGGCATCGTCATTGCCAACGTCACGCGCATACCGGCCTGGGCCGCGAGTGGCGTGCGCACCGCGCGCCTGTTCCTCAAGACCGGCGTGATCCTGCTCGGCGCGCTCTACTCGGCGACCGAACTGGCGCAGCTCGGCGCGCTGTCGGTGGTGATGATCGGCATCTTCGTCCTCGGCTCGGTCTGGCTGGTGCTGATCATGGGCCGGCGCATGGAGGCCGGCAACTCGATGACCGGCATCCTCTCCGCCGGCGTCGGCGTCTGCGGCGTCTCGGCGGCGGTGGCGGCAGCGCCCGTGGTGCAGGCGCGGCCGATCGACATCGCCTATACCATCGGCACCATCCTGCTGTGGGGCGTCGGCTGCATGTTCATCTTCCCCACCATCGGCCAGATGTTCGGCATGGGGCCGGTGCAGTTCGGCGCCTGGGCCGGCACCGGCATCCTCAACTCGGCGCAGGTGGCGGGCGCCGCGCTGGCCTACGATCCGACCGGCATCGAGACGCTGAAGGTGGCGGAGATCTTCAACATCACGCGCGTGCTGTTCCTGCCCATCATCGTGGTCTGGCTCGCCGCCTGGTACGTCAAGCACGAGGAAGGCGCCGAGCGCGTGGCGCTGGGCGAGGTGCTCTACAGCAAGTTCCCGGTCTTCGTGATCGGCTTCCTGCTGATGTTCCTGCTCAGCTCGACGGGCATGTTCACCCCGGCCGGGCACTACCAGGGCAAGTATTTCAGCGGTGAGCAGGTCAAGGAGGACAACCTGCTGCGGCCCAAGGAGCTGCGCGCCCTGGAAGCGTCGCTGCCGGTGGTCAAGGAAGCTGTGCAGGCGCAGGCGCTGAAGGAACTGATCGAAAAGCGCAAGCTCTCCTCGCGCGCGCAGGACGATTCGCTGAAATACGTCGCGCGCCTCAAGGAGCTGGACCCGCTGGCCAAGGCGGCGATCGAGAAGGCGAGCAAGGCCGCCTGGCATGATTCCAGGATCATCGGCGCCTTCCGCGACTGGCTGGCCTGGCTGTTCTCGATCGGCCTCACCGGCCTGGGCATGCAGATCACGGCCAAGACCATCAAGCAGGCGGGCGGCAAGCCGCTGATCATCGGCGGCATCGTCGGCACCATCAAGGCGGTCGGTTCGCTGATCGTGGTGTTGCTGTTCGTGCGCGAATTCGTCTGACAGCGAAAGGGGATCAACATGGAAGAGCATAAATTCGAACGCGGCACGCAAATCACGATATTCCGCAGCGATCGCATGGAAGACGTCTCGGCGCTGGTCCTGGCCTTCATCATCGCCATGGGAATCCTGTTCGTGGTCGGCAACAATTAGCCTTGCCGGCCATTCCGACCAGCCTGGCCAGTGTGGCGGGGTTTGCATGAAGCCGCCGCGCATCCTGCTGCTTGGCCACCACGGCACGCCCGGCGCGGCGCGCGCCGAGGCGCTGGCCTTCGAGGTTGCCCTGCCGGGCGTGACCACGGTCGTCCATGCTCTTGTCGTGCCCGACTTCTGGGACGGCATGCAGGGTGACGACTGGCTCAACAATGCCTCGACCCGCGACGACTTCGCCCGTCACCTGGAAGGGCAGATCGCCGCGGAAACGCGGCAGCAGATCGAGGTGCTGAAGGCGCGCTGCGCCGCGCGTGGCCTGGGCTACCAAAGCCTGGTCGCCTTCGGCGATCCGGCCGAAAAGCTGCTGGCGATGGCGCAGGAGTCCGGCGCCGAATTAGTGGTCATCGGGCCGCCGCGCGCCAAGGGCGAGCCGGGCTACCGTTCGCGCATGAAGCTCGAAACGCTGGCACAGGGACTGGCTTGCCCGCTGCTGATCGCGCGCTGAACCCTGCCCCCGGTTCGGCGTCTCCGGAGGCCGACGCCGCTTGGGCGGCGGTTGAGCTTCCCGTGGCCGCGTCGGTGATCGGTGACCTGCTGGCCGATCCGCAGTTGCTGCTGCGGCTCAATCCCTGTCTGACATTCGAACGCCTCGAATGCCTGTCCGACGGCCGCTTGCGCGCGGACTTCGCCAACGAATCCAACGGCATGCGCCTGGCGACAGAAATCGAGGTGCTCGCCGGCACGGCACCGGCACGCTTGACGTTGCGCTACGCGGCCGGGATCAAGCGCGAGACCCGGCTCGGCGTAACGTCCATCGCGAGCGGAGCACGGATCGAGGTCACCGAGGTCTATGCCGCGGCGGATACGAGCGATGCAGAGTCCCGGTTGGGCGAGGTGGATCGCAGCCTCCTGCCTTGGGTTGCGGCACTGCGCCGGCACCTGTTGCGCGAGGCGCGCTGGGGCTTCCTGCCCGGCTACGCCTGGTGGTCGCGCCGCTTCTGGCCGTCGATGACGCCGGGTCAGCGCCGCGTCGCCTGGCTGCTGATCTGGACCACGGCGCTCGAGTTCGTCGTCTTCGCCGCCGTGCTGGCGATCTATTTGTCAGCTGGTGGCTGATGGGCTAGCCGACTACCGTGATCACCACGCGCCGCGTGTGTGGCGCGCTGCGATGCTCCCAGAGGTAGATGCCCTGCCAGGTGCCGAGCAGCAGGCGACCGCCGCAACCGGAACCGTGACCGAGCTTCCCGAGAGCACGCTGCGGGCATCGGCTGCCATGTCGTCGTCACCCTCGTGGTCATGCCGATAGGCCGGGTCGCCGTCGGGAGCCCAGCGCTGCGCCAGGGTTTCGAGGCCAAGGCGCGCCCTGTGGCGGGTTTGACCGCCGGTAAGTCCTGGCACGTTGTTGTAGTGGTCACCGCGGAGCGGGCCTATGCGAGATTCTTCGAACAGTTGCTTCGCGCACTTGTACCGCCCTTACCGGGAGGCATCACCTGACCGTCGGATCAGCAATCGGAAAGACAAGAAACTTCTCGTAGGAGACGGGTCCCTGCTTCCGTTTGCTGTACAGGCCAGCCTTGGCATCAAGTTCGGCAAACGGAATCTTCGCCAATCTGAACCATTCACCGGGGGTTAGCTCGATCTCCCATTTCGTAGCGAAGGTGTCCCAGGCCGCGAAAACGCGCTTGCGCCGCCTTTCGAGCTTTTCCGCGCGTGCAGAATCGTCCAGGTAATTGAAGTTTGACGACCGCACGTGCCAAGCATAGGCGCGTGGGCAGAGTACGCGCCTGAATTGCGCTCCGACCGCGCGCAGGCCGAAATCGATATCGGACATGTAGCCGCAATAGTCGATGTCGAAACCGCCGATCGCATCGAGCAGGGCGCGACTGACCATGAAGGCGTCGCCGATCAGGAATGGATCGTCAACCAGAGCTGCGTCTTCTAGCGCATAGCGTGCCGCGGCGAAGTCGACCAGCGCCTGCCATCCATCGGCAGACTGCTTTTCGGCGAGGTTATGGCTGGGAAGATCGTTGTCGACGAAGTTCGAGACGCCTCGCGCTATGCCGATTGTGGGGTCCGACATGGTTTCAAGCAGGGCAGCGACATAGCTCGGGGTGATGAATATGTCATTGGACACGAACAACACACGTTCCCCGCGCGCCTCATTGAGCAGGCAGTTCACGCTTTGCGAATATTCGAGGTTCTCCGGAAAATGATAGATGCGGGTATTGGGATGGAACTCTGCCGCATCGTGAAAGAGCGGCAGCATGTCGTCGGGCGAGGCATCGTCGATCAGCAGCAGCTCGAAGTCGCCGACTACCGAGGCGAAGATGCTCTTCAGACATTCCTCGGTGATGGCGACATTGCCGTGGGCGGCGACGCCGATACTGAGCACTCCTGCTGCGGGAGCTATTCTTTCCACGCGATCACTTTCCCAGCGGCGCCCGCAGCCGCGCGAAATCGGCCGGTGCGACGTATTGCAGGACTTCCTTGCCCTTGCCGTCGAGCACCACGTCCAGCCCCTTTTCCGGATAGAGGAAGTGCTCCAGGGTTTCGCCCTGGGGAATGCGCTCGGCGGGAGTGCCGAAGCGTTGCAGGATGACGGCTTCATCGAGGCTGGCGGCGGGGATGAACACCAGCGTCGCCAGCGGCATGTTCTCCGCGCGCTGGCGATCGGCGTCGCCGAGGATGAATTTGCGGATGCCGGTTTCCAGGTGGTCGGTCTTGGCCGCCCGCTCGCGCATGGCTTCCAGCTCGGCCTGGCTGGCGGCGATGCCGATCACCAGCTTGCCGCTCAGCGGTCCGATCGAAACGCTTTCGAAATAGGCTTCGAGCGTCAGGGGTTGGTCCTGCGGTGCCAGCAGGGCGAGTTTGAGAACCTCGGGAAAAGCGCGTTGCGCATCGGCCAGGGTGCTCGGCCGCGCGCCGCCGAGCGTGAGACCGAACACGCGCGATGCCCCTGTCGTCGGCAGCTCGATTTGCCACGGCATGCCGTGGGTGATAGGCGGCGAGGCTTCCTGCTTCGGCGGTAACAGCAGCGGCGCCGCCAGCACGGCGATCAGCAGCGCGGTGACGCCGGTGGCGATCTTCAGGCGCGACATCAACGTGACATCAACGCGAAATCGGCTTGTAGCGGATGCGCTTCGGCTTGGCACCTTCCTCGCCCAGACGTTTGCGCTTGTCGTCTTCGTATTCCTGGTAGTTGCCGGCGAAGAAGGTCCATTGCGAATCGCCTTCCGCCGCCAGGATGTGGGTGCAGATGCGGTCGAGGAACCAGCGATCGTGGCTGATGATCATGGCGCAGCCGGCGAATTCGAGCAGCGCGTCTTCGAGTGCGCGCAGGGTCTCGACGTCGAGGTCGTTGGAGGGCTCGTCGAGCAGCAGCACGTTGCCGCCGGTCATCAGCGTCTTGGCCAGGTGGAGCCGCCCGCGCTCGCCACCGGAAAGGTTGCCGACGTTCTTCTGCTGGTCGCCGCCCTTGAAGTTGAAGCGGCCGATGTAGGCGCGGCTGCCGATTTCCTGCTTGCCGATGGTGATGATGTCGGCACCGCCGGCGAGCTCGTCGAACACCGTCTTGCTGCCGTCGAGGCAGTCGCGGCTCTGGTCGACGTAGGAGATCTTCACCGTCGGGCCGACGTCGATGCTGCCCGAGTCAGGCGTGTCCTGGCCGGTGAGCATCTTGAACAGCGTGGACTTGCCGGCGCCGTTGGGGCCGATGATGCCCACTATCGCACCGGGCGGTATGCTGAATGAGAGCTTGTCGATCAGCAGGCGCTCGCCGAAGCCCTTGCTGACTTCGTTGAACTCGAAGACCTTGTCGCCGAGGCGCTCGCCGACCGGGATGAAGAGTTCATGGGTCTCGTTGCGCTTCTGGTAATCGACTTCCGACATCTCGTTGAAGCGCTGCAGGCGGGCCTTGCTCTTGGCCTGGCGCGCCTTGGGGTTGCTGCGCACCCATTCGAGTTCCTGCTTCATCGCCTTCATGTGGGCGTCGACCTGCTTGGATTCGGTTTCCAGGCGCGCTTCCTTCTGCTCCAGCCAGGAGGAATAGTTGCCCTTCCAGGGGATGCCGTGGCCGCGGTCGAGTTCGAGGATCCACTCGGCAGCGTTGTCGAGGAAGTAGCGATCGTGGGTCACCGCGACCACGGTGCCGGGGAAGCGCAGCAGGTATTGCTCCAGCCATTCCACCGATTCGGCGTCGAGGTGGTTGGTCGGCTCGTCCAGCAGCAGCATGTCGGGCTTCGACAGCAAGAGCTTGCACAGGGCGACGCGGCGCTTCTCGCCGCCGGAGAGGTTCTTGATCGCGGCATCCCAGGGCGGCAGGCGCAGCGCGTCGGCGGCGATTTCCAGCTGCGTTTCGCTGTCGGCGCCCGAGGTGGCGATGATGGCTTCCAGCCGCGCCTGCTCCTCGGCCAGCTTGTCGAAGTCGGCGTCGGGTTCAGCGTAGGCGGCGTAGACGGCTTCGAGCTTGGCCTGGGCTTCCATGACTTCGCCCATGCCGGATTCGACCTCTTCGCGCACGGTCTTCGCCGGATCGAGCTGCGGCTCCTGCGGCAGGTAGCCGATGCGCAGATTCGGCAGGTGCTGCACTTCGCCCTCGAACTCGGTGTCGGCCTTGGCCATGATGCGCAGCACGGTGGATTTGCCGGAGCCGTTGAGGCCGAGCAGGCCGATCTTGGCGCCGGGGAAGAAGGACAGCGAGATATCCTTGATGATCTGGCGCTTGGGAGGGACGATCTTGCTCACGCGGAGCATGGACATTACGTATTGGGCCATGGTGCTTTCGGGATGAAGTGGTTCAGAAACCGGTGAAAAGAAAATCCAGCGCGGCGAGGATCTCGTCGCGCTGGGCGGAAAGGTTGGCGACGGGCTCCTTCAGCGTCCGCCGCTTGATGGCGGCAAGTTCCTGCGTCATGACGATCAACTTGCGTCCGGATACCTTTACCGGCGGATTCAGCCGAACCACCGGAATGTGGTCGATCACCGTCGGCAGCCCGAGGGGTACGACGACCGTGGTCGGGATGTTGCCGAGCAGGGCGGTCTGCACTTCCAGCAGGTAGGGAAATCCCGGCGCCTGGGCCGCGTTGGGATTCCGATAGACATCCAGATGGGCCATCAGAACAGACGCAGGCCGTCGCTCCAAAGGCCGTCGCGTTCGATGTGGCGGTTGTAGGCCTCGATCGCGGCCTTGTTCTGCTCCAGCCATTCGGCTTCGCGCCGCTTTTTCAGTTCGGCGGCCAGCGCGTTTTCCAGGGTTTGCGAAAGGTTGATCTTGCGCGCGCGGGCTTCTTCCAGCAGGTCGGCACGGACCGTCAGGTTGGCGGGTTTCTTGGGCTGGGCGCTCATGGTGTGATCTCCTGCGTTGCTGGTGCGCGCAATTTACGCGCATCATTCATGCGCGTCAAATTGTAAACTGACATGAAGCAGCCTATCCTCTGCCGGTGGTGCCAGTTCGCTTTGCCGTTGCCGGTGGACTGGATGGCGTCAATGGCCACGAGCAGTCGATGACGCACACTGCGACGCGGTGTCGTTCTTCCGGTTCCAGCAGCTCGACCAGTTGCGTTGTCAGTTCCGCTGGGTCGCGGGGCTTGCGTCCGGTGGGCGAGGATGGCATGCCCTTGCCGCCGAACCACAGCACGAGATAGATGCCGTAGCCGCCGGTTTCGGGGCCGCGCAGATACTGGTCGATCAGTTGCAATCGCAGTGAGTTCCAGATGTCACGTCCATTTTTTCGGTAGCTGTCCTTCTTGATCTCGACCGGAACGCGCCAGCCGTTGAATATGACTCCGAGATCGGAACGCTTGTCCTCTACGAAGTGCGACTCTTTATCGACCGACGCACGATGGGGCCCAAGGCGAAGCGCCAGATCGTCCATCAACAGATTGCGGCACTCGTTTTCCACTTTCGGCGTCCTGGTTTGATCCGGATGCGAATCCCAGAAAAAGCGATAGGCGTTGCTCGCACCGTGGCGGATATTTTCGGCGAGTGCATCCAGGTGCTCCAGAGTCAGGGCCGCCAGGTCGCCAGGTCCGGCCGGCGCTCCACCGTTTAGCGCGGCGAGCATCTCGGGAACGTCGGGATGGCGGAATTCCGCTTCGCGGCGGACGGTCGCCTGGCTGTGAAGCGCGTGGCGCAATGCATTGCGCCAGGGCGCCAGCCCGGCGCGGAATACGAGGCTTTCCAGCGCGATTCCTGCGTCTTTTTCGGGACGCGCGCCCAACTGGCCGATGAGCGACTCGATCGAGTTGGCTTTGCGCATGGCATCGGTAACCGTATGTACGCCGCCTTCGATTCGGTGGGGCGCGGAGTGCGGGCCGAGCAAGCCGATCAGCCACGCCAGGGCTTCGACCGGCAAGGCCCGCGCAAACGGCCACTGCTCGCCCCTTTCCGGCAGAAAGCCGGACAGGAGATCGATGCGGGTTTGGCTCCTGCCGACATGAGTCGCCAAGGGTTTGTCGTATCGACTCGGCTGGATCAGAAAGCCCGCGGCTAACCACAGGGTCTTCTGTGCGCTTTCGAGGCTCTTTCTTGCCAGCCTCGCATCGATCAGGCCCAGGAAATCACCTTCCGGCAGATGCCGCATGCCGGCCTTGAGCAGGATTTCCAGACTGTGGAACTGGTCACATTTTGCACGCAGCGGAAATCCGTCCAGCAGTTTCGGCAGTGCCGATCGAGCAAACTCAGGTGACTCACCTTGATCGCGAAGGCTATGGATACCCGCGGGTTGCGCATTGCCGGCCTTCAGGGAGGCCAGGGCGTAGACGATCAGGACCTCGGCGACCAGCGCCGGCTTGTTGTGCTTGAGGTCATCGAACCAGGCGGCGGGCTTGTTGATGCCATGGGCGTAGTACATGGCTACCAGTTTCTTCAGGGTTGCGTCCGGCAGAGCCAGGGTTTCTTCCGGTGCCTCCAATGCGCCAACGAGACAGGGAAGGGTGACCAGATGGCGGCGGCTTTCCGCCGCAAGGCGAAATATGTCGGACGTCTCGGGCAGGTCGGATCGTTGGGGGGCGTGGCGCAGCGCGATCAGCGCGTCCTGGATCAGGTCGGCGTCCCTGTCCAGCAGGGCCGACAGCCTTGCGCGCGGGGTATCGCCGGGTGCATCGCGCCGGTAACCGAGATAGGCCTCGGCGAGCGCGCCAAGGGCGTTCGGCGGCGCCGTTCCGGCGCGCAGGGCGGCCTGGTGGGAGCAGAAGTACGACAGCCATTCGCGCTTGTTGCGTTGGTGCTCTTCCTTCCGCTCCAAGCCATGTCGCACATGCTCCCAATGGTCGTCGGTAACTTTGCAGGTGAGCATTGTGTCAAGCCACGGGCTGAATCGCGGGCGCCGCTGGCACCAGTCGACGAGCAGGTCAAGCGACATGCCTTCGTTTCCCGTACCGCGCCACAACGTCGCAACGGCTTCCTGAAAGAGTTCCGCGGCGATGTCGTCCCGGCCAATTCGCTCCGCCTGATCCAGCAGCCAGAGGCCCCAATCGGGTGATGGGGTGGCATCGAAGAGCCGGCGCGTCCATTCATACACAAAGAATGTTTCCTTCGCGGCGGCGCGATCCAGGCCGGCGGACAAGACCTTTTTGCAGACTTGCGGATGGGCCGACAGCCATGCGGTAATTTCCTTCTGTCCATCGGGGATGCGCGATCCATGCTGGTCCAGGCCGATGCCCAGCCAGCCATGCAGGCGCTCTCCGGCTACCGCCTCGCCATGGTTCTCCAAGCCCCTGAGCAGCAGCGCGGGGATCAGCTCCGACAACGGATCCCAATACTCGATGGGTCGTCTGAATTCAGGTCTGGCAGCCAACTGGTCGAGCAGGACCGGAAGCACCTCGTTCGGTGTTCGTTTCAGGAAATCCTCGGACCAGAACATCCGATAAGACCCGATGAAGTTTTCCTGCCTGGGGACGTGCAGATGATCGAATATCCGATCAGGCGGAAGGTGATTGGGATAGAGAGCGTCGAGAAGGATGCCTGCCAGTTCGTCATCGGCGTCGGCGACCTTGCCCGTCAGGATGTCGGCGAGGAGCGTCAGGCTTGCGGCTGCCCCATTCCCCTGTCCCGGTGGCTGCGCGCGCAGCCAGGCAATCAGCGCGCTGTCCCGTATCTTCCGCCAACGGCTGTCGTCCCTGACGACCGCTTCCAGCGTCTCGGCCAGGGCGGGTGCCGGATCGCCGTGACAGAGGGCCTCCAGCACGCAATCGACGACCGACTGATCGTGCTCGTCGCGGCTGCGGTTGCCAAGAATTTCCCGGAAAGCATCCCTCATGTTTTCGGTGGTCAGGGCAGCCATCGGCGCCCGGTTCCAGTGGCCGCCCAGGATCCACGGGTAGCGCCTGGCTTCGTCGCCCAGGGCATCGAGCAGGGCGCGCTTGTCCTCCTGGGGCATGGCGCGCACATCGCCGTACAGCATGACTGCGACCGGATCGCGGGTGATCAGGTCGCGTCTGGCGTCGCCGTCAAGGAAGGCGGCGAGCCAGGCCCAGAGCCCCCGCAGGCCCGCAACCGGCTTGCCGTCGCTGCCCGCAAGCAGGGCAAGGATGCGTCGCCGGGAAAGTTCGCCCTGAAAAATTCGGTCGGCCAGGTAGCGCGCGGCGAGGAACTCGGCAGTGCTGCGGTGAGCCGGCATGCGCCGCAGTTCGCCGTCTTCCTGAAACAAGCGTGATGCCAACGCCATTCCAAGTGGAAGGGGGGGCGGCGGCGCGATTTCGGAGAGCGGCGGGTGGCTGGCGTCCGCTTGGGCCGGGATCTGCGCTATTCCTGATTTGTCCGCCAGGAGCAGCACCGTTGAAAGGAAACCGGTCGCATTAAGCAGGTCTTCGACCGAGGGCTGCCTTCCAGCCATGGCAAGTTGATGTTGGGTATTCGGTTCCTCGGTCATGCGGCGGCAGGCGAGTTCGAAGCATTCCCGGCGGCTCGTGAACCAGTTCTTTCCCTTGAAGGCTTCCACGAGCAACTTCAGGTTTTGCGGATTGCCCAGCATTTCGTCCAGGCCGGCTTTTTGAATCTGTTCGAGGAACTTGTCGGCCGGGCCTTCCAGCCATGCGCTGGCGAGGCAATGGATTTCATCGCCGGTGAAGGGCTCGATATGCAGCACAGTCGGGTTGCCGCTCAGCACCTCGCGGTCCGATGTGCCGAGCCAGTCCGCTTCGCGACAGGAGAGGCGAAACCGGGGCTCGCCCAGCCGCGCCAATTGGCGGCTGATCGCGTCGATGGCGAGGCGACCGTCGCCGCCGCCCACGCGCATTTCGTCGAGGCCGTCGATGAACAGGGTCTTCCCCCGCCAGGCGTCCAGGTTTTCGCGGCGCAGGAATTCGCGGGCCGGTATCCGGACGCAGCCCTCCTGCCGGGCTTCTTCGGTGAAGCAGTCGGTCTTGCCCGCACCCGGTTCTCCGAGCAGCACGTAAGCGGGGCATTGCCGGAACTCCGCAAGCAATGCCGGTTGCTTGTCGTTTTCGCGACAGCGGCGCGGAATGTGAATGTCCGCCTTCATTCGAGCCAATAGGCGGCGGGTTGCGACAGGAATTCGGCCAGGGGCACGCCACCCTCGCCGACGACGAGGGTCTTGCTGCCGGGATGGGCGGCCACGAAGGCGTCCAGCCCCCGGCTGTGATTCGGCGGTCGGCCGCTCTTGACCTCGATGGCGAGAACCCGGCGGCCGCGAGTCAGGACGAAATCCACTTCGTGCGGGCTCTTGCGCCAGTAGTGCAGGCGGCAATCGTCGGCCATCCCGGTGTTGTAGAGGTGGGCGCCGACCGCGCTTTCCGTCAGGCGCCCCCAATGGCTGCGGTCGGCGCGGGCCTCGGCGAAGCCGTAGCCGGTTTCGACGGACATCAAGGCGGTGTTGAGGACGTTGAGCTTGGGCGGCGAAGCCCGCATGCGCAGGCGGTTGGCCGAGAACATTTGCAGGCCGGCCAGCAGGCCTGCGTTGGCCAGCAATTCCAGGTAATCGGCAATGGTGTTGGTATGGGCCTTGTCGCCGGCGTCGCGCAGATTCTCGGCCATCTTGGAATAGGTGAACACCTGACCGGAGTAGTCGCACCCTAGGCGGAACAATTGCTTGAGCAGGAACTTCTTGTCCACCCGGTTGAGCGCGAACACATCCTTCTCGATACTGGGTTCGATGAGGCTATCGCGGACGTAACGGCGCCAATCACTTTCGCTGCGGATGCGGTCGGCGCTGCCGGGATAGCCACCGAAGTAGATGAATTCCTCCAGCGACAGGCCAAAAGCCTCCTGCATTTCGGGGAAGGACCAATGGCCGAGGCGGATCAGGTCATAGCGTCCGGTCAGGCTCTCGCTCAGTCCGCGT
This sequence comes from Rhodocyclales bacterium, assembly GCA_016235165.1. Taxonomy (GTDB): domain Bacteria; phylum Pseudomonadota; class Gammaproteobacteria; order Burkholderiales; family Rhodocyclaceae; genus Sulfuritalea. The sequence continues at coordinate 41,671 of JACRLX010000012.1, forward strand.
TGCACCAGCAGCGGCGAGGAACCGAGCAGGACCACATGCATGTCGAGGCCCTCGGCCCGATCCGCATCCCACAGACCCTTGACGATTTCCGACCAGCGCGGAACTTTCTGGATTTCGTCGAGGACGAGGACATAGCCCTTCTTGGAATCTTGCGCGGCGGCACGCGCCGCTTGCCAGACTCGGACGAGCCAGGCGGCGTCGGCAATGATGAGGTCGGCAGTGATTTCCTCAACGGGAGTGCGAGGGCTGGGGCGGGGTGCAACCGGCTGATCGGTGGCAACAAAGCGGGCCGGCTTTTCAGCGCCGATCCTGGTCAATGCTTGTCGGATCAGGGTTGTCTTGCCGACCTGACGTGGTCCGGCGACGATGGTGAGGTGGCGGACCGGTTCCCTTAGTTGCTGCAACAACTTTCCGATGTTCGCCCGCTCGAACTCGTTGTTTGGCATAGATTAATTTTGTGAGTAAATTTGCGCACAATATTAATCATATTAAAGGCGGGCGTCAATCGGTCTCGATAGTCATCACCAGCCTGCCCTCGGCGACGTGCTGGCCTTCCTCGACGAAGATCTCGACTACCGTGCCGGCGTGCGGGGTCTGGATGTCGAGCGCGACCTTGCCGGTTTCCAGGGTGATCACGTTGTCGTCGAAGTTCACCGTGTCGCCGGGCTTGACCAGGATTTCCCAGACCGTGATGTCGCCCTGGGCGCAGTTGCCGCAGGTCTCCCAGCATTCGGGATAGATCGGGATGCGGATTTCCTTCAGCACGCTCACGCCAGGAAGCGCGCCACGAAGGCACCCTCGCAGCCGGGCGGCAGGGCGAGGCGCACGCGATGCCCGCTGCCGGGAGCGACGGCCGCTGGCGTGCCTTCGGCGTTGCGCATGGCCTCGATGAGGACTTCGAGGTTGCCCTGTGGACGGATGATCTCAAGGCGGTCGCCGACGGCGAAGCGGTTCTTCACCGCGATCTCGGCCAGGCCGTCCTCATCGTAGCCAGTGACGTCGCCGACATACTGGCTGCGGCTGGATTCGGAGCTGCCGCGCAGGTAGTTCTGGTAGTCGCGGTCGGGGCGGCGTTCGTAGAAGCCGGCGGTGTAGCCGCGGTTGGCCAGGCCGTCGAGCTGGCCGATCAGTTGCGGGTCGAAGGGCCGCTCGGCGACGGCATCGTCGATGGCCTGACGGTAGCTCTGGCAACTGCGCGCGACGTAGTAGGGCGACTTGGTGCGGCCCTCGATCTTCAGCGAATCGACGCCGATCTCGGCCAGCTTCGCCACGTACTCGATGGCGCGCAGGTCCTTCGAATTGAGGATGTAGCTGCCGTGTTCGTCCTCCTCGATCGGCATGTATTCGCCGGGACGTTCGCGCTCCTCGATCAGCCAGGCGCCGGGGCGGCGCAGCTTCGAAGGCGCGACGGGAAAAGTCGGCGCTCGCGGCACGGCGAGCTCGACATCGCCCGCCGCATCCTCGACGCCCTCATGCACTTTGTAATCCCAGCGGCAGGAGTTGGTGCAACTGCCCTGGTTGGGGTCGCGGTGGTTGAAGTAGCCGGAGAGCAGGCAGCGTCCCGAGTAGGCGATGCACAGCGCACCGTGCACGAAGACTTCGAGTTCCGTGTCCGGGCATTCCTGGCGGATCTCGGCGACTTCATCGAGCGAGAGTTCGCGCGAAAGGATCACGCGCGTTACGCCGACGCTACGCCAGAAGTTAACCGCCGCGTGGTTGACTGTGTTGGCCTGCACCGAGAGGTGGATGGGCATCTCGGGCCAGCGTTCGCGGATCATCGCCATCAGGCCGGGGTCGGCCATGATCAGCGCGTCGGGCTGCAAGGCCATGACCGGCGCCATGTCATCCAGGTAGGTCTTCAACTTGGCGTTGTGAGGCAGCACGTTGCTGACCACGTAGAAGCGTTTGCCGCGCGCATGGGTGGCGTCGATCGCGGCGCCCAGCGCGGCAATGTCGCCGAACTCGTTGTTGCGCACGCGCAGGCTGTAGCGCGGTTGGCCGGCATAGATGGCGTCGGCGCCGAAATCCAGCGCAGTGCGCGCCATCGCCAGCGAACCGGCGGGGGCCAGCAGCTCTGGGGCTTTCACTTGGAAGTCGGCGCCGGCGGCACGGCGCGAAAGTCCGTCGTGACGGTGCCGATCTGCGCCAGTTCGGCTTCGTGGGGCGGATCGCGAAAATCTTCCGCCAGCGCAGTGGCTTCCCATTCACGCAACGCGGGGTGGGCAAGCAGGCGGGCCGCATAGTCGCCGGCGGCCCCGGCGGGCGCGATGCCATAGGTACGGAAGCGATAGGCGACCGGGGCGAAAAAGGCATCGGCCGCGGTGAAGGCGGCACCGGCCAGGAAGGGGCCGCCGAAGCGCGCCAGGCCCTCGTCCCACAGGGTTTCGATACGCGCGATGTCGGCCAGCAGTTCGGGCGAGCGCCGCGCCACCGCGACGCGCACGCCGATGTTCATGCCATGCTGGCCGCGCAACGCGTTGAATCCGGAATGCATCTCGGCGCAGGCGCTGCGCGCCCAGGCGCGGGCAATGGCGTCGGCCGGCCAGACGCCGGGGTGGCGCTCGGCGAGGTATTCGGCGATGGCCAGGGAATCCCAGACCACGGTGTTGCCATCGACCAGCCAGGGCACCTTGCCGGAAGGCGAGACCTGGCGGAAATCGTCCTCCGCGCCGGGCGTGAAGCGGTGCAGGCGTTCCTCGAAGGGGATGCCCAGCGCGCGCAGCAGTACCCAGGGCCGCAGCGACCACGACGAGTAGTTCTTGTTGGTGATGTGCAGGAGCGGCCTGACGCGGGCGTCGTTCATGCGTTGGCGGCTCCGTGCCAGGCCGGATCGGGAACCCAGGTGCGGATCCATTCCGGCAGTTCCCCTCCCGGCATCGGCCGCGCGATCCCGTAGCCCTGGACCAGGGGGCAGCCCATGGCGTGCAGCGCCTGGCCCTGCTGCGCGGTTTCCACGCCTTCGGCGATGACCCGGATCCGGAATGCGTCCGCCAGGCCGATGACGCCCTCGACGATCGCGTTTTCCTCGGTATTGCGCAGCATGTCGCGAATGAAGGACTGGTCGATCTTGATCATGTCGATGGGCAGGCGTTTCAGATAGGTCAGCGAAGAATAGCCGGTGCCGAAGTCGTCCAGGGAAACCGTGACGCCGATGCGCTGGCAGGCGCCAATCAGTTTCGACACGTTTTCGATGTCATCGAAGGCCACGCTTTCGAGCACTTCCAGTTCCAGGCGGTTGTCGGGCATTCCGGGATGGCGCGCCAGTTGCTGTTCGAGCCGGGTCGCGAAATCGGTGCGCGCCAGGTGCGGCGGGGCGATGTTCACCGAAACCGCGACATCGACGCCCGCGCGGCGCCACTCCGCCATCTGCGCCAGCGCCGTCTCGATCACCCATTCGCCGATGCGGATCTCGAGCAGGGTGCCGTTCAGCTGGGGCAGGAATTCGTCGGGCGGCAGGATGCCGCGCTCCGGGTGGTTCCAGCGGATCAGGGCCTCGACGCCGATCACCGTGCCCAGCTGCAGGTTGATCTTCGGCTGGTAGTAAAGGCAGAGTTCGCCGCCGTCCAGAGCCTGTTCCATGCGTTCGAGGAAGCTGCGCCGGGCGCGCATCGCGTGGTCGTGGCGGGGATCGAACAAATGGTGGCGGTTGCGCCCGGCGTCCTTGGCGGCGTACAGCGCCTGGTCGGCGTGGCGCAGCAAGGTGTCGGGATCGGATCTGTCGTCGGGATAGAGCGTGACGCCGATGCTGGCCGTTACGCTGGTCTCGGTGCTGCCGACGGTCAGCGGTTCGCTGATCGCATGCAGCACGCGAGTCAGTACGGTCGAGCATTCCTCGACGTCGGCGAGGTTGGCCAGCAGCAGGACAAACTCGTCGCCGCCGAGCCGGGCGGCGGTGTCGCCGCCGCGCAGGGTATCGCGCAGGCGCGTGGCTACCTGTTCGAGCAACTGGTCGCCGGCGGCATGGCCCCAGGTGTCGTTGATCGGCTTGAAGCCGTCGAGGTCGAGATAGCAAACCGCGAGGTGCTTGCCTGAGCGCTCGGTCTGCGCCAGGGCGACCTTCATGCGGTCGCCGAGCAGGACGCGGTTCGGCAGCCCGGTCAGCGGGTCGTAGTGCGCCATGTGGTGCAACTGGGCCTCGTGTGCCTTGATCTGCGTGACGTCGCTGAACAGGCCGATGTAGCGGATCACCTTGCCATGTTCGTCGCGCACCGCAACCACCGAAAGCTCTTCGGCAAAGACCTCGCCGTTCTTCCGGCGGTTCCAGATTTCGCCGCGCCACCCGCCGCTGGCGTTGATCTCGGCCCACATCGCCGAGTAGAAGGCGGCGTCCTGCCGCCCCGAGGAAAGCACGCGCGGCGTCTGGCCAATGACCTCGGCGCGATCGTAGCCGGTGATTCGGGTGAAACCCGGATTGGCCGCGACGATGCGCTGGGCCGCGTCGGTGATGAGGATGCCATTGTGCGAATGTTCGAAGACGCTGGAAGTGATGGCCAGGTGATCGAGGTGCAGGCGCTCCTCGGTCTGGTCGCGGAATACCAGCACGGCACCGCGCACCCTGCCGTCGGCGCCGCGGATCGGGGCGGCCGAATCGGCGATTGGCCGTTCGCAGCCGTCGCGCGCGATCAGCACCGTGTGGTTCGCCAGGCCGACCACGATGCCTTCGCGCAGCACCCGGCCGACCGGGCAGTCGACTTCCTGGCGCGTGCTTTCGTTGACGATGGCGAAGATCTCGAGCACGGAACGTCCTTTGGCGTCGCCGGCGCTCCAGCCGGTGAGCGTTTCGGCGACCGGGTTCATGAACTCGACGCAGCCGTCGCCATCGGTGGCAATCACGCCGTCGCCGATCGATGACAGGGTCACCGACAGCCGCTCGGCTTCCTCGCGCAGCGCCTCTTGCGCCGCCTCCAGCGCCGCGGCCATGCCGTTGAAGGCGGAGATGACGTCGACCAGCTCGGGGCTGCCGCGGCGGGCCAGGCGGGTGGACATCGCACCGCCTTCGAGCGCGCGCGCGCCGCGGGCCAGCTCGGCGATCGGCCGCAAGCCGGTGCGAAGGATCAGCAGGATGCCGAGGAAATCCAGGCCCAGGGCCAGCGCCAGTATCGCCAGGTGGCCGAGAAAGGAGGTCCACAGCCGGTTGTGGGCCGGTGTCGCGGTCATTTCCATGGCCACCGCACCATAGCTGCGGCCGCCGATCAGCAGCGGGCGGCTTTCCTCACGCGCAATGACCCGGCTCCAGCGCACGAACCATCCCGGCGCGCGCGCGGTTTCGTCCTTGTCGTGCGCTTCGATGACCCGTCCGCGCGGGTCGGTCCAGGCGACGCGCCGGATGTCGCTGCGCTTCACGCGCAGGCGCAGCACCTCCTGGATGTTGGCGTAGTCGCCGATCACGGCCCACTCGGATAGTGCCGGCAGCAGCAGTTCGAATTCGCCGGTGAGGTGTTCCTCGAGTTGCCGCCGCTCGAATTCGGCATCGCGCCCGGTGGATACCAGCAGCAACATTGCACCGGCAATGATCAGTGCCAGGCTGGCGCTCAGCATCACCCGCGCCACCAGCGAGAGGCGCGACCAGAGCCCGACGATCACCGCCGGGCGCGACGTGGCAGCAGCCAGCTTCAACGCGCCTCCAGCTTCCAGATGGCGCGATAAACGTCCTTCTGGTTGAGGTACTCGGCGTCGGTCGCGGCGACGAAGCCCAGGGGCGGTTGCTGCCGGATCAGGGCGGCGCTTGCCGCCAGCACCCTGGCACCCTCGGCGTCGGCCGCCATGCCGACCAGTGCGTCGCGGACGGCGGCAGCGACCGCGGCGGGCACGCGCGGATGCGCCGCCACCGGCAGCTCCAGGTAGGGCCCGGAGGTCCACAGCGGACGATAGTCGAAGCCCTCGCGTTTGGCATATTCCAGCATCACGCGGGAATTCACGCCGGCGGCCGGAATCGTCCCGGCGCGCAGTTGCGCCATGATCCCTTCCTGGTTGCCGCCGAATACGGGCCCGACCGCGATCCCCTGGCGCAGCAGCTCCGCCATGGGCACCGCGTAGGCGACAAAGGCGGTGCGGCTGGGAAAGCCGATGTCCCGCTCGCGCAAGTCATGCAGCGATTTCAGCGGCGAAGCGCCCGGCACCACGATCTGGCCCTGGATCGGCTTGCCGGCCATGCGCGCGATCACGCGGTAGGCCGCCGCGGCGTGGCTGGGAGCGAAGATATGGTTGTTGTAGACGAAATCGAACTCGCCGCGGGCCTCGGCATCCGAGTATTCCTGCGAGCTGCGGCGGGTCGCCAGTTCCAGGGCGACACCCGCCTTGCGCCCGACATGGTCGAGTATCGGATTCCAGTATTCGGCCGTGAGCACCGCGCTGCGCTGCGGTAACACGCCAAATGAATACGCCTGGGCCCAGGCGCAGGCGTTGACGACAAACAGCAGGACTGCCAGCGCAACTCGTATCATCTCCCCCCCCCCAAGGGCTGCGTTTCCGGCGAAACCGGCGGGCTTGCAAGCGCCGGACGCCGATTATAGGCGCCCCGGGGCTATTACTTTCGGATAGTCTCGTCGAGGGTGATGTCGACCATCAGGTCGTTGGAGATGCGCTCCAGTTCCTGCGTCAGCGCGCTGGCATCGAGGCCGCTGTCGGCGGTGAGCTCGGCCGTGGCGTGGAACAGCAGGGCGGCGGACATCGGCGCGCTGGAGGTTCGGGTTTCCAGGCTTTCCACATTGACCGCGTGATGCGCCAGTACCTGCGAGACTTCGCGCACGATGCCGATGCGGTCGTGGCCGACCAGGGCGAGTTTCAGGCGGCGTCCCCTGGGCGCCGACTTCTGCATGGCGGCGGATTCGGCGCTGACCTTGAGGCCTTCGAGGCCCGCCAGGGCGACCTTCAGCGCCTCGGCCTGGTCCGCGTCGACCGCGACCTCGACGATGCCGGCGAACTTGCCCGCCAGCTGCGCCATCGAGGATTGCTGCCAACTGCCGCCGTGGCCGCTGATGACGGCAGAGAGTTCGCCGACCAGACCGGGGCGGTCGTCGCCGATGACGGTGAGAATCAAGGAAACGGTTGCGCTGCTCATGAGTACACCTCCATCGGCACACAGCCGCAGAACAGCTTGCGGTCGCCATACACGTCGTCGATGCGATTCACATAAGGCCAGAACTTGTTCTCCGCCACCCAGGGCAGCGGGAACACCGCCTGCTCGCGCGAGTAGGGCCGGGTCCATTCGCCCATCAGGTCGGCCTCGGTGTGCGGCGCGTGCTTGAGCGGCGACTGCTCCAGGGTCCAGGCGCCGGTTTCGATCTGGCGGATTTCGTCGCGGATGCTGCACATCGCGGCGCAGAAGCGGTCGAGCTCGGCCTTGTCCTCTGACTCGGTGGGTTCGACCATCAGCGTGCCGGCCACCGGGAAGCTCACCGTCGGGGCGTGGAAGCCATAGTCCATCAGGCGCTTGGCAATGTCGATCTCGGCCACGCCGGTCGCGGCCTTGATCGCGCGCACGTCGAGGATGCACTCGTGGGCGACGCGGCCCTGGCGGCCGGTGTAGAGCACAGGGTAGTGGTCCTTGAGTTTGGCCGCGACATAGTTGGCGTTGAGTATGGCGATCTCGGTGGCACGGGTCAGGCCGGCACCGCCCATCATGCTGATGTACATCCAGGATATGGGCAGGATCGAGGCCGAGCCCCAAGGCGCGGCGGACACCGCATGCTGCCCGGCGTGGGGACCGGCAACCGTCTGCACCGCGTGGTTGGCCATCCAGGGCGCGAGGTGCGCCTTGAGGCCAATCGGCCCCATGCCTGGGCCGCCGCCGCCGTGCGGGATGGCGAAGGTCTTGTGCAGGTTGATGTGCGAGACATCGGCGCCGATGTCGGCCGGGCGGCAAAGGCCGACCTGGGCATTGAGGTTGGCGCCGTCCATGTACACCTGGCCGCCGTGGGCGTGCACGATGGCGCAGATGTCCTTCACCGCTTCCTCGAACACGCCGTGCGTCGACGGGTAGGTCAGCATCAGGCAGGACAGCTGCGCCGCGTGCTGTGCGGCCTTGGCCTTGAGGTCCTCGACGTCGACATTGCCGCTGTCGTCACAGGCCACGGCCACGACTTCCAGGCCGCACATCTGCGCCGTGGCCGGGTTGGTGCCGTGGGCGGATTTGGGGATCAGGCAGACCTTGCGCGCGCCCTGATCATTCGCCGCCTGGTAGCGGCGGATGGCGACCAGGCCGGCATACTCGCCCTGGGCGCCGGAATTCGGCTGCATGCAGATCGCATCGAATCCGGTGACGGCCTTGAGCTGGTTCTCCAGCCCGGTGATCAGTTCGACGTAGCCCTGGGCCTGGTCGATGGGCGCGAAGGGATGGAGGCTGGCGAACTCGGGCCAGGAGACGGGGATCATCTCGGCGGCGGCATTGAGCTTCATGGTGCAGGAGCCGAGCGGGATCATCGCGTGGTCCAGCGCCAGGTCGCGGTTCTGCAGGCGCTTGAGGTAGCGCAGCATGCCGTGCTCGGTGTGGTGGGTGTTGAACACCGGATGCGTCAGGATCGGCTCGCGCCGCTGCAGGGTGACCGGAATCGCGCAGGGCCGCGCGGCGTCGAGCGCTTCGACCGGGGCACCACCCGTGTGGCCGAAGATCTTCAGCAGCGCGGCGATGTCCTCGCGCGTGGTGGTCTCGTCCACGCTGATGCCGACGGTCTCGTGGTCGACGCGGCGCAGGTTGAAGCCGGCGGCAACCGCCGCCTGCATGATTTTCGCCGTGTTGCCAGCGCCGACTTTTGTTTCGAAGCTGTCGAAGAAGTTGCGTCCGCTCACGCCCAGGGCACCGGCCAGCAGGGCGGCGAGGCGGTGGATGCGCGAGGCAATGGTGCGCAGCCCCTTGGGCCCGTGCCACACCGCGTACATGCCGGCGATGTTGGCCAGCAGCACCTGCGAAGTGCAGATGTTGGAGTTGGCCTTCTCGCGGCGGATGTGCTGCTCGCGCGTCTGCAACGCCATGCGGTAGGCGGTCTTGCCGCGCGCGTCCTTCGAGACGCCGATGATGCGGCCCGGCATCGAGCGCACATGGGCTTCGCGCGTGGCGAAGAAGGCGGCGTGCGGGCCGCCGAAGCCCATCGGCACGCCGAAGCGCTGCGCCGAGCCCAGCGCGATGTCGGCGCCCATTTCGCCGGGGGATTTGAGCAGCACCAGGGCCATCAGGTCGGAGGCGACGGCAACCACGCCGCCCTTGTTCTTCACCTCGGCAATCGCCGTGGTGAGGTCGGCGATTTCGCCGCGGGCGTTGGGGTACTGGAACAGCGCGCCGAAGAGTTCGTGCCGGTGGGCATCTTCCGGTCGGCCGAAGACCAGTTCGAAGCCGAAATACGCGGCGCGCGTTTTGAGTACGTCGATGGTCTGCGGAAAGGCCGCGTCATCGACGAAGAAGACATTGCCCTTGGCCTTCGCGGCGCGGCGCGCCATGGTCATCGCTTCGGCGGCGGCGGTGGCCTCGTCGAGCAGCGAGGCGTTGGCAATCTCCAGGCCGCTGAGGTCGATCACCATCTGCTGGTAGTTGAGCAGGGCCTCCAGGCGGCCCTGGGCGATCTCGGCCTGGTAGGGCGTGTAGGCTGTGTACCAGCCGGGGTTCTCGAACAGGTTGCGCAGGATCACCGGCGGCGTCAGCGTGCCGTAGTAGCCCTGGCCGATCAGCGATTTCTTCACCACGTTCTTTGCCGCGACGGCCTTCAGGGCGGCCAGTGCCGCATGCTCGGGCATGGCGGCGGGCAGGTCCAGCGGGCGTTGCAGGCGGATCGTCGCCGGTACGGTTTCGCTGATCAGGGTGCTCAGCGAATCGGTGCCGATCGAGGCCAGCATGGCCGCGATGGCATGCTCGTCGGGGCCGAGGTGGCGGGAGATGAATTCGTCGCGCTGTTCGAGCTCGCTGAGCGGATGCGAGAGGTGTTCGGCGTGCATGGGCGGCCGATCAGAGCGTGGCCGCGTAGGCGTCGGCGGTGAGCAGGCTGTCGAGTTCGCCGGGGTTGGATGGCTTGACGCGGAACAGCCAACTGGCATAGGCATCGGCATTCACCGATTCCGGCGCGTCGACCGCCGCCTGGTTGGCGGCGACGACTTCGCCCGAGACCGGGGAGTAGATGTCCGAGGCGGCCTTGACCGATTCGACCACCGCGCATTCCTCGCCGGCCTTGACTACGCGGCCGACCTCCGGCAGTTCGAGGAAGACGATGTCGCCCAGCGCGCCCTGCGCATGGTCGGTGATGCCGATGGTGACGGTACCGTCGGCTTCGAGCCTGGCCCATTCGTGGGAGGCGGCGTATTTCAGGTTGGCGGGGGTGTTCATGACTGGCTCCAGATTAGAACAAGAAAGAGTGTTCGATTAAGGGTTGCAAATACGCGCGCTGTTTAGGTACACTTCGTTCCGAAGCTGTGAGTGAAACTCGGCCCCGCGCCGTGTGAACCTTCGGGGTTCCTATACTCATGGCTTTTTCCTTTTGTCCTTTCCAAAGCGCGTCTCTGCGTTCAGTGGCCGTTGGGCATTGAAGAATGTGCCGTGGCTCGGTCCGAAGTGCAGGTCGTGGATTTCACCGATCTGCGGCCAGAGCAAATTCAGGAAACGCTCTTCGTGCTTCGGAACACCTGTTTCCGGGTCGCTGCGCGGTTCGAAGAAGCGCTGCATCGCCCAAAGAAAATAATCGACGGCTTGCAGGCAGGGGTCGCTTTTCGGTGTCGATACGCGAATGCGCCACACGTCCTTCCCGCCGCGGGCGAAACCGTAGTTGGAGGCAAAGTCGCGCTCGGCATGGTCGAGTGCCGTCCGCAGCGCCTCATTGCGGTCACTCTGGCCGCGTCGGGCGATGCAGACTTCATAGGCGTCCGCCAAACGGTGGAACTTGCCGAACAGGGAGCGCATCAGGCCATCGTACAGTTCATTATGCTGGTATCGGTAGTTCGGTTCGGTCTGATTGCGCCGCAATACGTCCTGAACCACCTGCTCCTTGTCACAGACGACAGTATGGAAGCGAAGCGCGTTGCCTTCGGCCACCAGCAGTTTGAATACTTCATAACGCACTTCTGGCACATCGTCCTTGGCATGGAACATTGCCGCGGTCTTGTCGCGCGCCGGGTCGAATGACGGCACGTTCGCAAAGTAGGGGTTGGCGAGCAGCGCGCGGCGCAGTTCGTTCAGGCGATGCCCGAGTCCGACCGGGTCATCCACTTCCAGTTTGCCGAGAATGAAAAAGCGCGAACATCCAGGTGTGCCGACAATGGCGCGCCGACGATTGGCAAACAGGGTCGGATCGCCGGCCTCGTCGACGAAGATTTTCAGCACATCGTTGGCGGAATTCAGCATTTGGCCTCGGCACAGAACTCGGCGAAAGGCGATTCCAGACGTCCTGGCCCATCGAGAAAGTAGCTGGCTACATCCGGTTGAAATGGCTGCGTGCGCCACTCGTCGTAGCGACCACGTAGATCCTTCTGTTTCAGATTTCCGTGACGACACAATTCAAGACTGTCTTGCACTCTGGCCTTCAGATCATCAAGGCGGTTCTGTCGTGTTTCCTGCAAGGTATCGCGGTCGAGGGTAAGAATTTCGATGGTCTTGGCGGCGCGCGGGTCCACTTCGTTTAGGTCGGCGCGCCAGCGTGCTGTCAAGTTGCCGAACTCATCGATGAAAAAGAATGACCAGACATCTTCCTCCAGCGGATTGATGATCGGCTCTCCCGGTTCGGTTTCTGGTGGAAAGCGATCGCTCTTGTTCAGGTTGCAGATGCCACAAGTCCACAGGAAGTTTTCCCACTTCATCGCCTCCAACGGGAAGACCGCCTTGGGACGGAAGTGTTCGACCTGGGATGCCTCGCTGCCGCTGCAATACATGCAGCGTTGTCCGACACCGCTCATTGCACCAAGACTCTCCACGACGGGCTTGAACCATTTCGCCTTGCGGGCATTCCCATAGCGCCGTTCTGCCTCGTCTTTGGGATCCTCAGCGTCGGCAATAGCCCTGGATTCCTTTTCCAGCTTATTGCGGGTCGCTTGCGGCAACGCGGCCCTGGGCGGGAGGCTGCGCATCAGATGGTCTCCGGCTCGCGCTCGAAGGCCAGCGCCATTTGCTGCCGTAGATGTTCAAATTCCTTCGTTTCTGTCATGGTGAATCGCGCCCCAGCCTTGCTCTTGGCGTTCAGTCGCTTCCATTGTTCAATTCGCTGATTGGCCCAATGGGAACGCACCGACTTCAGTCCGAAGGCCGTTCCGAGCAAGGTCTTCTCGGCCTTGCCCAGCCGAAGTTTCTCGAACTCGTCCGAGTCGAGCGGACGTGGCTCCCGATTCAGATCGCTTTGAGAGGGCAACACAAATACGCCGTTAGGGTCGGCAGCCTGTGCCACTAGCGGGCTATGGGTTGTCACCAGAAACTGCACATTGGGGAAATGCAGCTTGAGCCATTCCGGGATATCCCGCTGCCAAGCCGGGTGAAGATGGGCCTCGATTTCGTCGATCAGAACCACGCCGGGCCGCAGCACAATAGGTCTTCCCTTGCTATCTGTCCCGAACAACCCGTCTATGCCATACACCTCGAACATGCCATGCACCAAATCCAGCACGGTGGCGTAGATGCTGCGACAGCCGTCGCTGATGTCGCGCATGGGCAGTTCCAGCTTGTTCCTGTCCTCGATAAATACTTGATCCACTGTAGTGCGGCTGATTTTCATTCCATGAGGCAATAGATCGTCGCTCAATAGCGCGGTAACGCCATCGATGAGTTGCTTTAGTTCAGTGCTTGGCGACTTCAGGAGTTGTGATTCCAGCCAACGCGAGTGATTGGTCTTCAACCAAGCCTCGCTCTCACTTAGCGCCGCATCTTCCCGAAACAAGGTGACAAAGCGACTTACCACGCCGCCCCTGGCAGCCAACATGCCTGCCTGCGTCGAGTCGCCGGACAAGCGGCGCATGGGACCGTAGCCGGCACAGAACCAGCCTGGGGCATTCGGATTCCAAGGGCCGCGTTGAGCCGAGCTTGTCCGCTTGTTTTTGGGCAACGGGGCTGCCCGGAAAATTGGAATTTCCTCCCCCTTCTCCAATTGCCAGCGTACTTCGGCATCAAATGCCCCTCCTGGGGGCTTCCCACCGGGTTTGAATTTATCGTGGGTCTGATCCCAATCAACCTGAGTCATTGCTTTTGCCCGGTGCTCATTTCGTGCGAGCCATCCAGCAGGCGCTCTGCCAATCAACTCGTATCCTGCGTCGGGCCCCATCATCGCTAGTGCAATGCTTTTCAGTAGGGTGGATTTTCCCGATGCATTGCCTCCCACGAACACTGTCCAGCCTGCATAGCTGCTGTCCTCGCGCTGGAAGTCAAAATGCAAATCTGCAAAGCCCTTGAGGTTTTCCAGAGTGATGGATTTAACGTACATGGCGGATTCCTCGTTGATTCATGCGACCGTGGCGGTGGTGTCTTGGGCTGCCTGAAAGGCCCCTGGCCAACCTCCGTGGGTTTCGATGATTTGATCGATCTCCGCCATCACGCGGATGGATTTGTTGAGGGCGACGACGATGCGCTGGTAGGTGCGAACTTTCCAGTCGGCGTCGATGTTGTCGACGATGAAGAGGTCGGAGGCCTGCTTGCTCATGAGCGCGTCAGGTCAACTCGAACTGGATGCCGGGTAGCAATGCAGTTCAGAGCAGCGGCTTGCCGTTGCGGACGAATACGGGTTTGACGACCCTCGCCCTGAGGCGCTTGCCACGGACTTCGACTTCGACTTCGCTGCCGATGGCGACACCCTGCGGCAGGCGGGCGAGGGCGATGGATTTTTCGAGGGTCGGGGAAAAGCTGCCGCTGGTGGTCTCGCCTTCGCCCAGCGGGGTGATGACTTTCTGGTGGGCGCGCAGCACGCCGCGGTCGAGCAGCAGCAGGCCCTGGAACTGGTTGCGCGGCGGGAGTGCATCGGCACCCTCGATCGCGGCCTTGCCGACGAAATCGCGGCTGGCGTCCTTGAGGTCTACGGTCCATTTGAGGCCGGCCTCGTAGGGCGAGATGTTCTCGTCCATGTCCTGGCCGTAGAGGTTCATGCCGGCTTCGAGGCGCAGCGTGTCGCGTGCGCCCAGGCCGCAGGGCTGGATGCCGGCGCCGCGCAGCTGGTACCAGACCAGGGCGGCCTCGCCGGCGGGCAGGGTGATTTCGAAACCATCCTCGCCGGTGTAGCCGGTGCGCGCGACCAGCCAGTCGGCCTCGTTGAAGCGAACTTCGGCGGCCTGGAACACGCCCAGGGCTTCGGTGGCGGCACGCAGTTCGGGGAAGGCCTTCCAGAAGCGCTCGCGCGCCTGCGGGCCCTGCACCGCGATCATGGCCACGGCATCGACGCCGCTGTGGCGGCGTTCGTGGGCGCCTGAACCCTGGGCGGCGATGATGGCCACGGCGTCGCTGCCGCGGCGGCGACGCACTTTCAGCTTGGCATCGAAATGGGTCAGCACGCCGCGCATCCAGGTGACATCCTTTTCCGTGGTGCCGGCATTGACCACGATGCGGTAGCGCTCGGGGCCGAGGTAATACACGATCAGGTCGTCGATTACGCCGCCGCCCTCGTCGAGCATGCAGGAATACAGCGCCTTGCCCGGCACGGTCAGCTTGGCGACGTCGTTGGCCAGCAGTTTGCGCAGGTAGTCGCGGGCGCCGGGGCCGACGAGGTCCAGCGCGCACATGTGGGAGACGTCGAACATGCCGGCCTCGCGGCGCACGGCATGGTGCTCCTCGATCTGGGAGCCGTAATGGATGGGCATTTCCCAGCCGGAGAAATCGACCATCCTGGCGCCGGCGGCGAGATGGGAGTCGTAGAGCGGGGTGCGTAGCGGCATGGCGATCCTTGGACTGGCGGCGACAAGAAGGCGACGGGATACCGTCACATCCCCATCTGTCCTTGGCGCCTGAGAGATTTACTCCGTCGGCGGGCAGGCTTCACGCAAGCATGAGCTGCCGCTCTCCAGATTTGTGCTGCGTCGCCGGTCCGTTTGCCTGAGCGGTTCCTGGGGGTTGCGCCTTCGGCGGTGGCTGGGAAGCTGCCACGCTCTCCCGACGACCGGGGCCGATTATCCTACAAACCGCAGGGTCGGGGTTCGGCATCCGCCAGACGGGTGTTTACGGGGGCCGAAGTTTGCTGTACTGTACGAAAAAACAGCCACAGGAGCAGAGCATGGCCGACGACCTCACCCCACGCCAGCAGGAAATCCTCGATTTCATCCGCAACAGCATGGAAGTCTTCAGCATGCCGCCGACGCGCGCCGAGATTGCCAGTGCCTTCGGCTTCGCCTCGCCCAATGCCGCCGAAGACCACCTGCGCGCGCTGGCGAAAAAAGGCGCGATCACGCTGGAGCCGGGTTCGGCGCGCGGCATCCGCCTGGTCGAGCAGCTCGGCCTGCCGCTGATCGGCTCGGTGGCGGCCGGCAGCCCGCTGCTGGCGGTGGAAAACCGCCTCGGCAATTTCCGCATCGACCCGGCGCTGTTCCAGCCGCATGCCGATTACCTGCTGCGCGTGCGCGGCCTGTCGATGATCGAGGCCGGGATACTCGATGGCGACCTGCTCGCCGTGCATCGCACCAGCGAGGCCAGCAACGGCCAGATCGTCGTCGCCCGGCTCGGCGACGAGGTCACGGTCAAGCGTTTCAAGCGGCGCGGCAGCATGGTCGAGCTGATCGCCGAGAACCGCGATTTCGCGCCCATCCTGGTCAATACGCGCAAGGAGCCGCTGGCCATCGAAGGCGTGGCTGTAGGGCTCATCCGCGGCGGCCACGCCCTATAGACGCTTCACGTCATGAATCCCGCCCTTGCCGGGGCGCTGGAACGCGGCGAGATCCGTCGCGGCGATGCCTTCGCCGCGGTGCCAGCGCCAGCGCGGTGCGTCCCTTGGGGAACTCTTGCCAGCGGCTTTCCCGCCCTCGATGCCGATCTGCCCGGCGGCGGCTGGCCGCGCGGGGCGCTGACCGAACTCCTGGTTGAGTACGAGGGCATCGGCGAGATCGGCCTGCTGCTGCCGGCGCTGGCGGCGCTGACCGTCTCCGGCCGGACCGTCCTGTTGGTGGCGCCGCCGCATGCCGCGCATGCACCGGCCTGGGCGGCGGCCGGCGTCGAGCTCGATTGCCTGCGTCTGGTGTTTCCGCGCAGCCCGCGCGATGCGCTATGGGCCGGCGTCGAGGCCCTGCGCTGCGGCGGCGTGGCGGCGACGCTGCTGTGGCTGGATGGCTGGTTTCGCGGCGGCCTGCCGGCCAACAGCCTGCGCCGCCTGCAGGTGGCGGCGGGCGAGGGCGGCGGCGTCGCCTTCTGCTTCCGTCCCGCGCCATTCGCGGCGCAGTCCTCGCCGGCCGCCTTGCGTCTGCAATTGCAGGCCGCCGGCCGGCAATTGCGTGTGCAGCTGCTCAAGCGTCGCGGTCCGCCGGCGCGGCGGGACATCCTGCTCGACATCGCGCGTCCGACGCGGCTCCCGTCGGGAGTGACCCATGCTCTGGCTGGCCCTGCATTGCCCGCCGCCGGCGAGCGCCAGGAACGACGTCGCGCCGCCGCCTGACGGCGGTCTCCGCGGCGAGCTCCCTGTCGCACAGGGCGTTGCGGCGCACGCCGACGATTTCTGGCCGACCCTCGCCTGCTGGGCCGGACGCTACACCCCGCACGTCAATCTTGCGGCCGACGCACTGCGCCTCGACATCGGCGCCAGCCTGCGCCTGTTCGGCGGCCTGGAGGCCCTGCTGGGGCAACTGCGTGCCGAACTCGCGGCGATGCGGGTGGCGGCGCAACTGGCGGTGGCGCCGACGCCCCTGGCTGCGCTCTGGCTGGCGCGCGCCGGCGACGGCACGGTCTGCGCCGATCATGAGGCACTGCGCGCGGCGCTGTCTGCGCTGCCCTTGTCCGCCTTGCAATTGCCGCCGCCGCTGGCGCGGCGCATCGAGGGCTTCGGCCTGCGCTGCCTTGGCGCCGTGCTGGCGCTGCCGCGCGCCAGCCTGGGGCGTCGGCTGGGCAAGGACTTCGTGCTCGATCTGGCCAGGGCGCTGGGCGAGCTTGCCGATCCGCAGCCCTGTTTCGTGTTTCCCGAACGCTTCGAGCAGGAAGTGGAACTGCCGGCGCCGGTGGAGTCGGCGCCGGTACTGCTGTTTGCCGCGCGCCGCCTGATCGCGGCGCTGACGGGCTGGCTGGCGGTGCGCAATGGCGCGTTGCGCAGCATCGAACTGCGCCTGGGGCATGCGCAGGGCGCATGCACTGTCGTGCCGCTGGCGTTCAGCCAGCCGATGCATGCCGCGCCGCGCATCGAGCGCGTGCTCAAGGAGCGCCTCGACGCGCTGCGCCTGCCGGCGTCGGTGCTGAGCCTGCGCCTGTGCGCGGGAGCGAGCGAGCCGCGCTCCGGGGGCAGCCAAATGCTGTTCGAAGGCGCGGGGCAGGGACAGGAGATGCTGGCCGAATTGCTCGATCGCCTCACCGCTCGCCTGGGGGCCGAGGCGGTGCGGGGCCTGGCCTGCCATGCCGACCATCGGCCGGAACGGGCCAGCCGCATGCCCGCGCAAATATCCGCCGCCGGGGCGCCGGAAACCGACAGCCTGCCAAGGCCTTTATGGCTGCTGGAGTCGCCCGAAGCGTTGCGCGAAGTTCGCGGCCGTCCCCGGCGTGGCAGCGAATTGCGGCTGCTGGGCGGCCCCGAACGCATCGAATCCGGCTGGTGGGATGGCGTCGATGCGCGCCGCGACTACTTCGTCGCCATCGATGGCAGGGGTACCTGGCTGTGGATTTTCCGCGACTCCGGCGGTCCCGGCGGCTGGTTCCTGCATGGCCTGTTTTCCTGAAATCCCATCCGGCTACGTAGATACCGCAGTTTGCCGCGTAATTCACGGATAAACAGAAATTCCCGGGTTTGAGACGATGCCTCCCGCGGCGCGCCTGCGCTTGCGATTTCCGCGTTTGGCGCGACACCGGGTTTCAAAAGGGAAAGCACGATGGAAAAGGCCGCGCCATGAGCGTCGACACTTCCGCCGACCAAAGGCTGGCAGGACAGCGTTCGCTCCATCTGCTGCTGTTGCTGTTCGCGGTGATGCTTCTCGCCGTCTTTGGCGGCGAACTGCTGGTCACCTACCTGCTGGAACGCCTGTTGCCGGTGGGGGTGAACGAATGGACCCGGATCCTGCTCGATGCCGGACTGCTGGCGTTGATCGTTTCCGCCGTGGTCCTGCCCTTCATGCTGCGCTTGCGGCGACTGCATCTGCGCCAGGCGCGCAATGCCCGGCGCCTGCAATACACGCTCGACCAACATGCCATCGTCAGCATTGCCGACGCCAGCGAGCAGCGTCAGCTGCAGCAGCATCTGCTCGACGCCAGGGACGCCGCCGAAAAGGCGGCCCGCCTCAAGAGCGATTTTCTGTCCACCATGAGCCACGAGATACGCACCCCGCTCAACGGCGTGATCGGCATGACCGACTTGCTGCTCGATACCCGGCTCGATTCCGAACAGGCGGAATTCGCGCGCATCATCAAGAGCTCGGCGGACAGCCTGATGACCATCGTCAGCGACATCCTCGATTTCTCCAAGATCGAGGCTGGCCGCCTTGTCATCGAAGCCACCGATTTTTCGCTGCGGCAAACCGTCGAAAGTGCACTCGACGTGTTTTCGGGCAAGCGCGCCGATGGCAGCCTGCTGCTTTCCAGCTTCATCGCCCCGGATCTGCCCGATCACCTGATCGGCGACCCGACCCGTGTGCGCCAGATCCTGCTGAACTTCCTTTCCAATGCGATCAAGTTCACCGAGCGGGGCAATGTGACGGTCAGCGCGCTGGCGGCGGAAAGCGGATCGGACGCGGATGGACGGATCGTGCTGCGGCTGGCGGTCAGCGATACCGGCATCGGCATCAGCGCGCAGGACCAGGCCCGGCTGTTCCTGCCATTCTCCCAGACCGACAGTTCGACCACGCGCAAGTATGGCGGCACCGGGCTCGGCCTGTCGATTACCAGGCGTCTCGCCGAAGCCATGGGCGGACATGCCGGGGTAGCGAGCGAGCCGGGCAAGGGATCGACCTTCTGGGTCGAACTGCCGTTTGCCGTCGGCGAGGAGAAGCGGGCGGTACCCGATCCCGCGCGCTTGCTGCGCGGAAGGCGCGTGATCCTCGCCGGTGACATCCATGGCGCCGCCCCGATTTGGCGAGGCTATTTGCAGGCCTGGGGGGTCGAAACGGAATCCGTGGTCGGCCTCGCCGAACTGGAACAGCGCTTCGTTGCCGCCACCGATGCCCGGATTCCCTACGACCTGGTGCTGGTGGCGCCTCCCCTGCGCGACGCCACCCTGCCCGCTGCGATAGCCGCGATGCACGGCGATGGCTTCGCAGTGCCGATGATCTGCTGCCAGCCGGTCTCGCGCCGCGGCGAGCGGCGGGCGCTCGATCGCCAGGGCGCGCGCGTGCTGGTCGGACCCTTGCGCCAATCCGCCCTCTATCACGCTTTGGCGGCTGAACTGGATGGCGCCACGTCACCTCGCGCGCGCCGCGCCGAGGATGTGGATGTCATCAAGGCGAAGGCGTTTTCCCGCGGCAGGGGGCAACGCGTGCTGCTGGCCGAGGACAACGCGGTGAATCAGAGGGTTGCCGTGCATATGCTGGAACGCCTCGACTATCTGGTCGATGTCGTTGCCAGCGGCGCCGAGGCGGTGGCCGCCGCTGCCAGCGGTCGCTATCGACTGGTCTTGATGGATTGCCAAATGCCCGAAATGGACGGCTTCGAAGCTGCCCGCGCGATTCGCGCCGCCGAAGCGGGCAGCGATCGACATTTGCCTATCGTCGCCATGACCGCCAACGCCCCGCAGGGCGATCGCGAGCGCTGCCTGGCCGCCGGCATGGACGACTACCTGTCCAAGCCGGTCGATGCCGCGCAGCTTGCTACCACCCTGGCGGCACGCCTGATGTTTCGGTCGCCGCTGGCGCCCGGCCTTGGCGCGCTCCCGCAAGCGGAGCCGGCAATCGCGGACGAAACTCCGGCCGACCCCATCGACTTCGCACGCCTGGACGAAATTTTCGGCGACGACCAGGACGCTATCGAGCAATTGCTCTCGGCGCTGGCAGAGACCATGGCGAGATCGCAGCGGCGCCTTGGCGAGGCGATGCGGACTGGTGCCGCCGTGCCGGCCACGCTTGCCCACGAGTTGCGCGGATTGGCCCACAACGTGGGCGCCGAGCGTTTGGCGGAGGTGGCCAGTCGGCTCGAAGCCAGTCTTGCCACCGATGACGAAATGCTTTCCGCCGCCCTGGTTCCCGACCTGATGGCGGAATGCCAGCGCAGCATTGACTTCATTGCCAGGCGCGGCGTGCGCCAGAAAGTGTGAACATGGCTTCGCTGCTGTTTTCGATCCCCCTACGACGATGCGCCAAGCGCCGCCGAACTGCCGCAGGCGGCCTGAGATCGGGAGCTTCCCATGCTTGATTCTTCCATATTCGTCGAACTCAAGGCCAGCGGCAACCTGCCGTCGCCGCGTGGTTCGGCGCTCAAGGTACTGGACCTTTGCCAGCGTGACAACCTGACGCTGCCCGAGCTGATCCACGCGGTGCAGGTGGACCCGGCGATGGTCGGGCGCCTGCTCAAGATGGCCAACTCGGCGGCCTTCGGCAGGCCGCGCCCGGTGGTGGCACTGACGCCGGACGTGCTGATGTCGATCGGCATCCAGTCGGTGCGCCAGCTGGTGCTGGCGTTTTCGCTGGTGTCCGGCAACCGCCAGGGACAGTGCGCCGACTTCGACTACGAGGCCTTCTGGTCGCGCTCCGCGGCCACTGGCGTTGCCATGCAGTTGCTTGGCGCAGCGACGAGGGCGGCGCCGCCCCCGGAGCTGTTCACCGTCGGCCTGTTGGCCAATGTCGGCCGCCTGGCCCTTTCCGCCATACATCCGCTGGCCTATGGCAAGCTGCTGCAACAGGTCGGCGGCAGGCTCGGCAATGGGCTGACCGCGCTGGAGGAGCATGCCTTCGGCTACTCGCATGCCGAGGTTGCCTCGGCGATGATGCAGGATTGGGGGCTGCCGCGTTTGTTCTGCGACGCGGTATTGCGTCACGAGCAACCCGATGCCGACGGTCCGCGGCGCGATTCGCGCAGCGCGCAACTGGTCCGCTGCATCCATCTTGCATCGCGCCTGGCGGAACTGTGCTTTGTCCAGGGCGAAGAGCGCCGTGCCGGTTTCCTGGAGCTGCTGCCGCTGGCGCACGAACTCGAAATTGCCGACGGCAATCTGGCCAAGCTCGGCGACCAGATGCTGAGTGAATGGAAGGAGTGGAGCCAGCTGCTGGAAATCGCCGTGCGCGAAGTGACGCCCTTTACCGCGCTGAACACGGCGGTTCAGCAGGTGGGCGAGTCGGTCGGCGAATGCCGCAAGCTGTCGGTGCTGGTGATCGACGAAGACGCGGCGGCGGCGGAGCGCCTGAAACTCCTGCTGGAAAGTGGCGGGCACCGGGTGAACCTGGCGCAGGGCGGGCACGACGGGCTGGTCGAGGTGCTTGACCGGCAGCCGCAGCTGGTGTGCGTAGACCTGTGCGCGGATCTGGACCGTGGCCTGGAACTGATCCGCACCCTGCGCCAGACGGAGCTTGGGCGCTCGGTCTATATCATGGTTCTGACCCGTCCCGACGATGACGAGCGCCTGACCATGGCACTCGAAGCCGGTGCCGACGACTACCTCGACAAGCCGGTGGTGCCCAAGCTGCTGGATGCCCGCCTGCGCGCCGGGCACCGCATGATCCGCGAACAGCAGCTGTTGCGCCTGGAACAGGAAACCCTGCGCCGGCGCCTTCTGGAACTGGCGATCACCAGCCAGCACGCGCGCGAGGCGGCGCTGACCGATGTGCTTACCGGGCTATACAATCGGCGTCATGCCATCGACCGCCTGAAACAGGAATGGGCGGCAGCGGATCGCGGCATGCGGCCCCTGGCGGTACTCATGCTGGATATCGACTATTTCAAGGCGGTCAATGACAGCCACGGCCACGATGCCGGGGACGAGGCCCTGCGCCAGGTGGCCGATACCCTGCGCGCGATTTCCCGCATGTCGGACGTCGTCTGTCGCTACGGCGGCGAAGAGTTCCTGGTGATTGCGCCCGATACCTCGCTGGATGGCGCGCTCCAGCTGGCCGAGCGCATGCGCTCGGCGGTGGCGCAGCGCAACTTGGCGCTGGCAACGCAATGCGTCAAGCTGACGATCAGCCTGGGCGTCGCCGTCAAGGGCGATGGCATCAGCGGCGCGGAACGCCTGCTGAAAGCGGCCGACGATGCGCTCTACCGGGCCAAGCAATATGGTCGCAACCGGGTGGAAAGCGGGCCGTGAGCAACTTCTGGATGCAACTGCCGGCGAATTTCCTCGCCTCGATCCTGTTGATCGTGACCAGCATGCTGATCGCCGGCATGCTGGTGGTGAGTTTTTTCGGCAGTCCGCTGGGTCGTTCGAAGAGCCTCGCCTACAAGGCCATGGCCATCCTGATCGCCTCCTGGGCGGTGCTGGCGTGGAAGAGCGCCAACTATTACAGCGCGCACATGTCCGAGCTTGCCTACCAGGAGGGTTATGCCCAGGCCAGCCGCCAGGTCGATGGTGTCGCCGACGAGATCGAGAACTCCCTGCGCTCCCTGCGCAACGTGCCGCGCGTGTTGTCCGGCGAAGATGCGGTGAGGCGGCAATTGCAGGCCTTCGGGCCGCACGTTGCAGCGTCCGCATTGCCCTACGAGGAACGCAAGCGGCTGTGGACCGAGGCCGGCCAACGGTCCGGCCTGCATGCCTTCCTCGGTGCCGCCGCCGCCGGTCTTGGCGCCGAGGTGGTATGGGTGGTGAATGCCGCGGGCGATTGCATTGCCGCCAGCAATGCCGGACGCGCCCAAAGTTTTGTCGGCGCCAACTACGCGAAGCGGGAGTACTTTCAGGATGCCAGCCGTGGGCGTCCCGGCCAGCAGTATGCCGTAGGGCTCGTGACCGGTGTCGCCGGCCTGTTCTATTCGTATCCGGTGCGCGATGCGGCGGGCGCCTTTCTCGGGGCCGTGGTGGTCAAGCGCGACATCACCGAGTTGCGCCGCTGGACGCGGCCGTATCATGCCTTCGTCACCGATAACCAGGGCGTCATCGTCCTCGCCGAGGATCGCAGCCTGGAAATGCGCAGCATGCCGGACGCGACGGTCGGCATGATGACGCCGGAGGCGCGTCGCGATCGCTACAAATTGCACGACCTGGAACCCGCCGATGCGCATCCGGTCGAGAACGCGCGCGAATTCGACCTGATGCGCATCGGTGATTCCAAGGTGCCGGTCATCCTGGTATCCCGTGCCGTGGCCGACGGCCAGGTCAGCATCCACCTGCCGCGGCCGCTGCCCGAATTGGCACGCATCCAGTCAGAGCGGCCGTGGATCTTTTCGCTGATCGCGGTCGCCGGCATCACCCTGATCATGGCCGTGATCGCCGTCGTGCTCTATGTTCGCGCCAATCGCGAGGCGGCGCTGGTGGCCGAGGGCGCCAGCCGCGCCAAGAGCGATTTCCTGGCCAGCATGAGCCACGAGATTCGCACTCCGATGAACGGCGTGATCGGTCTCGCCAACCTGCTGCTCGACACACCGCTGAATCCGCAGCAACGCGAGTTTGCCCACGACATCGCGAGTTCCGGCGAATCCTTGCTGGCGATCATCAACGATATCCTCGATCTCTCGAAAATCGAGGCCGGACGCATGGAGTTCGACAGCCATCCGTTTGCGCTTTCCGCCGTGGTTGATGCGATTGCCTCGGTGCTCAGGCATCGCGCGGCGGCCAAGGGTATAGGCTTGCACGTCGAGATCGCGCCGGAGGCGGCCGGCACTTACCTGGGCGACAGCCTGCGCCTGCGCCAGATCCTGCTCAACCTGGTCGGCAATGCCCTCAAATTCACCGATGCCGGCGAAGTTTGCGTTCGGGTTTCCCGCATCGATGCCGGCTTGCATTTCGATGTCATCGATACCGGCATCGGCATTGCGCCGGCGGTGCGCGAGCAATTGTTCTCCGAGTTCACCCAGGCCGAAGCCAGCACCGCTCGCCGCTATGGCGGCACCGGGCTGGGCCTGGCGATCAGCAAGCGCTTGGCGCAGGGCATGGGCGGCAGGATCGGCGTCGATAGCACGGAAGGGCAGGGTAGTCGCTTCTGGTTCGAGCTGCCCTTGCCGCCGGCACCCGAACAGATCGCGCTCGATCTGCCCGCGGCCGTGCCGGGCGGCCCGGTGACGGTGCCGGAACCGGCGGTCGCCGTGGTATCAGCGCCGACTTTCAGCACCTCCGCCGCTGCGGCGGACTCCGCGCGCGGCGCGACGCGCCTGTTGCTGGTCGAGGACAACAAGGTCAATCAGAAGGTGGCGCTGACCTTGCTGGCGCGTCTCGGCTATCAGGTCGATCTGGCCGAGGATGGCCGGCAGGCGGTCGAGGCCGTGCAGCGCCAGACTTATGCCCTGATCCTGATGGACATGCAAATGCCGGTGATGGATGGCCTGGAGGCGACGCGGCGGATTCGTGCCCTGGCGACGGCCGGCCCGCGCATGCCGATCGTCGCGCTGACCGCCAACGCCATGCAATCCGACCAGGAGGCATGCCGTCAGGCCGGGATGGATGATTTCCTCGCCAAGCCTTTCGATCGCGCCGGTCTTGCGGCCTGCATCACGCGCTGGCTGGCGCGACGTTCGGAGCCCATTCCTTCGTGAAGCATTTCGCACTGCGTGACCGGGCCGCCCGAGCATGGAGACGAAGCTGGTCAGCTACCAGCTGTTGATCGCGCTTAGCTCGGACCCCGGCGCGACGGTGCGTGAGTCACACGGGCTATTGACCGATCGTCGGGACGAAAAAAAAGCCCGCCTTGCAGCGGGCCCTTTAACCACAAATCCGCTTACTTGAACTGCAGGACCAGCGGCTCCTCGACGAATGCGTGGCGCACCTGGGCATTGTCGAACATGGCGAGGCCGAAGCCGTAGCTCTTCTTCAGGTCGTTGAAGTTCACGTCGAACTTGGAGCCGGTGACCAGCTTGCGCGAGATTTCCATGGTCCACTTGCCCTTGGCCCATTTGCCGGCAAACTTGACTTCGCCGCGGTCGCCGACGAAGGGCGCAACCAGGATCGAGGAAACCTCGTCGCCCGGCTTGAACTTGCTGTCATCGAAGGCCACCTTGTCTTCGACCGGCAGCCAGTAGGTGCCGCCCTTGTTGGCCGGCTTGCCGTTCTTGTTCATGAACTCCGGCTTGCCGTTGACCAGCTTGATGTCCTCGTAGCCGCCGCCCGTCTTGGGATCGGTCTTGCGCCCGGCGCTCTTGGCCTTCTCCGGATCGAAGCGGGTGTGATCAAGATAGCCGTCGTCGATCTGGCCCAGATATCCTCCGCGCACCCACTTCATGTGCCAGAGGTCGCCCAGTTCTCCCGCTTCCTCGAGGTATTTGTTGCCATAGGGCTTGCCCGGCTCGCCGCCGTGGCAGGCGATCGCGCAGCCGAACTTGTCGAAGCCGACGATGCTGTTGTTCATGTTCCACAGTATGCCGATCTTGTCTTCGTAGTAGACATCGTTGTCGCCGCCCTTGTCTTCCGGGTCCTTCAGCTGGACCCAGGAACCATCCTTCTGCTTCTGGTAGGGGCTGCGACGCTCCGACAGCGTCGCATCATTGTAGGTCAGCAGCATGTAGAGGTTTTCCTTGTCGTAGGCCACCTGCAGGGTCGCCTCGGTCGCGCCCTTGTTGAAGTTGGCGCCCTTGACGGCCTTGAGCTTGGTCACCGGCGCGGTCTTCCAGATCGCGTCGGAGGCCGAGCCATCGACGGCGGGGGCGGCGGCGGCCATCACGGCCGTGACGGCGATGGGTTTGTGCTCCTTCGGCTTGTCCTTCGGCGCCGGTTCCTTGGCCAGGACGGCGCCGCTTGCGGCCAGGGTCAGCGTGGCGAGAACGGCGATGGAAAGAGTTGTGCGTTTCATGGTCTTACCTCCTTGATGGAAATGCAATCGGTGTAGCGAATTCAGTGCTCGTGCCAGCCCGTGATCATGGTCTTGTACATCGCACCGACAGTGTTGCCGGTGCTGCCAAGGTAGATGTGGGCGATCATGAACATGACGATGGCGGCACCCGTCAGGTAGTGCAGCACGGCCACCGGCAGCAGGCCGTCCATGCCGAACAGGCGGTCGGGCGCGAATTCGGGAAACAGGAAAATCAGGCCGGTCAGCAGCAGGAGCGGCATCGCCAGGTACATGATGGCCCAGTAGATCAGCGACTGCAGGGTGTTGAAGTTGTTCTGCAGGGTTACCGGGAAGGGATGCGGCTCGCCGCGGAAGATGCCCCAGACATACCAGCGGGCCTGCTTCAGGCAGCGGTCGATCACGCCGGGCGGCTTGGGTACGTATTGCCACCAGTTGCCGGTGACGATGTTGGCGAGGGCGAAGAAGGCGTAGGCGGCCACCAGCGCGAGCCCGGCGATGTCGTGGATGCGCGCCGCGAGCGAGAACTCGACCAGCGGCAGCTTGGGATCGGCAAAATGCAGGCTGACGCCGGTGACGGTCAGGACGATGATCAGCAGGGCATTGGTCCAGTGCCAGAGCCGGATCCACAAGGGCAGGAGATAGGTGCGCTCGCTCATTTTGCTTGGTCCTTGTTGCGCTTCATGGCGGCCAGGGCGCGCAGCACGCCATGCGCCAGCACGCCGAGCAGGGTGGCCAGCACCAGGCCGATGATCAGGTTATCCAGCAGCGGATGCCGCGTCGCGCCGATGACATAGGAATTGGAGAGGATGACGCTGTTGGTGAAGCCGTACTTCTGCTGCTCGCCCTTGACCAGATGGCGGTAGAGCCGGGTCTTCAGCGAGCTGTTGGCCGAGTGGCAGGCCAGGCACTTCTTCTCCGCCTTTTCCTTGTTGAGGATCTCGTGCGAGAGCATCTTGCCTTCGGCGACTTCCGGCGTGTGGCATTCGATGCAGCGCACGGCATTCCAGTGTGCCTTGGCGTTGGGCAGCCAGCCGTGGATGGTATCGATGTCGGGGCGCTTCTTCTTGCCGCCCGCCAGCTTTTCGTCATCGGGGGCGAACCTGGCGAACATGGTTTCCGAGTTGTGGCATTCAAGGCAGCCGTGGTTGTCCTGGGCGACGATCTTTTCCGGATCCTTGAGGCGCTTCTGGATCACATTGACATGGACGTTATGGCAGGTGTTGCAACTGAATTTTTCCTTGAGGCCGCTGTTCTTGGCGTGCACCGAGGCGTTGAATTGCGGTTCCAGGCGCAGCGATTTCGCCGCATGGCATTCGGTGCAGGGGCTGGTGGTGGTCTTGCCGGCTTCGGCGTGCGGATACTCGGTGTAGTGGTTCTTGGCGTGGCACTGGCGGCAATCCATCACGCCGTGGTCCGATGGGTTGAAGATCGCCGGCTCGATGTGCGATTCCTTGAGCTTCGACAGGTCGAGATCGGCGCGCGGCGGCTTCTTCACGGCGGCGGCGCTGTGGCACTCGTAGCAGGCGGCGTTGGCCTTGCGGTTGGCTTCTATCGTTGCCTGGTCGACCGGCGCGGCGTCGGCCGCCACGGCGGGCAGGCGCAACAGTGCCAGCGATGCGCCGAGAAGTACGGCGACTAACGGCTTATTGAATGAATGGAACACGATGCCCCCGGTAAATTGAAACCTGCTGTCCTGATGAACGCAATCCCCATGCCTGAGGCTTGCCCAAGCTAACTCATTGATAACAAGCCTTCAGCACTTTGATGGGAGGATCATGCCTGTCGCTGGACGGTGACAGTTGTCGCTAATCAGTGACAACCCCCCAGCGCTTCATCCGCACGTACAGGTTTTGCCGCGGGATGCCCGAGAGGCGCGCCGCCTCCGAGACGTTGCCCTCCGCTTTGGCAAGGATGGCACGCAGGTAATCCTGTTCGAAGCGCGCACGTGCCTCTTCGTACCCGGGAATGTCCTCGGCGCGTTGCTGCGGCTCCGCGTCTTGTTCGATCGGGCTGCAGTCCGCCTGGGAAATGCCCGAGGGGCAAAGATGCATGACGTCCACCGGCCCGCCGGGATGCAGGGCCACCGCGCGCTCGATGCAATGCTTGAGCTGACGCACATTGCCCGGCCAGGGGCAGGCCTCCAGCGTGTCCACGGCGGCCGGTGTCAGCGGTCCGCAGGCCTTGCCGAATTTTTCGTTGAAGTGGTCGAGGAAGTGCATCGCCAGCGGCACGGTGTCGCCCTTGCGTTCGCGCAGCGGCGGCAGGCGCAGCGCGACGACGTTGATGCGATAGTAAAGGTCCTCGCGGAAGCGGCCGGCCTTGACCTCGCCGGGCAGCGGACGGTTGGTGGCGCACACCAGGCGGAAGTCGGCGTGGCGCGGCTGGGTACTGCCGATGCGGGCGCATTGGTGGTCCTGCAGCACGCGCAGCAGGCTCGACTGGAGCTTGGGGCTCATGTCGGCGATTTCGTCGAGGAACAGCGTGCCGCCGTCGCTCTTCTCGAAGTAGCCGGCGCAGGCCGCGCTGGCGCCGGTGAAGGCGCCCTTCTCGTAGCCGAAGAGCAGGCTTTCGAGCAGCGACTCTGGCAGGCCGCCGCAATTCACTTCCATGAAGGGCCCTGTGGCGCGCGGGCTCCAGGCGTGGACCAGCTTGGCCACCAGGTCCTTGCCGGTGCCGCTTTCGCCTTCCAGCAGCAGCGTGGTGTCGAGGCCGGAGACCTGGCGCAACTGGCCCAGCATGCGCTCCATCGCCGGGCTTTGGCCGATCACGGCGGGCGTACCGTCTTCGCCCAGCCGGGCACGCAGGCCATCGATCTCGCGGTAGGCGCGGTCGAGTTCCAGCGCCTTGCCGATCACGGCCTCGAGGGATTCGAGGTCCTCGAAGGGCTTGGTCAGGTAATCGAACATGCCCTCGCGCACCGCTGCCACCGCATCGCGCACGTCGGCATAGCCCGTCATCAGGATGCCGACCAGGTGCGGGCGGCGGGCGCGGAACTCGCGCATCAGCTCGATGCCGTTGTCGGCCGGCAGGCGCTGGTCCATCAGCACCAGGTTGAAATCCTCGGCGGCGAACAGGCGGCGCGCCTCGGCGCCGTCCGCGGCGAGCCGGACCTCGCTGGTCTCGGCGATCAGGTGGTCGATCAGGGTGCGCGTGTAGTGGTCGTCGTCGACGACGAGAACCTTGGGGCGATGTGTGGTGGTCATTGTGGCAGCCATAGGGCGAAACATGCGCCGCCTTCCGGGCGATTGGTCGCCGTGACATGCCCGTCGTGCAGCAGCGCGACATGGAGCACGACCGGCAGACCAAGGCCCGTGCCGTCGGCGCGGGTGGTGAAGAAGGGAACGAAGATCTTGTCGAGGACTTCGGGGGCGATGCCGCGCCCGCCGTCGGCGACGGAAAGCGTCCACCCGGCGCGGCCGCTCGCGGCGTCGGTCGCCGGCTCCAGGCGCAGGGTGATCGGCGCCTGCCCCTCGGTCGCCTGCGCGGCATTCAGCAGCAGGTTGAACAGGGCATGACGGATCAGTATCGGGTCCAGCGTCAGCAGCGGCGGCTCGGTGGGCAGTTCGAGCTTCACCGGCAGGTGGTGGGGCTCGGCCTGGCGGAACATCAGCACCGTGTCCTCGATCAGCGGCGCCATGGCGGTCGGCTTGCTCTCGAAGCAGGAGACCTTCGAGAACTCGAGCATGCGTTTGACGAAACCGCGGCAGTCTTCGCCGGCGTGGCGGATCTCGGCCAGCAGCGCGCGCGCGCGCCGCGGATCGTCGGCTTCGCGGTCGGCGAGCTGCGCCATGTTGACCACGCCGACCAGCGGGTTGTTGAGCTGGTGGGCGATGCTGCCGACCATGGTGCCCAGCGCGGAAAGCTTTTCCACCTGCAGGATGCGCTGATGCTCGGTATCCAGGTGCAGCAGGCGGTGTTCCAGTTCGTGCTGGCGCTGGTAATCCTTCTCCACGCGCTGCAAGGCAACGTGGAACACGCCGAGCACGCCGGTGGCGAGCGCCAGCGAAAGCGCGATCACGGCCGCCATGTAACCGGTGAAGGTGGCCTCGAGCTCGGTCACGTCGCGCAGCACCGCCAGCTTGCCGATGGGATGGCCGGCGGCGTCGGCCAGCGGTACCAGGGCCATGTGCAGCGAGCGCCCGCCCTCGCTGATCCTGACGCTGCCGCCGTTGAGCAGGCGCGCGAAGGCCGGGGGATCGAGCCCGGCCGGCAGCGACGGACGCGTCTGCGCCAGGATTACGTGGCTGGGAAAGCGCTCCCACTCGCCCTGGCGCTGCATCAGCGCCTGGCCGCGCTGCCACTGGTCCTGCGCCAGGTAACGCTTGTCCACCAGCACCAGGAGGTCTACCGCCAGGTTGTCCCGTATCTCGTCGATCAAATGCTTGACCTCCTCGCCGAGCTCGACGTAGCCGAGACTGCGGCCCGCTTCGCGCCAGGGCACCACGGTGCGCAGCGTGAGGGTGCCCAGGGGGCCGAGTTCCAGACCATGTACCGGTTCCTTGCGGCTGTGCGTCTGCAGCATCGTGGCGCGGTCGATGCGGTCGCCGAAGTCGGCCGGGGTGTGCAGGCGGTAGAGGTTGATCCGGTCCGGCCCGGTGAAGTACAGATGGGTGATGCGGTGGTCGCGGCGCAGGGCATCGAACAGCGGCCGCGCGCTGCGTTCCAGTGCGGCGCGGTCGCCGCGGCGAAAGGCCTCGACGATCGCCGGGTTGCCGCGCATGGCATGGACCACGGCGCGCATCAGGTTGCCGTCCTTGTCCAGCTTGACGGCGAACAGCTTGGCCACCGCCTGCGCGCGTTCGGCCAGGTCGCGGTCGCGCACCTTGGCCTCCATCAGATACAACGCGCCGGCGAAGACCGCCATGATCAGGCCGATCGCCGCCGCGAACGGGCCGAGGAAGGCGGCCTTGATGCGCTTGGGCCGGTGCGGCGGAGACGGGGAGGCGGGATTCATGGAGGCCGCAGTGTGCCCCGGACCTTGCGGGTTGGCAACCGCTGCACAATGCCCGGTCAGGGGAACTCCGGTTGGGTATCATCCCGCCCATGACCGCGGCGTGAAGTCGCAACGCGGTTCGACATCGAGCCGGGAGCGCCCATGATCCTCCGTCCGTTTGCCCCGCCGGCAACCTTTGCCGCAGCGAGTCTGGTTCTGATCGCCCTGACCGCGATCGCGACCGGCTACGTCCAGTCCAGCTTTTTCCGCGACGCCGTAATCCAGCGCGAGGCGGTCATCGTGCGCGATTTGGCCACGGCAATCGCCGCGCGCGACCTGCGCGCCACCGATCTCGATCATCCCGGCGACCTCGAGGCGCGCAGCCATCTGCAGCGCCGCTTTGCCGTGCTGGCGGATCTCTCCGGCGTGGTGCGGATCAAGGTCTTCAATGCCGATCAGGTGGTCGTCTGGTCCGACGAAGCGGGTCTGATCGGGCGCCGGCTGGCGGAGGACAGCCACCTGACGCAGGCCATCAGCGGCGGCGTCGCGGCGGTATTCGATCCGGGCGAGCGCGCGTCGCATGCCGGCGAAGCGCTTCCGCCCCAGCCGCTGATCGAGTTCTATGTGCCCTTTTCCGTGGCCAGGCCGGGCAGCGGCGGCGACCGCGTATACGGCGCGGTGTCGCTGTACCGCTCGGCCGAGGGCCTGACGGCCACCCTCCGACATGGCTTGCTCCTGCACTGGGCGGTCAAGGCCATCGGCGGCGCGATCCTGTTTGTCACGCTGTTCTGGCTGTTTGGTGCGGTCTATCGCCGCCAGCGCGAGGCGGAGCGCCAGTTCCGCGAACTGTCGAGCGGGCACGCGCGCATCGTGCAGATGGAAAAACTTTCGGCGATGGGCCAGATGGTCGGCGAGATTGCCCACCAGTTCAACAATCCGCTGGTCGGCGTGATCAACCTGGCGCAGCGCGCCGAGGCCCATGCCGACGATCCCGTTCGGGTGCGGGAACTGTTGGCCGAAATCCGCCGCGCCGGGGAGCATTGCAGCAGCTATGTGCAGCGCATGCTGCGCTTCACCCGCCTGGCCCGGTCCGAACCGCAACCGGTGGCGCTGGAGGCGCTGATGCGCGAGACGGCGGTGTTCTTCCGCGAGACCGTCGGCGCCACGCCCGAAGTCCTCTGCCGCAGCAATCCCGAGGCCGGTCAGGCGGCGGTCGTCACCGCCGATCCGGTACTGCTGCGCCATGCGCTGTTCAACCTGATCCAGAACGCGGCGCAGGCCGATCCGCGCGGTCCGCTGGCGGCAAGCCTCGAAGCCGCCGCGCAGGACGGCCATGCCGGATGGGAGATCGCGGTGGCGGATCGCGGACCCGGCCTGGCCGCCGAGGCCGTGCCGCATCTGTTCGAGCCGTTTTTCAGCACCCGCCCAGGGGGTACCGGCCTGGGGCTTTCGGTGGCCCGCCACATCGCCGTGCAGCACGGCGGCGAGTTGCGCGCGGAGGCCAATCCCGGCGGCGGTGCGCGCTTCGTGCTTTGGCTGCCGGCCATGGAGGCCATGTGAATCCGAAGATCCTGCTGGTCGACGACGACTCCTTCACCCAGTACCTGTTCAAGGACCTGTTGCGCGATCGCGCGGTCGAGCTGCGCGTCGCGACGAACCTGGCCCAGGCGCGCGTGGCTTTCCGGCAGGCCGACTTCAACCTGATCGTGCTCGACCAGCGGCTTCCCGACGGCAATGGCCTCGACCTGTTCGCCGAGCTGCGCCGCGAACGCTCCCACCAGGTGGCGATCCTGATCACCGGCTACGCCGAGGTGAAAGACGCCGTGCGCGCCGTGCGCGAGGGGCTGTTCGACTACCTGACCAAGCCCTTCGAGAACCCGGACGAACTCGACGCGGTCATCGTCCGCGCGCTGGAACTCGATCGCGCCTACCGGGAGATCGGCGAACTGCGTGCCACGCTGGCGCAACGCCGCGCCGGCCCGACCATCATCGGCCGCTCGGCGGCGATCGAGGGCCTGCTGCTGCAGGTGCGCCAGGTGGCGCCGCTCGATGCCACGGTACTGGTGGAGGGCGAGAGCGGGACCGGCAAGGAACTGGTGGCGCAGATGATCCACGCGCTGAGCCCGCGGGCGGGCAAGCCGCTGCTGGAAGTCAATTGCGGGGCGCTGTCGGAGGCCCTGCTCGAAAGCACGCTGTTCGGTTACGAGAAAGGCGCCTTCACCGGTGCCGCGCGCGCGACTGCCGGCGTCATCGAGGAAGCCGACGGCGGCACGCTGTTCCTCGACGAGATCGCCGACATGAGCGCCAAGCTCCAGGCCAGCCTGCTGCGCGTGCTGCAGGAACGGCGCTTCATGCGCCTGGGTGGGGCGGCGCCGAAACACAGCGATTTTCGCCTGGTATGCGCCACCAACCGGCCGCTGGAAGAAGAAGTGCGCGCCGGCCGCTTTCGCGCCGACCTCTTCTACCGCATCAACGTCGTCGCCCTTTCCATTCCGCCGCTGCGCGAACGGCCCGAGGACGTAATGCCCCTGGCGCTGTTCTTTCTCGACCGCTTCAATCGCAAGTTCGGGCGCGAACTGGGCCCCTTCACGCCGGAGGCCGCTGCGGCGCTGGAGGCGGCGCCCTGGCCGGGCAACGTCAGGCAGCTCGAACATGCGGTCGAGCGCATGGTGGCGGTCGGCAGGGGCGGCATGATCGGCGCGGGCGAGCTCGGCAAGCTGGGTGCGCCCCCGGTTTCCTGCACCAACCAGCCGCTGCCGGGCTACCGGGAGGCCCGCGAGGCGTTCGAGCGCGACTATTTCACGCGCCTGATGGCCGAGGCGGGCGGCAAGGTCGCAGAGGCGGCACGCATCTCCGGGCTGGCGCGGCAGAACCTCTACCCACACCTGAAGCGCCTGGCGATTGACACGGAGTCGTGACGAGTGTCATGATCTCGTGACGTTTCCGGCAAGATCCCAGGGTCCCGCGGGCTGAGTCAATTCGCTGATTCGCAAGAGAAACACGCGAGTCGGCGCGGTGGGCACGGCGCTTGCGCTCTTCCACCTCCATCAGGGGCTATCCCTGACCCACGGGGAGGAGAAAATCATGAAAGCGCACATAGCCGTTGCCGGCCTGGCCGGCCTTTGCAGCCTGTCCGGCCACGCCGCCGATCCGGCGAGAATCAACTGGGACAGCGTGCCCAAGAGCCAGTTCACGCTGTTCTATCCCGGCCAGTCCACGCAGGAATGGATGAAGAGCGCCGCGCACAAGGCGGGCGCCACGGGCGTCAATGACGGCAAGAACTGCCTGGAATGCCACAAGGACGAGGAAGCCGACCTGGGCAAGACCATCGTCAGCGGCAAGAAGCTGGAGCCGACGCCGGTCGCCGGCAAGCCGGGATCGGTCAACGTCACGGTACAAGCCGCCTACGACAAGGAGAACGTCTACCTGCGGGCGAGCTGGCCGACCCACGCCAAGGAGGCCGGCGTATTCCACGACTACAAGGTTTTCAAGGGCGGACAGTGGAGCACCCATTCCGCCGGGCGGACCTACAAGGATGTGCGCGAGGGCAAGGCCAAGGTGTCCTACGAGGATCGCTTCAACGTCATGGTCGGCGACAACAAGGGCACCGTGGCCGGCTTCGAGGCCGAAGGCTGCTGGGTCACCTGCCACAACTCGATGCGCGACACGCCCAACGAGCCGACCAAAGAACAGGTCAAGGCCCACCCCGTGCTCGGCGACGCCGGGATGAAAAAGAACGACATCCGCAAATACCTGGCCGAAACGCGCAGCGCCATGGACGACCGCGGCGGCTGGGACAAGGTCAAGGACAAGGCCGCGCTCGATGCGCTGATGGCCAGGGGCGTGTTCCTCGACCTGTGGCAGGCGCGCGCCTACCGCTCACTGCCGGTCGGCAAGGCCGACGACTCCCACGTCTTCCAGTGGCGCAACTTCGACAAGGGCAAGAAGCCCTTCGATTCCAACTGGGATGGCGACAAGAAGCAGCCCAGGTTCATGTTCGATCCGGCGAAGAACTCCGGCCGCGTGGCGCTGACCGAAGCGCAGTTCCGCGACCCGAAAGCGCCGAGGCTGGACGACGGCAACAGCATTCCCTATGACGCGAGCAAGATGAAGGACGGCGACCTGCTGCCCGGCTTCATCCTCAACGCCAGGCAGGACGGCTCGGCGGCCGACCTCAACGCCAGCGGCAAGTGGGAGAAGGGCGTGTGGACCATGATGATCTGGCGCAAGCTCAACACCGGGCAGAAGGACGACGTGGCGCTGGCGCCCGGCCAGACCTATCCGATCGGCATTGCGGTGCATGACGACGCCAGCACCACGCGCTTCCATTACGTCAGCATGCCGCTCAAGCTTTCGCTGGGCAAGAAGGATGGGCACGTCAATGCCGTCGAACTCAAGTAAGGGCCCGGAGAGCGCCCCGCGCGCGCGCCGCCTGTGGGGCGCGCTGCACGACTTCTTCAGGAGCCCCTTGAACGGCCTGGTCGCCGGCGTGGCGGCCGCGGCGGCGCTGGGCGTTTCCTTCGTGGTGGCGGAAGAGCTCAACATCCGCGGCAACTCGACGGCATTCTGCGTTTCCTGCCATTCGATGGGTGCCTACGTCTATGAGGAGTTCAAGCAGTCGAAGCATTACACCAACGCCTCGGGCGCCCGTCCGGAATGCGGCCAGTGCCACGTCGCCAAGCGTTTCTGGCCGGCGGTGTACGACCACATGATGGGCACCCATGACCTGATCTCGGAACACACCAACGATTGGAGCACGGCCGAAAAATTCGACGCCAGGCGCGCCAGGATGGCCGAGAAGGCGCGCCTCAAGATGCTTGCCGAGAACAGCCACACCTGCCGCGAATGCCACAAGATGGAAGCCATCGCACCGACCCGCAAGCGGGGTCAGCGCGCCCATGAGGATGCGATCAAGAAGAACAGCACCAATTGCATCGCCTGCCACTACAACCTGGTGCACAAGGAGGCGCCGCTGACGGAGAAGTTCTCGCAGGCGATCAAGAGCGTCGGCGACTAGCCCGCGCCCGCGCGTCGCCGCCGGCCGGATCGCGGCGACGTATGATCCATACTCCGTGTCCGTGGCCTTCGTGATTCGATGAGCTTTCTTGCCGTTTGCCTTGCCGCGCTGCTGGCCTCGGGCCTGACCCTGTTCTCGGGCTTCGGCCTGGGCACGATACTCACGCCGGTGTTCGCGCTGTTCTTCCCGGTGCAGGCCGCGGTCGCCATGACGGCGGTGGTGCATCTGGCCAACAACCTGTTCAAGATCGGGCTGGTCGGCCGCGACGCGGACTGGCGCGTGGTGCTGCGCTTCGGCCTGCCGGCGGCGCTGGCGGCAATCGTCGGCGCCGGCCTGCTGGGGCTGTTCGCCGGCCTGCCGGCGCTGGCGAGCTACGAGCTGGCCGGACGGCCGCACGAGCTCACGCCGGTCAAGGCGGTGATCGGCCTGCTGATCGTCGGCTTCGCCTTGCTCGAACTCTCGCCGCGCTTCGCTCGGCTTTCCTTCCCGCCGCGCTGGCTGCCGCTGGGCGGGCTGCTGTCGGGCTTCTTCGGCGGGCTGTCGGGTAACCAGGGGGCATTGCGCTCGGCCTTCCTGATCAAGGCCGGGCTGTCGAAGGAGGCCTATGTCGGCACCGGCGCGGCCTGCACGGTGCTGGTCGATGCCGTGCGGCTGGTGGTCTACGGCGCGAGCTTCCAGGCCACGGGCTGGAGCGTGCTGGCGGGAGAGGGTGGCCGGCTGGTGCTGGCCGCTTCGCTGGCCGCCTTCCTCGGCGCCTGGCTGGGCAAGAAGCTCCTGAAGAAGGTGACGCTGCGCGTCGTCGAACTCGTGGTCGCAGCGGCGATGGTCGTCATCGGCGGGGCATTGGCGGTCGGGTTGGTCTGAAGCCCGCGGGTCTGCCGCAGGCGAAGACGTCGACGGCGTCGATGAAGGACAAGGCCGTCACGGCGGATGTCCGGGCGGTAGTGCGGCAGCCGTGACGATCTGGTAGGCTGTATATAAAACCAGCCATCGTTCCAGCTCCCGCCATGTCCGCCCTGCCGACCTACGCCGAACTCCATTGCGTTTCCAACTTCAGCTTCCTGCGCGGGGCTTCCCATACCGAGGAACTGGTGGCGCGTGCGGTCGAACTGGGCTATGCGGCGCTGGCGATCACCGACGAGTGCAGCTTTGCCGGCAGCGTGCGCGCCCACCTCGCGGCACGCGGCCAGCCGCTCAAACTGATCCACGGCACCGAATTGACCCTGGCTTGCGGCATGAAGCTGGTGCTGCTGGCCTGCAACCGCGCCGGCTATGGCAACCTCGCGGCGCTGGTGACGCTGGGGCGGCGCCGCGCGGAGAAGGGCAGCTATCACCTGACGCGCATGGATCTGGCCGGCTGGGATGGCGGCGGGGTGCCGGATTGCCTGGCCTTGTGGATTTCCGCAGCAGGGACAAGAGTCGGCGCTGGCTCGCTTTGCGCGCCTGGGACGCCGCTTCGCGGGCAGGCGACGGCGACCTGGCAGGATGAAGCGCGCTGGCTCGCCGAACATTTCCCC
This sequence comes from Rhodocyclales bacterium, assembly GCA_016235165.1. Taxonomy (GTDB): domain Bacteria; phylum Pseudomonadota; class Gammaproteobacteria; order Burkholderiales; family Rhodocyclaceae; genus Sulfuritalea. The sequence goes on from JACRLX010000012.1 coordinate 79,049, forward strand.
GGCCGCGCCTGGATTGCCTATGAGCGCCACCTGCGACCCGACGATGGCGAGCGGCTGAGGCATTTGCGCAGCCTGGCCGCCGCCGCGCGTTTGCCGTTGGTGGCGGCCGGCGATGTGCACATGCATGTACGTTCGCGGCGGCCCTTGCAGGATGCGCTGACCGCGCTGCGCCTGAAGACCACGGTGGCCGAGGCCGGCCATGCGCTGTTCCCCAACGGCGAACGCCACCTGCGTTCGCGCCTGGCGCTCTCGCGCCTGTATCCGCCCGAGCTGCTGGCCGAGACCATGAAGCTTGCGGCGCGCTGCGAGTTCTCGCTGGCCGAACTGCGCTACGAGTATCCCGAGGAGGTGGTTCCGTCCGGCGAGACGCCGGATTCGTGGCTGCGCCGGCTGACCGAGGGCGGCCTCGCCCGCCACTATCCGGCCGGCGTGCCGGACAAGGTGCGCAGACAGGTGGAGCACGAACTGCGGTTGATCGCGGAGCTGGCCTATGCGCCCTACTTCCTTACCGTACATGATGTCGTTGCCTGGGCCCGGCGGCAGGGCATCCTCTGCCAGGGGCGCGGTTCGGCGGCCAACTCGGCGGTTTGCTACGCGCTTGGCATCACGGCGGTGAACCCGGCGGAAAGCGAGATGTTGTTCGAGCGCTTTGTCTCGAAGGAACGCAACGAGCCGCCCGACATCGATGTCGATTTCGAACACCAGCGGCGCGAGGAAGTGGTCCAGTACATCTACGGGAAGTACGGCCGCGAGCGCGCCGCGCTGGCCGCCGCGGTGACTTGTTATCGCACCCGCGGCGCCTTGCGTGATGCCGGTCGCGCGCTGGGTTTTCCGCTGACGGCAATCGAGCACCTGGCGGCCAACCTGGCCTGGTGGGACCGGCGCGAGGAACTGCCGGCCCGTTTTGCCGAGGCCGGGCTCGATCCAGCCGATCCGGCGGTGCAGCGCTGGCTGGGCATCGCCGCGATGCTGGTCGGCTTCCCGCGCCACCTGTCGCAGCATGTCGGCGGCTTCGTCATCAGTCGCGGCCGGCTCGATCGCCTGGTGCCGGTGGAGAACGCGGCCATGCCTGCGCGCACCGTGATCCAGTGGGACAAGGACGATATCGAGGCGCTGGGCCTGATGAAGGTGGACGTGCTGGCGCTGGGCATGCTCACGGCGCTGCGCCGCATGTTCGACGCCGTGACCCTGCGTCACGGTTGCCCCCTCGGCCTGGCCGAGGTGCCGCAGGGCGATGTCGCGACCTACGAAATGATTTCGCGCGCCGATACCGTCGGCGTGTTCCAGATCGAGTCGCGCGCGCAGATGGCGATGCTGCCGCGCCTCAAGCCGGCCGGCTTCTACGACCTCGTCATCGAGGTGGCGCTGGTGCGCCCGGGGCCGATCCAGGGCGGCATGGTCCATCCCTACCTGCGGCGGCGCGAAGGAAAGGAGCCGATCCACTATTACTCGGAAGCCTTGAAAAGCGTGCTCAAGCGCACCCTGGGCGTGCCGATTTTTCAGGAGCAGGCGATGCAGATCGCCATCGTCGCCGCCGGCTTCACGCCCGGCGAGGCCGACCGGCTGCGGCGCGCCATGGCGGCGTGGAAGAAAAAGGGTGGCCTGGAACCCTTTCGCGACCGGCTGCTGGACGGCATGCGCGAGCGTGGCTATCCCGAGGAATTCGCCGCCGCGCTTTACCGCCAGATCCAGGGTTTCGGCGATTACGGTTTTCCCGAGTCGCATGCGGCGAGCTTCGCCCTGCTGGCCTATGTTTCGGCCTGGCTCAAATGCCATGAGCCGGCGGCCTTCCTGCTCGGCCTGCTCAATGCGCAGCCCATGGGTTTCTACGGGCCGGCGCAACTGGTGCAGGATGCGCGCCGCCACGGCGTCGCGGTGAAGCCGGTCGATGTCACCGCCAGCGCCTGGGAGTGCTCACTGGAGGGCAAAGATCTTGCCACCGTGCGCCTTGGCCTGTTGCAGGTGAACGGCCTGCCCGCTGCCGCTGGCGCGCGCATCGTCGCCGCACGCGAACAGGCGCCCTTTGCCGATCTCGCCGACCTGGCGCGGCGCGCGCGGCTCGGGCAGGGCGAGCTCGACCTGCTGGCCGCCGCCGGCGCGCTGCGGCAGCTTGCCGGCCATCGCCGCCAGGCGGCCTGGGCCGCCGCCGCCGTGCCGCTGCAACGCGACCTTTTTGCCGGCATCGCGCCGCGCGAAGCGGATGTGCTGTTGCCCGCGCCGCGCGAAGGCGAGGAAATCGTCGCCGATTACGGCAGCCTCGGTCTCACCCTTGGTCGCCATCCGCTGGCCTTGTTGCGCGGACGGCTGGCGGCGAAACGCTATCTGTCGGCGCTGGAGCTACGGCGCCAGGGCGATCGCGCCGTGGTGCGCTGCGCCGGGCTGGTTACCGGCCGCCAGCGCCCTGAAACCGCCAGCGGCGTGATCTTCGTCACCCTGGAAGACGAAACCGGCTGCGCCAATGTCGTGGTGTTCAACGAATTGGCGTCCCGCCAGCGCCGACTTCTGCTCGGCAGCCGCCTGCTCGGCGTGGCCGGCCAGTTGCAGGTGGAAGGCAGGGGCGAGCATGCCGTGGTGCATCTCGTCGCCAAGCGTTTGTTCGACCACAGCGGACTGCTGGGTACCTTGCTGACCCGCAGCCGGGATTTTCATTGAGTTCCGCCAGCACCAGAAAACAGAACGCTGGTGGTAATGATCGTCATCCCAATCGTGCCGCCTCCGCCGCAACGTGACCCGCAAGCGCAGTGACAAATGCCTTAAGCCCTGTCATTGACGACATCTCCGCAAACTCGCCACTCGTGGCGGCGCTGCGCTTTGATGTGATGAGACTGGCGGTCGTGTAAAGCTGTTCCTGCACAAGCTTTTGGCATAGCAGGTCGTAGCGTTCGAGATAGGACGCATTCTTGAATTCCGCAAATACCGGAAAGTGCGGCGATGAGTCCTTGACCGGCGACCTGGACTTGGCGGCATCCTCGACCATCATCAGCCAGCCGACGAACGGACGCGGCTGTTTTCCGAACGCGCCTTCGCGGTAAGCCGTCCACAGATCGTGCGCGGTGCCGATGGCCTCTTCGGTGCGGTTGTTGAAGTTGTTGCCGAACGATGGGCCGACCTGGCTCTTCAGCTCGATGGTGGCGATCAGGTTGCCCTTGTGGATGACCAGCAGATCCCAAAGTTTGGTCGGCCGGAAGTAACCCGGCAAGGTCAGCACCGTGCGTTCACGATGAATCTGCGCGTGGGCCAAGCCGTTGGCTTTGACGATGTCAATCACCAAGGCAACGAACTCATCCATGTTCTTGCCGCCGGTAACGCCTGCACGTTCGCCCCGGTCGGTTTTGCCTGATTCAATCTGTTTTGTCGACGCTGCTTTCCGCGCCTTCCAGAACGCCTTTACGGCCTTGCGGGCGCGCTTTTCGTAATCGACAAGATCAAGAGCCATTTATTCCCCATTGCCTCCAAGGCCGGACTTTTCCTCGTGGCTGAGCCTGTAAAGCTTGAACACGGCACGATTGCACGCCTGCATATCCCGCTTCGTGGCGGCATCGATCAGTTCAAGCCGCAATGAATCGGAAACGCTTTGCCAATGCGGGAGACGCAGGCGTCTGAGATATTGCGCCTGGAATCTCAGGAAGCCGCCGCGCATTCTGGTTGAGTAAGTCGCTACGAATAAGCGGGTAACCGCCGAGAGCATTACGGCCTGAAGCGCGCGCAAGTTCCACTGCTCGGAAGTCACGAAATACAGATTGTGATGCGGGTACAGTTCCCCCGGTTCGAAAACAATGTGAGCCTCGCCCTTGATGTCGGGAATCAGCAGCTTCGGCTTGCTGGCAAGGGATGGAGTGATGCGATCGATGGTGCGATACCAGTTGTTCGGGGTTTTCCGCGCACAGTGCCGACCGGCAATGACATCCTTCCGCGATTCAAGATAGCGACGCAGGCGCGGGTAGTTTTGTAGATCGACCAGTCCACCCGATTCGGAGAACGGATTGATCACGCCCTTCCGCCGCCACTTCACCTCGCCGGATACGATGTCGCGAGTTGTCACCAATGGCAGCTTTCGGTCCGGTTCGACATCGAGAGTGTCGAAGTCACCGATGAAAGCCTTGTCCGCGCCGGTCGCAACACCGATACCTACCACGCAACCCGCTTCCTCGAGGCTCGGAAACTGTCGCTCAAGTCGTCGAATAAGCGCCATCTGATCGGCGGATTCGAGGAGCCATGGCTCATCGCCTTCGGTGACTCGCGCCAGTTCACGGACGGAGCCGCAATCGTGCGGCAAGGTCTCGGCGCGCAAGGCCTCGGCCAGTTTTTTCAAGGTCGCATGCTCGATGGCGGGGCGATGGGCAATGCGTGTCGTGCCAGGGTTATCCCGACCAATGATGGTGATCGCCGGATAGGCGATCACATCGGAATGAAAGGCACGCGTGTCCACCATGTCGACATAGATTTTCAGATGGAACTGGTTGGCTACAAGGCTGCGCAACGGGCCACCATAGCGGTTCTTCATCCAGCGATCGGCGCAGATGAAGCCCAGACTACCGCCAACTGAAAGTGCTGAAAGCGATCGCTCGATGAAGGGAATATATAGATCGGCCCGGTCATACATTGTTTGATAGCGGCCGCGATATTCCGCGAGCAATGGCGCCGGTATCAGTTCTTGACGCACGTAGGGCGGATTCCCCACGATGAAATCGAAATCCCGGTCGAGATGAGTCAAAAGGAAGTCGCCACGGATCAACCATCGGTCGGCAAGCGCCGTCGCAGTTTGCCTGACCAAATCTTCCTGCAACAGTGTCGTGATTACTGCGTCACGGGTAGATTCAAATGTTCCATGGTGAAGCTCCACCGCACGAATCGTGTCGCCCAGATCATTCAGCGCATCGCGCGGACCATTTTCGATCCGCCACGCCTTTAACAGCCGCTTGATTGCGGCTAACAGAAAGTCTCCACCGCCGAATGAGGGTTCCAGGAGGCACTTCCGGGTCAGCGCCTGGTCTTCGGTATATCCGATCAGATCGAGGATGAACTCGACAACTTCGACTTTCGTGAAGATTGCCCCTCGCGATTCCGTTCCTTCCGCAGTCGACAACTTCTCCAGTGCAGCTGCCGCCTTGGCGGAAAGCGAGCCGCTCATTCGATCATTCAAGTCAAGATTGAATTGCCGCGATGTGAAGTTCATGATCCCTGTGGTTTACGCTTAAGACTTCACCGGCGTCGGTTGAGTACATGGGGTAACAACGCCAATCTACTCATGAAGCAATCGCTGGTTTCATTATGCCAGCGATGCACCATCGATCGCCAAAGCCCCACATTCATCATTGGGCGGCCAGTGGCATGATCTTCGTTGATCTGGAAGAAGGAGCTGATCCAGCCGAGGGAATGGTGCTCGTCGATTTGGCGTCTCGCCAGCGCCGACTTTTGCGCAACACGCTGCCCACCCGCAGCCGCGACTTCCACTAGACTTCCTGCATGGAACGCATCGATTTTGCCGCCGCCGACGGCTACCCACTCGCCGCCTATCGCTTCGATCCGCACGGTCCGACGCGGGGACAGGTCGCGATCGCGGCGGCGATGGCGGTGCCGCAAGCCTTCTACAGCCACTTCGCGCGCTGGCTGGCGCGGTGCGGCTATGTCGCGTGGACCTTCGACTATCGCGGTATTGGTGAATCGCTCAAGGGCCCGCGCCGGCGGGTGAAGGCCGATCTTGCCGACTGGCTGCACAAGGACTACGACGCCTTGCTGCGGCACATCGCGGCCGGGGCGCCCGAGCAGCCGCTGATGGTCGTCGGCCACAGCTTCGGCGGCCAGGTGGTGCCCCTGCTGCCTTCGCGCGAGCGCCTCGCCGGCTTGGTGAACATCGCCGTTGGCAGCGGTTCGACGCGCCATCTGGCGCCGCGCACGAGGCGTTCGGCACCATTGTTGTGGCATGTGCTGGCGCCGACGCTTTGCCCCTTGTTCGGTTACTTTCCCGGGTCGCGCATCGGCGTCGTCGGTGATCTGCCCACCGGCGCCATGATGCAATGGCGGCGCTGGTGCCTGACGCCGGAATACCTGCTCAGCGGCGAGCCCGGCGCGCGCGAGGCTTATGCCACGGCAAGCTACCCGGTGCTGGCGTTGAGCTTTGCCGACGATGAGCTGTTGCACGAATCCGGCTCGCACCTGTTGCACGGCGCTTACCGCCAGGGCGGGGTGGACTATCGTTCGATCACGCCCGCCGCGCATGGCTTGCAACGCATCGGGCATTTTGGTTTTTTCAAGCCCCAGGGCGAGGCCGCCCTGTGGCCGCTGGTCACCGAATGGCTGGACCATGCCGGCGGCGCCTGGCGGCGGACCAGGGCGCCCTGACCGTTTCCGACGCGAAGCGAAAAGTCGGCGCTGACGATACGGCGCTAGCCGTCGAGCGCCCGGCGCAGATCGGCGATGGTCTGCTCCAGCTTGGCCAGCAGCAGCCGACAGCCGGCATCGATTTCCTCGGGCTTGCCTTCCTTCAGGATCAGCGCGTGCAGTTGTTTCGCGCTGTCGGCGAGTTGCGTGGCGCCGACGCTGCCGGCCGATCCCTTCAGCGTATGCGTCAATTCCCGCAGCCCGGCCAGGTTGCCGCTGGTACGAAAGTCCTCGATGCGCGCGATGTCCTTGAGGTGGGTGTCGGCAAACAGCGCGAGGATGCGCGAATAGGTGCGCATGTCGCCGCGCACCACATCGAGGCCGCGGTCAATATCCAGGCCCGCCACCTGTTCGAGACGGTGCCGCCACGCCACGGTGTCGCGCGGGGGCTCCGTCGCGGCAACCCGGCGCGCCGGCTCCGGGGGGGCGGCTTCATCGGATTCCCCGGCTTCGGTAGCGGTGGGCCGCTCGTCCGTTTGTGTCGGCCGCTGCGGGCTGCGCTGCAACCAGGTCAACAGCGCGGCATACAGGTCCTCGGGCTCGACCGGCTTGGCGACGAAGTCGTCCATCCCCGCGTCGAGGCAGGCGCAGCGGTTTTCCTCGAACACATTGGCGGTCAGGGCGAGGATGGGTACGTCCCGACAGGAGCGCAGGCCACGGATCGCACGTGTCGCTTCGAGGCCATCCAGGCGCGGCATCTGGATGTCCATCAGGATCAGCTGGTAGCGGCCCGAGGCGGCCTTGTCGATCGCATCCATGCCGTCCACGGCGATGTCGGTATCCATGCCGGCGCCATACAGCAGTTCGAGGGCGACTTCGCGGTTGATCACGTTGTCCTCCACCAGCAGCAGCTTCGCTCCGCCGTGCTGGCGGCGCAGCTCGGCCTCGCTGCTCTCGGCGTTCAGCGTTGTGGTTTCGGGCATCACGCCGTGTCCGCGCTGCAGGCGCGCGGTGAACCAGAAGCGGCTGCCCTGGCCGGGCCGGCTCTCGACCCCGACCTCGCCTTCCATCAGTTCGGCGAGGTGGCGGGTAATCGCCAGGCCGAGGCCCGCGCCGCCATAGCTGCGCGTGTCGGAGCCGTCGATCTGGCCAAAGGCGTGGAACAGGTTGGTCAGTTCTTCCGCGGCAACGCCGATGCCGTGGTCTTCGACTTCGAAGCGTAGCAGCAGCGTGTCGGCGAACTCCCCGATCAGCTTGACCCGCAGCTGGATACGGCCCTTTTCCGAGAACTTGATGGCGTTCGAGACGTAGTTAAACAATGCCTGGCGCAGCCGCATCGGGTCGCCGCGCAGCCAGGGCGGAACCTGGTCGGCTTCGATGTCGAGCACCAGCTGCCGCGCCCTGGCGTCGTCAAAGGTCTGCGAGCGGACGTGGTCGAGGACTGCCGGCAGGGCAAAGTCCTTGTGATCCAGTTGCAGGGTATTGGATTCGATTTTCGAGATGTCGAGGATGTCTTCGATCACCGACAGCAGGTGGTTTGCCGCGGTATCGACCTTCGCCAGTCGCTCGGCCTGGGCTGGCGTCGGCTTGCCTCGACGCAGGAGATGGGTCAGGCCGATGATGGCGTTCATCGGCGTGCGGATTTCATGGCTGATATTGGCCAGGAAGCGGCTTTTGGCCTGGCTGGCCCGCTCCGCTGCTTCCTTGGCGGCGGCAAGCTCGGCGGTGCGTGCGACGACCTGTTCCTCGAGTTGGTCGCGATGCCGCGCCAGTTCTTCGCGGCTGGCGTCGAGCGCCGCGGTGCGCTCGGCGACCTGGTCGGTCATCTGGTTGAATTCACGCGCCAGCTCGCCAAGCTCGTCCGCGTCGCCCGCTTCGACACGGGCCGCCGCATCGCCGGTGGCCAGGCGCCGGGTGCCGGCGCGGATCTGGCTGAGGCGGCGCAGCACCAGGCGATCGATCAGCAGGCCGAGCAGCACGAACATCAGGGCGTAGGCAGGCAGGCTCCAGCCCAGGCGCTGCAACCAGCGGTCGAGGGCCACCGCGTCGTAGTGCGCGACCGGCATGCGCACGCTGATCAGGCCGCGGACCTCGCCGAGGCGGAATTCCTCTCCGCGCATGTCGCCGGCGGCGGGGGCGTACCCGTCGGCGCCATGGCAGCCCAGGCAAGGCGTCGCGATGCGCAAGGGCATGGCGTATTGCCGAAACGGATCGCCATTGAAATCGACCACCGGCTCGATGCGTTCGCCGGCCTGGGGGTTGTCGCGAAACCACTTGATGGCGTCGAGTTCGGAACGGTCGGCCTGGTTCTCCGGATTGCGCGGATGGTCGGAGACGGCGCGGAAATGAATCTTGCTGCCGGTCAGGCGCCCGAATTCGCGCGAGATGCGGTCCAGCGCCAGCTCCGGGGCGAATCCGGCGGGGCCGCGATTGGCGCCGACCTGTCCGTGATAGGTGAAATAGGTGGCATGCAGCAGGCCACCGATGGCGCGGGCATCGCGCCACAAGCGCTGTTCCTGTTCGCCGGCCTGGCGCCGGTATTCCAGCCCGAGGTCGAGCATCGAGACCACCCCCGCCAGGATGACGAGGGCAAACCAGATCTTTCCACGCAGGCTCATTTCAGCAAGACATCAAAGGCTGCCCAAGGGGCTTGAGTCTAGCGTAATCAGTGCAGGTTCTTGCCGGCGGAGTAGATTGCGCCGTCATCCACCACGACCCGGTTGGCCTGGATGTCGGCCAGCGCACTGCGTATCGTGCCGTCGGCGATCCAGTGTGCCGCATGTGGCGCGAGCAGGATTTCACGTGGCGCCATGGGGCGGGCGATGGCAAAGCCCTGGATGTAGTCGATGCCGACCTCGGCCATGGCGCGCAGGGTTGCCGCGTCCTCGACCCATTCGGCGATCGAGCGCATGCCGAGATTGCGCGAGAGGTCGCTGATCGCCTGCACGATGGAAAGGCGCGAGGGATGGCGCGCGGCCGATTCGACGATGGCGCCGTCGATCTTGATCACGTCGGCTTGCAGGTCGCACAGATACATGAAGGAGGTATAGCCGGCGCCGAAATCGTCCAGCGCCAGCTTGACGTCGAATTCGCGCAGACGCTCCAGCACACGGCGCGTCTGGTCGAAATCGCGCAGCGCGACACCCTCGGTGATTTCTGCGCAGAGCCGCGCCGCCGCGCGCGGGTGGGCGCGCAGCATGGCATAGGCATCGGCCATGAACTGCTCGTCGTTGATCGAGGCGCCGGAAAAATTGACGGTGACGAAGCGTGTGCCGGCCAGTTGCGCCAGGTGGGTATCCAGCCATTCGAGCACCGTGCCCAGCACCCAGCGGTCGATCACGCCGACCCGGCCGTGGGCTTCGGCCACGCTGATCACGCGGCTGGCCGGCATGGTGCTGCCGTCGGGCGCGCGGGCCCGCAGCAGGACTTCGAAATCGAGGCAGCCCTGCGGGTCGTGCAGCGACATGATCGGCTGCATGGCGATGGCCAGGAATTCCGGCGCCCGCTCCGGCGTCAGGCGCGAAACCAGCACGCGCTCCTCGTCGTGTTCCTGGAAGGCCGGCGCGTCGGCGCCATAGGCGACCACATGGCCGGAAGTGGCGATGCGCTTGGCCTCGCGACAGGCGCGGTCGGCGGCGGCGATCAGGTCCGCGACCTCGATGCCGGGCGTGACTTCCACCGCGCCAAAGGAAACGCCGATGCGGAAGGCCAGCTCCTGCACGCGGAAGGGGCTGCCGTCGATCAACTCGACCAGTTCGCGGCATTTGGCGCTGGCCTCGGTCAGGGCCATGCCGCGCAACAGGATGAGGAATTCGTCGCCACCGATGCGCCCCAGCAGGTGTTCGCTGCCCAGCGATTTGTTGATCCGGTTGCACAGCTGGCGCAGCACTTCGTCGCCGGCGGTATGGCCGAACAGGTCATTCACGGTCTTGAAGCGGTCCAGGTCCATGTAGGCCAGGGTTATCGGCGACTGGTCGCCCGCCGCGCGGATCGCGCCGCGCAAGGCCTGCTCGATGGCGCGGCGCGACAGCGTGCCGGTGAGCTGGTCGTGATCGGCCAGGTACATCAGCTTGCGGTTGGCGGTGACGGCCTCGGTGATGTCCTCGATCGAGCCCTCGATCAGGCTCTCGCCGATCGAGGCGCGGGCTTCATACCAGGCGTGCTGGTCCCGCGACTGGAAACGCAACTGGCCGCGCGGGCCGTCGGCGAGCAGGCTGGACAGCGCTTCCCAGCTGCCGGGCTCGAAATAATCCTGCCAGCGCGCCTTGCCTTCCAGCACGCCCTGTCCCAGCAGGCGGCCCAGCGCCGGGTTGCCGCGCAGCAGGCGGCCGGTGGCATCGGCGGTGAAAAACGCCACCGGAACCTGGTCATAGGTTTTTTGCAGGGCCATCTCGGCGCCCTCGCGACCGGAGCGCTCGATGCGCATTTGCTCCGCCAGGGCCATCGCCACCAGCAGGCCGGAACTCAGGGCGGCGGTGACGCTGTTGACATAGGGCAAGGGGCCGGGGAGGCCGAACATGGCCTTGATCACTTCGGCGAATCCGGCGATCGCGGTGACCACCAGCGAGCCGGCGAACCACATGGCGATGCGCGAGCGCGACACCAGCAGGATGCTGCCAAGATACCAGACGATGATGCCGTAGCCGACGAAGGAGCCGATCCACAGCATCGGAATGAAGTTGCGGTAGGGCAGCAGGAAGGCGGCCGCGAACATCGGCAGCCAGAGCAGTTCCAGGACGCGAATCGGGAGGTGTTCGCCAAGTCGCTTGAGGTCGTCCTGAAACAGGCGTGTGAAGAGGAAGGCCGTCAGCGGGAAATTGCAGGCGAGCACGAACTTGCGTGTGCCATCGAGCCACGCCGCCGGCACCTGGTGTCCCAGCCAATGCATGTCCCAACCGGCGGAAATCGCACCGACGCGCGCGCTCACCAACAGCCAACCGGCGAATGCCAGATATACCGGCTCGCGGTTGACCAGCGCGGCCAGCAGCATGAAGATCGCCAGCACGGTCAGGCCGCCTTCGAGCAGCCCCATGTCGTTGGCGAATCCGCGTTGCGCAATGTCGAACTCGGTTGCCTGCCAGGCGGTCACTGAAAGCCGGGCCGGCCCGACGAAGGTGGCGCGGCACAGCAAGGGTACGCCGGAGAGATTTACGCCGTTGGTCGCAAACCCCGCGTTGGCCAGTATCAGTGCGTCGCTGCCGCCTGCCCGCGTCGCGCTGCCCAGCGGCTTCAGGTCGGTACCGCGCCAGCAGCTCAGGGTACGCGCGTGGCGCGACGGAAAGACCACCACCGGCGGGCCGGCGGCGTCGACTTCAAGCCTGGGCGGCGTAAAGCGGAACCAGACCGGAGCCTCGGAGAGCTGGGTGTCGAACGAGGTCGTCGGACGCGCGCCGCGGAGCGCCTCGCGTGCCGCCGCCGGTTCCATGCCGCCATCGTCGGGAATGAATGAAAGCGCGGCAAACTGCAGGTCGGGCGGGGGGCGCTGGCCGGTGCCGGATTCCCAGGCCGATAATGCGAGCAGCATCAGCGCGCCCAGGGTGAGCGGAATTACCGCGTAGGAGAGGCCGGCAAGCCAGCGCGTATTGCTGCGCACCAAGCCGCGCAGGGCCTCGCGCGATGCGAGCAAGAGCAGGCGCCGCGTGCGGGAACTCATTCAGACCGGTGGCGACGCGGGCCGGTCATCGGGCGCTGCGGCGTCAGCGCCTTTGCCGAAGCTCCGCGCGGGAGGAAGGTTCGCGGTCGCGGCGTGCCACGGGTTCGACGACCGGGAAAGGAGTCAGCTCGATGTCTGGATGATGGATGTCGAAGAACAGCGGGTACCACGGATGATTGACCTCTTTCCAGCGGTGCTTGGTCGCGACGATGTCGCAGACCATCACGCGATGCGGAATCATACCGGCGTGGGCCATCGGAATGAACTCGCCCCCCGGGAAAACGTCCTCGAAATACAACCACTGGTAGAAACGGTCCATCGGGGTGCGCGCGGCGGCGACGATACAGTCGATGCCGCCGGCTTCGCACTGGAGGAACATGGCCTTCAACAGCATCGCTTTCACCACGCGGCCCACCGCCGCCTGGCTGACAGCCAGGCGGGTCGCCTCGGTCAGCAGCATGGCGCGCAAGCGTTCGGGCAGCGCCACCGACTGTTCGACATCCAGCGGCCGCGCCTCGTTGGTTCGGTAGCGCATGCTCCCCAGCGGCATTCCGTCGAGTTTGGACAGCGCAACCAGAACGCGGCTGCTGCCATCGAGGTCGCTTTCCTCGGGGCTGGCAAATCGGGTCGCGAGTTCCGGCACGTGGCGACCGTAGGCACTGCGCCGGATGGTGACGGCCTTCGCCAGTTCCGCCTCGTCGCGTACGCAACGTATCACGAAAGGCAGGGACTCGGTGAGCCCGGATAGCGATCTGGAATTAGTATTCATGGGGTCGAATATGCCTTGTTTTGTCTTGATTGACAAGTAGTTGGAAGCCAATATTGCGATGCAAGGTGAAAATTCGCCACACTTCGGGGGCGGCACGCGCAATTTCAGGAGTTGCTGCGGTAACCGTAGCGTCGCGCCAGCACTTCGGGATTTGCGCCGAAGTAATGGGCCGCGCGCAGGCGCCACATCAGCAGCATGGTGCGCCAGACTCCATGCTGCTCCCAGCGTCGTGCCGAAGTCGTCACCGGCTCCGCCAGGCAAGCGGGTGCGGCTTCGCGCTTGAGCCTGGCACAGAGGCGTATGTCTTCCATCAGGGGGATGTCTTGGTAGCCACCGATGCGCTCGAACAGGTCGCGGCGCAGGAAGATGGCCTGGTCGCCGGTGGCGATGCCGGTAAGCCGGGAGCGCCAGTTCATCATTCGCTCGACAATCCGCAGCAAGGGGTGGCTGCCGTCGATCCGCACATCGAAGCGTCCCCAAAGCGCTCCGGCGTCGATTGCACCGACGATGGCGTCGAAAGCCCGCGGCGGTAGCTCGGTATCGGCGTGGAGGAAAAGCAGGATCTCGCCGTGGCTGATGGCGGCGCCGGCATTCATCTGTCTGGCGCGGCCACATGCCGCGATCAGGACATGGTCGGCCAGCCCGGCACAGCGGGCGGCGGTGCCGTCGCGGCTGCCGCCATCGGCGACCACCAACTCCACGCCTTGCGCCCGCAGGGCTTGCAGCGCCGCCAACCGGGCGCCAATCGCGGATGCTTCATCGAGCACCGGCAGGATGATCGACAAACGCCTCATCGATCCGACCAGAGGAATTCGATCCGCGCATCGCGTCCGCAGGCTTGGCGATAAAAGCTGTAACGAACCGGATTCTTCCTGTGGTAGTCCTGGTGGTAGCCCTCGGCCGGCCAGAATTTCCATGCCGGCGCGATCTCGGTTTCGATCCGGGTGAAGCGCCCGCTTTTCAGCAGATGGTCGCGACTCGCCTCGGCGAGCTTGCGCTCCGCGTCGTTCTGGTAGTAGATGCCGCTGCGGTACTGGTTGCCCTTGTCGCAGAACTGACGGTCCTTCACCGTGGGGTCGATGTGGCGCCAGAAATGGTCGAGCAGCTGCGCGTAGCCGAGCTTGCGCGGATCGTAGATGACGCGCACGGCTTCGGTGTGGCCGGTGCCGCCGTGCGCCACCTGTTCGTAGGTGGGGAAGGGAATTTTGCCGCCGATGTAGCCCGATTCGGCCTCGATCACGCCGGGCAGTTTTTCGAAATCGTGCTCCACGCACCAGAAGCAGCCACCGGCAAAGATGGCGGTGGCCATGCCGGGAGGTACCGGAATCGATTCCGCGCTGGCGGCGCAGCCAAGCAGACTTCCGGCCGCCAGCAAAGCCGTTGCGAGCGAGCGCTTCATGTGCGCAGCGCCGGCAAGGCGTCGCCGCGGGCGACGAAGCGCAGGGCGATACCGTTGTTGCAGTAGCGTTTGCCGGTGGGCTGCGGGCCGTCGCTGAAGACATGGCCCTGATGGCCGCCACAGCGCGAGCAGTGGTATTCGGTGCGCGGATAAATCAGCTTGAAATCGGTCGACGTCCCCAGCGCTCCCGGCAGGCCCTGCCAGAAACTGGGCCAGCCGGTGCCGCTTTCGTATTTGTGCGCGGCATCGAACAGGGGCAGGTTGCAGGCCGCGCAAAGGTAAGTGCCGGGCCGTTTTTCGTTGTTGAGCAGGCTGCTGCCGGCACGCTCCGTGCCGTCCTCGAACAAGACCTGGTAGGCCTCGGCCGAAAGCAGTTTCTTCCATTCGTCACGAGTCTTGCTGACGGCGAACTTTCCGTTGGCGCCCGCGGCGACGCCGGTCAGCAACGGCGTGGCAAGCAGTCCGGTGACGGTATAAAGCCAGCTGCGGCGATTCATGTGCTTCTCCTGTCGTTGGTTGACGGCGCCGGTAGCGATGGCGCTCCCCATTTGGTCGCGCCCGGCGGCTTTTCCTTACGCCAGCCGATTTCCCATGTTAGTCAGATTGCGTCAAAATGCGTTCCATTCCCAATTACGACACTGTTCATGGAGCCGGACCGTCATTCCGAATTGAACGCCCTGCGCCCGGATCTGCTGCGTTTTGCGCGCTTGCAGTTGCGCGACGCCGGGGCGGCCGAGGATGCGGTGCAGGAAACCCTGCTGGCTGCGCTTGCAGGCGGCAAGAACTTCGAGCAGAGGTCCGCGTACAAGACCTGGTTGATCTCCATCCTGCGCAACAAGATCATCGACATCATTCGCAGCCAGGGCCGCGAGGCACCCCTGTCGACCCTGGCGGACAACGATGAGGCGGAGGAGGCAATGATTGACGCCTTGTTCGAGACCGATGGTCACTGGCGCGCGGAGATGCGTCCGGCGCGCTGGGCCGACCCCGAGGCTTCACTGGAGCAGCAACAGTTCTGGCGCGTGTTCGAAGCCTGCCTCGACCACCTGCCGGAAAAAACCGCGCG
Source organism: Rhodocyclales bacterium (assembly GCA_016235165.1). GTDB lineage: Bacteria > Pseudomonadota > Gammaproteobacteria > Burkholderiales > Rhodocyclaceae > Sulfuritalea. The sequence continues at coordinate 94,257 of JACRLX010000012.1, forward strand.
CGTGTTCATGATGCGCGAGGTGCTCGGCCTCGAAACCGAGGAAATCTGTAAGGAAACCGGCATCAGCACGTCCAACTGCTGGGTGGTGTTGCATCGGGCGCGTCTGGCCCTGCGCGCCTGTCTGCAACAGGGTTGGTTTGCCGGGGCGGAGGCCTGAGATGCTGAGCTGCAAGCAGGCGACCGAGCTGATGTCGCAGGAACAGGATCGACGCCTGGGTCTCACCGAGCGCATCGGCTTGCGCCTGCATGTATTGATCTGCGATGCCTGTAGCAACTATCGGCGCCAGATGGCTTTCCTGCGCCAGGCATGCCGACGCTTCGGCAGCGGGGGGGCGCCTTGAACGAGGTGCCGGAGGCAAACAGCGGTTGTCAGCGATGCGGCACGCGTTTCCGTTGCGGCATGGTCGGCGGCGATGGCGAATGCTGGTGCGCCGGGCTGCCGGCGGTGGCGGTCTTGCCGGTACCGCCGGCGGGGTCGGCCGCGTCCTGCTTCTGTCCGGCCTGTCTCGAAGCCGTGCGGGCGGAGCGGCTCGGTGCGGAGCGCCGGCAGTGAAGTTGCTGAACAAGATACTGCTGGTTTCGGCGATCATCCTGGCGGTGCTGGTGACGGTGCTGACTGTGCTTTCGGCGCTGAGCCTGCGCCAGTTCTCGATTTATACCGCCGAACGCCATGCCCGTTCGGTGGCAGAGACGGTCAAGGTCGGACTCACCGAGAGCATGATCAACGGCACCATCAAGAAGCGCCAGCAGTTCCTCACCCGCATGTCGGGTATTCCCGGAGTCAATGAGGTTCGCGTCGCACGCGGTCCGGCGGTGGTGGCGCAGTTCGGCCCGGGTTTTGCCACCGAGGACGCTGTGCATCACGACGTCAAGCAAGTCCTGTCCAGCGGCCGGGAAATCTTCGAACTGGTTGAGGTCAACGGCGAGCTGATTTTTCATGCCGTGATTCCCTACATCGCCTCGGACCAGGGCATCCCCAACTGCCTGCAATGTCACACGGTGCGCGCCGGCACGGTATTGGGCGCGATCCAGGTCGATATTCCTTTCACCGAGGTGCGCCATCAGGGCCTCATCGCCGTTGCCCTGGTCAGCGTCGCCGTGCTGGTGGCCGCGCTGGTGGCCCTGGCCTTGTTGCGACGGATGATGGGTCCGTTGTCGGAAACCGCCAAGGCGGTACATGAGGTCACCTCGCAGGCGGTCGAAGGCGACTTCGGTGGTCGGGTGCGGCAACGCAGCTCCGACGAGGTCGGCGACATTGCCTCGAACATCAATCGCCTGCTGGAATTCCTGCAACGCGAGGTCCGCACCATCCGCGACCGGGTCGGCGAGTTGATGAATTTCCAGGTCAAGGAGGGCGGCAACCAACTGGTGCACACCACCGAACTGGTCGAGACACTGGTCGAGGCGTCCCAGTTCAAGCAGGCGATCGAGGAAGATCAGACCAAGGCCGAAATCTACCAGCGCCTGGCCGACATGCTGAGCCGCAAATACCGGATACAGCGGTTCTCGATCTACGAGGTGGCTTCGAGCAAGAACCGCATGGCCGCGATGTCGATCGACGGCGATGCGGCGGCTACCTGCCGCTACTGCGATCCGCAGGTGATGGTGGACGCCAATTTCTGTCGCGCGCGCCGTACCGGCAAGGAGGTCAATGGGGTTGCCTTCCCCGGCTTATGCACCATGTTCCGTCCCGGCGCCGAAGGCGACACCCATGTCTGCCTGCCGATCAACCAGTCGGGCAGCGCCGGCGCCGTGGTGCAGATCATCACCGGCGCCGATCAGGGCGACCTGGCCAGCCGTCTGGTGCCCTTTGTGAATGTCTATCTGCGCGAGGCCGGGCCGGTGCTGGAAGCCAAGCGCCTGATGGAACACCTGCGTGAAAATTCCCTGCGCGACCCGATGACCGGGCTCTACAACCGGCGTTTCCTCGAGGATTACGTCGGCGCACTGGTGTCCAGCAGCCAGCGACGCAAGGCCTCCTTCGCGGCATTGATGCTGGATCTCGATTTCTTCAAGCAGGTCAACGATACCCACGGCCACGAAGCCGGCGACAAGGTGATCAAGACCCTGGCCGACCTGCTGGCGCGCAGCGTGCGCGGCTCCGATTTTGCCGTGCGCTATGGTGGCGAAGAGTTCCTCGTCGTTCTCGTCGATACCGGCATCGAACCGGCGTTGAAGGTCGCCGAGAAGATCCGTGCCGAAGTCGAGGCGACCAGGATCCCCCTGCCCAACGGAATTTTGCAGAAGACGATATCGATCGGCGTCGCCGAGTTCCCGGCCGATGCCGATACCTTCTGGCAGGTGGTGAAGTTCGCCGACGTCGCGCTCTACAAGGCCAAGGCAAGTGGACGCAATCGCGTGATGCGCTTCCTGCCCGAAATGTGGGATGAAGACGGAGCCTATTGATTGCCGCCGCGACAGGCCGGCATATTCAGTCAGGATGTTGCGTCGCCAGTGGCGACGGCTCGAAGGAGATCGGACATGAACACCACCAATCCAGCGTCGGACATTCACTCCCTGCGCATCGAGCTGCGGCGTCAGCTTGCCTTGCAGCGGCGCAGTTCGCTATACAACGTACTGGGCCTGGCCGCCGATTGCAGCGACGAGGCGATCGCCGGTGCGGTCGCCGGACTCACCGCCAACGGTGCGCAACCCGATGCCGAGGCCCGTTATGCGATCGAGATCCTAGGGCGGCCGCAAGCGCGCGAGGCCTTCGATCGCCAATTGCTCGATCAGTTGCGGCGGCCGCAGCCTGCGCCCCAGATCCTCGAACCGACAGCGCGACCGACGCGCTCACCCTGGGTGCTGCCGGTGACCGTGGGCATCCTCGGCCTGCTGGTGCTGGGTGGTGCCTGGCTGGGGCTCAGCGCGATGAAGGAGAATGCCGAGCGCGAGATGCGCCGGCTTGAGGTCGAGGCCAAGGCCGAGGAAGCCCGGCGCCGCGCCGAAGCCATACCCAAGGCTTCCGAGTTGATGCGCCAAGCGGCCGAAACCGCGGCCGCGGAACAGAAGCAGGATGCCGAGTTCAGGGAACGCATGGTCGAGGAATCGCGTGCCCGCGAGGAACGTTTTCGTGAAGAGCGCGAGAAGGCGTATCAGCAGGAACTGGCGCGCGAGGACAAGCGGCGGCAGGAAGCGCTGAAGGACGCCGATACCCGTGCCGCTCGCGACATGATGAATTCCCTGGGCTCGTCAGCGGCGCAAAAGGCCGCCGGCCGCTGAGGTGCTAGCCGGCGAGCCAGCCGGGCAGCTCGGAGAGCTGGCCGATCTCCCCGTCGGGCGTCGCGGGTATTCGCTCTGGCGCCTGGCCGAAGCGGTTGCACCACAGCACGCGGAAACCATACGCCTTGGCCGAGTGGGCGTCCCAGCCATTCGACGAGAGGAAACAGATGCGTTCGGGTGGCAGTTGCAGGTGCCGAGCGGCGAGCGCATAGACCGACGGGTGCGGCTTGAAGACGCCGACTTCCTCGACCGAAAGCACGGCGTCGAAGACGCCTTCCAGGCCGGCATTGCGGACCACGGCGGCGAGCATGGCCGGGCTGCCGTTGGAGAGGATCGCCAGCTTCAGCCCGCGCGCCTTGAGCGTGGCCAGCATGGCCGGCACGTCGGGGTAGGCGCCAAGGCGCAGGTAGAGATCCATCAGCCGCGCGCGCAAGCCAGGTTTGTCGATGTTCAGCTGCGACAAGGCGAAATCCAGGGCGTCGCCGGTAACCTGCCAGAACTCGGCGTGATGCCCGGCCAGTCCGCGCAGCCAGGTGTATTGCAGCTGTTTCAGGCGCCACAGTTCGGAGAGCTTTTGCCAATCGTCGCCGAGTTCGTCGCGCGCGCCGGCGGCGGCCGTGTTGAAGTCGAACAGCGTGCCGTAGGCGTCGAAGACGCAGGCGGCGATGTCGGGCAATGTGTCGGCCATGTCAGCTCCCGCAGGTGGGCGCGGCGGCGGTGTCCGCACCCAGTGCGCCGCCGCAGCTCGATCCCTGTCCGGCGGTGCAGCCGTAGCAGTGCTCGGCGACCCGGATCGTGCGCTGTTCGAGCGTTGCCGCGGTCGCCTCGCTGATGTGCAGGCGTCGGCTGCCATCGGCGATGGCCAGGCCGAGTTGCTGGTTGAAATCGCAGTCGTAAAGCCAGCCCTGCCAGTCTACGCTGAGCAGGCTGCGACACATCACGCCATCGAGGTTGCCGGCCTGGTGGGCGTCGCGCAGGGTTTGCAGGTAGGCATTGAACTGGCCCTTGGAAATCAGCATGCTGCCAAAGCGCTGGATCGGCATGTTGGCCAGGCTGAAAAGCTGGCTGAAGACGATGTCATGGTTCTCGCCGAGATGGCGCTTGTAGTCGGCTTCCAGCCGCGCCTGCGGGGGCGGCAGGCTGGGCCCCTGCGGGTTATAGACCAGGTTCAGCGGCAGGCCGCCATCCGCGCGGCCGTAACCCAGCCGGTTGAGGCGGCGCAGCGCGCGCAGGCTGGCGGCAAAGACGCCGCTGCCGCGCTGGCGGTCGACGTTTTCTTCCAGGTAACAAGGTAGCGAAGCGACGATTTCGACGCGATGGGCAGCGAGGAAGTCGGCCAGGTCTTCCTGCCCGGGTTCTTCGAGGATGGTCAGGTTGCAGCGGTCGATCACGCGCAGGCCGCGCGCCCGCGCCGCAACCACCAGGGAGCGGAAATGGGGGTTGAGTTCCGGAGCCCCGCCGGTCAGATCCAGGCAGCTTACCGAAGGGCTGGCGGCAACGAAGTCGAGCACCGCGGCGATGGTCTCGGTGCTCATTTCCTCGCTGCGCTTGGGGCCGGCATTGACATGGCAGTGCAGGCAGCTCTGGTTGCAACGGTAGCCGAGGTTGAGTTGCAGGGTCTCGACGCCGCGCCGGCGCAGGGCGGGAAAGTCGGTTTCGGTCAGCAGGGGCAGGGTGGCGTGCATGGTTTTCTCCGGGGGAACCTCTGGCTTGGTCGCGCGACGCGGTACAAGCTTACATTCTGTGGTGGAAAAACTCCCCGGCGGCATGCGGCGATGGTGGTGTGCTTGAGAACCGCCGCCGGCAGCCGTTATAGTGACAGCGTAGCGGATTTCCCCCCAAGGCGGAGCATAGCGCATGGACATCACCCACCTGCCGCTGGATTTCGCCGGCCTGCTGGCGCTTGCCGCCGGCCTCGGCTGGGCCGCCGGCCTGCGCCTGTACACCGTGATCTTCGTCGTCGGCCTGGCCGGCTACCTTGAAGTCGTGTTTTTGCCGCCCGGCCTGCGCTTGCTGCAACATCCGCTGGTATTCGGCGCCGCCGGCCTGATGCTGTTCATCGAGTTCTTTGCCGACAAGATTCCCTGGCTGGATTCCGCCTGGGATACCGTGCATACCTTCATTCGCATCCCGGCCGGCGCGGCGCTGGCGGCGATGGTCTTCGGTGGTCAGGGTATCGAGTGGCAGACGGCAATGGCCGTCCTCGGCGGCACGCTGGCGGCCGGGACGCACTTCACCAAGGCCGGAGCGCGGGCGATGATCAACACCTCGCCCGAACCCTTCAGCAACATCGCTGCCTCGATCGGCGAGGATCTCGTGGTGCTGGGCGGCCTGTGGTTGATGTTCGCCCATCCCTGGATCATGCTCGGCCTGCTGGCGCTGGTGGTGGCGCTGATGCTGTGGCTGCTGCCACGCCTGTGGCGCGGTATCGCGGGCGTGGTGAGCCGCTTTGCACTGCCGCGGCCGACGGCGCGCGGACATTCCTGACGCCCGGTTCAACGCGGTACGGGCGCCAAGCTTCATTTTCCGGACGCTGCCAAGGCGCGGGTGCGCCGCGCCTCGCCGAGTGCGCCCTTGATGCGCAGCAGGCTGCCGTCGAGCGCGGCCTGGCCCAACCACCATTGGTAGTCGGGCGACTGGTGCGCCAGCCCCAGGCGCAGGTCACGCAGATTGCCTTCGAGGGCGACGTACAGGGCCTCGATGCGGGCCAGTTCGGGTCCGCTGGTTTCCTTGCGTGCCGAGGCCAGCAAGGCGGCGGCCTCGCGCCGCTTCATCAGGCCGATCTCGATGCCGCGCTGCGCGGCCGCGTTCTGCCCCGTCGTATAACGCGGCGAATGGCAGGCGCGGCAACTGTCCTGCGCCGCTTCGCGTGCATGTTCGCGGCTGGCCTTTTTTCCGTAGTGCGGTACCGTCGGCGTCGTCGCTTCGACGCGGTGGCAGCCGGCGCAATCGGGGGCGCGGCGACGTTCGCGCCCGGCTTCCAGCTGGAAAATGACGCCGTGCTTGGACAGCGCCCAGCTTTTCTTCGCTCCATCCTCATGGCATTCGACGCAGGTCTTGCCGAAAGCGTGCAAGGCCGCTAGCCAGAGCAGGAGGGCGGTGCAGCGCATCAGTTGTGCGTCCGGTTGTGGGCCGTGTATTCGCCCTCGTTCCACAGCGGGCGCGGGTCGGGGCGTGGCTTGCCGGCGACGGCGCGGGCGCGCAGCTCGTCGGCCTGCGTGGCAATCGCCGCCTCGGCCTGGCGCAGTTGCGCGTGGCCTGCCTCGACCAGTTTGGGCGCGCCATGGGCGGCCGCCTTGTAGGCGCCGAGGTTGGCGAAGTACCACATCTCGAAGTAGTCGCGCTCGATAGTCGAGACGTTGTAAAAGCCCGAAGCCTGGCCCTCGAAGAAGCCGATGCGCTCCCTGGGCCACCAGCGCTCCATCCAGTCGGTCGGATAGGGCGGTCGCTCGCCGGCGGCGGGGTAGAAGGCCTTCTCGCTGCGCAAGTCACGCAGCCGCCGCTCCGTGCGATGCAGCCCTTGCCAGGCGCGTTCGCGTTCGCGGTCGAGCCCGACGAGCGCCGCGCGCGCCATCTCCTCGCCGTGGCAGTCGGTGCAGACATCGAGCCAGCGCTGGCGCTTGATCTTGTTCTCTGCGGTCTGCGGGTTCACCTCGCGCAGGCCGAAGCCCCAGATGGACTTGTCGGCGACGATGTGCCGGCCGTCGCGCATGTGGCAGTAGGCGCAGGTCGGCACTTTGTAGTTCCCCTTTCGCAGCGGCTTGCTCCAGTCGGTGGTGGCGGCCTCGGCGAGATACTTCCTGCCGTGGGCCGAGGCATAGAAGGCCTCGTCATCGGGATGTGGCGGCCCGGAATGGCAGGTGGTGCAGGACTCGGCGCGGCGCGCCTCGGCGGCGTCGAAGCGGTGGCGCGTGTGGCAGGAATCGCACTTGGTGGCCACCGAGTGGCATTGCACGCAGGCCGTGGTTTCGGCCTTGGGCTTGTCGGCGAAATGCTTGCTGTCGACCGCGCGCTCCATGGCCAGCGCATGACTGGGGAAGCCGTGGCGCTTCTCCTCCTGCATCGCCTCGTGCTGCGCGCGGTGGCAATTGGCGCAGACCTGGGGCGTGGGCATGCGCAAGGCGCGGTGGTTGTCGCCATGGCAGTCCGGGCAGGCCACCGGCGCGCGCTTGACGGGCTTGCTGTGGCGGCTCTCGCGCCAGTCGGCGACGATGCCGGGGGTCAGTGCCTCGTGGCAGGCGATGCATTCGGCGGCCGGAAAGCGGCCCTCGACGCTTTGCACCGGCTGGTAGAAGCGCTCCGGGTCCCAGTAACCCTGGACGGGATCGGGCTGCCATTCGCGCGAGTAGATCCCGCTCCCGGCGCCGCCCTTGCTCCAGTCCACCCAGACCATGCCGGCGGCGATGCCGGCCAGCGCGAGCAGCAGCGGCGCCAGCAGCCAGCGCGGTTGCATCAGGGATCCTTGCGCTGCTTCAGGACCGCGCGCACGATGCCGATGCCGACCAGCAGTAGCAGCGGCAGCAGCGTCAGGCCTGGCGGTGTGTCGGTCGTGGTGCAGATGATGTCCATGCCGACGTTGTGCACATGGGCGAAAGTCGGCGCCGAGGCGACGGCGAGCAGGGCCGCAGTGACGCGCTTCATGTTGCCAGTCCCGGTGCCATCAGCGGCGGCGGCGCGGCGCGCCAGGCCTGCCAGGTCTTCCAGCCGGCCAGCCGCTGCTGCGCCAGCACGCAGCGCGCGGCGCGGCGGCCGGCGGCGGCGGCGGTGACGATCAGGTCGGGGCCGTGGGCGGCATCGCCGCCGGCGAAGATGCGCGGGTGCGAGGTTCGGCCATGGGCATCGACCTTGATCGCGCCATACTCGGTCGCGACACCGGCGGCATCGAGCCAGCGCGGCGCCGCCGGCTGCTGGCCGAAGGCGAGGATCACCGCTTCGGCGGGAAGGCAGACCTCGCTCGCCGTGTCGCCGGCGCCGACTCTGCAGCGCACGCCACGCGCCGCGGCTTCGCCTTCGATCGCCAGCGGGACGTGCTGGAACAGGAAGCTCACGCCTTCCTCGCTCGCCGCCCGGCGCTCGTGCGGGTTGGCGCGCAGTTTTTCCGCCGTGCCGCGGTAAGCGATGGCGACGCTCGTGGCGCCGTCGCGCAGCGCCGCGCGCGCGCAGTCCATCGCCGTGTCGCCTCCTCCCAGTACCAGCACGCGCTTGCCGGCCAGGCTGCCGCCGGTTGCGCCGGCTTCGCCGCGATTGATGCGGGCGAGGAAGGACAGCGCATCGTCGACGCCGTAAAGATCTTTGCCATGCAGGCCAATCACGCGCGGCTGGCGCGCGCCGATGCCGAGGAAAACAGCGTCGTATTCGTCACGCAGGCGCAGGAAGGCGGCCTCGTCGATTTCGGCACCGAGTTCGAAGTCGATGCCAGCCTGTTCCATGAGGATGCGACGGCGATCCAGAATGCGTTTGTCGAAGCGGAAGGGCGGCAGGCCGGTGGCCAGCATGCCGCCCACCGACGCCTCGCGGTCATACACCGTGACCTGCCAGCCGGCGCGGTTCATCGCCTCGGCGAAGGCCAGACCCGCCGGGCCGGCGCCGATCACGGCGGCGGTTTTGTCGAGGCGTAGCTTCGGCGTCAGCGGCGGGCGCCAGCCGCGCGCCAGCGCCTCCTCGGTCACCGCATGCTCGATGGCGCCGATGGCCACCGCCGCCTCGCCCTGGCGCAGGCGGGCGCAGGAGCCTTCACACAAGCGATCCTGCGGGCACAGCGCGCCGCAGAGCTCGGCCATGGGCGAGGTGCCAGCCATGATGTTTGCGGCATCCTCGATGCGCCCCCTGGCTGCCGCCATCAGCCATTCCGGGATGTGGTTGTGCAGCGGGCAGGCGGCGCGGCAGGTGGGTTCGCCGCAGTCGAGGCAGCGTGAAGCCTGGGTCTGGATCTCGGTCAACGAGAGACGCCCGGCGCAGGAGTCGATGCGCGGTAGCTCGGGCGCGGCGACGCGGCGCAGCAGGTGGGTCGCGTCCTGGCGCAGCGCGGGGCGCAGAAAATTCCTCACGTCGCGGATCTCCAGCGCGTCGGTGGGGCAGGATACTACGCAGCGCGCGCAGCCCATGCAGTCCTCCAGTCCGGTGACGCGGCCGTGTTCCTTGCCCTGCTGCCAGACCGGGATGCCCATGTCGCAGGCCTGCTCGCAGCGGCCGCAGTCGATGCAGCGCTTGCTGTCCATCTTCAGGTCATAACAGCCGGCGTGGTTGATCAGGCCGAAAGTCGCACCGAAGGGGCAGAGGAAGCGGCAATAGGCGCGGTTGCCGACCAGCGGCGCGAGGAAGAAGGTGCCGAAGTAGGTCGTCGCGACCAGGCCGTAGAAGCCGCCGACCAGCGACAAGGTCCAGCTGTTGGGGGGGAACTGGGTCGCCACCATGATGCCGACGTAATAGGCGAAGAACAGCCACTTCAGATGGCGCAGCTTCCAGGCCAGTTCGCCGCGCGGGGTCTGTTTGCGGAAGGGGAAGCCGACGGTTTCGCGGATGCCGACGCAGGGGCAGCCGAAGCCGCAGATCACGCGCCGGCCGAAGAGGAAGACCAGGCCCAGCACCAGGAAGAAAGTCAGCGTGCCCGGGGTGTGCAGGGAGGGGAAGACCGGCTGCGACCAGAGGTAGCCGACATGGGGCTCGACGAAGGGATACAGCCAGGGCAGCAGCCACCACAGGCCGGTCACCACGCCGACCAGGATTACCAGCCGGCGCCGGGTGTAGGCGTTTTTCTCGCTGGCGATGCGCCAGAGACCGAAGGCCAGGATGATGGCGTATTCGGTGTAGCGGTTGAGCCAGATCGGGCTGTCGAACAGATACAGCCAGGTCTCGTTGAGCCAGCCGACGAAGGCCAGGGTGAAACCGGCCAGCGCCAGCAGATGCACCGGCCAGCCGTAGCGCGAGGGCAGCGTGTCCTGCTCGCCCGCCGCCACCGCATGCGGCGCGCGGGGGAAGGAATGCGCCGGCTCAAGCGCGAGTGTTGGCACTTGCCGTCTCCACGCGTTCGTTCCAGGCTGCGGGAAATCCGCGTTCGCGCCAGGCCAGCATGCCGCCATTGACCACGCGCAGCCTGGCGAAACCCTGGCGCGCGAGCAGGCGCGCCGCCTGGCCGGAACGCACCTGGGTGCGGCAGATCAGCACTACGCCTTCGTTGCGCCAGGGTTCCAGTTCGGCGACGCGGGCCGGCAGTTCGCCCAGCGGGATGTTCAGCGCGCCCGGCACGTGGCCGGTTTCGCCGTCGAAATCCTTGGCCTCGCGCACGTCGATGATCGGTGTGCTACCCGCGTCGCAGAGCGCCTTGGCCATCTCCGGCGTGATCAGCAGGCCGGCCTTGAACTGGCGAATCAGGCGCGGCAGGAACATCAGCGCTGCCGCCAGCGCCAGCGCCAGCAGGCCGTTCTTCACCGCCCCGGCATCGCCGGCGAGTGCCGCGCGCCCGGCCTGGCCCAGCCAGGCGTAGGCGAAGGCGCCGGGCAGCATGCACACGGCCGAGGCCAGCGCGTAGGCAGCGAGCGGAATGCGCGTCAGGCCCAGGGCGTAATTGACGACGTTGAACGGGAACAGCGGCACCAGGCGGACGAAGGCGACGAAGCGCCAGCCCTCGGCCTCGACACCTTCGATGAGCTGTTTCAGCCAGCCGCCGGCTTTCCTCGCCACCCAGTCGCCGGTGACATGGCGTGCGATCAGGAAGGCCAGTACGGCGCCCAGCGTGGCGCCGGCCAGGCTGTAGAGCGCACCGCCGACCACGCCGAACAGCACGCCGGCGGCCAGCGTCAGCACCGAACCGGGCAGGAACAGCACCGTCGCTGCCGCGTAGATGGCGACGAAGGCCAGCGGCGCCCACCATCCCGCTGCCGCCAGCCATTGCTGCAATGCCTCCTGCGAGAAGGCATCCCGGTTGGCGATGGCGATGGCCAGGCCGGCCGCAAGCGCGATGGCCAGGGCGGTGCGTGTCACTTTAGCGCGAAGAGTAGCCATTTGGCATCGTGTCGGATATCGAGCGTAGCGAGCAAACCAGGAACCCCCCGCGAGGGGGGCGAAGGGGGGCGGGCGATTGAATAGGCTGACTTTCATGATGCGGGGTGATGTTTCCCGCATCATGAAAGTCAGCGGATTTCATGACCGATGGCGTAGTCGCCGCCGTCGTGGGTGACGGGGATCGCCAGCATGCCGGCGAAGCTGACGCAGCGCGCGTCGCCGGTGAGGCCGCTGACGCCGATTTCCATGCTCTCCTGGGGCAGGCGGGCTTGCGCCCGATAGGTGCCGAACAGGCGATCCCAGATCGAAAGGTTGAAGCCGAAATTGCTGTTGGCCTCGGCATGGTCGGTCGAGTGATGCACGCGGTGCATGTCTGGCGTCACCAGCAACAGGCGCAGTGCGGCGTCGATGCCGGCAGGCAGCCTGACGTTGCCGTGGTTGAACATGGCCGTGGCGTTGAGCAGTACCTCGAACACCAGCACGGCGGCGGCTGGGGCGCCGAGCACGGCGATCACGGCGAACTTGATCAGCATCGAGAGGATGATCTCGACCGGATGGAAACGGGCGCCGGTGCTGAGGTCGTAGTCGGGATCGGCGTGGTGCACCTGGTGCAGGCGCCAGAGCACCGGCACGGCATGGACCATCACGTGCTGCAGCCAGATGGCGAAGTCCATCGCCACCACCGCCAGCAGCAGCGCCAGCCAGCCCGGCACATCGATATTGTTGAGCAGGCCCCAGCCGCGCTGCGCGGCGAGCGCGGCGAAGGCCACTCCGGCGAAGGGGAAGAACACCCGCAGCAGCACGGTGTTGAACGCCACCAGGCCGAGGTTGGCGCTCCAGCGCTTGAGGCGGGTATGCAGCCTGGCGCGGCGCGGCGCGGCGACTTCCCAGGCGGCCATCACGGCGAAGACGCCGAGGAAGGCGGCGAGCCGGATCGCCGCTTCGTTGGCCAGCGCGAATTCGTTGAACGTCATATGCTTCTCTCCTGTTCGGGCTTGCGTCCGCTCGGGCGGCGGGCTACAATTCAACCAGTCAACTATTCAACCGATTGGTTGAATATTACGGAGCGTCCCCCAGAATGTCAACCGGAAACTTCAAGCAGGACATCTACGAGCAGCTGGCGCGTGTGGCCAAGGCCATCGGCCACGCCAACCGGCTGGAGCTGCTGGAGTTCGTCAGCCAGGGCCCGCGCGGTGTGGATGAACTGGCAGCGATGACGAAACTGTCCGTGGCCAATGCCTCCAAGCACCTGCAGGAGCTGCGCCAGGCCGGCCTGGTCCGCGCGCGCAAGGAAGGCGTGCGGGTGTACTACGAGGTCGCCGGCCCCGACGTGGTGGATTTGCTCGGCGCCCTGGCCACGGTGGCCGAGTCGCGCGTGGCCGAGGTGGCGCAACTGCTGCGCACCTATGTCACGGCGCGCGACGATCTGGAACCGGTGCCGGCGCGGGAACTGCTCAAGCGCGCGAAACAGGGCCTGGTCACGGTGCTCGACGTGCGCCCGCCCGAGGAATATGCCGCCGGTCACGTGCCGGGGGCGATCAACCTCACGCTGGAAACGCTTTCCGGCCACCTGCGGCGCCTGCCCAGGGGGCGCGAGGTCGTCGCTTACTGTCGCGGACCCTACTGCCTGCTCTCGGTGGATGCCGTCGCGCTGCTGCGCGAGAAGGGCTACCAGGCGCGGCGCCTGGAGGATGGCTTTCCGGAATGGAAGGCGGCCGGGCTTCCCGTCGAAGCCTGAGTTCGCCGGCAAGGGAGAAAATCATGGCAAAGAACTTGTTCATACTCAACGATCCACCCTACGGCACCGAGCGCAGCTACAACGCGCTGCGGCTGGCGAACTCGCTGGCCAAGGCGGCCGGCGAGGAAGTGCGCGTATTTCTGATGGGCGATGCCGCCGCCTGCGCCAAAGCGGGGCAGAAGGTGCCGCAGGGCTATTACAACCTCGCCGACATGCTGGGCATGGTGGCGCGGCGCAGCACCGGGGTGGCGGTCTGCGCCACCTGCATGGACGCGCGCGGCATCACCGAGGGCGAACTGGCCGAGGGCGCGGCGCGCGGCACCCTGGCCCAGCTCACCGAATGGACCACCTGGGCCGACAAGGTCCTGGTGTTCTGACGAGACCGAAGGGTGAGTCCGGTCAAGGTGATCTCGCAGCAGCCGCCCGGCGGGCGCTGCACTCTTTACGCCCGCTATGCTGAGGCCATCTGCGCAGCCACCGGCTGGTCGCACGCCGTCGTCCATAGCGAGAACCGTGACGCCCACGGCGTGGGTTTTCCCAGCCTGTGTATCCGCGATGTGGTGCTGCAACCGGAGGACTTCTTCTTGCTCACGGCGGAAGACGTTTGCGGCCACCTGGAGCGCCTTGAAGTCGATTCCGTGCTGGTTCGGAACCTGCGCCCCCGGATGCAGGCCATCCTCGACGAGTTCATCGAATCGGCAGGCGTCGCGCCGGGCAAGGCGTAAAGTAGCACGTTCATTCCGAACGCCTGTTTTGCCATGGAAACCGATCACGCCCGGCTGCGACGCATCCACCTGCTGGCCCTGTTGCTTGCCGCCCTGTCGCTGCTGATCGTCCTGATCAGCGCCTATATCCGCCTCAATGGCGCCGGGCTCGGTTGCTCTCCGTGGCCGGAATGCTATGGACAGATTTTGGCCGGCGGGCCGCACCCCCATGCCGGTGGCGTGCGCGTCCTGCATCGGGTCGTTGCCTCGCTGGCCTTGTTTCTCGGCTTCGGCCTGCTCTGGCAATGCCTGCGGCCGCAACCGCTGCCGGGACCGAAGGGATCTGCCACCGCATTGCTGGTCCTGATGCTCCTGCTTACGGTCGTCGGCGTGTTCAGCGCCGATCCGCACCGGGTCTGGGCCGGCGTGATCAACATGCTCGGCGGCGCGGTGCTGGTCCTGCTGTCATGGCGCACGGTACTGGCGGCAAGGATCGACAGGCCGCCAGCCGGGGTGCAAAGTGGCGCCGCGCTGGTGCATGCCGGGCTGGGTTTTCTGGTGTTCGCCCTGGTCCTCGGCGCCTTGATCGGCGCCCGTTACGCGGCCCCGGCCTGCCCGACGCTGCCCGGCTGCGCGGAAGCCGCGTGGCCGGCGGTGGATGGACTGGCGGCGCTGAATCCGATCGCCACGGTGAATGCGCCGGCGATGCTGGGCGATGCCGGCGGCGCCGCCTTGCATCTATTGCATCGCTATTGCGCCCTCGCCACCGTGCTGCTGCTGGGGTTAGGCGCGATCCATGGTCTCGCGCGAGCCGGGGCGCGCGCAGTCGCGGCGTCGGTGCTGCTGTTGCTGCTGCTCCAGTTTGCGCTCGGGGTGCTGACTGTCCTCGGCGGCTTTGCACTCTGGCTGGCCGTTGCCCACAGCGCGGGCGCCGCCATGCTGCTGGCGGCCGGCGTGCATCTGATGCTGCGACTGCGGGCTACGGTTTAGGCGACGCGCATGCCGTCCCGCGCCCGCGCCAAGGCGAGGTAGTGGGCGAACTCGACGGCCGGCAGTGGCCGCGAGTAGAAATAACCCTGGGCTTCCTCGCAGTGCTGGCGGCGCAGGAAGCCGACCAGTTCTTCATCTTCCACGCCCTCGGCAAGGGTCTTCAGGTTCAGGCTCAGCGCCATCTGGATAATGGCCTTGACCATCGAGGCGTTACCCGGCTGCTTCTCGATGTCATGGACAAAGGAGCGGTCGATTTTCAGCTTATCCACCTTGAAGCGCGTCAGGTAGGAAAGGCTGGAGTAGCCGGTGCCGAAGTCGTCGATCGAGAGCATCACGCCCAGCGCCTTGAGACGCTGCACGGTTTCCAGCATTTGGTCGGTGTCGTGGATCAGGATGGATTCGGTCAGCTCCAGTTCAAGGCAGTGCGGAGGCAGGCCGGATTCCTGCAGCGCCTGGCGCACGCAGGCCTCGATGTCGCCGCGCTTGAACTGGATCGCCGAGACATTCACCGCGATGACCAGTTGCGGCAGCCCGGTCTTGCGCCAGGCCGCCGCCTGGCGGCAGGCTTCGCGCAGCACCCAGGCGCCGATCGGCACGATCAGGCCGCTTTCCTCGGCGATGGTGATGAAGTGTTCCGGCGTCAGCAGCCCTCGCTCCGGGTGGTTCCAGCGGATCAGGGCCTCGGCGCCGATGACGCGTCCATTGGCCAGGTCGATCTGCGGCTGGTAGTGCAGGCGGAATTCGCCGCGTTCCATGGCGTGCAGCAGGCCGACGCGCACGCGCTGGTGTTCGACGGCATCGATGTTCATCTGCTCGGTGAAGAAGCTGCACGCATTGCGCCCGGTTTCCTTGGCGTGGTACATGGCAGTGTCGGCACGCTTGAGCAGCGTGTCGATGTCGTGCCCGTCGTCGGGGAACACCGCGATGCCGATCGAGCTGGAAGTAGATAGCTCGTTGCCCTCGATGTTGAAGGTCGGCGTCAGCGCTTCGAGGATCTTGTCGGTCACGGTGGTGATGCCGTCGGTGTCGTGGACGTTGCCGAGCACGATGAGGAATTCGTCGCCGCCCTGGCGGCAGATCGTGTCGCTGTCGCGGATACACAGCATCAGGCGCGAGGCGACCGCCTGTAGCAGCAGGTCGCCGACGGCGTGGCCGAAGGAATCGTTGATGGTCTTGAAATTGTCGAGATCGAGAAACATCAGTGCGGTGCGGCTGCCGGAGCGCTCGGCCAGGGCAATCGCCAGTTCCAGGCGTTCCATGGCCAGGCGGCGGTTGGGCAAGCCGGTCAGCGGATCATGGAAGGCCATGTACTCGATGCGCTCTTCCGCGCGCTTGCGGTCGCTGATGTCGAGGAAGCCGAATACATAGTGCCCGGGGCGTCGCTCGGCATCGCGGATCACCGAAACATGCAACCATGCCGGGTAGGTTTCGCCGCCGCGCCGGCGGTGCCGGACTTCACCCTGCCAATGGTCGGCATGCCGCAGGTGCTGGCCGATCATGGCGGTGAATTTCTCGTCGCCCTGCTCGTCGCCCAGCAATTGCAGGGAATGTCCGGCCACTTCCTCGGCGACATAGCCGGTCATCTCGGTGAAGGCGCGGTTGACCGAGACGATGCGCATCGAGGCGTCGGCGATGACGATGCTTTCGCAACTGCTCTCGAACACGCGGGCCGAGAGGCGCAGCTTTTCCGCGCTCTCCTTGAGCGAATTCTTCTGCTGGTTGATATGCGATTGCAACAGGTTGAAGCTGTGCAGCAGGCGTTGTATCTCCTTGCTGCCCTCGGCCAGCAGGGGTTGCAGGGGCATCTTGCCCTGCGTCATCTCGTCAAGGGTTTTCGCCGCCCGTGACAGCGGCGTCAACTGGCCGTGCAGGTAAAGCCAGAGCAGGATCGGAATGATCAGCGAGGACAGCGTGGCACCGAAGTAGATCTTGTCGCGGATCGAATTGATCGATTCGAAGGCAATGCCGGTGGGCATGCTGGCGACCACCATCCAGCCGGGAGTGCGCATGCGGCGCGCCGAACTCAATTCCTCCTCGCCCGTCGGGCCGGGGCCGACGCCGGAACCCTCCTGCCCCTCGCGATAGCGCCCGAGCATGCCGCCGCCGTTGGCCGGCAGCGCTTGCAGCACCAGCGAGGCGTTGGTCGAGGCCAGGTAGAGCTGATCCTTGAGCGAAACGACATGCACGCTTTCCTCGGTGCGCAGCTTGCCTGCCACGACGCCGGCGAACATGTCGTCGCCGAGGATGCGCACGCTGCCGATCAGCGCCGCCGTGACGCGGCCTTCGCCATCGCGGATCGGCGCGCCCATCAGCAGCAGCGGCTGGCGATCGACGCCGTCGCGGGACGGCGCGTCGATGGCCGGAATGCCCAGGCGGATCAGCTTGCGGAAGAATTCGCGGTGGGTGAAATCGAGTTCGTCGGTGGCGCCGAACTGCGGACTCAGCGCCAGCGTCCGACCATCGGCCGAGACCACGCGCAGGCCGCCGCCAAAGGCCCTCTGGTGCAGGTTGCCTTCGGCCAGAAACTGGCTCAGGCGCGCCGGGCTGGCCACCCATTGCGGCTTTACCGCTTTTGCCGCCTCGGCGAGGGTGGCCAGGCGGTCGCGGGTGGCATTGTCGAGGCTGTCGGCGATGCGCTGCACGCGCGAAAACTGGTGCGCCGTCAGGGCCGCCTCGAACTCGCTGCGGACTTCCCGTTCCAGCTTGAAGGCCAATACCATCACGGTGCTGACGAACAGCAGCGCGGTAAACAGGCTGAGCTTGGATTTGAGGCTGAGCGAATGTGCGGGCATGTGAACGCGGAATCATCCACCGCTGGTGGCACCTGGTCCGCAGCCTACGTTTCGAGGCCTTTCCCGCCGCGTGCAAAATTCACGGAATTGCGCCGAAACATCATTAACTTGTCGGAAAGTGTGAAAGGTTTGGCAGGAACCGGGCCAAATCGATCAAGCGGCGAGTGCCTCTAAAATCGGTGGCGGCGCGGGGCCCTGAATGACTAGGGTCTGTTCTCATTTATTGAGACTCGTATAAGTAGATGACATCAGAAAGCCAGCTCAGCCTGTTTCCAGAACGCGGTGATCAATGTGGGTCGTCGCTGCATGGACTTGAGCCGATTGCGGGCGAACTGACCGACTTCGCCGATGGTGTCGAGGCTCCGTTCAGTTCTTCCAGCCAAGCGTTGAGCTTCCGGCTGCGATGGATCGCCGCGCCATCCCAGATGATCAGCAGTGGCTTTTTGATCTGACGCCTGAGCGCACCGAGAAATTCGATGATTTGCTCGGAGCGAATGGCGCCAGGAAAGAAGCGAAAGTAGAACTGCGAGAAAGACAGACCGGCAATGGCCGAGAGTTGCTTCCAGGTAAAGCTGTGCTGGAGAACCGGTGTCTGTCCGCGCAGGCTCCAGGTACGGGCAACGCTGGGCCGTTCGCTCAATCCGGATTCGTCGATGAAGACGAGGGTGCGGCCTTCGCGCTGGGCTTTTTTTTGAGCGCAGGCCAGCCGTGCCGCTTCCACCGAACAATCTCCGGCTCGTTGCGCTGGATAGCGCGCTTCTCGGGCTTCTGGCAGGAGAATCCCAGCCGGCGCAGCAGGTGCCACAAATGGCCGGTGCTGTATTCCACGCCAAACTGCTTGGTGATGACTTTGCCGATCCGTGGCAGCGTCCATAGCTCGGTCGGATACCCGGCTGCCAATGCCCCAGCCATGAGTACCTTGCCCAGCTCTCGCTCCTGCTCGGCGTCGAGTTGGCGTGGCCGGCCCAAATCACCGCGCTTGAGCGACTCCTTGCCACCCTCGGCCAGCCGCTGCTCCCAGGTCGCTACTGTTTGTCGCGCCACACCGAGTTCCCGTGCGACCTCCGACTTCGACATGCCGCTTGCCAAGAGCTTTGCGCCCTTGAGCCGGCGTTTCTCCAATGCCTTGAAATCCCGCTTGTGCTTCATCGTCGTACCCCGAAACGAACACAAGCAGATTAA